>NZ_JAOQNH010000001.1:2530291-3200389 GCF_025961205.1 Azospirillum fermentarium
GGGCTGGGGATCGGCGGCGCTGGCGGCGGCGCTGCGCACGCTTCCCTTCGGCTGGCTGCTGGAGGCGCTGGCCGCCTCCACCCTGCTGGCCCAGCGCAGCCTGTACGACCATGTGGCCGCGGTGGCGGCGGGCCTGCGCGACGGCGGGCTGGAGGGCGGACGCCGCGCCGTCGCCATGATCGTCGGGCGCGACCCGGCGACCCTGGACGAGCACGGCGTGGCCCGCGCCGCCATCGAAAGCCTGGCCGAAAACTTCTCCGACGGCATCGTCGCCCCGGCGGTGTGGCTGGCGGCGGGGGGGCTGCCCGGCATCGCGCTTTATAAGGCCATCAACACCGCCGACAGCATGATCGGCCACCGCACCCCCCGGCACGAGGCGTACGGCTGGGCCGCGGCGCGGCTGGACGATCTGGTCAACCTGCCGGGGTCGCGGCTGGCGGCCCTGCTCGTCATCGGAGCGGCGGCACTGACGCCGGGGGCCGATCCGCAGGCGGCGGCGGCCAGCGTGCGCAAGGACGCCACCCGCCACCGCTCCCCCAACGCCGGCTGGCCGGAATCGGCCATGGCCGGGGCGCTGGATCTGCGGCTGGGCGGCCCGCGGGTCTATGGGAACATGCGGGTGACCGACCACTGGATCGGGCCGGGGCGCACCGCCGCCACCGCCCAGGACATCGACCGCGCGCTCGCGGTGTTCCGCCGCGCCTGCCTGCTGCTGCTGGCCGGTGCGGTGGTGCTGGGCATCGTCGTGCCGTAGCGGCTGGCGTCGGGGGCGGCGGGCCGCCCCTTATTCCTCCTCCACCGCCGGGGCTTTCTGGATCAGGATCTTGTCGATCCGGCGCCCGTCCATGTCCACCACCTCGAAGCGGATGTCCTGCCACAGGAAATGCTCGCCGGCCTTGGGAATATGGCCGAAGCGGTCGAGCATGAAGCCGGCGATGGTGTGGTAATCCCCCTCCCCGCGCAGGTCGCGCACGCCCACCAGATCCTCGATCTCCTCGACCGGCGACATGCCGTCCACCAGCCACGAGCCGTCGTCGCGCTGGACCGCCGCCTCACCGTCGTCGCCCGGTTCGGGCAGGTCGCCGGCGATGCTGACCAGGATGTCGGTGACGGTGACGATGCCCTCCACGCTGCCGTACTCGTCCACCACCACGGCCATGTGCACGGTCGCCTGCTTGAACAGCTCCAGCATGCGCATGATGGGGGTGCCGTCGTGGACGATCAGCGGTTCGGCCATGGCCGCGCGCAGGTCGATGGGCTTGCCGCGCAGCGCCTGTTCCAGCAGCGCCTTGGTGGAGACGATGCCCTGCACCTCGTCCACGTCGCCGCGGCAGACCAGGAAACGGGAATAGGTGCTGGTGCTGATTTCCTGCGCGATGGCGTCGGGGGGGTCGGTCATGTCCAGCCACATCACGTCCGGGCGGGGCGTCATGATCGAGCGCACGGTGCGGTCGGACAGGCGCAGAACCCCCTCGATCATCGCCTGCTCGACGGGATCGAACACGCCGGTCTGAGTGCCCTCCTTGATCAGGGTCTTGACCTCTTCTTCCGTCACCGTCTGTTCGCGGGTGGTCTGCTGCCCGAACAGCTTCAGCAGCCCCTCGGTGGATGCCCCCAGAAGCCAGACGAACGGGCCGGTGGCCGACGACAGCACCCGCATGGGCCGCGCCACCGCCGAGGCGATGCGCTCCGGATGCACCAGCGCCATGCGCTTGGGCGCCAGTTCCCCCACGATCAGCGACAGATAGGTGATGACCGCCACCACGATGGCGAAGCCCGCCTGGCTGCCGTACGGGGCGATCCACGGAATGGTGTCCAGATATTGCCCCAGCCGGTCGGCCAGGGTGGCGCCGCCATAGGCACCGGCAACGATGCCGATCAGCGTGATGCCGATCTGTACCGTGGACAGGAACCGGCTGGGGTCGTCGGACAGCGCGAGCGCCGCCTTGGCCCCCCGCGCCCCCTTTTCCGAGGCCATCTGCTGAAGCCGCGCCCGCCGCGCCGACACCACCGCCATCTCCGACATGGCGAAGAAGCCGTTCAACACGATCAGCAGCACGATAATCAGAACTTCCCAGATCATAGCCTCATGCCCCCCAGGGACGAATGTGTGTCTTGCCCACCGCTGTCACTCAACGCCGTCCTCTCCCCGCCCTATCCCGTCGCCTGCCGCACGACGAAGGCGGCGCCCTGGAACAGCCCGAGCCCCACCGCCGAGACGATGGCCAGCGCCGCCAGCCCCGCCACATACCCGGCCAGGACGAACAGCCCGTCCCGCTCGATCAGGCCCAGCGCGATGAGGGCGATGGCGAAGGCGGGCGGCTGGTTGCCGAACACGATGGGCAGCGCCATCACCGCCGCCATCAGCATGATGACCAGCCCCGCCCCCCGTTCCCCCGGCCCCTGCGCCAGCGGCACGAGCCGGGCGCGCAACAGGTTCCGTTCGATCCAGGCGATCTTCGGCCGTGCCCGTTCCAGCACGCGCAGCAGCGCCCTCCGCTCCACCGACGCCGCGGCCAGACGCCGGGGCAGCCATGGCGTGGACCGTCCGGCGGCGATCTGCGCCCCCAGAAACAGCATGGGCAGCCCCGTCACCGTGGACAGCCCCGGCACCGGCAGCACGTTGGGAACCGACAGCAGGATGAGAAAGGCGCCGAACGCCCGGTCCCCCAGCGCCGCCATGGCATCGCCGAGGCGGATGCGCTCGTCATGGTCAAGCGCAAGGAAATCGTCCAGCACCTGCGAGGCGCGGACGCTTTCCGGCCGGCCCGCGTCCGCGCCGCTTTGCGTGGGGGGTGATGACGGCATGATGACCGGCCCGTCCGCAGGGGACGGGGATCGTGGCGGCGGGTCGTCGCTCACAGCGTCCCCTGTGCTGACGAACCGCGGCTATGGCGGGAGTGACCCATGACTCCGAATGATATTCAACCAAACCGTTGGGGACAGCTTTACAGGAACAGGGGCCGCTTGACCAGCCCCGCTGACGCTTTACCCCCAACAGCCCATGATTGCGGGGACGATGGTTGCGCGGATGATGGTCATCACGAGGACGATCCGCGACCCTTCTGCATGGCAAAGCTCAGCCGCTTGACCAGATCGGCCTTCGACACCGGCTTCACCAGATAGCCCGAGATGCCATAGGCGATGGCGCGTTTGACCATATCCGCCTCCCGGTGGGCGGTCAGGACGATGACGGGAATGTCGGACAGCGGGTTGCCGGTGGCGGTGCGCAGCGCGTGCAGCAGGTCCAGCCCGCTCATCCGCGGCATTTCCAGATCGCAGATGATCAGGTCGATGCCGTCGCCCTTGTCCCGCAGAACCTCCAGCGCGTTCATGCCGTCGCGCGCCTCGGTCACCAGGTGGACGTCCAGGTCGTGCAGCAGGCGCAGCACCAGCCGCCGGGTGAAATCGTCATCCTCCACCAGCAGCACGCGGAGATCCCGCATCATGGGATGGCCGCCGCCCATTCCCCCGCCCTGCGTCGCACCCCGCCCCCATTGCTGCATCCCAGCCCCCCAATAAAACGCACCCCTTCACCGGGATTGGACGATGTAGCCTGACATACACGCTCCATGTCTATCTTTTTTGATTAAGACGAAAGACAGGAGTCGCAAATTTTAATTCCCTTTGAAAAGCATTTATCATTGATTATTGAATAAATTCGATAAAATTACCCAGGACGATCGCTGGCACATACCCGCATAATCTTCCGCCGTGCCCGCCCAGCCAGCGGGTAGACTTGCATCCGTATGCAGGCGGCACGGTTGCCCGGCGGCGGCGGGCTCTGCTATGGCTTATCCATGAGCGACACGCCCCCTTCTTCCCGGCGCCCGTCCCGCCGGCGCGCCGGCGCCCCGGACCCCGACCAGTACGACCTTCTGGACGTACCGGAGGCGACGTCGGTGCTGCTGACCTATTCGGGCCGCACCGTCGATCTGGAAAAGCCCGATTTCAGCCGTTTCGACATCGAGGACATCGCCCGCCCGCTGGCGTACCAATGCCGGTTCGTCGGCAACACGCGGGTGTTCTTCAGCGTGGCGCAGCATTGCATCGTGGCCAGCGATCTGGCCCCGCCCGGCTATGCCTATGACGCGCTGCTGCACGATTGCGAGGAGGCGTTCACCGGCGACTGGCCCACCCCGTGGAAGGTGCGGATCGGACGCGACCGGCTGCGGGATGCGATCGCGCCGCTGAAACGGGCGCTGGCCGACCGGTTCGGGTTCCGTTACCCCGAACCGGCGGCGGTGAAGCTGGCCGACCAGCGGGCGCTGGCGACCGAGTTGCGCGACCTGTGCGCGCCCCACCGGGTCAACTGGCAGGATCTGCCGCCCCCGGCGCCGGCCCCCATCGTCCCCCTGGGACCGGAAGAGGCCCTGGCGGCCTTCATCGAACGCTACCACGCCCTGAAGAAGGCCGCCTGACCGGTCCGCCGGATGCTGGATCAGGCCCGCCCGGCGGCGTGGCCGTAGGTGCCGGCGGCAGAACCGGCCGCCGGGCCGGCACCGTCGTCCACGGCGCAGCGTTCGGCCAGTTCACGCAGCGCGCTGCGGACCTGGGGGTCGCGGATGCTCTGGAAATAGCGGGCCAGCATCAGGGCCTCGCGCGAGCGCAGCGTGTTGGCGTCAACGCTTTCCGCGGCATGGGTGTCGGAAACCGCCGCCGGGCTGCCGGTCTGGGAATCCAGCCCTTCGAAGAACACCGACACGGGAACACGGAAGAACTGGGCCAGCTTGTACAGCCGGCTGGCCGACACCCGGTTGAAGCCGCGCTCGTATTTCTGAAGCTGCTGGAACGTCAGGCCCAGGCCCGCCGCCACGTCGCTCTGACTGAGCCCCGCCAGCATCCGCAGTTCGCGAAGCCGCTGTCCGACGAAGACATCCACCTCGTTCAGACCCTCTTTTTTCTCACGGCCACGTTTTTTCACGGCCATCTCCCTGCTTGAAGCCGCATCGGAAAAACCGGCGGCATACCAAAAACCATACTAATTTTCGCCGTATCTGAGGTGAACGCGGAAAAGAGGAAAATCAACAAGTGCACCCCCACCCCCGTCACTCACCTTTGCGGCGAATGGCATCATCAACTTTATGCAGATGATGGCCTAGACCTGTGTTCTCCTTATCAGCATGTCAACGGGGAGCAAAATATTTGCTGTCATCCTCAACTGAAAACAGCGTGCTCCAACCTTTGCACGCAGCCTCCCGCCGGCCCCCTGCGCATGGCCGGGACCGTCATGGAGCACGGGGCCGGGCGGGTGTGACGGGGGCGCATCATCACCTGTAACGCGGCCGCACCAGTGGGCAGATTTTGCCTAGCGCCCGGCAAAAGCTGCCGGGGAATTTACCTTCTGTTCATCAAAACCTTCCTAGCATGACCGGACCTTAGGGAACGGAAAGCCGGAAACCGGGCCGCGGCGGAAGCCGTCGGGCCGGGGTGCGTGACTGTGGCACAGGGGTAACAGCCACGCGGCCGCACGGGGCGGCAACGGGACGGCTACCCCCCGCGGCGCCCATCTGCTAGGGATAGGCTGAACCGTGCCGTCTGATCCCCTTCTGTGACAAACCCTGGCCGATTGGGAGCCGCCCTCGTGAACAACCTGCTGCAGACGTTGCGCAATCTGGGGCCGGCGCGCCTGGCGGCGATCGGTGGCGTGGCCCTGCTTCTGATCGGATTCTTCGTCTATTTGACCACACGGCTGTCGTCGCCGGAGATGGAACTGCTCTACGCCGAGCTTCAGCCCGCCGACGCCGCGGCCATCGCCAAGAAGCTGGACGAGTCCAAGATCCCCTATCAGGTGGACAAGAACGGCACCAAGATCATGGTGCCGCCCGACAAGGTGGGCCAGATCCGCATGAACATGGCCCAGGCCGGGCTGCCGTCGGGCGGATCGGTGGGGTACGAGCTGTTCGACAAGCCCGAAGGGTTCGGGGCCACCAGCTTCATCCAGAACATCAACCATCTGCGCGCCCTGGAAGGTGAGATGGCCCGCACCGTCGGCACGCTGAACGGCGTGATGCAGGCGCGCGTGCATCTGGTGCTGCCCAAGCGCGAGCTGTTCGCCCGCACCCAGAATCCAGCCACCGCCAGCGTCTTCGTCAAGATGAAGCAGGGTGCCACGCTGTCGCGGGAAAACATCCTGGCGATCCAGCACCTGATCGCCGCGTCGGTGCCCAACCTGGAACCCACCCAGGTCTCGATCATCGACGACAAGGGCAAGCTGCTGGCCCGCGGCATGGGCCAGAACAGCGAGGAAATGCTGCTGGCCACGGCGGAGGAAAAGAAACAGGCGTACGAACACCGCATGGTCGGCGTGCTTGAGGATCTTCTGGGCCGCACCGTCGGTTACGGCAAGGTGCGGGCCGAGGTCTCGGCGGACCTCGACTTCGACCGCATCAGCACCCAGTCGGAGGTGTTCGACCCCGAAAGCCAGGTGGTGCGGTCCACCCAGACCGTCAACGAAAGCAACGAAAGCCAGGACCGCGACCCGCTGGCCCCGGTGACCGTTGACCAGAACCTGCCCACGGCACAGGCCGGCAACGGCTCCAATTCCGGCCCGATCTCGTCCAACAAGGCGAACCGGACCGAGGAGACCATCAATTACGAAATCAGCAAGACCACCAAGAGCCATGTACGCGAGACCGGGCAGATCCGCCGCATCTCGGTGGCGGTGCTGGTGGACGGCCTCTACGCCCCCGATCCCAACGGTGGCAAACCCACCTATCAGCCGCGCTCGGAACAGGAGATGGAGAGCATCCGGGCGCTGGTGCGGTCGGCGGTGGGGCTGGACATGGTGCGCGGCGACACGCTGGAAGTCATCAACATGCGTTTTGCCACCCCCGACGACGAATTCGCCAAGCCCGAGGAGATCTTTCTGGGCATGACGAAGGAAGACCTGTTCCGCATCGCCGAAATGGTGGTTCTGGGCATCGTCGCCGTGCTGATCATCCTGCTGGTCATCCGTCCGCTGATCACCCGCGCCTTTGAAAAGGCCGAGGAGGGGGACGAGGACGAAATGGACAAGCTGCTGACCGACCAGAGCGGCATGCCCGCCGCGCTGGCCGGCCCCAGCGGCGCCCTGGCCCAGGATCTGGCGCTGGAAGCGGCCCAGGCCGACGAAGAACTGGAACAGATGATCGACATCAACCGGGTGGAAGGCCGGGTGCGCGCCTCGTCCCTGCGCAAGGTGGGCGAGATCGTGGACAAGCACCCGGAAGAAGCCGTGTCCATTCTGCGCAACTGGCTGTATCAGGAAAGCTGATAGTCCTCTTTCGTGGTAGTGAAGCGTTTCGGTCTGGATTTCCGTCGATACAGGACACACCATGCCCTCGATCCGCAAATTTCTGTTCGACGAATCGTTCGACGTCGATGTTCCCAACCGCAGCTACTATGTGGAAGATGAGGAGCTGCTGCCGGAACCCGAACCGGAGCCGGAACCCGAACCGGAGCCCGAGCCGGAGATCCCGCCCCCGCCCACCTTCAACGAGGAGGAGCTGGCCGCCGCCCGGCGGGAGGGGTTTGCCGAGGGTGAACGGGCCGGACAGAGCGCCGGCTACGGCAAGGGCTTCACCGAGGGGTTGAACGCCGGCAAGAACGAGGGGCTGGAAACCGGCCGCGCCCAGATGGCCGCCAGCAGCGAGGCGCGGCTGGCCGGCGCGCTGGAGCGCATCGCCGGGGGCATCGGCCAGTTGCTGGCCGACCGTCAGGCCACCAACGCCATGCGCCAGGACCAGCCGGCCCACATCGCGCTCGCCATCGTGCGCAAGCTGATGCCCGAGCTGGCCCGCCGCGGCGGGCTCGACGAGATCGAAGGGCTGGTGCGGTCCTGCCTGACCGAGCTGCTGGACGAACCGCGTCTGGTGGTGCGGGTGGCGCCCGACATCATCGACCCGGTGCGCGAACGGCTGGAAGCGCTGGGGACGCAGTCGGGGTTCGGCGCCCGCATGATGGTGGTGGCGGAAGCCGGGCTGGAGCCCGGCGACTGCCGGATCGAATGGGCCGAGGGCGGCGTGGAGCGTGACACGCGGCGCCTGATGGCCGATATTGAGCATTGCGTGGCGCAATTGTTGCAAGCTCCGGCGCAGCCGTGACCGGCGCCGCTCACGGTTCCTGTTGGGAAAGGGTGTGACACTCCATGGGCAAGGACAGTTTCAGCCTGGACGAGATCGAGGGCGGCGGACGCTCCGATTCCGATTACGAAACCGGCCTCGGTCCCGCCAAGGATCTGGAGGCGGTCTATGACATCCCGGTGCAGATTTCCGCCGTGCTGGGCAAATCCACCATGCAGGTCAGCCAGTTGCTGAAACTGGGCCGCGGCGCGGTGGTGGAGCTGGACCGCAAGGTGGGCGAAGCCATCGACATCTATGTGAACAACCGGCTGGTGGCCCGCGGCGAAGTGGTGGTGGTGGAAGACCGGCTGGGCGTGACCATGACCGAAATCATCAAATCGGACCGCGGATGACCGACGCCCGCGACTCCGCCCCCTCCCCCTCTTCCGGCAGCGGTGTCAGCGCGGCGGCCCCGGCGCGGGCGCGTCTGCGCGGCGGGCTGGACGCGGCCACGCTGCTGGGTCTGGCGGCGGCGGCGGGCGTGGTGGTGGTGGCCATCACGGCGGGCGGTTCCTTGCGCGCCTTTCTCGACCCGCCGTCGCTGCTGATCGTGCTGGGGGGGACGCTGGCGGTGACCACCGCCTCCTTCTCCATCCCCGACATCGGCGCGGCGTGGCGGGATGCGGCGCGGGTGCTGGTGCACCAGCCCCACGACCCCCGCGCGGTGGGGCGGCAGATGATGCTGGTGGCCGAAAGCGCCCGGCGGGCCGGCCCGGAAATCCTGCGCGCCATGCTGCCGGAGGTGCGGGGCGAAGCCTTCCTCCACCGATGCCTGACCCTGGTGACCGAGGGGCTGCCCCACGACGAGGTGGAACGCATGCTGTCGGGCGAGGTGGAGGCATCCGCCGCCGGCCGGCTGAAGAGTGCGTCCGTGCTGCGCCGGGCGGCCGAGGTGGCGCCGGCCATGGGGCTGATCGGCACGCTGATCGGGCTGGTGCAGATGCTGGGCAGCCTGAACGACCCGTCGGCCATCGGCCCCAGCATGGCGCTGGCGCTGCTGACCACCTTCTACGGGGCGGTTCTGGGCAACGTCTTCCTGGCGCCGCTGGCGGCCAAGCTGGAACGCAACGCGGAGGAAGACGCGCTGATCCGAACCCTATATACCATCGGAGCGGTCTCCATCGCGCGGCAGGAAAACCCGCGGCGGCTGGAAATGCAGCTCAACACCGTTCTGCCGCCGGGGCGGCGGATTCAGTATTTCGACCGTGAATCCCCGAGGGGAGCCTGAGTGATGCGTCTGTTGATCGTTGGAACGCTGGAAGGATACATCACCGCCGCGGGCAAGATTGCCATGCAGCGCGGTGCGAAGGTGTCCCACACCGACAGCATTGAGGGCGCGCTCAACGCCTTGCGGGCCGCTGCCGGCGCCGATCTCGTGATGATCGACGTCAAGCTGGACATCGCCGCCTTCATCACCAGCCTGAAGGCCGAGCGCATCCACATCCCCGTGGTGGCGTGCGGCATCGGCACGGATGCCAGTGCCGCCGTGCGCGCCATCCGTGCCGGGGCAAAGGAATACGTGCCGCTCCCCCCCGATGCCGAACTGATCGCCGCCGTCCTGGCCGCGGTGGCGGAGGAAAGCCACGCCATCGTCTGCCAGGATCCGGCCATGCTGGCGGTGCTGGGGCTGGCCGACCAGATCGCCCCCAGCGACGCCTCGGTCCTCATCACCGGCGAATCGGGCACCGGCAAGGAGCTGATGGCCCGCTACATCCACCGCAAGAGCCGGCGGACCAACGAACCCTTCGTCGCGGTCAACTGCGCCGCCATCCCGGAAAACCTTCTGGAATCCGAACTGTTCGGCCATGAGAAGGGCGCCTTCACCGGCGCCGTCGCACGGCGCATCGGCAAGTTCGAGGAAGCCAACGGCGGCACCCTGCTGCTGGACGAATTGTCGGAGATGCACCCGCGGCTGCAGGCCAAGCTCTTGCGCGCCATCCAGGAACGGGAAATCGACCGCATCGGCTCGTCCCAGCCGGTGAAGGTGAACGTGCGCCTGATCGCCACCTCCAACCGCAATCTGGAGGCGGAGGTCCGGGCCGGCAATTTCCGCGAAGACCTGTTCTTCCGCCTGAACGTGTTCAACCTGCGCCTGCCCAGCCTGCGCGAACGCCCGCTCGATATCCCGCTGGTGGCCGATTACTTCATCAAGAAGTATTCGGAGGCCAACGGGCTGGCGCCCAAGCCGCTGGCCCCGGAAACCCTGGCCATGCTCCAGGGGCACCACTGGCGCGGCAATGTGCGCGAGCTGGAAAACACCATGCACCGGGCGGTGCTGCTGTCGCGCGGGGACAGCATCGGGCCGGAAGCCATCATGCTGTCCAGCCAGATGCTGGCCCCGGAAGGGTCGGGGCCGGCGTCGGTTCCCAGCAATTCGCCGGTGGCCCAGCCCTTCGCCTATCCCGGCGGCACGGTGCCGCCGGCGGCCCCCGTCACCGCCCCGCCGGTCGCGGTGCCCCCGGCGCTCCCCCCCGGCTCCAGCCCCTATGGCATGACCGGGTACGGCATGCCCAAGGTGGCCGCCCCGGCGGCGCCCACCGTGGTTCCGCCCCCCGGCACGCCGATGGCGGGGCTGGTCGGGCGCACGGTGGCCGACGTGGAGCGCGACCTGATCCTGGAAACGCTGACCCACTGTCTTGGCAACCGCACCCACGCTGCCAACATCCTGGGCATTTCCATCCGCACGCTGCGCAACAAGCTCAAGCAGTACAGCGAGGAAGGCATCCCGGTGGTTCCGCCGGGTGCGGAAGAGCGCGCTTCGCTGTAAGGTGGCAGAACGCGGGGTGATGGACGGCGGCAGAATGGACAGCGGCGGACGGCATTAGGGCATGGCGCTTACCGAACACACCAATCCAGGCGGCGGCAAGGGCGGCGGGGGCGGCGGCAACCTGTCGGCCCTGACCGACATGCTTGCGGTCGCCAAGGCGTCGCTGAAGCGCGGCGACGTGGTGATGGCGTTCGGCATCGTCATCATCATCGTCGGCCTGATCGCGCCGATGCCGTCGATCATGCTCGACATGATGCTGGCCATCAACATCACCATCTCGGTGCTGATCCTGATGGTGGTGCTGTTCATCGAAAAGCCGCTGGAACTGTCGGCCTATCCCACCATCCTGCTGATCACCACGCTGCTGCGCCTGTCGCTCAACATGGCGTCCACCCGTCTGATCCTTCAGCACGGGCACGAGGGCACCGACGTGGCGGGCCATGTGATCGAGGCCTTCGCCGGCTTCGTGATGGGCGGCGACTTCATCATCGGCGTGATCGTCTATTCGATTCTGACCATCGTCAATTTCAAGGTCATCACCGCCGGCTCGGGCCGCATCGCCGAAGTGGCGGCCCGCTTCACCCTGGACGCCATGCCCGGCAAGCAGATGGCCATCGACGCCGACCTGTCGTCGGGCATGATCGACGAGGCCACGGCGCGGGCGCGGCGCAAGGAACTGGAGGACGAGAGCGCCTTCTTCGGCTCCATGGACGGTGCGTCGAAGTTCGTGAAGGGCGATGCCGTCGCCGGCCTGATCATCATGGTGATCAACATCGTCGGCGGCGTGTCCATCGCCGTGCTGCGCCACGGCCAGCCGGTGATGCAGGCGCTGGACACCTTCACCAAACTGACCATCGGCGACGGCCTGGTGTCGCAGATCCCGGCGCTGATCATCTCCATCTCCGCCGGTTTCCTGGTGGCCAAGGCCGGTGCCGGCGGCTCCACCGACAAGGCGGTGGTGGGGCAGCTCACCAACCACAGCGCGGCCCTGGGCCTGTCCACGGTGATGATCGGCGCCATGGCGCTGCTGCCGGGCATGCCGCTGCTGACCTTCCTGCCGGTGGCCGGGGCGGTGGGCGCCGCCGCGTGGTACATCCCGCGCGCCAAGGCCAAGAAGGAACTGGAAGAGGCGGAGGCCGCGGCGGCCGCGGCGGAGGCGCAGGCCGGGGGCGGGGGCGGTCCGGCCCCGGTGGCCGACGAGCCGATCGCCACGGCGCTGGCCATCGACCTGATCCGGCTGGAGCTGGGTTATGGCCTGCTGACGCTGATCAACCAGCCGCAGGCGGGCAGCCACCGGCTGACCGACCAGATCAAGGGGCTGCGCCGCCAGATCGCGGGCGAGGTGGGGTTCGTCATGCCCGCCGTGCGCATCCAGGACAATCTGCAGCTCCCCCCCAACACCTACATCATCCGCATCAAGGAGATCGAGGCGGGGCGCGGCGACATCCGCCCCAACATGCTCCTGGTGATGGACCCGCGCGGCGAGGCCATGAGCATGCCGGGCGAGCAGACCACCGAGCCCACCTTTGGGCTTCCGGCCATCTGGATCGAGCCGGGATACCGGGAAGAGGCGATGTTCCGCGGCTACACCGTGGTCGATCCCTCCACCGTCGTCACCACGCACCTGACCGAACTGATCAAGGACAACATGCCGGAACTGTTGTCCTTCACCGAGACGCAGAAGCTGCTGGACGAGTTGGACAAGGAGCACCAGAAGCTGGTGGCCGACGTGGTGCCGCAGCAGATCACCGTCGGCGGGCTGCAGCGGGTGCTGCAGAACCTGCTGGCCGAGCGCATCTCGGTGCGCGACCTGCCGACGATTCTGGAGGGGATCTCGGAAGCGGCCAGCCAGACGCGCAGCATCACCCAGATCACTGAACACGTCCGCACCCGTCTGGCCCGCCAGATTTGCGACGCATGCGCCAACGAATTGGGTATTATCACCCTGATCACCCTGTCCCCCGAATGGGAGCAGGCGTTCGCCGAGGCCCTGGTGGGCGACGGCGACGACCGGCAGTTGACCATGGCGCCCAGCCGGCTGCAGCAGTTCATCACCTCGGTGCGCCAGACGTTCGAGCGACAGGCCATGATGGGCGAAACCCCCGTTCTGCTGACCAGCCCCTACATCCGGCCCTACGTGCGCTCCATCGTCGAGCGGTTCCGCCCGTCCACGGTGGTGATGTCCCAGAACGAGATCCACCCCAAGGCCAAGATCAAGACGCTGGGGCAGATCTGATGACCTGCCCCCCTCCCACCCGTGACCGGAAGGAGCTTCGCCGATGCGGTTGAAATCCTTCCACGCCAAGAACATGGCCGATGCCATGCGCCAGGTCCGCCAGGCGCTGGGCGACGATGCCATCATCGTCGCCACGCGGGAGGAGGAAGGCGGGGGCGTGCGCGTCACCGCCGCGGTGGAGGACGACGACCAGCATTCCCACAACAGCGCCGCCGTCTCCATGGCGCGCGTGCCCCCGCCGCCGCCCGAGCCGGTGGTGGACGTGGGCGAGGTGCTGGCGGAGGCGCTGCACCGCCACGGCGTACCGGCGGTTCTGGCCGAACAGTTGCTGGATTCGGCGCTGGGGCTGGACACCGACGATCCCACGCTGGCGCTGGGGGCGGCACTCGATTCCATGTTCACCTTCCACCCGCTGCCCGACGGCGGGCGCGGCCGGACCAAGCCGCTGGTGCTGATGGGACCACACGGCAGCGGCAAGACGCTGACGGTGGCCAAGCTGGCCGCCCGCGCGGTGTTCAAGAACCGCAGCGTCAGCGTCATCTCCACCGACACCGTGCGGGCCGGCGGGGCGGAACAGCTTGCCGCCTTCACCCGTCTGTTGAAGGTGAAGTTCCACATGGTCGAAGACCCGGAGGCGTTCAGCGGTGCCTTGCAGATGAGTGCCGACAACGATCTGGTCCTGGTGGACACCGCCGGGCACAACCCCTTCGATCCCGACGAGATGAACGACCTGAAACTGCTGCTGTCCGCCACCGCCGATCAGGTGGAACCGGTTCTGGTCCTGCCCGCGGGTCTGGACATGGTGGACGCCGCCGAAACCGCGCTGATCTTCCGCCAGATGGGTGCCCGGCGCATGCTGGTGTCGCGTCTCGACACCGCACGCCGCCTGGGCAACGTGCTGGTGGCGGCCCACCGATCCCGCCTGGCCTTTTGCGACGGGGGCGTCGCCTCCAAGGTCGCGGAGGGCCTGACCCCCCTCAACCCCATTGGACTGGCCCGGCTGATGATGCCGGACCAGGACAAGAAGAAGCGGCCGGCGGCGTCCCCGTCCCGCTCCAAACCGTCCGGGAACAAAGCCCGCGCCATGAGCACCCCGTCGTCGAGGACACTTCCATGACCGACCCGGTTTTCAACACGAACCCCGCCTCCATGAGCAATGTCCGCCCGCTGCGCGGCGCGAACGTCATCGCCGTGGCCAGCGGCAAGGGGGGTGTGGGCAAGACCTGGTTCTCCATCACGCTGGCCCATGCCCTGGCCCGCGCCGGCAAGAACGCGCTGCTGTTCGACGGCGACCTGGGTCTTGCCAACGTGGACATCCAGTTGGGCTTCACCCCCCGCCACGACCTGGGGCAGGTGATCGACGGCTCGGTGAGCCTGAAGCGCGCCGCCGAGCGGTTCCCCGACACCGGGTTCGACATCGTGGCCGGGCGGTCGGGGTCGGGCACGCTGGCCACCCTGCCCAGCCAGCGGCTGTCGGGGCTGCGCAACGACCTGCTGGAGCTGGCGCGCAACTATGATTACGTGATCATGGACATGGGGGCCGGCGTTGACCGCACGGTGCGCACCCTGGCCGGTCCCGCGGGCCGCACGCTGGTGGTCACCACCGACGAGCCGACGTCGCTGACCGACGCCTACGCCTTCATCAAGCTGACCCACGCCACCAACCCCAACGCCGACCTGCGCATCGTGGTCAACGTGGCCCAGAGCCTGAAAGAAGGCGAGCGCACCTACAACACCATCCTGAAGGCGTGCCAGAACTTCCTGAAGTTCAAGCCGGAACTGGCCGGGATCATCCGCCGCGACCTGAAGGTGCGCGACGCCATCCGCACCCAGACGCCGCTCCTGACCCGCTCGCCCGCCTGCGATGCCGCCAACGACGTGATGGGCATCGCCCAGCGGCTGATCCGCGAGTAACGGGGGACCGGCGCCATGGGCGGCGTTCCCCCCTCGGTCACCGCCGCCGCGACGGCCCCGGCGGCGTCATCCGCCACCGTTACGGTGGGGGAGGCGCCGGTCAAGGCCGTGCCGGAAAAGCTCCAGGATCTCGCCCGCCCGGTGGTGCTGCCGGGCACGGTGGCGGGGGAAACCGCCGACGGGCTGACCCGCGTGCGCACCCAAGCCGGCGAGGTGGTGATCAAAAGCCCGCTGCCGCTGCTGACCGACCGGCCCGTGACGTTGCAGATTGCCGCCGGCCAGCCACCGTCGCTGGCAACCATCCTGGCCCCGCCCACCTCGCTGGGCACCGCACCGGCCCAGACGCCGGCACCGGCGCCGGCGGTGCTGGTGCAGATCGGCGGCCCCCCCGTGCCGGCACCGGCGATGCCCTCCCCCTCCGGCCCGGCGGTTGCCGGACCATCGTCCGCGCCGTCTCCCACACCCGCGGCCCCGCTGCTGTTGCCGGGGCCGGCGGGGACGGTTTCCCTTCCGGCTTCGCCGATCCAGCCGGGCGCCCTGCTGCCGGCGGTGGTGCTGGCGGTGGCGCGCAACGCCCAGGCCCCGGTGGGGCGGGATGCCGCCGGGGTTCCCCTGCCCGCCACGGCCCCGCAACCGTCCACCGCCGCATCGCCCCCACTCCCTGCCCAGACGGCGCCCACCGCCGCGGCACCACAGGCCGGCGCTCCGGCCAGCCCCGCCGCGGACGGGCTGGCGGCGGCGGCTCTCAACGCCTTTGTCGGTCCCGACGGGGCGGAGGACAACCCGGTGGAACTGGGCGGGGACGCGGCCCATCCCGGCGGCGGTTCCGGCCAGCCCCCGGCGGCCAAGGGCGATGCCGCGCGCCCGCCTCTGCCCCCCGTCCTGCGCCCGGGAGGAACGGTGGCGGTGAAGATCCTGATGCTGGAGCCGCCCACGGCCCAAGCGCCGGCCTTCGACGGCGGGGACACCCCCGTGCCGGAGCCGCCGGACGGGCTCCCGCCCGGATCGGTTGTGGTGCGCGGCACCGTGGCCGGCACCACCGGCGAAGGCCGCCCGATCATCGCCACCCGCCTGGGCATGCTGGCGTTGGGCCAGGGAGAGGCGCTGCCCAAGGGCACGGTGCTGACGGTGGCGCTCAGCGACCCCGGCACCGCGCTGGAGGGGATCGCCGGGCGGGAGGTGTTCCTCGCCTCCTCGCGGGAATGGCCGGCGCTGCGGGAAGCGCTGGTGACGCTGGCCGGCATCGACCGGGCGCTGGCGCAGTCGCTGATGAACACGGTGGTGCCCCAGCCCAACCGGCGCATGGCCGCAGCGGCCAGCTTCTTCCTGGCCGCGGTGCGCGGCGGCGACGCCCGCGCATGGCTGGGGGACGACGCCACCGAGACCTTGCGCCGCCATGGGCGCGGCGACCTGCTGGCGGCACTCGACCGCGAATTCCGCGCCATGCAGCAGCAGGCCGCCGACCCGCTGCCCGGCGGCTGGCACGGCTTCACCCTGCCGGTGTTCGACGGCACCATGCTTCAGCCGGTGCGGGTCCACATCCACCCCATCCACGGCGACGAGGACGAGAAGGGCGCGGCCAAGGACCGTCCCCCCAAGGGCAGCCGGTTCGTCATCGACGTGGATCTCAGCCGGCTGGGGCCGCTGCAGCTTGACGGCATGGTGCGGGAACGGCGGTTCGACCTGATCCTGCGCAGCCGCACCCCGCTGGACGCCGGCCTGCGCGATGAGCTGGGAGGGGTGTTTTCCACCAGCGTCGGCGCCGTCGGCTTCGCCGGCAGCCTGCTGTTCCAGACCGACAGCCGGCAATGGGTGACCCTGACCCCCGGCGGCGGGCCGCGGATGGGGGTGACGGCATGACCGCTCCGCCCGTCCTGACGCCGGCCCAGCGGCGCAGCCCCCTGCGCACCGCCGCCAACCCCGCCGGGACCGCCGACGCGCTGGTGATGCTGACGGCGGAACCCCATCCCGGCCTGCACGTCGTGCTGCGCTATGTTCCCGACCGCTGGACCGTCACCGCGGCCAGCGTGAAAGAGTATCTGGACACGCTGGCCGCCGCCCCCGGCTGGGGCGATGCCGGGCCCGAGGCACTGGCCGCCGCCATCCTGGACGACATCGCCAACGAGGCGGTGCCCCGCTGGGCCGAGGTGTGGGTGGAAACTGCCGCCCCCTTGCGCCACGGTGCGCTGTCCACCGAACGTCAACCGGGATGGGACAATCCCGCCCTTCTCAACCGGCTGGCACCGCTGGGTGGTTTGGCACGGATTGATTGAATAAAATGCCCTTAAATTATTCCACCGGCGGAGCACGCCACCGCCAATCAGGCGTCTGTCTTTGTTTTCAAAAACCTGTCATACCAGCGGGCATACAAACAAAGATTGACAGAAATCAAACATACCCCCATATCTGAGTACATATATATTTTAGCAGCACCGGGCGTGCGGACGTGAATTTTCTCCAGGGGATAGCCGGGCAGTGGCGGGCACGCCGGAAGAGTCTCGTTTTCCGTCTGCTGGCGTTCGGCATCACCTTGGTGATTGTCGGCGGCACGGCCCGGCTGGGCTTCGTCACGCTGTACCTCAAGGATGCGGTCGAATCCATGACCGCCGCCCAGCAGCAGGCCATTGCCTCCTACGTCGCCCATGACATCGATGAAAAGATCAAGGCGCGGCTGACCGCGCTGGAACGCATCGCCGGGCTGGTTCCCGTCCCCCTGTTGCGCGATCCCGCCGCGCTGCGGTCATGGCTGGCCCAGCGTTACGATACGGAGCCGCTGTTTTCCCGCGGTCTGGCGGTCATGGCGCTGGACGGGCAGCAGGCGCTGGCCGAACACCCGGTGCTGCCGGGGCGCAGCGATCTCAACTATACCCTGTGGGACTGGTTCGAAAGCGCCCGCGGCGGACAGACGGTTCTGGGCCGCCCGGTGCGCAGCCCCATCGACGGCAAGCCGATCATCGTGATGGCCGCCCCGGTCCGCGACGCCCAGGGAACTCCCATAGCGGTTCTGGCCGGGATCGCCGACCTGAACGCTCCCGGCTTCCTCAATCTGGTGCAGGAATCGAGCATCGGGCAGACCGGCGGTTTCCTGCTGATTTCCCCGCGCGACAAGCTGTTCGTCGCCGCCACCGACCCGCACAAGGTGCTGACCGACACGCCGGCCCCTGGAATCAACCCGCTGCACGACCGGGCCATGCAAGGATTCCGCGGGTCGGGAATCACCACCAACGCCGCTGGCGACGAGGAATTGTCCACCATGGTGTCGGTGCCCAGCGCCGGCTGGTTCCTGGTGGCCCGGATGCCCGCGTCGGAGGTCTTCGCCTCCGTCTACAATTTCCGCACCATCGTCATCACCGCCACGCTGGCGACGGTGGTCGTGGTGGTGGTGGTGGTGTTTCTGGTCCAGCGGCACATGCTGCGCCCGCTGGCCGACGCCGCCCGGCAGATGCACCAGATGGCCGACGGCACCCAGCCCCTGTCCCACCTGCCCGTGCGCCAGGACGACGAGGTGGGGGATCTGGCCAAGGGTTTCAACTATCTGCTGGGCAAGCTGCGCGAACAGGAAGCCGCCTTGCGCGAGAGCGAGGCGCGCATGGCCCACATGGCCCATCACGACCCCCTGACCGGCCTGCCGAATCGGGCCATGTTCCAATTGAAGTTCCGTGGTGCGCTGGTGCGGGCCGAACGGGACAAGCAGCCCTTCGCCCTGCTCTACATCGACCTGAACGGGTTCAAGCCCATCAACGACACCTACGGCCATGCGGTGGGGGACGAGGTGTTGCGCCACGTGGCCCGGCGTCTGTCAACGGTGCTGCGGCCCGGCGACACCATCGCCCGCATCGGCGGCGACGAATTCGCCGTCCTGCTGCCCGGCACCGGCAACGCCCGCCCGCCGTGCGAAACCATTGCGCGCCGCTGCCGCGAAGCGCTGGCCGAGCCCATCATCGCCGACGGGCACGAGGTGACCGCCGGCCTGTCCATCGGCTGGTCGATCTATCCCGACAATGGGACCGACGCCCACCACCTGCTGACCCATGCCGATCAGGCGATGTACGCCGCCAAGGCGGCATCGAAGCGGGAGACCTCCCGCTCTGCGGGTGCCGAGCAAGGATTTCTGACCTGAATTCCGAGAAAACCATCCTCCAAAGGATGAATTTTGGGTTAACATGTGTTCGCTCCAGGGAACGCCACCGCTCCCGGACCCCGTAAGGACACATGACCATGCGCCCCATCCTCCGCCGTCTGGCCCTTGTCTGCGCGCCGATCCTCGTCCTGGCCGCCGCTGGCTGGACCGGGGCCTGGTTCCTGGCCGCGCGGACGGTGGAACGGGGGATTCACGACTGGGCCGACACCCAGCGGGCTCACGGCATCGACGTCCGGTTCGCATCCTTGGGCATGGAGGGTTTCCCCTTCGCCGTCCGCGCCGTGGCGACCGACGGTGCCATCGCCACCCGTTCCCTCCAGTGGCAGGGGGCCAAGCTGGTGGCGGAAGCGGCGGTCGGCAACCCGTCCGACATCGCCATCACCCTGCCCGGCACGCAGAAGCTGACCATCGTCGATGGCGCCGTCACCTCGCTGGAGGCCGTCTCGGGCCATGGCCGCGTGCTTTTGGGACCGGATGGGCAGGTCACGGACGCCACCATGATCTTCACCGACGTGGCCGCCGCCCCCGCCGGGCCGCATTCGGCCCCCGTGCGGGTGCGCAGCCTGTCGCTGGTCATGACCCAGCCGGGCCGCCCCCCGGCAGACCATCAGGAAACCGGCCTGACCATGGCCGTCACCGCCGACGGCATCACCCTGCCCCCCGAAGCCGCCGCCCTGGGACCGGCCATGGAACGGGCGGAAGCCACCGTGCGGGTGCAGGGCCGCCCCCCGGCACCGGAACCGGCCAGCCTGTCGGCGTGGAGCCGCAGCGGCGGCACGGTGGAACTGGACCGGCTGGCGGTGAACTGGGGTCCGGTGAAGCTGTCGGTCAACGGCACCTTCGCCCTTGACCGCGAACTGCAGCCCCAGGCGGCCATGACCATGGAGGTGCGCGGGGCGCAGCAGGCGCTGACCGCCATCAGCGCCATGCTGAAACCGAAAGAGGTCAATCTGGCCCGCACCATGCTGGCCATGCTGTCGCGCCCGGCGGCGGATGGCGAGCCGGTGGTCACCGCCCCCCTGACCATCCAGTCGCGCGCCCTCTACGTCGGCCCCATGAAGGTGGCTGCCATGCCGGAAGTGGTGTGGTGACGGTTACAGGAACGGCAGGCTGACGATCAGGGTGAAGCCGTTGACCATCGCCAGGAAGCCGGTGACGGCGCAGGCGCCGCTGAGCCACAGCAGGCCCGACACCCCGATCACCGTGGACACCGACGCCAGCACGATCGCCAATTGCAACAGCGCTTCCGCTGCGTCGAAATAGGGATCCTGGCGGGCGGCGTAATCCCGTTCGGCCTCTTTCGCCTTGGCCTTGGCCAGCAGTTCCTTCTTGCCCTCCCCGCTCTGGGGATCGCTTTCATAGCGGGCGACGGTCTGGCGGTAGGACGCCACCTCCCGCTCGACGTCGGCGCGCTGGTCGGGCGTCAGGTCGGTGCGGGACAGGACCGACAGTTCCAGGGCGCGGGCGGCCTGCTGATACTGGGTCTGGCGCAGCACCTTTCCCTGGTAGAATGAGAAGACGTCGCTGGCCTCGATGTTGGCATTGACCATCTGCTTGGCGGCGTTGGAACCGCCGACGCTGGTGATCGCCAACAACGCGGCCAGGACGGAGATGTAGATCGCGATGCCTTTACGCTCGGAGCGTTCGGCGTCGCGTTCCTCCTTGGCCGCCTCCTGGATCTTTTCCTTGATTTCGTCGATGTCCATCTGGGGGCGGCTCGTCGGCTGGGGTGGGTTACGCCTGCCGGGCGTCGATGATGCTGCGGCGGATGGCGCGGGTGCGGGTGAAGGTTTCGAACAGCACGTCGCCCTCGCCCCAGCGGATGGCCCGCTGCAGCGCCGTCAGATCCTCGGTGAAGCGCTGGAGAACCTCCAGCACCGCCTCACGGTTGTTGAGGAACACGTCGCGCCACATGGTGGGGTTGGAGGCGGCGATGCGGGTAAAGTCGCGGAAGCCACCGGCGGAGAACTTGATGACCTCCGACTTGGTGTCTTCTTCCAGATCCGACGCCGTGCCGACGATGGTATAGGCGATGAGGTGCGGCAGGTGGGAGGTGATGGCCAGCACCCGGTCATGGTGCGACGGCTCCATCAACTCCACCTTGGACCCGAAACGGCGCCACATCTCGGCCACCGTGGCCGCGGCCTCGGCGTTGCTGCCGGTGGGCGGGGTGACGATGGCCCACCGCCCGTCGAACAGGGTGGCGAAGCCCGCTTCCGGCCCCGAATGTTCGGTGCCGGCCACCGGGTGGCCGGGGATGAAATGCACCCCCGCGGGCACGAAGGGGCCGACGTCGCGCAGCACCGCCTGTTTCACCGAACCGACGTCGGTGATGATGGTACCGGGCTTCAACACGGGGGCGATCCGCTCGGCCACCGGGCCGCAGGCGCCGACGGGCACGCACAGCACCACCACGTCCGCCCCCTCGGCGGCGGCGGCAAGGTCGGTGGTGGCGCTGTCCACGATGCCCAGCTCAACGGCCTTGTCACAGACGGCGGCGTCCAGGTCGCCGCCGGCCACGTATCGTGCCACCCCGTAATACCGCAGAGCCCGCGCCAGCGACGAGCCGATCAGCCCGATGCCAAGGATCGTCACGCGGTCGAAAAGCGGAGTCTGGGTGGTCATGATACGGGTTCCGTTCAAAGGCTCATGTCAGCTTTCTAGGAAAGCCTTCAGGGTATCGGCGACGGTGCGCATGTCGTCGCCCGTGCCGATGGTGACGCGCAGACAGGTGGGCAGCCCATAGGCCGACATCTGCCGCACAAGGATGCCGCGGGCCTTGAGATACTGGCGCGCGGCCTCGGCATCGTCCTTCCCCGGTTTCTGGCCGGCGAAATCGACGAGCACGAAGTTGGTCACGCTGTCGTGGACCGTCAGCCCCAGCCCCTGCACCGCATCGCGGAACCACGTCCGCCATTGGGTGTTGTGGGCGCGGGAACGCTCCAGGAAACCGGTGTCGGCCAGCGCCGCCACGCCGGCGGCATGGGCCGGGGCGGAGACGTTGAAGGGGCCGCGCACGCGGTTCAGCACGTCGGCGATGGCCGCCGGGAAATACCCCCAGCCCAAACGCAGCGCGCCCAGCGCGAAAATCTTGGAGAAGGTGCGGGTCATCACCACGTTGGGGTGCTTTTCCACCAGCTCTACCCCCGACGAATAGTCCGGGGCATCGACGTATTCGGCATAGGCCGCATCGATCACCAGCACCACGTCCGACGGCAGCCCGGCGTGCAGGCGCGTCAGCTCGTCCGCGGTCAGGTAGGTGCCCGTGGGGTTGTTGGGGTTGGCGATGAACACCATGCGGGTGCGCGGGGTCACATGGGCCAGCAGCGCGTCGATGTCGGCCTTCAGGTTCTTTTCCGGGGCGGCCACCGGGGTGGCGCCGCAGGCCTTGGCCGAAATCGGGTACATCAGAAAGCCGTGGGCGCTGTACAGCACCTCGTCCCCCGGCCCCACGTAGGAACGGGTGAGCAGGCTGATGATCTCGTCCGACCCGGCGCCGCAGATGATGCGGGCGGCGTCCAGGTTGAAACGCTGGGCCAAAGCCTGCCGCAGCTCGGTGGACCCGCCGTCGGGGTAGCGGTGGATGGAGCCGGCCAGACGGCTGTACGCTTCCATGGCATGAGGCGACGGACCTAAGGCGCCCTCGTTGGACGCCAGACGGATGGTGCCGTGCGCCTCGCCGCCCACATAGGCGGCGATGTCGAGAATGCCCGGACGGGGTGCCGGACCGGAAGTCGTGGTCATGTCGGACGGACCTTGAGCGATAAGACGGAACGAAAACGGGGGTGTTGTGGGGTTTCGGCCGGAGCCGGGATCAGGGATGGTGGAGCGTCAGCGGCACGGCATAGCCGCCCATGACGTTCACCCGCACCGGCTGTTCCCCGGCCCGCCCCAGGAAATAGGACAGGCGCTGGTCGCCGGGGCCGACGAAATCGGCCACTTCCACCAGATGCAGCGAATGGCCGGCGGCTTCGCGGGCGTGCCAAGTGCAGAAGGCGGTGGGGGCCAGCCCCGACGCCTCCAGCATGTCCTTCAGCCGGCCGCGGCTGAGGTCGAAGCCCAGTTCGATGGCCAGCAGCGTGCGGTCGTCGCCCGTGGGCTCGTTGGGGCACAGCGCGATGGCCAGCGCATCGCGGTCCTCGCCGCGGGCATTGCCGCGGCCGGCGAACGGCAGGCGGGCCACCACCCGCGGGGTGCGCCCGTCGGACGACAGCAGGTAGCGCCACCAGGGATCGGTGTCGTCTTCGGCCGGATAGGGGACGATGCCGACGGTGGCCGTGCCCTCGCTGACCGCGCGCACGGCCGCCACCGGGGTGTTGACCGCGGTCATCGGCACGATGCTGCCGTAATGGTCGCGGGCCACGTCCCAGAATCCGCGCCGGTCCTCGGGCGCATAGACGGCGACGGCGAACGGCCCCTGCATGCGGGTGAAGGCGGTGATGAGTTCGCGCCACATGCGCACCACCACGGCGGGGGGCAGGCTGCCGCTGTGCCGCGCCACCAGCCGGCGCAGGATGACCGCCTCGCGCCCTGGACGCAGGAAGATGCCGCCCGACCCGCCGGGCTGCTGCCCCTTGGCGGCGGCCACCTGGCCCACGATCTGGGCGCGGCGCATCAGCAGGTCGTGGATCGAATCGTCGATCCGGTCGATGTCGCGGCGCAAATCGTCAAGAGCGGTCGTCGAGGGCTGCATGGGAAAAACCGTAACATGCGGATTCACTTTAGGTGTAGACCGCAGCCCCGCCAAAATCAAAGAAAACGTTGACACCCCCGGCGGGTGGTTCCTAGCTATACCGTCCCGTCATGGTCGAGGCTGGAAAGAGCGCCCAACCGATGCCTCCCTCCGACACCCCCGCCGCACCGGCCCGCCCCATCGACACCGCCGCCCTGCCCGGCCACCGGGCGCATCTGGGCGCCGGCGCGCCGCTGCGGCTGGATTGCGGGGCGGACCTGGGGCCGTTCACCATCGCCTATCAGACCTATGGCGCGCTGAACGCGGACCGGACCAACGCGGTGCTGGTCTGCCATGCGCTGACCGGCGACCATTACGTGCTGGACCGCCACCCGGTGACCGGGAAGGACGGCTGGTGGGAACGGATGGTGGGGCCGGGGCGCCCGGTGGACACGGACCGTTATTTTGTCATCTGCTCCAACATCATCGGCGGCTGCATGGGGTCCGCCGGCCCGCTGGAGCCCGACCCGGCCACGGGAGAGCCGTACGGGCTGAACTTTCCCGTCATCACCATCCCCGACATGGTGCGGGCGCAGAAGATGCTGATCGAGCATCTGGGCATCAAACAGCTTTTCTGCGTGATCGGCGGGTCCATGGGCGGGATGCAGGTGCTGGAATGGGCCACCGCCTACCCTGAATCGGTGTTCTCGGCCATCCCCATCGCTACGGCGTCGCGCCATTCGGCGCAGAACATCGCCTTTCACGAGGTGGGGCGGCAGGCGATCATGGCCGACCCCGACTGGGCCGGCGGCACGTACCACCGGCAGGGCACCCGCCCGCACCGCGGGCTGGCGGTGGCGCGCATGGCCGCCCACATCACCTATCTGTCGGAACCGGCGCTGCACCGGAAATTCGGGCGCAACCTGCAAAACCGCGAGCGGGTGACCTATGGCTTCGACGCCGATTTCCAGGTGGAAAGCTATCTGCGCCACCAGGGCATCAGCTTCGTCGAGCGGTTCGACGCCAATTCCTACCTCTACATCACCCGCGCCATGGATTATTTCGATCTGGCGCGCGACCACGGCGGCACCCTGTCCAACGCCTTCCGTCTCCCCGATGGGCGGGGCACGCCGGTGCGGTTCTGCGTGGTCAGCTTTTCCAGCGACTGGCTGTTCCCCACGGCGGAATCGCGGGCGGTGGTCCACGCGCTGAACGCCGTGGCCGCCAACGTCAGCTTCGTCGAGGTGCAGACCGACAAGGGCCACGACGCCTTTCTCCTGGACGAGCCGGAATTCTATCAGGTGGTCCACGGCTTCATCGAGGGCTGCGCCCGGCACCGCGGCCTGATTCCCCGCCGCAGCGCCCAGACGACGTAGCCGCTTTCCCCCTATCCTTCCGGGTTCAGCACCGATGACCACCGCCCCCGCCGCCCAGACCATCCGCATCGACCTGCGCCTGATCGCCGACATGGTGGCACCGGGGGCGCGGGTGCTGGACGTGGGGTGCGGCGACGGCACGCTGCTGGCCCATCTGACCCGGGAAAAGGGCGTGGACGGGCGCGGCATCGAGCTGAGCATGGATGGGGTCAGCCGCTGCGTGAAGCACGGGCTGTCGGTGATCCAGGGCGACGCGGAAACCGATCTGAAGGATTATCCCCCGGACGCCTTCGACTATGTGATCCTCAGCCAGACCATCCAGGCCATGCGCGACCCGCGCGGCGTTCTCAACACCATGGTGCGGATCGGGCGGCGGGCCATCGTGTCGCTGCCCAATTTCGGGTATCTGCCCATCCGGCTTCAGCTTCTGTTCCGGGGGCGTATGCCGGTGACGGAGCGGCTGGGCTATCAGTGGTGGGAAACCCCCAACATCCATTTCTGCACCATCGCCGATTTCGTCGAGCTGTGCGCGCAGATGGGCATCGTCATCGAAAAGACCGCCATCGTGGACAAGGCCGGGCGGGTCACCCGCCGGTCCCCCACCGGGCTTGCCAACCTGCTGGGGGAACAGGGGGTCTTTCTTCTGCGCCGGGGATGAGCGGCCCCGCCGGCTGTTGGTTTTTCGAAAACCAACCAACCCGACGGGAGACGCCGCCATGCCCCTTTCTCGCCCCCTGCTCGCCGCCCTGATCCTCCTGTCCCCCGCCATCGGAGCCGCGCAGCAGCCGCCCCCCGGCGGCTCTGCCCCCGCCCCGCTGATGACCGCACCGCGGGCCGACGACCGCGCCGCCACCCCGCCGGCCCAGCCCACGGACACCACCCCCCTGCCCCCGGTGACGGTGGAGGACGCCCAGCGGCTGGCCGGACGCACGGTCACCACCCAGGACGGCAAGGCACAGGCGGTGATTCACGGTGCCGCCCACCGGGACGGCACGGTCACCGGCCTGATCCTGGCCACCGAGGCGGGGCGGACGGTGACCGTGCCCGCCCAGGTGCTGCGGGTGGGCAGCGACGGAACCCTGACCATCGCCATGACCGCCGAAGCGCTTGCTGCAGCACGGTAAAAGGGAGGGCGCCCCGTTTTTGCAACCAGATTTTAAACAAAAACGGTTATGGTGCCCCCCTGGCCTGATTCAAGGAGACGGACCGTGGAATTGAGCGCGAAGACTGCGCAGGACATCTGCGACCATATGGCGCGGGAACTGGAGGTTACGGTTTCGTTCATGGGGCCGGGGGGTGCCATCATCGCCTCGTCCGCCCGCGAACGGGTCGGCCAGACCCACGCCATCGCCGCGGAGATCATGGCCCGCCGTGCCGACGAGCGCCCGGTCAGCCGGGACGAGGCCGCCCGCTCCGGCGGGACCATGCGCGAAGGCTACAACGCCGCCATCGACGTGGACGGCGAGCGGGTCGCCAGCCTGGGCATCGCCGCCCCGGTGGAGCAGGCCCGCCGCTATGCCCGCGTGGCGCGTCAGTGGGCCCTCTCCATGCTGCGCGCCGAACGGGCGGAACAGCAGCGCAGCCAGATCCTCCGCGACCTGTCGTCCCAACTGGAGCGCGACGTGGGCGCCGTGGTGAACGAGGTGTCGGACACCGTGCGCCAGCTCGACAGCGGCATCAACGGGGTGAAGCGCGCCAACGGCGATTGCGTGCGCCAGGCGTCGGAAGCCGCCCGCGCCTCCCAGTCGGTGGATGAATCGGTGGGCACCGTGGCGTCGATGATCGGCCAGTTGGCCGCCACCGCCGACCGCATCGCCGCCGACACCGCCAAGGCCCGCGACATCAGCGCGTCGGCCACCGCCGATTCCGAACGTGCGACCACGGTCATGACCTCCCTGCGCACGGCGGCGGAGCAGATCGCCAGCGTGGTCAAGCTCATCAACGCCATCGCCAGCCAGACCAATCTGCTGGCGCTGAACGCCACCATCGAAGCGGCCCGCGCGGGCGAGGCGGGGCGCGGATTCGCCGTGGTGGCCAACGAGGTCAAGGCCCTGTCGCGCCAGACCGCCGACGCCACCAAGCAGATCGCCGATCAGGTGGCGAACCTGCAGCGGGAAACCGCGGCGGTGGACGGCGCCTTGTCCAGCATCCACGGCACCATCCGGTCGATCCAGACCATCAACGACACGGTGGCCGGGGCCATCACCGAACAGACCCATCTGGCCGGCGACGTGTCCCAGCGCCTGGACCGCACCCGCCACGACGTGGCGGCGGCGGAACAGAGCATCCGCGCCGCCGAACGCGCGGTGACCGAGGTCACGGCCACGCTGGACGGCCTGTCCGGCCCCATGCAGACCCTGAGCGGCCGCATGGGCGGTCTCAACGACCGCGTGCGCTCGGTCCTGGGCACGCTGCGGAAGTAACACGGCCGTCGTCTCCCCTCTCCCGCCGGGGAGAGGGTTTTTAGCCCCTACTCCACCCCACGGCGGGCCGCCGGGGCGGCGCCACCGGGGAGGGAGACGATCAGGCGGCGTTTGGGCTGTTGCACCACACGGCGCGGGGTGGCGGCGGCGAAGATCTGCTTGGAGGCTTCGATCATCGTCACCCCCGCGAACGCCTTGAACCAGCGCGACCCGATCTCCTCCCACGCCGGGGCGGACCGCAGCAGCATCCGCGATTTCAAGGGCGGGATGAACAGCGCGTGTTCGGTGCGTTCGGGCACGAACATGGCTTCCCGCATCACCTGCTTCAGTTGCGAGGGCGAATAGGGGAAGCCGTGGCCGAACGGCGTCCAGTCGGCGCGCGCCCACAGGCCGCGGCGGTTGGGCACCACCGCCAGCACCCGCCCGCCACCGGCCAGCACCCGCCAGATCTCCCGCATCAGCGGGCGGAGCTGCTCGGTGCCCTCCAGCCCGTGGACCAGCAGCACGCGGTCGATGGTCATGTCGCCGAAGGGCAAATCCCCCTCGTCCCCCAGCGCCACCAGCCCCGGCCCCTCGGGCGGCCAGAAGCCCACGCCCTGCGTCGCCGGCATCAGCGCGATCACGCGGTCCGCCTCCTCGCGGAAGGGCCGCAAATAGGGGGTGGCGAAGCCCAGACCCAGCACGATCTGCCCGCGCACGTCGGGCCAGATGAGGCGGATGCGGCGGCGGATCATCCGCCGGGCGGCCTGCCCCAGGCTGGTTTCGTAGAATTCGCGGAGATCGACAATATCCGTATGCATGGCGATAGTGGGCTCACACGGTTGTCAGAAAGGGACGGAAAGCCATGGACATCCATCGGATACCAGCGTTCGACGACAATTATATCTACCTTCTGCACGATGGGGAAACCGGCACCACCGCCGTGGTCGATCCCGGCGATGCCGCCCCGGTCCAGGCGGAGCTGGACCGCCGCGGCTGGCGCCTGACCCACATCCTGCTTACCCATCACCACAACGACCACATCGGCGGCGTCGCAGCGCTGAAGGCGGCGCATCACTGTACCGTGGCCGGCCCCCGCGCCGACCGGCACCGCATTCCTGATATGGATGCGCTGCTGTCGGATGGCGAGGTTTTTTCCGTGGGACCGCAACAGGCACAGGTGTTTTTCGTGCCCGGCCACACGTCGGGCCACATCGCCTATTATTTCCCCGGCCTGGGGGCGCTGTTCTGCGGCGACACCCTGTTCGCGCTGGGCTGCGGGCGGCTGTTCGAAGGGACGGCGGAACAGATGTGGGACTCGCTGTCGCGCCTGCGCGCCCTGCCCGCCGGCACGCGGGTTTATTGCGCCCACGAATACACACTCTCCAACGCCCGCTTCGCGGTGACGGTGGACCCGGACAATGCCGCGCTCGCCCGCCGCGCCGACGCCATCAAGGCCGCCCGCGGCCGTGGCGAGCCGACGGTGCCCTTCACGCTGGAGGAGGACCGGCAGACCAACCCGTTCCTGCGCGCCGACGATCCGGCGGTGCAGGCCGCGGTGGGGATGAGCGGCGCCGAACCGGCGGCGGTGTTCGCCGAAATCCGCCGCCGCAAGGACGTTTTCCGCTAAGCTTGCCGCCGACGCTGCCCGCCTAAGGGACCGACAAGGGACGAGAGAAGACCCGATGATTACCCTACGCCACAGCCCCACCTCGCCCTATGTGCGCAAGGTGATGATGACGCTGATCGAATGCGGCCTGGAGGATGCGGTGACGCTGATCCGCACCGACGCGTGGTCGCCGGACACCGACCTGCCCAAGGACAACCCGCTGGGCAAGGTGCCGGCGCTGTCGCTGGGCGACGGCACGGTGCTCTACGACAGCCCGGTGATCTGCGAGTATCTCGACACCCTGCACGACGGCCACCGGCTGTTCCCCGCCCCCGGCCCCGCCCGCTGGACGGCCTTGCGTCAGCAGGCCCTGGCCGACGGGCTGAACGATGCCGCGGTGCTGCGGCGGCTGGAACTGAACCGCCCCGACGGCGAACGGTCGCAGACCTGGGCCGACCGTCAGGCCCGCGCCATGGCCCGCGCCTGCGATGCGCTGGAGAGTGAGGCGGACAGCCTGTCCCCCACCCCCACCATCGGCACGGTGTCGATCCTGTGCGCGCTGGGCTATCTGGATTTCCGCTTCGCCGCGGACGCCTGGCGCCAGGGGCGCCCGGCCTTGGCCGCGTGGTTCGACAAGGCCGCCGACCGCGACAGCTACCGCCGCACGGCCCCGCCGGCGTAAATGCCCCCTGCCCGGTAAGCAGGTGGCGAAGGGACGGAACGCCCCTTTGCCACCACTCCGGCGCTTATACTTCCCGGCGCTTACTTGGGCAGCTTGCCGACCACGCCTTCCACGAACCAGTCCATCTTCAGGATCTGCTCGTCGGTGGCCTTCTGGCCGGCGGGGATCACGACCTTGCCCGACTGGTCCTTGATGGGGCCGGTGAAGGAATGGCGGCTGCCGTCCATGATGCCGTCGCGGACCGTGTTGGCCAGCGCCACCACGTCCGCCGGAATCGCCGGGTTGTAGGGGGCCAGGTACAGCATCTTGTCCTTCAGCCCGCCCCAGGTGTCCTCGGCCTTCCAGGTGCCGTCGAGAACGGCCTGGACGCGCTGGATGTAATAGCCGCTCCAGTCATCGACGATGCCGGTCAGGTGCGACTTCGGCCCGAAGCGGGACATGTCCGACGACTGGCCCACGGACCACAGGCCGCGTTCCTCGGCGGCCTGCACCGGGGCGGGGCTGTCGGTGTGCTGCACGATCACGTCCGCACCCTGGTCGATCAGGGCCTTGGCCGCTTCGGCTTCCTTCGGCGGGTCGTACCAGGAATTGACCCACACCACGCGCACTTCCGCCTTGGGGTTCTGCTCACGCAGGGCGATGGTGAAGGCGTTGATGCCACCCACCACCTCGGGGATGGGGAAGGAGCCGATGTAGCCGACGATGTTCGACTTGGTCATCTTGCCGACGATGGTCCCGACCACCGTGCGCCCCTCGTAGAAGCGGGCGGAGTAGGTCGCCACGTTCTTGGCGCGCTTGTAGCCGGTGGCGTGCTCGAATTTCACGTCGGGGTAGCGCTGGGCCACCTTCAGCGTCGGGTTCATGAAACCGAACGAGGTGGTGAAGATGAGCTTGTGGCCGGAGGCGGCCAACTGCTCGATCACGCGCTCGGCGTCCGCACCCTCGGGCACGTTCTCGACGAAGGTGGTGGTCACCTTGTCGCCCAGCGTCTTTTCCACGGCCAGACGGCCCTGATCGTGCTGGAAGCTGTAGCCGTGATCGCTGATCGGGCCGACGTACACGAAGCCGACCTTCATCTTGTCCTGGGCCACGGCGGCCCCGGCGCCCAGGCTGCACAGCGCCGCGACCGCGGCGGCCCCCATCAGGGCCTTGCCCATCGTCCGTCTGTTCACTTGAGTGACTCCCCGTTTTGTTATGAGACGATCAATCGGGATAAAAGATCTTGCCCAGGCTGGCCGGCGCGTTCAGCCGGATGCGCGTGACGTCCCGCGAGATCAGCACCAGAACCAGAACCGTAGCCAGATAGGGCAGCATGGACAAGAGCTGCGAGGGAACGGCGAACCCCACCCCCTGCGCGTGAAGCTGAAGGATGGTGACGCCGCCGAACAGCCACGCCCCGGCCAGCACCCGCCCCGGCTTCCACGTGGCGAAGACCACCAGCGCCAGCGCGATCCAGCCGCGCCCCGCGGTCATGCCCTCGGCCCACATGGGGGTGTAGTCCAGCGACAGATAGGCCCCGCCCAGCCCGCTCATGGCGCCGCCGAACAGCACGGCCAGGAAGCGGATGCGGATGACCTTGTACCCCAGCGCGTGGGCTGCCGTGTGGTTCTCCCCCACCGCGCGCAGCACCAGCCCGGCGCGGGTGCGGAACAGGAACCAGTGCACCGCCGGCACCGCCGCCAGCGCCAGATACACCGGCAGGCTCTGCCCGAACAGCGGCTGGCCGATGATGGGCAGGTCGGTCAGGACCGGGATGTGCAGTTCCGGCACGTCGGCGATGGGGTGGCCGACATAACCCTGCCCCACCAGCGACGACAGCCCGACGCCGAACAGGGTCAGCGCCAGTCCGGTCGCCACCTGATTGGTGAACAGCCCCAGCGTCAGCACCCCGAACAGGGCCGCCAGCAGCAGCCCGGCCAGCGCCCCGGCCACGAAGCCCACGGCGGAACTGCCGGTCAGCACGGCGGCGGCGAAGCCGACCACGGCCCCGCCCAGCATCATGCCCTCCACGCCCAGGTTGAGAACGCCCGATTTCTCCACCACCAGCTCGCCCAAGGCGGCGAACAGCAGCGGCGTGGCCGCCGTCATCATGGCGGCAATGACGGGGCCGGCGACCTCGATGCTCATGCGGTGGCTCCCTGGGAAACGGTCTTGCGGGCGCCCACACGCACGCGGTAGCGGATCAGCACGTCTGATCCCAGCAGGAAGAACAGCAGCATCCCCTGGAACACCCCGGTGATCGCCTTGGGCAGGCCCAGGCCGATCTGGGCGGCCTCCCCCCCGATGAAGGACAGCGCCATCAGCAGGGCGGCCAGCACGATGCCCACCGGGTGCAGACGCCCGAGAAAGGCGACGATGATGGCGGTGAAGCCGTAGCCGGGCGACACGCTGGGCACGATCTGGCCGATCGGCCCCGCCACCTCCCCCAGCCCGGCCAGACCGGACAGGCCGCCCGACAGCAGCAGCGTCAGCCAGATGATCTTCTTTTCCTTGAACCCGGCGTAACCGGCCGCCGCCGGGGTCAGGCCGATGACGCGGATCTGAAAGCCCACGAAGGTGCGGGCGACCAGCACCCAGCACCCGGCCACCGCCGCCAGCGCGAACAGCGCCCCCAGATGGATGCGGGTGCCCGACACCAGCACCGGCAGGGTTGCCGCCTCTTCGAACAGGCGGGATTCGGGAAAGGCGAAGCCGTCGGGGTCGCGGTACGGCCCATGCACCAGATAGCTGAGCAGCAGCAGCGCCACATAGGTCAGCATCAGGCTGGTCAAAATCTCGCTGGCGTTGAAGCGGGTGCGCAGGAACGCCGGGATCGCCGCCCACGCCATGCCGCCGGCGATGCCGCCCGCCACCATCAGCGGCAGCAGCCACCACCCGCCCTCGCCGTAGAACGCCAGCGCCAGCCCGCCGCCGGTGACGGCGCCCAGCGTCAATTGCCCCTCCGCCCCGATGTTCCACACGTTGGCGCGGAAACCCACGGCCAGACCGACGGCGCACAGGGTCAGCGGCGTCGCCTTCACCACCAGCTCGCCGATGCCGCGCGCGCTGGTCAGCGGCGCCACGAAGAAGGCGTGGAGGGCTGCCACCGGGTTGAAGCCCATGGCCCAGAACAGCAGGAAGCCGCTGACCAGCGTCAGCGCCACCGCCAGCAGCGGCGCCCCATACACCCACAGCGGCGATGCCTGCCCCCGCGGTTCAAGACGGATGAAACTCATGAGGTGACTCGGGATGAGGTGGGTGTGACGGTCTCAGGCGGCGCCATGGGGCAGGTCTTCCTCGCCGGGGGCCGCACCGAACAGGCCGCCCATCAGCAGCCCGATCTCCTCCACCGTCGTGTGGTGGGTGGGACGGCTTTCCGACAGGTGCCCGTGGAACAGCACGGCGATGCGGTCGCTCAGCACGAACAGTTCGTCGAGATCCTGGCTGATGACCAGCACCGCCGCACCGCCGCGGGCCAGGTCGATCAGCGCCTGATGGATGGCCGCCGCCGCCCCGGCGTCCACGCCCCAGGTCGGCTGCCCCACCACCAGCAGGGTGGGCTTTTGCAGGATTTCCCGCCCGATGATGAATTTCTGCAGATTGCCGCCGGACAGCGAGCGCGCTTCCGCCTTGTGCCCGTGGGTGACCACGTTGAAACCGCTGATGATGCGTTCGGCGAACCCGCGGGCGCGCCCGAAATGCACCAGCCCGCGGCGCACCAGCGGCTCGGCCACATAGCCGGACAGGATGGCGTTTTCCGACAGACTCAATTCCGGCACCGCCCCGCGGCCCAGCCGCTCCTCGGGCACGAAGGCCAGGCCCAGAGCGCGGCGCTGGCGGGGGTCGAGATGGCCGGCCGCCTGCCCCTTGATGCGCACGGATCCTTCGTCGGCGATGATGATTTCCCCCGACAGCGCCGACAGCAATTCCGCCTGCCCGTTGCCGGCCACCCCGGCAATACCGAGGATCTCGCCCGCCCGCACCTCCAGCGACACATCCTTGAGGTTGGTGGCGAAGGGATCGTCGGAGGTGGTGGACAGGTGCCGCACCTCCAGCGCCGCCGCCCCCGTCACCGCCGCGGCGCGCACGGGGGCGGTCAGGGTGGTGCCGATCATCATCTCGGCCATGCTGCGCGCCGATTCCCGGCGCGGATCGCAGGCCCCGACCACCCGCCCGCCGCGCAGCACGGTGGCCCGGCTGCACAGCGCCCGGATCTCCTCCAGCTTGTGGGAGATGTAGAGGATGGTGCATCCCTCCTCCGCCAGCCGGCGCAACGTGCCGAACAGCCGGTCCACCTCCTGCGGGGTCAGGACGCTGGTGGGTTCGTCCATGATCAGCAGGCGGGGATCCTGCAACAGGCAGCGCACGATCTCCACCCGCTGCCGCTCGCCCACCGACAGGGTGTGGATGTGGCGGGCGGGGTCCAGCGTCAGGCCGTACCGCTCCGACACCGTGCGGATCTTGCTCTCCAACTCACGCATGGGCGGGGGCTGTTCCAGGCCCAGCGCCACGTTCTCCGCCACCGTCAGCGTGTCGAACAGGGAAAAGTGCTGAAAGACCATGCCGATGCCCAAACGGCGGGCGGCGTGGGGATCCTTGATCACCACCGGCTGGCCTTCCCACAGGATGGTGCCGCTGTCGGCCTGCTGCACGCCATAGATGATCTTGACCAGCGTGCTCTTGCCGGCCCCGTTTTCCCCCAGCAGCGCGTGGATTTCTCCCGGCATCAGGGTCAGGCTGACCTGATCGTTGGCAAGGCAGCCGGGAAAGCGCTTGGATATGGACGAAAGCTCGAGGCGCGGGACGGTCACGGGCGGCGGGTTCCAGTGTGCGGGGATCGGGGCGGGACGGCTATGCCAACGCCGTGCCAAACATCCCTACAGTTAGGCGGAAACCCCCGGCATCCGTCAACTCTTTGACGTGTACGGGAGTTCACGGAGGCGATGCCCCTTGCCCCGGCGGCCCGCTTGCCCCACGTTGAAGCCGGAACGCCCACAGGACGGGCAGTGTCCCGCGGGTGGCGCAGAAAGAGGCAAAGGACGATGACGGAACAGGATGCGGTCTTTGCGGTGCTGGACAACCGCGGGGTGGTGGCCCTGGGTGGGGAGGAGCGGTCGGCCTTCCTCCAGGGGCTGGTGACCAACGATCTGCGCAAGCTGGCGGCGAATCGGGCGCTGTATTCCCTGCTGCTGACGGCGCAGGGAAAGTTTCTGCACGACTTCATCCTGACCGACGCCGGCGACGCCATCCTGGCCGAGACCGAGGGGGACCGCACCGACGAGATGATCCGGCGGCTGAAGCCCTACAAGCTGCGCTCCAAGGTCACCTTTGCCAACGCCACGGCCACTTACCGCGTGCTCGCCCTGTTCGGGACCGCCGCGCTGGCAAAGCTGGGCCTGACGGCGGAGCCGGGGGATGCGAAGCCCTTTGCCGGGGGCGTGGCGTTCACCGATCCCCGCCTGCCCGGCCTGGGTGCCCGCGCCGTGGTGCCCGTGGACGGCGGGTGGGAAGCGGCGGTGGCGCAGGCCGGGTTCGCGCCGGTGGAACCCGGGGCCTATGACGCCCACCGGCTCGCGCTGGGGGTGCCCGACGGCAGCCGCGACATGCCGGTGGAGCGCACCATCCCGCTGGAAGCCAACATGGATGCGCTGAACGCCATCGCGTGGGACAAGGGCTGCTACATGGGTCAGGAACTGACCGCCCGCACCCGTTACCGCGCGCTGATCAAGAAGCGGCTGTTCCCGGTGACGGTGGATGGCCCGCTGCCCGGCAGCGGCACGCCGCTGACGCTGGACGGGGTGGACGCGGGCGAGATGCGCGGCGGGGCCGGAACCCAGGCCATCGCCTTGATACGGCTTGAACTTCTGGCGCAGGCGGAGGACGGGGGGCGGGCGTTCGCCGCCGGGGACAGTGTGGTCCGGCCCCACCGTCCCCAATGGCTGACCGCCCCCTCCCCCGAACAAGGTACGCCCTAAGCGCACCCGGTGCCGCGGGAATGCGGAGCCGCCAGCGTTGTTTGTACCGGTGTCTTCACAACGCCAACAGACAACGCTGAAAGGAAAGACGATGCGGAGGGAATTGTTCGCGGCCGCTTCCGTGCTGGTGCTCATGACCGGGGGCGCCTTCGCCCAATCGTCCGGCAGCACCACGACGGGCGGGACCGGCTCCACGATGTCGTCCACCACCCACAGCGGGCAGCTTGCCAGCACCGAAAAGATGCTGGGCAAATCGGTGGTCGGCCAGGACGGCAACAACATCGGCGAGGTGGAGGACGTGATCCTCGACCCCACGTCCGGGCAGGCGCGGCAGCTTGTGATCTCGTCGGGCGGCTTCCTGGGCATCGGCGCCAAGCAGATCGCCGTGGATTTCAATCAGGCCAAATGGAATCAGGACACTGACAAGATCCAGCTTTCCGGCCTGACCCGCGAGGACGTGCGCAATATGGCGGAATTCGAATATTCCGACAGCATGACCTCGCTCAACCGCCCGCACAAGAGCGGGACCGGCACCGGCACGACCGGCACCACCACCACCCCGGCCACGCCGGGTGCGTCGGGCGGCAGCACGGGCACCATGACCACCCCGTCGCCGCAGTAACCTTGCGCGCAATCGAAAGCCCCTCCCCCGGCCGGGGGAGGGGCTTTCGCCGTTCTGTGCTTATCCCAGCAGGGCGAGGAAGCGTCCGGCGGCGCCGATGTCCCGGCGCAGGCCGGCGCGGCGGCGGGTGGACTCGGCGTCCTCCCCCCATTTCTCGATCTGGAAGGTTTCGTCGATCTGCGAGATGTCGAACGCCTCGTCGGCGCTCACCCGCCCTTCGGCGAGCGCCAGCGCCACGATCAGCGACCCGCAGGACGCGGTGGCGCTCTGCAGCGCCGACAGGTGCCAATGGCCGTACGAATCCACCGCCCGTTCCAGCGCGTGCAGCGCGTCTGCGGGCTGCGGGCGGGGCATCAGACCGGCGGCGATGTGCAGCGAGGCGTCGAACCGGTGGGTGGCCCAGTCCAAAAGCGGCTGCCAGTGGCGGTTCTGCCGCTCCACCAGGGCCTCGGGGTGTTCGGCGCGGTAGCACAGCAGGTCGGTTTCGGCGTATTTCGCCACCCCGGCCACGATCTCGGCCCGCTTTACCGCCACCACGTCCACCGCGGTGGCGGCCAACTGCATCAGCACCATGGAATCGGGGATCACCTGCTCCCCCTGCTCCTGCCATTCGGCGGCGATGGCGTCGGCCAGCGCGCCGGTGGGCAGGAGCAGCGGCGCCTTGGCCGGGCTGCGCAGGCTGCGGCCGTCCAGACGGACCTCGAACCCGCCGTCCACGGCGGCGGAGGCTGCTTCCTTGTAAAAGCGCTTCATATCCCTACCCGATTCCTTACTCTTGCGTGGCGCGCAGCATGTCGAGCACCGCCGCGGTCAATTCATCGGCGCTGTCCACGATGCGGGCCGCACCGGCGCTTTCAAGCTCCGCCACCTCGTGATAGCCCCACGACACACCCACCGATTCCACATGCGCGCTGCGCGCCATCTGGATGTCGAAGGTGGTGTCGCCGATCATCACCGCCCCGCCCGCCGGCACGCCCGCTTCGCCCAAGGCGCGGTAGAGCATGTCGGGGTGGGGCTTGCCGGGGCCGCGGTCGCTGGTCTGCAGCGTCACGAACCGCCCGGCCAGCCCGTGGTGCTCCAGCACCGCGTCCAGCCCGCGCCGCGATTTGCCCGTCGCCACCCCCAGCAGCACCCCTTCGGCCTCCAGCGCGTCCAGGCATTCGCGGATGCCGGGGAACAGCGGTTCGTGCAGCGTGCCGCTGCGCCGCTGACGGAAGAAGGCATCGCGGTAGCTTTCGGCCACCGCGGCGTGAAAGGCCGCGTCATGGCCCGGCAACAGCACCGCCACGGCCTCCGCCAGCGACAGCCCCACCACCCGGCGCACCGGGCGCGGGTCGGGCGGCGGCAGGTCGTGGACGGCGAACGCCGCGGTCATGGCGCCGACGATGGAAAACTGGCTGTCCACCAGCGTTCCATCGCAATCGAACACCGCAAGGCGCAGACGGGTGTAGGGCATCACTCCACCTCGGCGAAGGGGTCTTCCCGCAGGTTGGCGGAAAAGCCCAGATAGCGCCACGTCGCCGCCATGTGCTCCGGGATCGGCGCCGTCACGTCGATGGTGCGGTGGCCGCCGCGGGGGTGGGGCAGGATCAGCCGGCGGGCGTGCAGGTGCAGCTTCTTCGGCACCTCGGCACCGGGCAGGAAGGCTTCCGCCCCGCCGTACTTGCCGTCGCCCAGGATCGGCGTGCCGATGGCGGCCATGTGCACGCGGAGCTGGTGGGTGCGCCCGGTGCGCGGCCACAGCGCCACGAAGGCCGCGGTCTTGCCCAGGTTTTCCAGCACCGAGAAATAGGTCAGCGCCCGCTTGCCGTCTTCCTCGTTGGCGGCCACCCGCTCGCCGTGGGGGCCGCCCTCTTTCGCCAGGGCCAGGTCGATCTTGCCCTGGAACGGGCGCGGCACGCCGACGGTGGCGGCCCAATAGATCTTGCGCGCGTCACGCCCGCGGAAACTCTCCGCCAGCCGGGTGGCGGCAAAGGCGTTGCGGGCCAGCAGCAACACGCCCGAGGTGTCCTTGTCCAGCCGGTGGACCAGCCGGGGCCGCTCCGCCGAGCCGAAGCGCAGGGAATCGAGCATGGCGTCCAGGTGCTTGGTCATGCCGGTGCCGCCCTGGACCGCCAGACCGGCGGGCTTGTCGATGGCGATCACGTCGTCGTCGCGGTAGAGCACGCGGCCCACCAGCGCCTCCGCCTCCCGCTTGGCGGCGGCGGACAGGGCGGGCTTGGGCTTCGGCGGGGAATCGGGGGACGGGGTGGGAGCGGTCAGCGGCGGGATGCGGATCGCCTGCCCCGCGGCCAGCCGGGTGGAGGCGTCGGCGCGCTTGCCGTCCACGCGCACCTGCCCGGTGCGCAGAAGCTTTTGCAGATGGCCGTGCCCAACCTCGGGGAAATGCCGCTTGAACCAGCGGTCAAGGCGGATGTCCGCCTCGTCCGGGGCAACGTTGCGTGTCTCCACAGCGCTCATAGCCGATACCGAACCACTCAATCCTGGAAAAGCGCGGGATTAGACGCCAAAGCGGGGCTTTTGTCACGCGCCCCTTTGCAGCAGACTTCCGTTTTTGCCACGCCCCACCCCAGACCAGCGAGCGGCCATGATTCCCGACGGTGCGGCCCTTCTCATCATCGACGTGCAGCGGGCCATCGACGATCCCCGCTGGGCCGCCGACGGCCCGCGCAACAACCCGGGCGCCGAGGCCAACATGGCCGCCGTCCTGGCCGCGTGGCGCGACCGCGGGTGGCCGGTGGTCCACATCCGCCACGATTCCACCGTGCCGGGCTCCACCTACACCCCCGGCACGCCGGGCCACGGGTTCAAGGACGCGGTGATGCCGCGGGCCGGGGAAACGGTGATGGGCAAGGCCACCAACAGCGCCTTCATCGGCACCGGGCTGGAGCCGTGGCTGCGGGGCCGGGGCATCGGTGCGGTGGTGGTGATGGGCGTCATCACCAACAACAGCGTGGAAGCCACCGTGCGGACGGCGGGCAATCTGGGATTCACTGTGTGGCTGGTGGAGGATGCCTGCTTCACCTTCGCCCGCCGCGACCGCCGCGGGCACCTTTGGACGGCGGAGGATGTCCACGCCCTGTCGCTGGCCAACATGGACGGGGAGTATGCCGCCATCGCCACCACGCGGCAGATCGCGTGATGCCGGGTCTTTCCGGGGGGCAGGCCCCTGTTTTTCCACGCCCCCGGCGGGGCAAGCGCCATTGTGGAAGAGGGGCATCGGGCGTATATCATAACCGTCTATTCCTTTAGGAAGAGGTCGGAGTGTCTGGACACGTCTCCGCCGTTCTCCGCGCCCTGGCCGCCTGCGTGGCCGTGGCGCTGAGCCTTTGCGCCGCCGCTCCCGCCCTTGCCGCCGAAGGGGCGGCCCCGCTTCCCCCCACCATCAAGATCCGACCGGTGCTGGTGCCGGTGGTCAGCACCCGCGGCGAGGTGCAGCGCTACAACCATCTTGAAGTCACCCTGGAACTGCTCAACGCCGCCAAGGTGCCGGAGGCGCAGGCCATCGCCCCCCGGCTGCAGGACGCGGTGCTGGGCGTGATCTACATCGGGGTGGAGAAAGGATGGATCGTCAACGGGGCCATCACCAACGCCCAGGCCGTCCGCCAGAAGATCCTGGAACGGAGCGAGGCGCTGATGGGCCGGGCCTCGGTCACCCGCATTCTGATCACGCCGGTCGCCAAGCAGGCGTCCTGGCCCTGAACCCGGCATAGAGGTTCCTGCCATGAGCGTGCGCAGCCTCCTGCGCACCGTTCTGGTTGCCGCCGCCCTGGCGATGATCGGGGTGGCCCAGCCCGCCGAGGCGGTGCGCACCAACAGCATCAGCTTCCCCGACCTGCTCCTGCCGACCGAGCGGGACGGGATTCTGACCGGCAACGCCCGGTTTCAGGTCACCCTGGAACTGTCCAGCCCCCGCGTCCTGAAGGTTGCGGACGGGCGGCGGGCACAGATTCAGGACGCCATCGTCTCGGTGTTGTTCACCGCCATGGGCGAACGGCTCATCGTCAACGGCGGCATCGAAAACGGCGCGGAACTGCGCCGCCGCCTGGACGAGGCGGCGGAACGCATCACCGGCGCCGGCACCGTCATGCGGGTTCTGGTCTTTTCCGTCCCCCAGAAGCCTTAAGCCAAGCCGCAGGCCATTACCCCTCCGCCAGCGCTTCCAGCTCCGCCAGGGGGGCGGCGGCGTCCACCGGGGTGTCCCACAGCACCGCCGCGATGCGGGGACCACGCAGGGACAGGCCGCATTTGGTGCGGGCGGAGGGGGACACCCCGTCGAATTCCACCACCACCACCAGCCCCGGCGCCACCTCGCGCACCGGACCGAAGCGGTTGGTGGTGGCGGCGGTGATCCAGCGGTCCAATTCCCGCCGTGCATCCGCGGGCAGCGCCGCGGTGGCCTTGCCCAGCGGCACCAGCGCGCCGCCGCGCCACAGGCCGGCGGTGTAGCTCTCGTACCCGCCGCCGCCCGGGCCGCCGGCCCGCTGGGCGTACATCAGCACGGCGCGGACGCTGCGGGTGGCGCGCTTCCACGCCAGCCACGCCCCGCCGGCCCCCGCCGGGTCATAAGGGGCGTCCCGCCGTTTCAACACCATCCCCCGCACCCCCGCCCCGGCGATGCCGGTGTGAAGCCGCCGGGCCTCGGCCAGGGGCAGCAGCGGCGACAGAGCGGCCAGGGCCGGGGAACGGCCGGCGAACCACCGCTCCAGCCGGGCGCGGCGGACGGCGAAGGGCATGGGCCGCAGATCCTCCCCGCCGTCGGCCAGCATGTCGAACAGGCGCACGAACACCGGCACCGCCCGCCCCCTGGCCGTCCGCTTCAGGCGCGGCTGCAGCAGCGCCGCCGAGGCCGGGGCGAAGGGCGGGCCGTCCGCCGCGGCGGCCAGGATTTCCCCCTCCACCGCACCATCGATATCCAGCGCTTCGGCCAGGTCGGGGAAGGCCGCCGTCAAATCCTCCCCCTGGCGGCCATAGACGGCACGGCCCCCGCTTCCCGCCACAAGCTGGACCCGCAGCCCGTCCCACTGCCATTCCGCCGCCCATTGGGCGGGGTCGAGCGCGTCCAGCGCACCGGCATCGAACGGTGCCGCCGGCATGAAGGGACGGAACACCGGCCCCTGCCCCGCCGCCGGGCGCGGCCCCCGCCGTTCCAGCCACGCGAACAGCGGCCCGTAGGGCGGGGTCAGGCCGTGGCGGCATTCCTCCACCGCGTGAACGTCCACCCCGCCCCACTCCGCCAGCGCCTCCGCCACCAGCCGGGGGCTGACGTCCAGTTTCAATGAGCCGGCAGCCAGCTTCAGCAGGGTGTAGCGGCCCGTGGCGTCCAGGGTGTCCAGCCACCCTTCCAGCAGATCCTCCACCCCGGCGCGGTCCGCGGACAGCAGGGCCGGCGCCACCTCGGCCATGGGCGGGGGCAGGCTGTTGGAACGCGGCGGCGGGTCCGGCCACATCAGCGCCACGGTTTCCGCCACATCGCCGACGAAGCCGTGGGACAGGGTGAACAGCACCGGATCGGTGCGGCGGGCGGCCAGGGCGCGCAGCACCGCCGGACGGGCGTGCCGCACCGCCACCGCCCCCAGCAGCACCGCCAGCCCCCACCCGCGGTCCGGATCGGGCGTGGTGGCGATGTAATCGGCGATCAGCCGCCGCTTGCCGGTATCGGAGGCCATGAAGGCCAGGGCTTCGGCCAGACGGGCGAAACGGTTCACGCGCCCTCCTCCTCCCCGTCCCCCTCGCCACTCCGGCCCACCAGCGCCAGGGCGCGGGCGCGGATGCCCAGACGGGCGGCGTGGTGGGACAGCGCGTCGTCACGGCCATGGGTGATCCACACTTCCGCCGGGGACAGTTCGGCCAGGGTGGCGGTCAGTTCGTCCCAATCGGCGTGGTCGGAGATGACCAGGGGCAGTTCCGCCCCCCGCTGGCGCGCCCATTGCCGCACCCGCACCCAGCCGGACGCCACGGCGGTCACCGGGTCGCTCAACCGCTCCATCCAGTGTCCCCCGCCGCCGGAGGTCAGCACCACCGCCCCCCGCAACGCCGCCGCGCCGGCCTCCGCCGCCGGGCGCAGGTCGCCCAGATCCACACCGAACCGGGCATAGAGGGCGCATAGCGGCTCCAGCGCGCTGTGCAGATAGATGGGGCGGCCGTAGCCGGCGGCGCGCAACAGCGCGATCACCCGCTGGCATTTGCCCAGGGCATAGACCGACACCAGATGGCTGCGCTCGGGAAACAGGGCCAGGGAGTGGAGCAGCCGCCCGATCTCCGCCTCCGCCGGCGGGTGGCGGAAGATGGGCAGGGCGAAGGTCGCCTCGGTCACGAAGACGTCGCAGGGCACGGGGTCGAAGGGGGCGCAGGTGGGATCGGGCCGGCGCTTGTAATCTCCCGACACCACCACCCGTGCCCCCCCATGCTCCACCACCACCTGCGCGCTGCCCAGCACGTGGCCGGCGGGCACCAGGGTGAGGCGCACATCCCCGACGGTCAGGGATTCGCCATAGTCCAGCGGCTGGCGCACCGCCCCGGCGGCACGGCCCAGACGCTGCTCCATGACCGCCAGCGTGGCCGGGGTGGCCAGCACATGGGAATGGCCGCCGCGGGCGTGGTCGGAATGTCCATGGGTGATGACCGCGCGTTCCACCGCCCGCACCGGGTCGATGAAAAATCCCCCCGGCGCCACGAACAGCCCGGCGGGGGTGGGATGAATCCAGCGGTCTGCCGCCGCGGCACGGGCCGCTGACGGAACGAAGGCGGACGATATCGGCATCGCCGCCACTATGGCGCGCCACGCGGGCGGGCGCCACCCCGCTTCGGGGGAATCAGCGCTGGGATGCGCTTTCGTCCGCCGTATGGCCGGTTTCCGGCACCACCTTGGCGGCCAGGGCCGGGTTGCGGGCCAGACGGCGTTCCACCGCGTCCATCTGCCGTTCGCGGGCGGCTTCGGCGGGCGGGGAACCGCGGCGGCGGCTGCGCAGCGGCAGGCCGGCGCGCTGGGCCAGAAGCTCCTGATACGTCAACATTTCGTCCTCCTGCTCCGCGCGGCCGTCCCCGGAAACGGGGGATGGGCGTACGCGGGCCATCCTTCCCTGTGATTACCATGGGCGGCGGCAAGAATGTCAGCGCGACTGACCATTTTCCGTCAAGCCAACCATTTCCCGTCAAGGATAACCGTCGCCATATCCCTTTTCTTTTTCAGGGTATAGGGCGCATTCACCCATTTCCATTATGATAACCAATCCAATCTGCCGGGGAAACCACCATTTGGTCTTATCAATTATTCCATAACTTTTGTAATGACTTTGCCATGGGGCATTTTCGCTCCAGCCGTCGCATCCCATTGCGCGCGCCTGCGTACAGGGGCATTCTTGCGGGCGTTTCCCGTCAAGCTCCGGCAGTGCGATGCACGATTTCCTGTCCATCACCCCCGCGGTGGCCGATGCCATCCAGCGCCGCCGCCCGGTGGTGGCGCTGGAATCCACCATCATCTCCCATGGCATGCCCTATCCCGAAAACATCGCCACCGCCCAGCGGGTGGAGGCGGTGGTGAGCGCGGCGGGGGCGGTGCCCGCCACCATCGCCGTGCTGGACGGGCGCATCCGCATCGGCCTGACGGCGGAGGATCTGGAACGGCTGGCGCGGGGGCCGCACGTGGCAAAGCTCAGCCGCCGGGATCTGCCGGTGGCGCTGGCGACGGGGGGCATCGGCGCCACCACGGTCGCCACCACCATGATTGCCGCCCGCATGGCCGGCATCCCGGTGTTCGCCACCGGGGGCATCGGCGGGGTCCACCGGGGGGCGGAGTCCAGCTTCGACATCTCCGCCGACCTGGAGGAACTGGCCCGCACCGACGTCTGCGTGGTGTGTTCGGGGGCCAAGTCGATCCTGGACCTGCCCAAGACGCTGGAATACCTGGAAACCCGTGGGGTGCCGGTGCTGGGGTTCGGCACCGCGGATTTCCCCGCCTTCTACACCCGCACCTCGGGCCTGTCCGTGGACCACCGCTGCGGCACGGCGGAGGAGGTGGCGCGGATCATGGCCGTCAAATGGCGGATGGGGCTGGGCGGCGGCGTGCTGCTGGCCAACCCAGTGCCGGAGGACAGCGCCGCCGCCCCCGGCGCCATCGCCACCGCCATCGCCACCGCCCTGGACGAGGCAGGCCGGCGGAACGTGCAGGGCAAGGATGTGACGCCTTTCCTGCTGGCACGGGTGACCGAACTGACCGGCGGCGACAGCCTCAAGGCCAACATCGCGCTGATCTGTGACAATGCGCGCGTTGCCGCGGCGGTGGCGGCGGCCTATTCCCAGCAGCAGGCGGGTCCGGGCCTGCCGCCCAAGCCCGCGGCACCCAAGGGGCAACCCCCGCGGCCACGGCTGTGACCCCGCCGCGGGTCAGGGAAAACACTTAATCCAGGGCAAACGGTCGTTTTACCTCTTGCGAAAGGGCGTAGGCACTCTACTATTTGGGTACGACTTCTGCCCCTGATCGTCTTAAGCCGCCGTTAACCGCCTAGGACTGACGCTAGGGCCATCTACAACGGAGGTCATTATGCGCGCGTCCAGCCCGTCGAACCTGATGTCCCGTATGATCACTATGGCCGCCAATCCCACCATGCCCGCCGCGGAGGACCAGAGCCCCGCACGCGTCCAGCGCATCATTTGGACCGCCCAGGCGGCCAAGCTGCACGCGGCCATGCCGGCCTTCATCGCCCACCAGATCGAATGCCGCGTGGCTGCCGAACTGGACGCCATGGAACTGCCGGAAATCTTCTTCACCTCGGTCGAGGTGGCGGATCGGGTCATCACCTGCGATCTCGACTCCTCGGGCACCGCCTCCATCTTCGGCGTGATCGATTCCGCCGAATACGAGGATCTGGTGGAGGACGCCGGCGAAGATGCCCTGTTCGGCGTCGATTGGGATGGCGTCTACGTCACCCCGGCCCGCACCCGTCACTGACCTCCGCCCCTTTCCCGGCGGCCCCGCCGCGCATCGGGGCCACCGGGGTTATGACCTTTGCACGAGGCCGGATGAACGGGGACGGGCATAAGGGGCGGCGATCCTTCCCCTCATGCCCCCTTGCCCCGCCGGCAGCACCGCCCCCATCCTGACCGGCAGGACCGGATCAGCCATGGGGGACCGCCGCATGACGGCTTTTCAGCGTGCACAAATCCTGCGCTGGCGTCTTCAGCAGCATTTCCGCATCGACCTTTATTCGCCCGTCGCCGAGCGCGATTTCGAACGCCGGCTGGCCGAGGCCATCGACGCCGCCGAGCGGGAAGGCTACCGCCGCGGCCAGGAAGAGGCGCGCGGGACAGCCGCCCCCCACCATCCCCACACAGCCCCTCATCCCCACGCCGCCGCCCCCCATCCCCACGCTCACCGTCAGCGCAGCGGCATCATCGCGCGCCGCCAATAACCGCCGCGTTTTCGCCTCCCCGATCATCCTGCCCTTGCATCCTGGGCCCGGACGCGCATCTCTTACGGAAACGGCGACCCCTTGCCGTCAACGATAAGAACGGCCGAGCACCGGATGGATGATCTCTGGGCGGCGTTCCGGGCCGCCGCGGCGCTGGTCACCAGCGCAAACCCGGACTTCCTGTCCATCGTCGGGCTGTCCCTGCGCGTCACGCTTCAGGCGGTGACCGTCGCCGCGGTGGTGGGCATGCCGCTGGGGGCGCTGCTGGCCGTCACCCGCTTTCCCGGCCGCGGGATCGTGGTGGTGATCTTCAACGCCCTGATGGGCCTGCCCCCGGTGGTGGCGGGTCTTCTGGTCTATCTGATGCTGTCGCGCGCCGGCCCGCTGGGGCCGCTGGGCATGCTGTTCACGCCGGGGGCCATGGTGGTGGCCCAGACCGTGCTGGTGCTGCCCATCGTCCTGTCGCTGACCCGTCAGGTGGTCGAGGGGCTGTGGGAGGAATACGCCGACCACCTGCGCTCGCTGGGCGCCACCAAACGCCAGGCGGTGCCCACCTTGCTGTGGGACGGGCGCTATGCCCTGCTGACGGCGCTCCTGGCCGGGTTCGGGCGGGCCAGCGCCGAGGTGGGGGCGGTGCTGATCGTCGGCGGCAACATCGCCGGCCTGACCCGCACCATGACCACCGCCATCAGCCTGGAAACCGGCAAGGGCAACCTGCCGCTGGCCCTGGGGCTGGGGGTGGTGCTGCTGGGGCTGACGCTGGTCATCAACGCCGCGGCCTATGCCGTCGGGCACGCCGCCCGCCGCTGGGCCGGGGCGTGAGGGCGTTTGCCGTGCGCGCCGCTCCCACCATTTTGCCGCTGCGGCTGAGCGGGGCCGGGTTCGATGCCGGCGGGCGGACCCTGCTGGACGGGGTGGACCTGACCATCGGCGGCACCGCCCCCACGCTGATCCTCGGCCACAACGGGGCGGGCAAGAGCCTGCTGCTGCGCCTGTGCCACGGGCTGCTGACGCCGACCCGCGGGCGGGTGGACTGGCTGGGGCCGGGGGCGGCATCGGCGCGGCGCCAGCCGTTCCGCCACGCCATGGTGTTCCAGCGCCCGGTAATGCTGCGCCGCTCCGCCCTGGGCAACCTCACCCACGCCCTGGCGGTGGCCGGGCACGGCGGTCTGCTTACCGGCTGGCGCCGCCGGGCGGACACCGCGCGCGCGGTGCTGGAGCGCTTCGGCCTGACCCATCTGGCGTCCCGCCCGGCACGGGTGCTGTCGGGGGGCGAGCAGCAGCGGCTGGCGCTGGCCCGCGCCTGGGCGCTGGAACCGGAGGTTCTGTTCCTGGACGAACCCACCGCCGCCCTGGACCCCGCCGCCACGCGCGCGGTTGAGGCGATGCTGACCGGCTTCACCGGGGACGGCATCAAGGTGATCATGACCACCCACGATCTGGGACAGGCGCGGCGGCTGGCCGGCGACGTGGTGTTCATGGACCATGGCCGGGTGGTGGAGCACACCCCCGCCGAACGCTTCTTTCAATCCCCGGACAGTCCCCAGGCCACCGCGTTCCTGCGCGGCGACCTCTATCCCTGAACCCAACAACGATAAACGGAGGGAGTCCCATGCCCACCAGCACCCTGAACCGGCGGCTGTTCACCGCCCTGACCCTGACGGCGGCCCTGGCGACGGCAACCGCCCTGCCCGCCGGCGCCCATGCACAGGACAAATCCATCGTGGTGGCCTCCACCACCTCGACCGAGCAGTCGGGGCTGTTCGACCACCTGCTGCCGGCCTTCACCAAGGCGACCGGCATTGCCGTGCGCGTGGTGGCCCAGGGCACGGGCCAGGCGCTGGAAACCGGCCGCCGCGGCGATGCCGACGCCCTGTTCGTCCACGACACCCCGTCGGAAACGAAATTTGTCGCCGACGGCTTCGCCGACGCGCGCCACGACGTGATGTACAACGATTTCGTGGTGGTCGGCCCCAAATCGGACCCCGCCGGGATCAAGGGCGGCAAGGATTCCGTCGCCGCCCTGAAGGCCATCGCCGCCAAGGGCGCGCCCTTCGCCTCCCGCGGGGACGACAGCGGCACGCACAAGGCCGAACTGCGCCTGTGGAAGGACGCGGGCGTGGAGGTGAAGTCGGGCGCCGGCTGGTACAAGGAAACCGGGTCGGGCATGGGCCCCACCCTGAACACCGCCGCCGCCATGAACGCCTATGCCCTGACCGACCGCGGCACGTGGCTGAACTTCAAGAACCGCGGCGATCTGGAAATCGTGGTGGAGGGTGACAAGCGCCTGTTCAACCAGTACGGCGTGATGGCGGTCAGCCCGGCCAAGCACCCCCATGTGAAGGCGGCGGAGGCCAAGCAGTTCGTCGATTGGCTGATTTCCCCCGCCGGGCAGGAGACCATCGCCGGCTACAAGATCAACGGCGAGCAGCTCTTCTTCCCCAACGCCGGGAAGTAAGGCATCCCCAAAACGGAACCGCCCGGCACCGCATGACGCGGGCCGGGCGGTTTCCGGGGATGATCGGAGGCGCGGGTCAGCCCAGCCAGTGGCGGACCGGGCCGACGTCCACGTGCACGAAATTGCTGTCGGGGTAATACCCCACCCCGCCGGCCCGCAGCGACAGGGCCGCGCGGTGCAGCTTGGACAGTTGCACGCCGGGGAAACGCAGGTCCACCGCCTTGCCGTCCATATGATAGCTGCGGCGGGCCACACCCTCGGGATCGGCCTCGCGCAGTGCCGCATTGGTCGCGGGCGAGCGGTAGGCGGACACGATGTGGATCGGCCCCTTGGTCCCGGTCATGCGCTGAAGCTGGAACAGCACGTCCAGCAGCTTGGGCTCGATGGGGTGGATGGAGCCGTTGCGGTGGTCGCGCATCAGCTTGTTCACCTGGCGAAGCCCGTCGCGCACGTACTTCCCGCGCGCCCAGTACTCCACCGACACCTTTTCCGAGGTGTGGAGATTGTAGAAAGACAGCCGGCGCCCCGGAACCGCGGGCAGCGCCCAGGATTCATCCGGCGTCAGCAGGGTCGCCGAGGCGGCGGCGGCCAGTCCCAGACGAATGAATTTCCGCCGTCCGATCTCCGGCTCCTGGTCGGGCGGAGTGCATTCGGTGGTCATCGTGATCCCCCTTTGAGGCTCAGGAAAGCTGCGGCCGCTGCAGCGGCTCTCATGCGTCGTGAGCGCACCTTTAGGGGATCTTTACCTCCTTTGACAAGTCACCAAATGGCCACGGACCCGCCCTTCGCGGTATCGCTGGAGCTAACCCTTTGGCGGAGCGCGGAGGTTGGGACGTGCTTTTTTTGTTACGGACGGGCGGCAAGCTTGGCCTTGGCCGGCGGAACCGGGGGGGCCGTCACCGCCGCGGCCCGCGGGGCGGCGGGCTTCGGCGCGGCCGGCAGGGCCACGACCGGCTGGGCGGCGGTGGGCTGGGCGGCGGTGGGCTGGGCCGCCGCCGGGGGCGTGGGGCGGCGGCGGGCGATGGCGTCCATCAGCTCGCCGTCGCGGCCATAGATGTCGTCGCGCACCTGCACCACGCCGGCCCCGTCCACCCAGACGGTCTGGTAGAGCAGATGGACCTCCAGCGGGTCTTTCAGCGCGACGGTGCGGGTCGCGGCCTTGTCCAGCGTCTGCTGGCGGCGCTCCGGCGTCCAGTCGCCGTTGCCGCCCAGCACGAAATCGGCCAGCACCAGCGGTTCGCCCACCCGCACGCAGCCCGACGACAGGGCGCGGGCGTGCTGCTGGAACTTCTCCCGCGCGGTGGTGTCGTGCAGATAGACGTCGTAGCCGTTGATGATGTTGAACTTCACCTGCCCCAGCGCGTTCTTGGGCCCGGGATCCTGGCGCAGACGCAGCTTGGTGATGCCGGTGCCCACCGCCTTCCAGTTGATGCGGCCGGCATCCAGCGGGCGGGAATCGGCGCCCCAGCCGGAATAGACCGTGAAGCCGTGGGCCGCCAGATAGCCCGGATTGCGGATCAGCTTGGGCAGGTAATCTTCGCGCGCGATGGTCGGCGGGATGGTCCAGGTGGGGTTCAGCACCACCGACGGCACCACGCTGGACAGCACGGGCGTGCGGCGGGCCTTGCTGCCGACGATCACCCGCATCTGCAGCGCCGGCTTGCCGCCGTCGAAGGCGCGCAGGGTGTATTCGGGGATGTTCACCTCGATCCGCCGGTCGGCGAAGCGGGGGGGCAGCCAGCGGGCCCGCTCCATGTTGGCCTGCACCTGGGCGATACGGACGGAAACGGGCACGTTCAGGGCCGCAAGCGTGGCCGCGTTCACCTCTCCGTTGGCCGGCAGGCCGTGGCGGGTCTGGAACCGCTCCACCGCTTTGCGCAGGGCGGCGTCCATCACATCCGGTCCATTGGCCGATCCCTTGGCGTCCGCCCGCCCGTCGAAATCGCCCGACGCGGCCAGACGGCGGCGCAGGGCCGGCACCGCCGGATCCTTGGCCCCCACGGCCAGCGTTCCCCCGCGCGGGGACGGCACCAGCGGCCAGCCGCCCGCCTTTTCCGCCGCCGCCATGCGCTTCAGCACGCCCTTCAACGCGCCATAGGCCGGGTTGGGCGGGGCCAGAGGCGCCAGCAGGGGGCGGGGGTCGGCGGCTTCCGCCACCTGGGTGGCCAGAGCCACCGCGTCCACCTCGGGCCGCGGAACCTCGGCGTAATCGGCGCTGACCAGCCGCGGGGCCACCCGCCCGGCGCGCAGGTGGGTTGCGTATTTGATCACCGCGTCGGTCAGCAGGACGTCAAGCTCCATCCGCCGGGCCTGGGCCGGATCGGCCAGCCGTTCGGCGATGGCCGCGGCGTGATAGTCGGCGGGGGCCAGCCCCTCTGCGTCCGACTCGCGCAGGACGGACAGCACCGCCGAGGCCGCCGGCACCACCGCGCCGCCCGAAACACCACCCGGTTGCACCCACAAGGGCACAAATCCGCGCTGTGCATAAAAACGGCGCAAGCCCTGCAAATCCACCGGGTCGCCGGCGACGAAACGGCCGTTGTCCACCATCCGCGCGGCGATCGCCACGTCGAGGGACGCGCGCTCCGCCCCCTCGGCACGGGCCGGAACCGGCGCCGCCGCCAGGGGCAGAACCGGCCAAAACGCAGCGGCGGCAAGGAGGAGACGGGCGAAACCAGCGGAAGAGCGTGTCATGGAACCAACCTCGGCGAATGAGGCAAGCGATAGACCATCGCCGGCGCCTCTGTCGATGTGGGTTCCATGGTGTGTTTCTGCAAAGCCGCAGGCTGTGACAAAGACGCAACAAAAGACTGCGCGTTTTCTACCCCCTTCGCGGAGGATCCGTTTAGCCTTCGGTAAGGAATGCTGTCAGAGAATTGCGCTACGCACTCCTTGCGTCCACAACCATACAGACGTGCTTCCGTGCAAACGCCGTCCGCCGTCCAGCCCCGTCCGCCCGCTCCCGTCCCCCCCGACCAACTGGCCGAGGTGCTGGAACGGCACGTGCGCTGGGTGAAGGGGCTGCCGGGCGGCATGCGCGCCGATCTGGTGATGGCGGACCTGGAGGGGGCGGATCTGGCCCACCGCGACCTGCGGTCGGCCCGCATGACCGGGGCGCGGCTGGTGAAATGCCGGCTGCACGCCACCAATCTGGCCGGCGCCGATCTGTTCGGGGTCAACCTGAACAACGCCGACATCAGCAACGCCAACCTGTCCCAAAGCGACCTGCGCGGCGCCCGGCTGCGGGCGGCCAATTTCACCGAGGCCATCCTGCGCGGCGCCGACCTGTCCAGCGGCACCCCCGCCGGGCCGAAGCGCCGCAACAGCGTGCTGGAATCCCCGGAGCGGGAGGCGGCCCAGCGCCAGCTCCGCACCTCGGTCCTGGTCCAGGCGTCGCAGGGGCTGGCCATGGGCGAACCGTCGGTGCCCACCGACATGACCGGCGCCATCCTGCGCCAGGCGGAATTGTCCGACGCCGACCTGTCCAACGGCATCCTGCAGAACGCCGACCTGCGTCTGGCGGTCCTGGTCAACACCTGCTTTGCCGGGGCTCGGCTGAACGGCGCCATACTGGCCGGCGCCCGGCTGACCGGGGCGGTGTTCCGCGACGCCGAACTGGTGGGCGTGGGGTTGGCCGACTGCGACCTGTCCCAGGCGGATTTCTCCGGCGCCCTGATGGCCCGGCCCATCGACGCCATGGGGTCGGAGATCCAGCGCGCCATCTTCGACCATGAACGCTGGATCGACAGCATGGGCCAGCGCGGCCAGCGGGCGGAGCTGGACGGCATCGATCTCAGCCGCGCCAACCTGCGCGGGGTCAACCTGTCCGCCGCCAGCCTGCGGGGTGCCAACCTGTCGGGGGCGTCGCTGGCCGGTGCGCGGCTGATCATGGCCGACCTGTCGGGGGCCGACCTGTCGCGGGCCAACCTGATGGGGGCCGACCTGTCGGGGGCCAACCTGTCCTATGCCCGGCTGGCCGACGCCGACCTGACCGGCGTGCGGCTGAACGCGGCGGAGATCAAGGATCCCAACGGGCGGTCCACGGGCCGGTCCTGGGCCTCGAACCTGATGGGGGCCGATCTGACCCGCGCGCTGCTGACCGGGGCCAATCTGGTGCAGGCCAATCTGGCCGACGCCATCCTGCTGGGCACGGTGCTGGACGGCGCCAACCTGACCGGCGCCCGGCTGCAACGCGGGCAGGTCACCTTCAGCGGCATCCGCCGGCGTTAGGCCGGCCCGCATCCCACCTCTTTTCGGTTGCATTCGTATGCTGTAAGGATGGGTCTGGTGTGTGTTCCGGCCCCGGTCATCCTTCATGGCGATGCGCCGTCTTCCCCTCCTTCTTCTTCCGATGGCCGTGCTGGCGGTGTGTCCAGCGTCGGCGCAGCCGCTGACGCCCACCCTGTCCGACTGGGGCGGCACCGGGCTGCTGGAATCGCCCAGCGCCCGCATGCTGCCCGCCGGCACCGTCACCGCCGGGTTCGCCCGGCAGCGGTACGGAACGCAGCACCTGACCTTCGGGGTTCAGCCCCTGCCCTGGCTGGAGGTGGTGGCCCGCTCCACCCTGTCGCCCAGCCTGTTCGGGCTGAACGAACCGGGCCTGGATGTGAAATTGCGCCTGTGGGACGAGGGGGAATGGTGGCCGGCGCTCGCCATCGGTGCGCGGGACGTCAGCGGCATCGGCTATGACCTGCGGGAACGGGGGCGGCTGGCGTCGGAATATCTGGTGGCGACACGGCGCTGGTGGGATCTGGATCTGACGGCGGGCCTGGGATGGGGCCGGCTGGGCGAAGGGCCGGGCATCGCCAATCCCCTGCCCGGCCGGCTGCGGCGGGACCGCCCGCTGCAGGGGCCCGGCAGCCGCGGCCCGCCCGGCTGGTTCACCGGACGCCGCATCGGTCTGTTCGCCGGGGTGGAATGGCGCACGCCGCTGGACGGGGTGTCGCTCAAACTCGACCTGCCCGGCAGCCGCTTCGCCTATGAACGCAGCGTCGATCCCACCTACCCCGCCGGGCCGCCGTGGGGCGTGGCGGTGGCGTGGAAGCCGGCGGGCTGGGCCGACCTGTCGCTGGGGTGGCAGCAGGGCTATGCCGGGGTGCGCCTGTCGCTCACCCCCGGTCCGGCGGATCTGGCGGAGGAGGGACGCATGCGCACGCCCCCGCCCCTGTCCTGGCCGGTGCCCCGCGCCCCCGCGGCCATGCCCCGCGACGACCTGCTGGCGGTGGCCGAAGCCGAAGGGCTGCCGGCCCGCGCCGCGGTTCTGGACGACGCCCACGCGGTGCTGTGGCTGGACCCGGCGGGCCAGGACGGCCCCGCCGCCCGCCCGGTGGGCCGCGCCGCCCGGCTGCTGGCGGAGGCCGCCGCGCCGGGGGTGGACTCCCTGACCGTGGTCACCGGATCGGGCGGGCTGACCGGTGCATCCTACAGCCTGCCCCGCGCCCAGGTGGAGCGGGCCATGGCCCGCCGCGGCAGCCCCGAGGAGATTGCCCGGACCACCGGGGTGACCGGCACCCCGCCGGTTCCGCCCGCGTCCTGGTCGTGGCGGATCATGCCGGTGCTGACCATCACCTCCGACCAGAGCCTGTTCGAAGCCGGCGTACCCTATGCCGGGCGCACGGTGACCGAAGCCGGGATGACGGCGGAGCCGGTGCGCGGGGTAGTCCTCGACGCCACCGCCCGCATCACGCCCGCGTCCACGCTGGGGGCTCTCGACCTCAGCGCCCTGCCGGTGGAACGGCCCGTGCGCAGCGACGTGGCGCTCTACGACGCGGTGCCGGTGCGTGCCGGGCGGCTGATGCTGTCGTGGCTGTCCACCCCTGCGGACGGCTGGCACGCCCGCCTGTCCGCCGGCTGGATGGAGGAGATGTTCGCCGGCGCCGGGGCCGAGGCGCTGTGGAAACCGGTTCAGGCCCGGTGGGCCATCGGCCTGGACCTGAACCGCGTGTGGAAACGCGAGCCCGCCGCCGGGCTGGCGGTGCAGCGGGGCAGCGGCCGCATCACCGGGCATCTGGCCGCGTATCTGGAGTCCGGCGACGGCATGAGCACCGCCACCCTGCGCGCCGGGCGCTATCTGGGCCGCGACCGGGGCGCCACGCTGGACCTGTCGCACCGCTTCGACAACGGGATTGCGGTGGGGGCCCATGTCACCTGGACCGACGGGCCGCACACCGGCGGCAACGCGCTGGCCGCCGCTTACGGCCTGTCGGAGGGACGCATCGACCATGGGCTGCGGCTGACGGTTCCGCTGGGCGCCATGGGGCTGGGCATGGCCGACGGCCTGGCGGCGGGCGGCGCCGCCGTCACCACCCGCAGCATCGGACGCGATGCCGGCCAGCGCCTGGAGCTGCCGTGGACGCTGCACGGGCGGGTGAACGCCGCCGGTTTCGGCCCCGTGGCGGGAAGCTGGGGGCGGCTGATGGATTAGGCGGGCAGCCCCAGGGGAATCGGGTGAAGGGTTTATGAGGTGATGAGACTGGCCAGGAAGTCGTCGTCCCAAGCAGCGAGCTTCCGGCGGATGCGCAGGGAGTCCTTGCCCGGTGCTCTTCGGAGCAGGTTATGGGCCATGTGCTTGATGGTGGTGAAGTTGGCGGGGGCGTGCTCGGTACGGATGCGGCATTCGTCGTCACGGAAGATCATGTCCATGACCCAGTGCAGGCTGTTTTCCACCGCCCAATGGCTGCGAATGATCGGCCCCAGTTGGGCAGCCAGGAGCACCAGGGAAGCGATGTAGAAGCGGGTTTCGACCTCGGATTTGTCGCCGATGTCGCGCCGGCTTTCGACCATGACGACGCTGTTCAGCCCCGGCCAATTGTGGCGCTCCTGTAGCCAGGCGACGTCGTGAATGACCGTGGTGGTGCGCGTTTCGATGCGGCCATGGTCGCCGTCAACCGTCTGGTGCCGGCTGATCGTGGTGTCCGGGAAGCCGCGCTCTTTCTGTTCGATCACGAACAGTTCGACGTCCTCGCGCAGGCTGCCCTGGTTGCCCTTGAGAGCCAGAAGGTAGTCGGCCTTCTTGGCAAGGATAGCCGTGGCGATGCCGCGCTGGCAGCCCATCGCGTCGATGGTGACGATGGCACCTTCGATGCTCAGCATTTCCAGCAGCTTGGGAATGGCGACGATCTCGTTCGCCTTCGCGGCGACCTGGACCTGCCCGAGCACCAGCCGTTGCCGGGCGGCGAAGGCGGAAACCATGTGGATGGCCCCCTTGCCGGCGCTCTTGTGGTGCGACCGCCGCACCGTCTTGCCGTCGATGGCGATGACCTCGGCGGGGGCGCCGGTCAGGGCGGCAACCCAGGCGACGAAGCAGCGCTGGAAGTGCTCGGCGACCAGCGTGGCGAAGATGTCGCCCAGTTGGTCATGCGACGGAGTTCCGTGGGCAAAGGCCCGGAACCGCTGCAAAAACGCCAGCTTCTTAGTCCCAAAGCGGGCGATCTCGACAAAGCTCTCCGCTCCCGCCAACACCGCCAGCAGACACAGCAACAGCACCTCGTCCAACGGGTAGATCACCTTACCGCGTTGCCGAGGGTCCGGCAGCGCACGAAAATGATCCAGAAAAACAATCGTCTCACCCAGCGCCCCGGTCGCGTCCATCATGCCCGCCAGTGTCGATGCCAAGGCACGGCATCGATTCAGAACTCCGACCCGTTGTCACGCACTCCTTCACCCGATTGCCCTGGGCAGACCCCCTTGCCGTTCCCGGCCCGCCGCGCCATAGTCTCTGCCTCAATCACTGGGGGGAGCCGGCTGGCGGCTGAGAGGTCTCCGCACCCCTGCGGAGGCGACCCCTGGAACCTGATCCGGTTCATACCGGCGTAGGGATCAGTGAGCCATGCATGATGTCCTGCGGGCTGGGCCGTCGGTCCCGGCCCCCCTCGGCCTATCCATCGCCCGGGCACGGCTGACCCGCGGCGGCGCCCGCCTGTTCGACGGGCTGGGCCTGAGCCTGGAGCCGGCGGCCATCACCAGCCTGCTGGGGCCGAGCGGGGTGGGAAAGACCACGCTGCTGCGGCTGCTGGCCGGGCTCGACACCCCCGAACCGCCCACCGCCATCGAAACCTCCGACGGCACCCCGCTGGCCGGACGGGTGGCCTATATGGCGCAGCAGGATCTGCTGCTGCCGTGGCTGGCGCTGCTGGACAACGTGACGCTGGGCGCCCGGCTGCGGGGAGAGGCGCTGACCGCCACCGTCCGCAGCCGCGCCCGCGGGCTGCTGGCCGCCGTCGGGCTGGCGGGGCGGGAGCGGGACCGGCCCGCGGCCCTGTCGGGCGGCGAGCGGCAGCGGGTGGCGCTGGCCCGCACGCTGATGGAGGACCGGCCCGTGGTGCTGATGGACGAGCCGTTCTCGGCGCTCGACGCCATCACCCGCCTGCGGCTTCAGGATCTGGCCGGCACCATGCTGGCCGGACGCACCGTCCTTCTTGTCACGCACGACCCGCTGGAGGCGTTGCGCCTGTCCCACCGGGTCCATGTGATGAGCGGGCGCCCCGCCGCCATCGGCCCGGCGCTGGAACCGCCCGGCCCCCCGCCCCGCGATCCCGCCACGGTGATGGCTCTGCACGCCGAGGTGCTGCGGAGGCTGGCGGCATGATCCGCATCATCCGCGGGGCCGTCACCGCCGCCGTGCTGCTGGCGCTGTGGCAGGGGGTGGTGTGGCTGACCGACGTTCCCCGCTTCATCCTGCCCGGCCCCGGACGGGTGGCCGAGGCCCTGTGGACCCAGGCCCCGCTGCTGGCCCATCACGCCCTGTGGACGCTGGCCGAAATCGTGGCCGGGCTGGGGCTGGGGGTGGCGCTGGGGGGGGCGTCGGCGCTGCTGCTGTCGGGGTTCCGCCCGGCACGGCGCTGGCTGCTGCCGCTGCTGGTGGTCAGCCAGGCCATCCCGGTGTTTGCCCTGGCGCCGCTGTTGGTGCTGTGGCTGGGGTACGGCATGGCGTCGAAGATCGCCATGGCGACGCTGATCATCTATTTCCCCGTCACCACCGCCCTGTTCGACGGGCTGCGGCGCACCGATCCCGGCTGGGTCGATCTGGCCCGCACCATGGGTGCGGCCCCCGCCGCCGTTCTGTGGCGGGTGCGGCTGCCGGCGGCGCTGCCGGCGCTGGCGTCCGGCGTGCGGGTGGCGGCGGCGGTGGCCCCCATCGGTGCGGTGATCGGCGAATGGGTGGGGTCGTCGGCGGGGCTGGGATACCTGATGCTGCACGCCAACGCCCGCATGCAGACCGACGTGATGTTCGCCGCCCTGACAATTCTGGCGGTGTTCGCCATCGCCCTTTACGCCGGGGTGGACGCGCTGCTGCGCCGTGCCCTGCCCTGGCAGCCCGATGAAGCAACCCTCAACGAGGAACCCACACGATGAAGCATGTGATGGCCGCGGTGGTGCTGGCCGCCGGTCTGTGCGCGGCGGTGCCCGCGGCGGCGGCGGACAAGCTGACGCTGATCCTGGACTGGTTCGTCAACCCCGACCATGCCCCGCTGGTGGTGGCCAAGGAGCTTGGCTTCTTCACCGACGAAGGGCTCGACGTGGAACTGGTGGCCCCCGCCGATCCCAACGACCCGCCCAAGCTGGTGGCCGCCGGCCAAGCCGACGTGGCGGTCAGCTACCAGCCGCAGCTTCAGGTGCAGGTGGGCCAGGGGCTGCCGCTGGTGCGCATCGCCACGCTGGTGTCCACGCCGCTGAACTCCGTCGTCGTCCTGGCCGACGGGCCGGTCAAGAGCGTGAAGGATCTGAAGGGCCGCAAGGTCGGCTTCTCGGTCGGCGGGTTCGAGGATGCCGTGCTGGGCGCCATGCTGGAAAAGAACGGCCTGTCGCTGAAGGACGTGTCGCTGGTCAACGTGAACTTCAGCCTGTCGCCGTCGATCCTGTCGGGTCAGGTGGACGCGGTGATCGGCGCCTTCCGCAATTTCGAACTGAACCAGATGGCGCTTGAGGAACGCCCCGGCCGCGCCTTCTTCCCCGAGGAAGAGGGGGTGCCGCCCTATGACGAACTGGTCCTGGTCGCCAACAAGGCCAAGCTGGACGATCCCCGCCTGCCGCGGCTGGTGCGGGCGGTGGAGCGTGCATCGCTCTACATCCTGAACCACCAGGAACCGGCCCACGCCGCCTTCGTCAAGGGGCGCCCGGAGCTGAACGACGATCTGAACCGCCGCGCCTGGGCCGACACCCTGCCCCGCTTCGCCAACAACCCGGCAGCACTGGACCCGGCCCGCTACACCCGCTTCGCCGAGTTCCTGAAGGCCCGCGGCCTGACCGGCACGGTGCTGCCGGTGGACGCCTACGCCGTCACCTTGCCGGTGAAGTGAACAGAAAAAGGGCCGGCGATGGGTACCGCCGGCCCTTCTCTTCCCATGATCGGTGCTGCACCCGTCAGGCGCTGATGTTCACCGACGAGGCCGCGGGCGTGGACGACGACGCGGACGAATCCGCCGCCGTCGAGGCCGCTGCCGCGCTGCTGCCGCTGCTCAAGCCGTCCACCGGCACCGACAGGTCCACGTTCAGGTGCATGACCCCCTTGGAATCGGTGGAGGGGGACAGGGTGGCCAATCCCTTCATGCCGCCACCCTTCGACGCCATGTCGGTCAGCTTGCCCAGGATGTTCTTCATCTCGTCCGAGCTGAAGTTCTCCGCACCCCGCACGATGATGCCGGTGGCCTTGGCCGTGGCGGTGGTGGTGGACTGGCCGAACATGGCTTTGGTCATGTCGCCGTTGGCGCCGAACACGGCGGATGCGCTCTGCTCATCCTTGCGGAAGTCGAGCGTGGACTTGGCGAAGGAGATCGACACCTCGCGGTCGCCGTCCTTGATCTTCAGCTCGATGCCGCGGGATTCGATGGTCCACTGCGACCGGGCCGTCTGCATATCGACGGCCATGTTGCTGAAGTCCATGTTCGCCATCTTGGAGTTCATGGCGTCGTCGAAGCTGCCCATGGCGTCCTTGACCTTGTCGTCGGACATGCCGAGGCCGCTGAGCATGGAGCCCAGATCGCTCTTGAACGAACTGACCGCCTTGTTCAGCAAGCTGGCCACCTGCTTGCCCTGGTCCGCCGCCGCCTGCATGTAGCGCTGCGCGTCCGTCGCCCGCTTCAGCCCCGCGTTGGCCGACGAGGACGACGGCGCCGAGGACGAGCCGCCGCCCGAGGAATCGGTGGCGGTGCCGCTGTCGTCCTGGGTCTTGGCCGGCGCCTTGCCCGACATGGCGTCGAGCAGGGATTCCATGGACTGGCTGATGGTGTAGGCCGGGCTGGACGATGCCGGCGTAGCCGCGGACGTGGTTGCCGCGGCCTTGGCATCCGCAGCCTTGGCGTCCGTGGTCTTCTTGGTGACCGGCGTCGCCACGGTGCTGGCGCTGCTGCCGGGTCCGGTAACTTGCGTGCTGTAATACATGACACACCCTACAGGCCGCGTGATTGCCCCCGGTGCATAGTATTTCGTTCGCACCGTTTACGGTAGATTAAAATAGCATCGCATCACAACGCATAGTGTACATCACCTGTCGTCATCGTGATTCCTTACCAATAAAAGAATCTCCCTATGACGGAAGCGGCGTTGCGATCACCGGGCGGCGGCGTTACCTAAGGGCATGGCTCCGCAAGGGCCGCCCCACGAGACAGAGCGGGTTCCATGCCGATCAAGACCATTCTGCTTCACATGGCCAACGATGAACGCCACGACGTGCGGCTGCGTGTCGCGGTGTCGCTGGCCGCCCGTTTCGGTGCCTTCGTCGATGTGCTGTACATTGCGACTCCGGTGCACATGCCGGCGGCGGTGACGGGGCGGGGGGCATCGTACGGGTTCCTGGCCGAAGCGACGGCCATCGCCCATGAGAAGGCCGGGCAGATCGAGCATGAGGTGCGGCAGGCGCTGAAGGACTGCTCCTATTCCTGGACGGTGGACGAGGGGGACCATGTGGAGCTGCTGGCCGCCCGCGCCGCCTTCGCCGACCTTGCCATCATCACCCAGAGCCACGCCGGCCACCTGGAGGACCGGGTGCTGCTGCACGTGCCCGACCGGCTGCCGCTGCAATCCCCCTGCCCCGCCCTGGTCCTGCCTTACGGGGGCATGCCGGAGGACGAGTTCGGGCGCAACATCGTCATCGCGTGGAAGAACACGCGCGAGGCCGGGGCCGCGGTGCGCGCCGCCCTTCCCTTCCTGGCCGCCGCGGGCAAGGTGACGGTGCTGACCATCGACCCGCCCGGCCATACCGGCGACAGCGGGCGCAACATCATGATCTATCTGGAACGCCATGGCATCCGCACCCACCACCAGTCGGTCATCCAGCAGGGCGGCGATGTGGGCGCCACCATCCTGGAGTGCACCCGCACGCTGGGGGCCGACATGCTGGTGATGGGCGCCTATGGTCATTCACGCCTGCGCGAACTGGTTCTGGGCGGCGCCACCCGCACCATTCTGGGCGAAGCCACGGTGCCGGTGCTGATGGCCCATTAGGGCCCCCTAGCCGGGAGCGGCGGGGGCACCAAGGGCGGGTGCAAGATGGGCGCCGCCATGGGCGGCGGGGCCGCCTGAGAGCAGCGCCTTGGCCGCGCGCCCGGCCTGCCGGGTGGACACGGCGCTCAAGCCCCCGCTGATGAGGCCGCCGACGACGGGCAGGAATTTCGTCATGGTGACCACCCCGCCCGCCCCCGCCTTGGTGGAAAGGCGGGCGGCGATGCGCCGGTTGATCTGAGCAAGGACGGGATCGGACACTCCGGCGACCAGCCTGCCGGTCAGCCGGCTCCCCACCCGCACGCCCGCCGAACGCACCACCTCCGCCGCCGCCCCGCCCAACAGGCAGAGCTGCGCCAGGGTCTTCACCCGGTGCGACGGCAGATCCCAGCCGTACAGCAGCGCCACCACCGCCACCGTGCGAAGCTGAAGATAGGTCGCCACCGTCAGCCCGGCGGGAATGGTCACCGCGCCGAACACCAGACCGGGCAACCCCAGCAGAAAGCCGCTCCCCGCCGCCTTGGCGGTTTGCCACGCGATGAAATGATCCACGCTTTCGTCGGGGGTCCGCCCGCTTTTGCGGTATTCCGCAGAAAGCTGGTAGCAGGATTTTTCGGGGTTCCAGGCGCTGTCGGCGTTGACGATGCCGGCCCAGATCTTATCGACCACCTGAACAGCCAGCCCCGGTTTTTCATGGGTTGAATAGCCGCTGGTAATTGCCATTCGAATACCTTGGAATTCAAAATAATAAAACCACTCCCTTCTTGAAAAGAGAGCACAGAGACTCATTCGAAATCCACAAAAACAAAACGGCCCCAAACGGGGCCGTTTTGCACACACTCGAATTCTTGTTCTGTCAGATAAAGAACACCAGCGTCACCACGGCGAACGACGGCACCAGCAGGGCGCACGACCACAGCATGTAACCGAAGAAGCTGGGCATGGCGACCCCGCGCTCCTCGGCGATGGCCTTGACCATGAAGTTGGGGGCGTTGCCGATGTAGGTGTTGGCGCCCATGAACACCGCCCCGGCGGAAATGGCCGTCAGCGTCACCGCAAGCTCGCCCATCAGGTGCGCCGCATCGCCCCCGGCGGTGTTGAAGAAGATCAGATAGGTGGGTGCGTTGTCGAGGAAGCTGGACAGGATGCCGGCAGCCCAGAAATAGGCGGCGGGCACCGGCTGCCCGTCGTGGTTCACCGCGGCGATCACCGCCCCCAGCGCCCCGTCGGTGCCGGCCTTCAGAATGGCGATGGCGGGAATGATGGTCAGGAAGATGGCGGCGAACAGCTTCGCCACCTCCACCATCGGCCCCCAGGAAAAACCGTTGAGCGCCCGGCTCCGGGCACTGGTCAGGCGCAGCGACGCGGCGGTGATGGCGATCAGCAGGCCCTGGCTGACCAGGCTTTCCAGCGGCACCGCCACCCCGAACACCGGCAGGGCCACGCCGGGATGCCACACGCCGCTCAGCAGCACCGCCCCCACCACCGCCCCCAGCAGCAGCAGGTTGACGCCGCCCTCGATGCCGATGGGTTCGGCAACCCCGTCGGTTCTGGCCGGCGGCGGCTCGTCACGGGCATAGAGCACCAGATCCATCACCAGATAGGCCGCCAGCAGCATCCCCGACACCAGCAGCATCGGTTTCAGCAGGTGCTCGGCGGGCCAGAAGAAGCCGACCCCCTTCAGGAAGCCCAGGAACAGCGGCGGGTCGCCCAGCGGCGTCAGCGACCCGCCGATGTTGGCGACCAGGAAGATGAAGAAGACCACCGTATGGACCTTGTACCGCCGGTGGGCGTTGGCGCGCAGCAGCGGGCGGATCAGCAGCATGGCCGCCCCGGTGGTGCCCATCACGCTGGCCAGCGCCGTACCCAGCGCCAGACCGGCGGTGTTGGCCACGGGCGTGCCCACCAGCGCCCCCTTCAGCCTCACCCCCCCGGCGACGGTGAACAGGGCCGTCAGCAGGACGATGAAGGGGATGTATTCCAGCAGCGCCACGTGCAGCACCTCGTACACCGCCAGCGCGGGGCCGAAGGTGACGGCGAAGGGCACCAGAAAGGCCAGCGCCCATCCGGCGGCGATCTTCCCGAAATGGTGGTGCCAGAGGCTGGGAGCGGCCAGCGGCATGACGGCGATGGAGAGCAGCATTCCCACGAACGGCACCACCCACAGCGGCCCCATCAGCCGCCCGTCCAGCAGCGGCTCGGCTTCCGACGCCCAGGCCAGGGCGGGCAGCAACAGGGCGGCGGCGCCGCCGGCCAGCCCCGCCGCACGGCGGAGCGTTCGGGAGAACGGGGTTACGTCCATCGTGGGGGGTCTTCTTTGTTCCGTGTGGGGGCGCAGTATGCGTTCGCAGGCAAAGGATGCCAAGCCTGAACGCGGCACAGATCCATGCCGTCCACGGAACGGGACGGGGCCCGGCTTTCAGCCCCCCGGCGGGCCGGCGCCCTTATCCCCGCCGGCGCTCGAACTCCACGCCGGCAATGGCGTCGGGGAAGATGTCCAGCTTTTCCACCCGCACCCGCACCCACCGGACCCGCGGGTCGGCCAGACAGCCGGCGGCGGTGCGCTCGGCCAGGGTTTCCAGCAGCATGATATGGCCGGATGCCAGAACGGCGTGCAGTGCGGCGATGGCGTCCGCCGCGGTGACCGCCGGGGCCTGCGGATCGGTTTCCAGCTCCAGCCCCACGCGGATGCGCTGCTGGCGCCCCTGTTCGTGGTCATAGATCCCGATGCCCGCCATCAGCACCAGATCCCGTACCACCACGCGCGTGGGCGTGGACGGCATGGCGCCGGCTTCGAACGGGAGGGACGCGGGAGCGTGGAGCGTGGTCATGGATTACCCGTTAACACGCCCGTCCCCACCCTGCCAAGCGGCGCAACCCTGCCAGAACCGCATACCGGGGAAGTCAGGTGCCCCCCTCACATCTTCTCCGACCGGATCTGTTCGCGCAGCACGTCGATGGGCAGAAGCTCGCCGCCCTTCTCGAAATGCCAGAAGGTCCAGCCGTTGCAGGCCGGCAGCCCGGTCATGGACGCGCCCACCTTGTGGATCGACCCGGCATGGCGGCCCAGATGGTTTTCCCCCGACAGGGTGCCGTCGGCACGCACGCGGGCGGCCACGCGGCGGCGGTGGTCCATCAGCAGCGTGCCGGGGTTCAGCAGGCCGCGTTCCACCACGGTGCCGAACGGCACGCGCGGGGCCTGGCGCTTGCTGGCCGGGGTGTCGATCACCTCGGCGTCGTCCATCTCCTGCACCTGATCGATGCGGGCCTGGGCGGCGCGGGCATAGGTCTCGTCACGTTCCAGCCCGATCCACTTGCGGCCCAGACGCTTGGCGACGGCCCCGGTGGTGCCGCTGCCGAAGAACGGGTCCAGCACCACGTCGCCGCGGCGGGTGGACGACATGATCACCCGGTACAGCAGCGATTCCGGCTTCTGCGTCGGGTGGGTCTTGCGGCCCTGCTCGTCGCGCAGCCGTTCCGGGCCGGAACAGATGGGCAGCAGCCAGTCCGAGCGCATCTGAAGATCCTCGTTCAGGTTCTTCATGGCGTCGTAATTGAAACGGTAACGGGCGTCCTTGTCGCGGGAGCACCAGATCAGCGTTTCATGGGCGTTGGCGAACCGGGTGCCGCGGAAATTGGGCATGGGGTTGGTCTTGCGCCACACGATGTCGTTCAGAATCCACATCCCGAGATTCTGGATGGTGGCGCCGACGCGGAAGATGTTGTGGTAGCTGCCGATGACCCACAGCGTGCCGTGGGGCTTCAGCAGACGGCGGGCCGCCGACAGCCACTCCTGCGTGAATCGGTCGTATTCCTCAAAGTCGTGGAACTTGTCCCAATCGTCGTCCACGCCGTCGACTCGGGTGTGGTTCGGGCGCAGCAACTCCCCGCCAAGCTGGAGGTTGTAGGGGGGGTCGGCAAAGATCATATCGACCGACTCAGGTTCCATGGAGTTCATCATCTCCACGCAGTCCCCAACCCGAATCTGGTTCACATCCACCATAGCCCCCACCTGTTTTTGCAGCGCGAATCACCCCCCGACAATGAATCCCGCCCGAGTCGGCGTCAATGGTTTTATTCGTAGCCTTGTGGAAAGAGTCAGGAGAGTCAGGTGGTTAGCCCCAGAACCTCCCGCACCGGACTAAAGCTTGTGCGGTGATGGGGGGTAGCCCCCAACCGCTTGAGTGCCTCGCGGTGCGACGCGGTGGGATAACCGGCGTTGCGATCCCACCCGTAACCCGGAAATTGGTTATGCAATTGCCGCATGACAGAATCTCGGTCCACTTTGGCGATGATCGAGGCCGCGGCTATGGACAAGCTGCGTGAATCCCCCTTCACCACCGCGGTGCCCGGACAGGGCAGGTCGGGCAGGATCTTGCCATCAACCAGCGCGTGTGTCGGCACCACGCCGGCCAGGGCCAGACCGTCGAAGGCGCGGCGCATGGCGACCAGGGTGGCACGCAGGATGTTGAGATCGTCGATCTCCTCCACGCTGGCCTCGGCGATGGCATAGGCCAGGGCGTGGCGGCGGATCTCCGGGGCCAGCCGGTCGCGCGCGGCCTCCGACAGCGCCTTGCTGTCGCGGATGGCCAGGGCCAGGCCGTCGGGCAAGACGGCGGGCAGGACCACGGCGGCGGCGGTGACGGGACCGGCCAACGGGCCGCGCCCCACCTCGTCGATGCCGCAGACGACGGCGCCGGGGCCGCAAGCGGCCTCCAGCGACAAATCGGCGATGGCGGCGGGTGTCACGGCAACGGTGGTGCGGGGCTTGCGGGGCGGCATGGCGGCGTCGGGTCCGGCGGTTGAAGGAAAAACAGCCGGCAGAGTATGCGCCCCTTGTGCCCGGTGCCAGGGGGCTGCACTCTGCCTGCCCCATACGGAACATGAGAGGTGCGTGATGGAACGGGTGGATGTGCTGGTGGTGGGCGGCGGCATGGCCGGCGCCTCGGCGGCGTACGAACTGGCGGCCACCCATCGCGTGGTGGTGCTGGAGCGTGAGGCGCAGCCCGGCTATCACACCACCGGCCGCTCCGCCGCCCTCTACACACAAACCTACGGTCCGCCCACGGTGCGGGCGCTGACGGTGGCGAGCTGGGATTTCTACACCCGCCCGCCCGCCGGCTTTGCCGACGCGCCCCTGCTCACTCCCCGCGGCGTGCTGCTGGTCGGGCGCACGGATCAGGAGGCGGAACTGCGGCAGGCGCTGGACGAGGGGCGGCGCTTCACCCCCGCCATCCGCCGGCTGGACGCGGCGGGCGCCCTGACCCGCGCGCCCGTCCTGCGCGCCGATTACGTGGCCGGTGCCGTGGACGAGCCGGACGCCATGGACATCGACGTCCACGGGCTGCTGCAGGGATATCTGCGGGGGCTGAAGGCGCGGGGCGGGCGGCTGGTCACCGATGCCGAGGTCACCGCCATCGCCCGCGCCGATGGGCTGTGGCGGGTGGACAGCCCCGCCGGGCGCTTCGCCGCCCCGGTGCTGGTGAACGCCGCCGGGGCGTGGTGCGACGTGGTGGCGGGGCTGGCCGGCATCGCCCCCATCGGTCTGGTGCCCAAGCGGCGCACCGCCGTGCTGGTGGACCCGGTGACCGATTCCCCCGCGGTGTCCCAAGGGGTGAACGGCTGGCCCATGGTGATCGACGTGGCCGACACCTTCTACGCCAAGCCCGACGCCGGGCGCGTCATGCTGTCCCCTGCCGACGAGACCCCCATGGAGCCGTGCGACGTGCAGCCCGACGAGATGGACATCGCCGTCGCCGTGGACCGGGTGGAACGGGCCACCCGCCTGACCGTGCGCCGGATCGCCCATTCCTGGGCCGGCCTGCGCAGCTTCGTCGCCGACAAGGTGCCGGTGGCCGGGTTCGACGATCAGGCCGAGGGGTTCTTCTGGCTGGCGGGTCAGGGCGGCTATGGCATCCAGACCGCCCCGGCCATGGGGCGCTGCGTGGCGGCGCTGGTGACCGGCGGCATCCTGCCCGCCGACGTGGCGGCGCTGGGTGTGACGCCGGGGGATCTTTCACCGGCCCGCTTGCGTTCCTAAATACTAAGACTGACTTTCATTGGGGAGATTCGTCATGGTCCGCCCCTTCCTTCGTCCTGCCCTGGCCGCCGCGGCCCTGCTGGCGCTGGGGGCTTGCGCCAACCCGCAGGCCGACAGCGCCGCCGCCGCCCGCAACCTGCTGGTCGGGATGCCGAAACAGACGTTGCTGTCGTGCGCCGGGGTTCCCGACCGTCAGACCAGCGTGGACACCCGCGACTTCTTCACCTACCGCAGCCAGCGGCTGGTCAGCACCCCCGACCTGTCCGTCGGAACCGGCTATTGGGGGCCGGGGTGGGGATGGGGAATGGGGGCGCCGCTCTATGGCCAGGACGTCCGTACCTATGATTGCGACGCCACCTTCACCCTGCACAACGGACGGGTGGAACGGCTCGTGTATGGCGGGGGCGGCAACCTGGACCAGTGCTACGCCATCGTGCGCAACTGCCTGGCCGCCATCCCGCCCCAGCCGGGTGTCACCCGCCCGCCACAGGCTCCCTGACCCCCTGCCCCAGCGTCAGTATCTGCGACAAGACGCCACTGTGGCTTTGCAGCCGCAGTATGACGGTTTTGCTGTGCTCCCCCGGTGTCAGTCTGGTGCCGGGGAAAAACACCTGCTAAGAGAAGGGGAATAACAGCAACCAATCCTGATCCCTCGGGAGCATACACATGACCGTCCTGAAGCGCGCCGCCGCCGCCCTGCTGGCGACCACCGCCATCGCCGCCTTTGCCTCCACCGCTTCCGCCCAGGAATTCAAGGGCAAGCAGGCCGGCGACATCATCGTCCGCGCCCGCGCCCTGGCCGTGATGCCGCAGGAAAAGGCCGATGTGAACATCGCCGCCACCGGCGCCAAGCTGGGCACCGCGTCGGTTGACAACGCCTACATCCCCGAAGTGGACCTGTCCTACTTCATCACCAACAACATCGCGCTTGAGCTGATCGCCGGCACCTCGCGCCACACCGTCAACGCTGACACCGCGCTGGGCCACGTCAACGTCGGCAAGGTGTCGCTGCTGCCCCCGACCCTGACCGCGCAGTACCACTTCCTGCCCACCTCGCGCGTCAGCCCGTACGTCGGCGCCGGCATCAACTGGACCCTGTTCTACCGCGAAGACGCCGCCGGCGGCGTGGTGACCAGCACCGACTACAAGAACCGCTTCGGCTGGGCTCTGCAGGCCGGCACCGACGTGTTCCTGACCGACAAGATCCTCCTGAACTTCGACGTCAAGAAGATCTTCCTGAAGACCGACCTGACCGCCAACACCAGCCTGGGCATCCCGCTGAAGTCCAAGGTCACGCTGGATCCGTGGCTGGTCGGCGTGGGCATCGGCTACAAGTTCTAATGCTCTGACGGCTTCGCCGTTCGGAAAGGGCCGGCCCCCTCGAAAGAGGGGCCGGCCCTCTCCTTTTGCGCCCTTTGCATGGAACCGGCCCCGTGGAAACCTGATTGAAAGTGTAAAATTCCGGGAGGGTTTTTGCCCATGCATGTGTCCGCCGTTTTGAAGCGCAAGGGCCGCGACGTGGTGACGGTCCACCCCACCCACAGCATCGCCGCCGTGGCCGAGGTGCTGTCACGGCACCGCATCGGGACCGTTCTGGTGGTGGATGATCTGGGCCACCCGGCCGGCGTCGTGTCGGAACGCGACATCGTGCGCCTGATCGCCACCGAAGGCCCGGCAGCGCTCGACCGCCGGACGGGGGACGTGATGACCCACCCGGTGGTGACCTGCGCCCCGTCCGACACCATGTCCGAAGTGATGGCGGTGATGACCGAACGGCACATCCGTCACCTGCCGGTGATGGACGGCGGCGCGCTGGTGGGCATGGTCAGCATCGGCGACGCGGTGAAGGCACGCCTGGACGACGCCGAACTGGAGGTGGACAGCATGCGCACCTTCGTGGCTGGCGTGCGGTAGGAGAGGCACCGGCCACAAACGAAAAGCGCGCCGACTCCGGCGCGCTTTTTTCTGTTTGTGAGCGGCCTTTTACGCCGATGTGGACTGGGGGAAGGCCATGGCCGCCTGGGTGCGGTTGCGCACGCCCAGCGACTTGAAGATCGCCGTCATGTGGATCTTCACCGTGCCTTCGGACAGGCCCAGTTCGTGGGCAATCTGCTTGTTCGACTTGCCTTCACGCAGGCGTTCCAGCACCTCGCGCTGGCGCTGGGTCAGAAGCTGCTCCAGGGCCGGGTCGGCGGGCGGCACCGCGGGGCGCGGCTCGGCAACCTCGCCCGGTTCACGCAGCACCGTGGGCGGCACATAGACACCGCCGGAGAAGATGAGGTCCAGCGCGCTCAGCATGATCTTCACGCTGCTCGATTTCGGAATATAGCCGGCGGCCCCGTGTTCCAGCGCATCGCGCACGTCGGAGTGCGCCTCCGACGCCGAGACCACCACCACCTTGGCGCCCGGCTGCTTTTCCCGCAGCATCTGAATCCCCGAGAACCCCGGCCACCCCGGCATCCGCAGGTCGGTCAGCACCAGATCGAACGTGGCATCCCCGTCGCACATGACCAGCAACTCGTCGAAGCTGCTGGCTTCGAGGAATTCGCTGCCTTCCTTGAGTTGCTCAAGGAGTCTCCGCAGACCCTCACGGAACAGGACGTGGTCGTCACCGATCAGGATCTTCATCGCTCATTCCCCCGTATGCTTGTACTGAAGCGGCTGCTCAACCGGCGGCTGACCTGATTTTGCTTCGCGTACGCAGCATATGACTAAGACTAAATGCAGAATAGACATTATATCTTGTGTATTCCGATCTGAGACATATCACGATCCGGTGTCAGCCCTCAACCCGATTTCGCCCCTGGTCACCTGTCCTATCTCCGCCATGCTTTTGCCATATAGGACATACGTCGATTCGTTCAAGAGAAACGGCCCCGCGGCAAGAGCCGGGGACCGTTTCTTCATGGGTACATCAAAGTTGTGCCGAAACCTTTAGAACGCCTCAACCTCCATATCCATCAATGGCTTAGCGCCGGACATGATGGTCAGGAACAGGGTGTTCGTCTGCGGCAGCAGCTTGGCGGTGAAGAACGCCGCCGTCTTGAGCTTGGCGTTGAGGAAGGTAACGTCCCCTTCGCCCGCCGCCAATTTTTCCGACGCGGCCTTGGCCATGCGCAGCCACATCCAGCCCAAAGCCACCAGACCGAACAGCCGAAGGTAGTCGGTGGCCGCCGCCCCGGCTTCCTCCGGGTCTTTCAGACCCTTTTGCGCGATCAGTGCCGTGGCCTGTTGCAACTTTCCGAACGCCTTGGCCAGCGGCCCGGCCAGTTCGGCCAGCGAATCATCATCCAGGGCCGCGGTCAGTTCGGCCTGCACCGGGTGGAAGAACCGGCGCAGCAGACGGCCCATGTCCTGGCCCATCTTGCGGCCCACCAGATCCAGGGCCTGGATGCCGTTGGTGCCCTCGTAGATCTGGGTGATGCGGGCATCGCGGACGTACTGCTCCACCCCGGTTTCCCAGATGAAGCCGTGGCCGCCGTGGACCTGCACCGCGATGTTCGCCACGTCGAATCCGATGTCGGTCATCAGCGCCTTGACGATGGGCGTCATCAACTGGACGAACTCGTCGGCCTCGGCGCGGACCTTGGGATCGGCGTGCTTCTCGGCCACGTCGAGCTGGTAACCGACCAAGGCCGCCAGCGCGCGGGAACCTTCGATGTACGCCTTGCCGGTCAGCAGGTTGCGGCGTACGTCGGGGTGGACGATGATGGGGTCCGCCGGCTTGTCGGGGAACTTCGTCCCCTTCAGCGAGCGGCCCTGGAGCCGTTCCTTGGCGTAGGCGACGGCGTTCTGGTACGCCACCTCGCCCAGCCCCAGCCCCTGGATCCCCACCGCCAGACGGGCGGCGTTCATCATCACGAACATGGCGCGCATGCCCTTGTGCGCCTCGCCCACCAGCCAGCCGGTGGCGTCATCGAAGTTCATGACGCAGGTGCTGGACGCCTTGATGCCCATCTTGTGCTCGATGGAGCCGCAGGCGACACCGTTGCGCTTGCCCGGCGTGCCGTCGTCGTTGGGCAGGAACTTGGGCACCAGGAACAGGCTGATGCCCTTGGTGCCGGCGGGCGCGTCGGGCAGACGGGCCAGCACCAGATGCAGGATGTTCTCGGTCAGGTCGTGCTCGCCGGCGGAGATGAAGATCTTCGTGCCGGTGATGCGGTGGCTGCCGTCGTCCGCCGGCACCGCCTTGGTGCGGATGATGCCCAGATCGGTGCCGGAGTGCGGTTCGGTCAGGCACATGGTGCCCGACCAGGTGCCCTCCACCAGCTTGGGCAGGAAACGGGCCTTCAACTCGTCCGACCCGTACAGCGACAGGGCGTTGTACGCCCCCAGCGACAGGCCGGGGTACATGCCGAAGCTGAGGTTGGCGGAGCAGACGAACTCCTCCAGCAGCGTGTTGACCAGCTTGGGCAGCCCCTGCCCGCCATACGCCGGCTCGCACGACAGCCCGATCCACCCGCCCTCGGCGTATTGGTTGTAGGCTTCCTTGAAGCCCTTGGGCGTGCGGACCACGCCGTTTTCGTAATGGCAGCCCTCGGCGTCGCCGGACTGGTTGAGGGGGAACAGCACCTCCTCGCACAGCTTGGCGCCCTCGGTCAGCACCTGGTCGATCAGGTCGGGGGTGGCGTCCTCGTAGCCCGGCAGAGCCGACAGGGAGTCCTTGCCCACGATGGTGTCGAGGACGAAACGCACGTCCTCCAGCGGAGCCTTGTAGATCGGCATCCTTCAGTCCTCCCTCAACTCAGTTCCGCAGCGGCTTGCCGGTGGTGAGCATATGCTCGATCCGGTCGATGGTGCCCGGTTCGCGCACCAGCGCCATGAAGGCTTCGCGTTCCAGCTCCAGCAGACGGTCCTCGCCCACCGGTTCGGTAAAGTCGGCGTCGGCACCGGTCAGCACGCGGGCCAGATGGTCGCAGACCACCGCATCGTGGGGCGTGGCCTTGCCCTGCAGGCGGAAGCCGTGGACGAACATGTCCAGCGCCGCCTTGCCCCCCGGCCCGGCCAGGGTATAGCTGGGCTTTTCCGGCGGGGTGTAGTTGGCCGCCAGTTCCAGCGCCTTGGCCTTGGCGTCGGCCAGCAGCCGGTCGCGGTTCATGGTGATGCCGTCGCTGCCGCGCAGATACAGCATGTCCTTGGCCTCGGCGGCGGACTTGGCGACCTTGGCGGTGCTGATGGTCTCGAACACCGGGGCCAGTGCCGGCATCGGCCCGCGCGGGTTCTTGCGATTGGCCGCCGACCGGGCCAGAAGCTCGGTGCACCCACCCCAGGCGGGGATCAGCCCCACCCCCACCTCCACCAGACCCATGTAGGTCTCGGCGTGGGCCTGGACGTGGTCGGAATGCAGCAGGATCTCGCACCCGCCGCCCAGCGCCATGCCCGACGGGGCGGCAACCACCGGGAACGGCGCGTATTTCAGCGCGCGGTACGTGGCCTGACCCGTTTCCACCATCTCGTCGATCGCCGGCCACAGGCCGATGTTGACGACGAACATGGCGAGGCCGAGGTTGGCGCCGACCGAGAAATTGTCCGCCTCGTTGTGGATGACCAGCGCCTTCCAATCCCCCTTGCCGGTGCCGATCAGCTTCATGGCCTTCTGATAGGCGGCCATGATGTCGCCGTCGATGGCGTTCATCTTGGAGGTGAACTCGACGCACAGCACGCCGTCGCCGATGTCCCACAGGGATGCCGAACCGTTCTTCCACACCGGCTTGGACGCGCGCTTGATGTCGCTCAGCAGCAGCACGCCGTCAGGGCGGACAACCGTCTCATACTCCCCGGCCACCGACAGCGCCTGGAGTTTGCCGCCTTCGACGCGGTAGAACGGACGGCCCGCCGCCGTTTCCACCAGCGCCGGGACCGGCACGCCCATGCCGCGGCACAGGTCGGCGAAGGCCGCGGTGCCGATGCGGTCGATCAGTTCGAACGGACCCTGGCGCCAGTTGTAGCCCAGCTTCATGCCTTCATCGACCGCGGTGATGCCGTCGGCGATGTCCGGCACCAGCGAGGCGGCGTAGGCCAGCGTCTTCACCAGCACCGAGCGGGCGAAACGGCCGCCGGGGCTGTCGTGTTCGGCCAGGGCCCGCAGATCCTTGCCCGCCGCCGATACCGCCTCCGGCTTCGGGCGTTCGGCGGGGCGGAAGGCGCCGGTCGTCAGATCGACGGCTTCCTTGACCTTGCCGCCGCCGGCCTTGTTGACGCGGTAGAAACCGCCCTTGCCCTTGCGTCCGGTGTAGCCGTCGGCGATCAGCTTGGTGATGACCGGGTGCTCACGCGATTCCGCGCGGTACGGGTCGTTGGCCGGCAGGGTCGCCAGCATGGACCGCGCGATGTGCGGCATCAGGTCCAGACCCACCAGATCCATCAGGCCGAAGATGCCGGTCTTGGGGATGCCCATGGGGCGCCCGCCGATGGCGTCGGCCTCTTCCACCGACACGCCATGTTCGACCGCGGCGTTGATGGCCGCCTGGATCCAGAACACGCCGATGCGGTTGGCGATGAAGCCGGGGGTATCCTTGCAGCGCACCACGCCCTTGCCCAGCTGCCGGTCGCAGACGTCGGCGATGAGTTCGGCGGCGTCCGTGCGGGTCTCCGGGCTGGTGACCAGCTCCAGCAGGCGCATGTAGCGCGGCGGGTTGAAGAAGTGGGTGATCAGGAAGTCGCGGCGGAAGGCGTCGGACTGCCCCTCGGTCAGGATGTGCAGCGGGATGGTGGAGGTGTTGGACGACACCACCGACCCCGGCTTGCGCACCGCGTCGATCCGCGTGTAGAGGTCGGCCTTGAGCGCCTTGTCCTCGATGATCGCCTCGACGATCCAGTCCACGTCGGCCAGCAGGCCGATATCGTCCTCCAGATTGCCGGTGGTCACCAGCCGGGCGTTGCGCTTGTGCATGAAGGCCGCGGGTTCGGTCTTGAGCATCCGCTCGACCGCCCCCTTGGCGATGGCGCTGCGGTCCTCGCTGTTCTTCGCAACGATGTCCAGCAGCACGACGGGAATGCCGGCGTTGGCGAAATGGGCGGCGATGCCGCTGCCCATCACCCCGGCGCCGATGACGGCGGCGCGCTTGATCTCCGCGCGTTTGGAGTCCATGGCGTTTTCCTCCCTTGGAACCAGCGCGGGATCAGACCGCTTCCAGAATGGTGGCGATCCCCTGGCCGCCGCCGATGCACTGGCTGGCCAGTGCGAACTTCTTGCCTTCGCGCTTCAGGAGCTGGGCGGCCTTGCCGGTGATGCGGGCACCGGTGGCGCCCAGCGGGTGGCCCAGCGCGATGGCGCCGCCGTCCAGGTTGATGCGGTCCAGGGGGATCTTCAGATCGCGGGCACAGGCCAGCGCCTGGGCGGCGAACGCCTCGTTCAGTTCCACGATGTCGATGTCCTCGATGGCCAGCCCGGCGCGGGCCAGCGCCTTGCGGGTGGCGGGCACGGGGCCCAGGCCCATCACCTCCGGCGCACAGCCGGCAACCGCGATCGACCGGATGCGGGCCAGGATCGGCAGGCCATGGGCGCGGGCGTATTCCTCCGACGCCACCAGCACCGCCGACGCACCGTCGGTCAGGGGGGAGGAGGTGCCGGCGGTCACCGACCCGTCAACCTGGAAGGCGGGCTTCAGCCCGGCCAGCGTTTCCGCGGTGGTGCCGGGGCGGATGCAGCCGTCACGCTCCACCGTGCCGCCGGGGCCGGCGATGGCGACGATCTCGTCCGACAGGCGCCCGGCGGCCTGGGCCGCGGCGGCCTTGGCGTGGGACGCGGCTGCCAGTTCCTCCTGCTCGGCGCGGGAGATCTCATAACGCTTGGCGACGTTTTCCGCCGTCACGCCCATGGAGCAGTAAGCATCGGGGTAGGTCTGCGACAGGCCCGGATGCAGGATCGGGTTGTAGCCCATCATCGGCACGCGGCTCATGGATTCGATGCCGGCGCACACGAACACCTCACCCGCTCCCATCTGGATGGCGCCGGCGGCCATGTGGATCGACTGCATCGACGACCCGCAATAGCGGTTGACCGTGGTGGCCGCAACGGTCAGCGGCAGCTTGGCCAGGAACGACACGGTGCGGGCGACGTTCATACCCTGCTCGCCTTCGGGGAAGGCGCAGCCGACGATCAGATCCTCGATATCATCGGCGTTGACACCCGTGCGCTTCACCAGATCGGCGACCACGGCGGCCAGCAGATCGTCGGGGCGGACCTTGGCAAGCTCCCCCTTGGTGGCGAAGGCGAAGGGCGAACGGGCGTAGCCCGCGATGACGACGGGTTTCATTGGTTTTTTTCCTCCCATGCGGCCACGGCGGCAGCACCGCAGCGGTTCAGGTGACGGTCGATGGCGGTGTCCAGATCGCGCAGTTCGGCCAGCGTTTGCTGCACGTCGGCAAGCTGGCGCTCCAGCGCGTCGATTCGGCGGCGGGCGATGGATTGGGTGTAGCGCATCTGCTCCACCTGCCCGTCGCCCAGTTCATAGAGGTTGAGGAAGTCCTTGATCTCCGCGAGGCTGAAGCCCAGACGCTTGCCGCGGCAAATCAACGCGAGCCGCGCCCGGTCGCGGTGGGTGTACACGCGCGTCTGCCCGTCGCGGGACGGGGCCAGCAGCCCCTCCTCCTCGTAATGGCGGATGGTGCGCAGCGTCAGCCCGAATTCCGCCGCCAACTGGCCGATGGCGTAAGTGGATGAAATGGAACGGTCGGCACCGTCCACCCCCTCCCCGCCTTCCGCCGTGCCAGCGCGCCGACAGGACATGATCCGCGTTTCCTTCCACCCTGGGGGCCGGCCCCATGCATGGGCCATGCCTTATTTATTGTATGTGGTGCGGCATGCCGGCGCATGCCTTACGTTTACGTAAAGGTAAGTTGGCTTCACCCAAGCGTCAAGTGTTTTGTCGGCATCCCGCGAACGGAGTGTGACAGCGTGCCGCGCAGGGAAGTTTCAGGTGCTTGTGGCAGGGTGGAAGGAAACAACGAAGAAACGCGTACCGGAGTCACACTCGAAGGGTTTGAGGCAAACGATGTCGGCACGCATCATCGTGACACTGGGAATCTGGATTCTCGTCATGGTTCTGATCGGGACCATGACCGTGGGTCTGACCGGAACGTTCTATCTGGCCATGACGGCGTTCTTCGCCGCTGTGGTGGGGGTCATGACGCTGCTGTCCCGGCGACGGGGCGAGCCGCACGACACCCCCGCCCACCACGGGCCGTCGCGCCACGGATGACCATCCCCCCGCTGTCCCGGCTGGACCACATCACCGTCGCCGCCGCCACCGTGCGCGACGGGGTGGAATGGGTGGCTGCACGGCTGAAGGGAATCACCCCGCCGGCCGGCGGGGCGCACCCGGTCATGGGCACCCATAATCATCTGCTGCGGCTGGGCGACGGCCTGTTTCTGGAGGTCATCGCCCCCGACCCGGCGGTGCCCGATCCCCCGCGCCGTCCGCGCTGGTTCGCGCTGGACGATCCCGCCTTTCTGGCGGGCCTGCGCCGGGACGGGCCGCGGCTGGCCACCTGGGTGGCGCGCACCGACGCTATCGGTGCGGTGGCCGCCCGGTCCCCGGTGCCGCTGGGCGCGCCGGAACGGGTCGGGCGCGGAACCCTGGAATGGCTCATCACGGTGCCGCCCGACGGTTCGCTGCCGGCGGACGGGGTGGTGCCGACGCTGATCCAATGGCCGGCGGACCGGCCCCACCCGGCGGAATCCATGGCCGATTTCTGCGTGCGGCTGGAAGGGCTGACCCTTCACCATCCCGACCCCGCCCTGGTGGCGGCGGCGCTGACCCAACTGGACGTGGCGGAGGCCCGCCCCGGCGGCCCCGTGCGTGTGGACCCCGCCCCCGCCGCCCCGCGTCTGGTGGCGCGGCTGCGGCTGGGGTCGGGGGACGCTGTGGTGTTGGGGTAATGCTGGGGTGACGGTGCCCCTTCCCCGTCAGGGCTCGCCGCCCACCGTCAGCCGCCCGCCAGCGGTGCGGGCGGTGGTGCCGGGGCGTTCCAGATCCTCGGCCACGGCACCCGGCTGGACGAAATCGCCCGGCAACACCGCGCGGGCCAGATAGGCCAGACGGAACCCCGGCTTGTCGCGGCTCACCGGCACCACCCCGGCGAAACGGTCGTCGCGGTATTCCACCAGATGCACCGGCGACAGGGCATCCAGCCACGCCAGATTCCCCAGCGACCCGCTGTCGCCCACCCGCACGTTCTCGATCACCAGACCGGCGGGCAGCGGGTCGGCCACCGCCAGCGTGCGCTCCGCCGGCTCCAGACTCTCGCCCGCCAGGATCACCACCACCAGCTCGTTGTGGCGCAGGGTGCCGGCGGTGACCGGCTTGCCGTCCATGGTGTAGAGGCTGCGGGTCAGGCGCAGGCCGTTTTCTTCCGCCGGCAGCGGTGCGGCGGGAACGCCGGTCACCGCCACGGCCACCCGCCCCTCGCCCGCCAGCACCACCGGGGCGGCCAGAAGATCGATGCGGCGCACCACGCCCCTGGCGGAATCGAAGGGCTGGCCGTCGATGGTGAGTTTCGGCGCATCGCCGCGCCCGGCCCCGCGGGCGGCCAGGGCCACCCACGCCTGTTCCTGCACCCCCGTGCGGGGTACCGCGGCCACGGTGCGGCCCAGACGGGTGACGGCCTCGCCCAGCCGGCCCTTGTCCACCACACCGCTTTCCTGCATCAGCGCCAGCACCGCCGCCTCGTCACGCAGGGCGGAGCCATGGTCTCGCAAGGCCGCCGACACCATGCGGGCGCTGGACAGGCCGGTGAACGCCTCCGCCCCCGCCTTGGTCTCCCCCGCCAGCACCAGGGCTGCGGCCACATGGGCGCGCGCCAGATCGGTGGGCAGGCTCTTCCACCAGCTCTCATGGAAGAAGCGCACGGCGCCGGCGTCGGCCTGCTTGGCGCGGGCCAGCACGTACCCGATGTAGGCGCGGGCGGGAAGCTGCTCCTCCTCGGTCCAAGCGCTTTCGGTCTGCTGGCGCAGCCAGTCCATGCCGCGGCGGTAGGCCGGCTCGGGCACGTCATGGCCGGCATCCCGCACCCGCCCCAGCACATCCATGACAAAGGCGCTGAGCCACGGGTCGGGATCGCCCTGGGCGTTCCAGGGCGAAAAGGCGCCGTCGGCCCGCTGCATCGCCAGCAGCCGGCCCAGCAGCAGCGGCACCCGCTGCTTCGCCGGTTCCACCGCAAAGGGCACCAGCGGCGCGTCGCCGCCGGCCAGCGCGATCAGCGACAGGATGCGGCTGCCCAGCGCCTCCGCCCCGCCGGCCAGCGGACGGTCGAGGCCCAGCGCCAGGGAGGGCAGGTCAAGGTCGGCCAGCGGCCCCGCCGCCAGCACCGCCGTCACCGTGCCCGGCACCAGCCCGGCGGCCAGATCGGCACCCAGCGTGCGCGGCCCCTCGGCCAGGGAGAAGACCTGCCGCCGCGGCGGCATTCCGCTGGTGCCATGGACCCGCACCGGCCATTCCTGCTCCAGCGACAGCCCGTCCGGCCCGGCCAGCGACAGGCGCACGGTGCCCGCCCCGGCCCCGTCGGCCTTCAGCGTGCCGGACAGGGTGGCGCGGCGTCCGGCTGGGATGGCGACCGCCTGCTCCGCGTCCTCCGCCACCGTGACGGCGCCCGTGGCGGACAGGCGGGCGGTGTAGGCGCCCTCCGGCCCCTCGATGGTCAGGGGAGCGTGGACCGCATCCCCCGGCGCCAGGGCGGGCGGCAGGGCCAGACCCGCGAGCACCCGTTCACCCACGGTGACGGTGGCATCGGCGCGGCCCAGCTTGTCCGCACTCCACGCCGCCGCCATCACCCGCAGCCGCCCGTGGAAATCGGGAAGCTCCAGCGGCACGGCCACCGTTCCATCGGCCCCCACCGGCAACACGCCGGAGAACAGCGACACCACCTGACGGTTGCGCGGCGGCACGGCGGCGCCGGGGCGCACCCGGCGCAGGGTGATGGCCGGGGCCGGCGCCGGGTCGGTATCCAGCAGCCGGCCATAGACGTCGCGCATCTCCACCGCCAGCCCGCGGCGGCCGAGGAAATAGGCCACCGGGTCCAGCACCGGCACCGGGTCGGCCTGGGGCGCCAGGGCCAGCATTCTGTCGTCCACCGCGGCCACCACGGCAAAGGCCGGCTTGCCCGCCGCCGCCCCGCGGACGGTCAGGGTGACGGGCAGCGTCCGCCGCGGCTCCGCCGCAGCCGGGGCCGACAGGGCCACGTCCAGCCGCCGCGGCGCCGGGTCCAGCCCCAGCCACGACAGGCCGACGGCACGGCGCAGCGCCCCCTTCTGCCCCGCTTCGGGCACGGGAAAGGCGGTGGCCAGCACATAGGCGCCCGCCGTCCACGCCGGATCGACGGGGATGTCAAGAAATGCCCCCTCCGGCCCGATGGTGCGGGTCAGCGCCATGCGCACGGAACGGTCGGCGACGGTGACCAGCACCTCGCTGCGGTACGGCGGGCGGATGTGGACGCGGGCGGTGTCGCCGCCCTTGTAGGCGGCGGTCATCACCGTCACGTCCACCTTGTCGGGGCGGGCGGCGGCGGGGGCCGCACTCCACCACCCCGCACCGAAACGCACGCTGGAGGCGACGCCGGTCTGGGGGTCGAACACCTCCAGCCGGTAATGGCCGGCCTGCACCGGCTCCTCCACCACCGCCGGGGCGGACGCGGCGGCCGACAGGGTGCCGCCGGTGACGCGGGTGTCCTTGGTCGTCGTCTCGTAATCCCAGCGCCCGTTGGTTTCCACCCAGCGGTAATCCTGGGTTTCCTCGAACAGGTCGAAGGACAGGTCGGGCTTGTCCACCGGGGTGCCGTCGCGGCCCACCACCACCACCTCGAACGCGGCGGACGCGCCCTCGGGCACGCCCTGGCCGTCGAAACGGGGGCGGATGCCGATGGCGAAGGGCTGGTGGTTGACCGGCAACACCATCTCGCGGGTCAGCGGGCGTCCGCCGATGTCGGTGACGGTGGCGCGCAGCACCGCTTCCAGCGGACGGGTGGTGTCGGGGCGGCGGGGCAGAGCCACGGCGATGTGCGCCTGGCCGTCCGGCCCGGTGGTGAAGCCGGGAAGATCCTGTTTCTGTGGCGGGAATTCCTTTTCCACCGGCCCGAAGCGATAGCCGGACAGGCCCGGTGCCGGGCTTTCCGCCGGGCGCAGGGTCAGGCTGGCCTCCCCCGGCAGGCCCGCCGCCGGAGCGCCGTAGAGGTCGCGCACGTCCAGCGTCACCGCCACCGGCTCCGTCCCTTCCAGCGCCGGACGGTCGGCGGCAAGGCCCAGCGTCAGGCGGGGAGGAACCACATCCTCCACCTGGAACCGGGCGGAGCCGATGGCTTGCCCGCCGTCCCCGTCATGAACCGTGGCCGTCCATTGGCCGGTCATGGCGTTGGGGGCGATGGGGAAGGACACCGCCGCCCCGCCGGCACCGGCATCCATCACCGTCCTGCGGTCCACCTCCACCCCGTCGGGGCGGCGCAGCGACACCGCCAGCGCGCGGCCCGTGACCGCGTTGGCATCGCCGTCGCGCACCAGCACCGTCAGCACCGCCGGCTCGCCGGGCCGGTACAGCCCACGGCTGGGGGAGATCCAGGCATCGAGCGCCTTGGGCGGCTCCAGCGCCCCGGCCGCCTTGGGCGGGCGCCCGTCCCCCGGCCCGTTCAGATCCATCATGGCCAGATCGCCGCCGCGGCGGGCCAGCAGCACCTGGGCCGGCCTGTCGCCCGCCAGGGCGTCGGCGGGCACGCGGGCGATGCCGTCGGGGCCGGTGGTCACCGTGGCCCTGTCGCTGTGGTCGCGGGCCAGCAGGCGCAACTCCACCCCCTCTTGCGGGCGGGCGGTGGCGACGGAGCGGGCATAGACCAGCAGCCCGTCGTCGCCGCGCACGGCGGTCAGCCCCAGATCGGTCACCAGGAACCATTGGGTGGCGCGCGATGCCCAATCCTTTTCCGGCACCTCGTCGGCGGACGCCACGGCCACATAGACGCCGGGGTCCAGCCGGCCCACCACCGCATCCACCGGGAACGGGGTGATGAGCACGGCGTTGCGGGCGCCGGGCACGGCCATCTCGCCCTTCCACACCTCCTGCCCCGCCTTGGCGACGATGGCGCCGACGTCGTTGTCGGTCAGTTCCTGGTTGATGCGGCCCTGATGGATCTGTTCGACGATGGCCGGGTCGGGCAGCCGCAGGATCTGCAGGCGCACCCGCGCCACGTTGATGGTGCGCAGCGGCAGCCCCTCCATCCCCAGGCGGGGCAGGATGTAGCCGGCGCCGCGGAACGCCAGGGCGGAGCGGCGGTTCGGCACCTCCACCGTGCGCGATACCCCTTCGGCCAGGGTACGGCCGTCGGCGGCGGGCAGGCCGGCGGCCACCGTCACCTGATAGCTCTGCCCGTGCTGCAGCCCGTCCAGACAGACGGAGCGGTCGCGGGCGGCCAGCGTGCCCTTGACCTCCGGCGTGACGCTCAGCCAGGGGCGCAGGTCGGGGGTACCCGCCCGCTCGACCCGCGCGTTGAAGGTGACGCAGACCTGGGGCACGTCCCGTTCGGCCACCACCTCCACCTCGCCCACCGCCAGGGGGGCGGAATCGGCGGGTGCGGGATCGGCGGCGGCGGCCGGCTGGGCAAGGACAGCCGACCAGACGGCGAAGACGCCGAGGGTGCACGCCAAAGCACGTTGCATGACGGGAAGGACTCCGTGTCTTCGGGGCTGACGGACCGGCGGAGTATGCCCAAGCAGCCACCCCAGCGCCATGGGGTTGTTTTTGTTTCGGAAAGAGCCCCGCCGTCAGGCGGCGAACTCGAGGGTGACCTGACTGCCCTGCCCCGGCTGGCTGTCGATGCGCAGGCGCCCGCCCTGGGCCTCGATCAGCGCCTTGACGATGGACAGCCCCAGCCCGTGGCCCTGCCCGTCCCGCGCCGCCAGGGCCGAATCCTGGCCGAAGGGGATGGCCGCCTGCTCCACCTGTTCCGGCGTCATGCCGATGCCGGTGTCGCACACCCGCAGCATGCAGCCCCGCCGCCCCCGCCCGGCCAGGGCGATCACCATGATGCGCCCGCCCCTGGGCGTGAACTTCACCGCGTTCGACAGCAGGTTCAGCAGCATCTGCCGCAGCGCGCGGACATCCGCCATCACCGTGCCCACACCGGGCAGGATGTTCTTTTCCAACACGATGTCCTTGCGGTCGGCCTGGGGGGCCATGACCCGCAACGCCCATTCGATGGTGGCGTCCACATCCACCGGTTCCCGCTTCAGCACCGTGCGCCCGGCCTGCAGCCCCGACAGGTCCAGGATATCGTTCACCAGCCCCAACAGTTCCTGGCCCGAGGCGTGGATGTCGCGGGCGTATTCCAGATAGCGCTCCGACGCCGCCGGGCCGGTGCCCAGCACCTGATCCCTGATCATCTCGGAAAAGCCGATGATGGCGTTCAGCGGCGTGCGCAACTCGTGGCTGACGCGGGCCAGGAAGTCGCGGTTGACCTTCAGCGCCAGCCGCAGCCGGTCCGACACCCGCCATTGGGTGATGAGAAAGGCCGTGCCGAGAAACACCGCAAGGCTGAACGCCACCGCCCCGGCGAACAGCATGCGGATGATGCCGTGCACCGCCGCGTCCACATCCGCCTGCGCCACGCTGACCGTCACCACCAGCGGATAGCCGGCCACCCGGCGGTAGGTGACGGTGCTGCCCGACACCCCGCCCTTCCCCGGAACCGGAAAGACGCCCTCGGGCGACAGGCGGGCATGCTGGAGCAGCAGTGCATTGGGAAACGAGGCCGCGGCCTCGTCCACCCCGGCCCGGCTGCGGCGCAGGCGGACCACCCCGTCCATCCCCACCAGCGCCACGTTCCCCCGCGCCCCGATGGAGACGGACGGGTAGAAGGACACGAAATAAAGCGGGTCAACCACCGCCACCAGCACCCCCCCCGGCGCCCCGTCCACCAGATGCAGGGGCCGGCTGATGGCCATGCTCCACGGCCCGTCCACACCGGAGCGTTCGGGAATGCCGATGTAAAGGCCGGTGACCGGGGATTGGTAATGGATGGCGACGGCGGGCAGATCCCCCGCATGCTCGGGCAGCAGGCCGGGGGTGGACTGGTACGTCACGAACCCCGACGGCGCCACCACGGCAAAGCCGCGGATCAGCGCCCGGTTGTAATAGCCGCGCGACACGATATCGGCCATGGCCGGATAGCGGGCATCGACGATGCTGAGCGCCAGAACATTCAGCGTTGTCCCGACCTCGTTCAGCGTACCGGCGGCGTTATTTTCAAAGCTCTTGACGACATTTTCGGCATTGGCCAGGGTTTCTTTGTATTGGCGGTCGTGAATTCGGTCACTGAAACGGACGGAATAGATCCAGACCGCTGCAATGATAGCGGCGGCGATCAAGACCAACCCTTCGCGCAGTCCTGCCCATTTCATGACACCGACCATCCTTGGCCTGTGGTCCGGCTGCATTCCCGTGGTCCGATCCGCCGCCGCCCGCTCTTTCTCCTTTGAAGTCTATACGATCTTTGCGCGTTTTCGGCATCCGATGAAAGTTCTATACACTTCAGATGGAAAAACGCCGCTTCAGCCGGGCCGCCGCCTCGTCCAAAATCTCATCACGCTTGCTGAAACAGAAGCGGATGCAATCCTTCGGGGCGTCCTGCACGTAGAAGGCGCTGACCGGAATGGCGGTCACCCCGGCTTCGGCCGTCAGCCAGCGGCAGAAGTCCTGGTCGTCGATCTCATCCCCGGCGAATCCGGCGTTGGCCGCCGCCGCGGCGCCGATGCGGGCCACGATGAAATAAGTACCCGCCGACGGTAGAACGTCCAGCCCCGCCGCCGACAATCCCGCCGCCAGCCGGTCGCGCTTGCCCTGCATCTCGGCGGCCAGACCGGTGAAATAGCCGTCCTCCTTGCCCAGGCCATAGGCGACGGCGGTCTGCAGGTTCGGCGGCGTGGTGAAGGTCAGGAACTGGTGCGCCTTGGCCACCGGCTGGAGCAGATGGGGGGCGCCGGTGATATAGCCCACCTTCCACCCGGTCAGGGAAAAGGTCTTGCCCGCCGATCCTATCTTCAGGCAGCGGTCCCGCATGCCCGGCAGGGTCATCAGCGGGATGTGGCGCCGCCCGTCGAACACCAGATGCTCGTACACCTCGTCGCACACGGCATAGGCGTCGAAGCGCTGGACGAATTCGGTGATCAGGCCCAGTTCGTCCCGGCTGTAGACCTTGGCCGCCGGGTTCAGCGGGTCGTTGAGGACGATCAGCTTGGTCTTGGGCGTAAAGGCCGCTTCCAGGTCTTCGCGGGTAAAGCCCCAGTCCGGCGCCTTCAGCGTCACGAACCGGGGGATGCCACCGGCCAGCCGGATGATGGGCAGGTAGCTGTCGTACATGGGCTGGAACAGCACCACCTCGTCCCCCGGCTCGATCAGGCCCAGCAGGCTGGCGGTCAGCGCCTCGGTGGCGCCCGACGTGACCAGCACCTCCGTCTTCCAATCGACGGTCAGGCCGTAGAAACGGGCGGCGTGGGCGGCCAGCGCCTGACGCAGGTCGGGGGTGCCCAGCATGGACGGGTACTGGTTCCAGCCGTCCAGCAGCGCGCGGGACGCCACGTCCAGCACATCGGCGGGGCCGCGGGTGTCGGGGAACCCCTGGCCCAGATTGATGGCGCCGTGCTCGTCGGCCAGACGCGACATCACCTCGAAAATCGTCGTTCCATACCCCGACAGAATGGCGTTGCCCGTCTTCACCCGTCGTCTCCTTCTCTCTGGCCGTCCGCACGCACGCGGACGGGCCCCAAGGATGGACGGGCGTTTCCCTGTCTGTCCAGGGGAGAAAGCGGACGGCAGGCCCGCCGCTTACCGGCGCCGCCGCTGGCGCAGGTAGAGGCGCACCTTCTCCACCGGCGCCAGCATGCGCGGATAGCGCCGCTTGGTGCGGACGAACAGGCGGCGGGCCGCCGCCGAATTGCGCAGAAGAATGGCCCCGCCCACCAGCGCCACCGGCAGGCCGCCCGGCCCCGGCAAGGGCGCCAGCAACAGGCCCATCAGAATGATCGTGCAGCCCACGCCGATCAGCATCCCCTGCCGCAGCCGGGCGAAGGATGGCATGACACCGCCGGGCGGCGGTTCCTTTCCGTGCACCGCGTCCCCCTCTTCCTTGAACGGGAAAGATATGGGGAGCAACCGCCGGGTTACCAAGACCGCACGAAAGGGTTGTGCCGCACCCCGAAGGGTCAATGCAGGCGCCCCCGTCCGCCTGCGGCCCCCCCTGCTGATATCCCCCCTGCTGATATCCCCCCTGCTGATATCATGGCCGCCGGGACCGGGACGCTAAAGGAAATGCGCGAGGACTGCGGCAGGTCCAGACGGTGCAGAACCTCCGTCACCTCCGCCGGTTTGGGCTGCCAGCCGAATTCACTGGCCAGCCGGGCGCGGGCACGGCCGGCGCGGCGGGCTGCCTCGTCACACCCGGACGGGCCGGCAGCGGCGGCACGGCACCGGCGGTCCTCGCAGCTTTCCAGCATCAGCCGGATCATGCGGTCGCGCTTGCCGCGGTCAACGAAGCCCACCGCGTCGAAATAGAGCTTGGTGAAGGACATTTCGGCCAGGGTCGGATTCTCCCCCTGCTCCCCCACCAGAACCGCCGACACAACATCGACGCATTGCCCGGCGAAATCCGGCAGGGGTGCCACACGGTCTTCCGCACGGTCGAACAGACGGCTGGACAGTTCGGTCAGATGACCCGACGGTTCCCGCACGAGGTAACGGCGCCACACCGGCATCATCGCCTCCCCATGTGTCTTGATTGGGCCCATGTGTCTTGATTGGGATCAGGGTACCGCAAATCGGGGACGAGGAACATTAACGCGAAGGTTCGATGCCGAAACTGAACCTCGGCCATTTGGCCTAACCCACTGTTTCCCCCGCCCCCCGGCACCGGATCCTTAGAGCATGCAGGATTCCATTGCAGGAATCCCGCACGATACGCCCAAAGATACGGACGGGTTACAGAACGTCCAGGATCGCTTCCGCCGACGACACCTCGAACTGGCCGGGTTTTTCCACCGCCAGATGCGTCACCGTCCCGTTCTTGGCAACCAGGGCGAAACGCTGACCGCGGGTGCCCAGACCATAAGCCGAACCGTCCATGGTCAGCCCCAGGGCGCCGGTGAAGGCGGCGTTGCCGTCGGGCAGCAGGAACACCTTGCCCGCCGCCTCGTGCTTGTCGCCCCAGGCGCGCATGACGAAGGGATCGTTGACCGCCAGGCAGACGATCTCGTCCACGCCCTTGGCCTTCAGCGCCTCGGCCTTCTGCACGAAACCGGGCAGGTGCTTGGCGGAACAGGTGGGGGTGAAAGCCCCCGGAACGGAGAACAGCACCACCGTCTTGCCGGCGAACAGGTCGCCGGTGGCGACCTCCTGCATGCCATTGTCGGTCAGATGCTTCAGCGCCACGTTCGGAATCGGATCACCGACGGTGATGGTCATGATTCGGCCCTTCCCCTGTTGCTGCCGCCCCCTCATGGTCGTCGTCCGGTCTTCTTGCGGTCCGGGTGGAAGCGGCGTGTGGGTTCCTTCTACTCCGCTTCCCAGCCATGGGCAAGATGTCCTACTGTTTCACTTTGTCTTCGCCTGCTCCAGCGCCGCCAGTACCGCGGATTCACTCAGCAATTCGGGCAGGACCACCCCTTCCGGCGCAGCGGGGCCGTAGACGATGTTGAACGGGATGCCATAGCGGCCATAGCGGGCCAGGAAGCGGCTGATCCGCTCGTCCGGGCGGGTCCAGTCGGCGCGCATGGGGATCACCGCCGCCGCCTCGCCCAGCCGCTGGGCCACCGTACCGCGGTTGATGACCAGCTTCTTGTTGGCCTGGCAGGTGATGCACCAGTCGGCGGTGACGTCCACGAACACCGTGCGCCCACCGGCGACGGCAGCGGCGATGGCCGCCTCGTCGAACGGCACCCACGGCACCGCGGCGTGGGACGGCTCGTCCCGCACCGGAGAGGCCCCGGCCCCGCTGCCCACCTGCGCCGGCACGGCGAAGGCCGCGGCGGCCAGAGCCGCGGCCAGGGTTCCGCCGGCCCAGCCGGGGGCCGCGGCGATGCGCCGGCCCAGCCACAGGGCGCCGACCACCGCCGCCATCAGCACGGCCACCAGACCCGCCGCCGTGGCCCCCGCCGACACCGACAGCACCGACAAAAGCCACACCCCGGTCAGAGCCAGGGCCGCACCCAGGATGCGGCGCAGCCCGATCATCCACCGCCCCGGGCGGGGCAGCGCGCGGGCCAGCCCCGGCACCGCCGCCACCAGCAGATAGGGGGCCGCCATGCCCACCCCCAGCGCCAGGAACACCAGCCCGATCTCCATCGGCCCATGGGCCAGGGCGAAGCCCACCGCCGTGCCCAGGAACGGTGCCGAGCACGGCGTCGCCAGCAGCGTGGCGAAGGCCCCGGTGGCAAAGGCCCCGCCCGACGAGGACGTGGCGGAATCGGCCAGGAACCGCGGCAGGGGCACCTCGAACAGCCCCCACAGGTTGGCGGCGAACAGGGTCACCAGCACCACCATGAACACCAGGAACAGCGGCTCCTGGAACTGGATGCCCCAGCCCACGGCGGCGCCGGCGGCCTTCAGCCCCGCCATGGCCGCGGCCAGCACGAGGAAGGAGAAGATCACCCCCGCGGCGGACGCCAGGAATCCGGCCCGCACCCGTGCACGGTCCTGCCCGCCGTGGCTGACCACCGACAGCAGCTTCAGCGACAAGACCGGCAGCACGCAGGGCATCAGGTTGAGGATCAGCCCGCCCAGCAGCGCCACCCCCAGCATGGCCCACAGCCCCGCCCCCGCCGTCCCGCCGGACAGGGAGGGGGGTGCCGCCAGCGCCGCCACCGTGGCCGGCACGGTCATGGCCCGTTCACCGTCCACCACCGTCAGCGTCACCGTGCGCCCCGTCAGGCCGGCCAGGGTTTCCCCCTCCGCCGGGTCCAGGCGCAAGGTGACGAGCCGGTCATCCTCGGCAAAGCGCCGCTGCGGCGCCTTCAGAGCCAGGGGCGGATCGGTTTCCACGAAGACGTCGGGGGACACCATCGGCTCGCGCCCCGCCACCGTCACCACCAGCGCCGTTCCGTCGAAGCCGGTGCTGCGCAGCTCCAGCCCGGCGGCGGCCCCGCTGCCGGGCACCGAGGCCACGGCGCGGGCCACGTCGTTGGCCTCCGGCCCCGGCGTGGCCGGGCCGGCGGGAAGATCCAGCCTCAGCACCAGGCGCTGGGGGACGCACAACTCGGAACAGACCAGCAGGTCGGCGGCCACCGACAGCCCCACGGGCTGCCCCGGTGCCGCCGGGGTCAGGCGGATGGGGAAGGTCACATCCCCCTCGTACCCCACGGTTTCGATGCCCAGCGTGGTGATGCGGTGCGGGGTGGGATAGTCGAGCGTTGCGCCGCGCAGGTTGACCGACCCCGCCCAGTCCAGCCGCGGCGGCAGCCCGGCATCGCCAGGAGAGCGCCAATAGGTTTTCCACCCGCGGTCAAGACGAACCTCCAACGCAGCCGGAATGGTGGTAAGATCACCGGCGCCGTCAACCGCCGACACCAGACGCGCCTCCACCGCCCCGTCCCGTGCCCAGGGAGATGAGGCAGCCAGGGCCGTGCCACCCCATATGAGGAGGAGCAACGCCGGCAGGAGGGTGCGGATGGAGCGTTTCGCCGGGACGGCTGTTTCCAGAAGCTTCACGAAAGACACCCTATCGCCGCTATAATCCGCGCAGACCCCCGCAGGGGCCGCCACAGTTTCGGGAACCATCAAGCCCAAGGGGGTGGGGCCGGCGCACCGGCCATCCCCGGACGTTTGACCATAAGGATAAACCGGATGCCACGCTCCACCAAGTCGCCAGCCTTCCTGACGGGCCAATTCCTGATCGCCATGCCGGGAATGCTCGATCCGCGTTTCCAGCGTTCGGTCGTCTATATATGCGCCCACAACGAGGATGGCGCCATGGGGCTTGTCATCAACAAGCTGTTCGGCTCCATCACCTTCCGCGATCTGTCGGAACAGCTTGAACTGCCGGCCCCCACGCCCGCGGTGGGCCGCACGCCGGTGCATTACGGCGGGCCGGTGGAATCCGGCCGCGGCTTCGTGCTGCACACCGCCGATTACGTGCGCGACGGCACGCTGGTGGTGAACGAGGACATCGCGCTGACCGCCACCATCGACATCCTGCGCGCCATGGGCGAGGAGCGCGGGCCGAAGCAGAGCCTGCTGCTGCTGGGCTATGCCGGCTGGGGGCCGGGCCAGCTCGATTCCGAGATCCAGGCGAACGGCTGGCTGAACGCGCCCTGCGACACCGGCATCCTGTTCGACGACGATCTGGAGGGCAAATGGGAGCGCGCCATCGGTCTGCTGGGTGTCAGCCTGTCCATGCTCTCGCAAGAGGCCGGGCACGCCTGATCCGTCCATCGAACCATGGGCCGTGAAAGCGGGATACGGTCCTAAACAGTCCGTATCCCCCTGAATTTGCTCCCGGAAATTTTTCTCAGCCACCGTCATTTTTTTGCTTGCGCACCCGGCGCGATCCCCCTATAAACCCGCTCACCGAACGACGCCGACGGCGAAGCGAAAGCGGACAACGCGGAAGCAAAACGGCGACGGAGTTCAGTAAAACGCGCTTGTGGCGGAATTGGTAGACGCGCTAGGTTCAGGTCCTAGTGGCTGAAAGGCCGTGGGGGTTCGAGTCCCTCCAAGCGCACCACTTTGTGGGGCCGTAGCTCAGCTGGGAGAGCGCCGCAATGGCATTGCGGAGGTCAGGAGTTCGATCCTCCTCGGCTCCACCATCTCTCTAAAAGAGATTGGTGATTTGCGATGGAAGCTTTGTCCTGCCGGACAAGGCTTTTTTCGCGTTTTGGGGCTGGCGCCACCCCTCCCCTTGCTCGCCGCGGAGGCGCAGGCGCGCCACCCTGCTCACCCTCATTCGCTCAAACGAAAAAGCCCCCTCGCATGGCGTGCGAGAGGGCTTCGTCATCCGCCGGACGGGTCCGGGAAAACCTTAGGAGCGGCCCACCTTCTGGCGCAGAGCCTGGATCAGCGCCGCCACCTGTCCGCCGCCGCCCTGGATGACGGAAGCGAATTCCTGGCGCTGGGTCAGCCCCATGCTGACCCCTTCGACCGCCACGTCGATGATCTTATAGCCGCTGCCGGCCTTGCGCACACGCCAGTCGGCGTTGATGGGCGGGCCGTCGGGGCGGATGATCTGGGTGGTGACGGTCGTGTCGTCGCCGGCCTCCGGCCGGGTGCCGGCGATCTTGAAGGTCTGGCCGGAGTAATCGACGAACCGGTTGGCATAGGTATCGACGATCAGACGCTCGAACAGCTTCTGATACTCGGCCTGCTCGGCGGGGCTCGCCTGATTCCAGTAGCGCCCCAGCACCCAGCGCCCGATGTAGGGAACATCGAAGCCGGTGTGCAGCAGCGCGCGGAACCGCTCCACCGCCTGCTCGCGCGACAGCGATTTGTCGGCGAAGGTGGCGATGGTCTGGTCACCCAGCTTCTGGATGAAGGCGCTGGCGCCCGGATCGGTGGACTGGGCGAACACGGCACCCGGAACCATGCTGCCAATCGCGAGCATGGCCGAGCTAATGAGGAGGTGGCGGCGGGTCAGCATCGTAGCTCTGAAGATGGTTGAATCGGTGTCCCTGTCAACCGGCGGAATCGCGGTCCAGCGTCCGCAATTCCGCCGCACGGCCCCGACGGGACCAGCCGCAAGAGGCCGGCGTCAGTTGCCGAAGACCGGGAATTCCGGCGCTGCATCGGTCTTGTTGTCGTTGATCTGCGCGCGGCGCTGCTGGGCGTACAGGCTGCGCACGGCGGCGTAGTAGTCCAGAGAATTGCGCTTCAGATCGTCCACCTGCTTGAGCACCTGCGAACGCCGGTCGATGGCCGACACGCCGGTGCGGACATAGAGGACGTTCTTGGAGTCGTTGGCATAGGCCCACACGCGCAGGGGATCGGCAACGGTATCCACCGCCAGTCCGGTGGCGTCGCGCACGCTGGACGGACCGAAGAGCGGCAACACCACGTACGGGCCGCTGCCCAGGCCCCACACGCCCAGGGTCTGGCCGAAATCCTCTTCCTCGTCCTTCATCCCGGCGACGGACGCCACGTCGAACAGACCGCCCACGCCCAGGATGGTGTTGGTCAGCATGCGGCCGGTGGCCACCTGCGCGCCCTCCAGATCACCCTGAAGCAGGTTGTTGGCGATCACCAGCGGCGACACCAGATTGCGGATGAAGCTGTGGACGGCTTCGCGCACGGGGTCGGGGGCGACGGCCACATACACCTCCGCCGCAGGGCGGAGAAGGATGGTGTCGGCGGCATCGTTGAAGCCGAAGATGATCCGGTTCACCGGCTCGATCGGGTCGCTGATGCCCGCACCGTCCTGCCCATCGGGAGTGTTGGCGCAGCCGGCGGCGGAAAGGGACAGCATCACCGCAGCGGCGACGCGGATGAAAGGACGGGTAAAGCTGGCCATGGTCATGGAGGCGGGGACTCGTCTTTTGTCGCGTCAACTGCTCAACTGCGAGCGATTCTCATCATCCCGGCAGCGGAGACTTTGGGGCGGCACCGCACAAAGGCCCGATTCACTTTCGGTTTTGGCGGCTCGATCCTAGCTAACATAGGCATAGCCATTTGACCAGCCTGCCATTCCGGCATGGTGCTCTATTTCCAACAGGTGTGTTCACGGTGCCGCCATACCCCTTTCACGGCAACCGCCGGCTTATGCAGAATGGTGTTTACGAGGCATAAAGATATCTTTATATCTCTATTAAGCCTCGGCGACGGGGCATCTCCCTATTCTCATCAAGACGGCGGACGGTACGGGCGTGATACGGTCGATGGATGACCTGCTCCAGATCCTGAAGGCGGCGGCGGAACCGACCCGGCTGCGGCTTCTGGCGCTGTGCGCGCGGGCGGAGCTGACCGTCAGCGACCTGACCCAGATTTTGGGGCAGAGCCAGCCGCGGGTGTCGCGGCATCTGAAGCTGCTGTGCGACTGCGGCCTGCTGGACCGCTCGCGGGAGGGGACGTTCGCCTTCTTCCGCCTGTCGGAAAAGGGGCGGGCCACGGCGTTGGCCCACACGCTGGTGGACGCCATCCCCAAGGACGACGCCACGCTGGCCCTGGATCTGGAACGGCTGGACACCATCCGCCGCAGCCGGGCCGACGCCGCACTGGCCTATTTCAGCGACAACGCCGAACGCTGGCACGAGATCCGCGCCCTGCATGTTCCCGAACGCGAGGTGGAAGGCGCGCTGGCCGCCCTGTTCCCCGAATCGGTCGAGGACATGCTGGACATCGGCACCGGCACCGGCCGGATGCTGGAAATCCTCGGCCCCCGCTGCCGTCACGCGGTGGGGGTTGACCTGTCGCGGGAAATGCTGGCGATCGCACGGGCCAAGCTGGAGGCGGCGGGCCTGCGCCAGTGCCATGTGCGTCAGGCCGACATCTATCAATTGCCCTTCCCCGCCGCCAGCTTCGACGCGGCGGTGATCCACCAGGTGCTGCACTTCGCTGAAGACCCTGCCGGGGTGGTGGCCGAAGCCGCCCGCGCGTTGCGGCCCGGCGGGCGGTTGCTGATGGTGGATTTCGCCCCGCACGAACTGGAATCCCTGCGCACCGACCACGCTCACCGCCGGCTGGGTTTTGCCGATGCGGAGGTGGCGCAGTGGTGCCGCCAGGCCGGGCTGACCATGGCCGCCCCGGTGCATCTGCCGGGCGACCCGCTCACCGTATCCATCTGGGCGGCGGAACGGACCGCCGCCCCGCCCTCTTCCCCCGTCACCGGAGCCGCGTCATGACGACCGCACCTTCCGTCAGCTTCGAGTTCTTCCCGCCCAAGACGGAGAAGATGGAGCAAAGCCTGTGGCAGGCCATCCAGCGGCTGGCCCCGCTGGCCCCGGCCTTCGTGTCGGTGACGTACGGGGCGGGCGGCTCCACCCGCGAACGCACCCACGCCACCGTCTGCCGCATCCAGGCGGAAACGGGCATTCCCGCCGCCGCCCACCTGACCTGCGTCGGCGCCACCCGCGACGAGATCGACGCCATCGCCCGCACCTATTGGGACGCCGGCATCCGCCACATCGTGGCGCTGCGCGGCGACCCGCCGGAAGCGGCTGGCGGTCTGGGCGGCGCCTATGTGCCGCACCCCGGCGGCTACGCCTATGCCGCCGATCTGGTGGCCGGGCTGAAGGCGGTGGCCGATTTCGAGATTTCCGTGGCGGCCTATCCCGAAGCCCACCCCGACGCCCCCTCGGCCGCTTTCGATCTGGACAACCTGAAGCGCAAGGTGGACGCCGGCGCCACCCGCGGCATCACCCAGTTCTTCTTCGACAACGACAAGTACCTGCGCTTCCGCGACCGCTGCGTGGCGGCGGGGATCACGGCGCCCATCGTGCCCGGCATCCTGCCCATCACCAATTTCGCCCGCGCGGTGGAATTCGCGGCCAAGTGCAACGCCACCATGCCGGCCAAGCTGGCCGAGACCTTCGACGGGCTGGATTCCGACCCCGAGACCCGGCAACTGGTCGCCGCCACCGTCGCCGCCGAGCAGTGCCAGGCGCTGCAGGCCGAAGGGGTGGACGCCTTCCACTTCTACACCCTGAACCGCTCGGACCTGACCACCGCCATCTGCCGGATGCTGGGGGTGAAGGCGAAAGCGGCGGTGGCCTGACACGGCCCCCATGATAAGGTGACGGAGCCTTTACCCCACGGGGGCAACGCCATGGACAGCCGGTTCGACCACGACAGGGATTTCCACGCCTGGACCCGCGAGCAGGCCCGCCTGCTGCGGGAAGCGGCGCGGCAGCGGATCAACGCGCCCATCGACTGGGAGCACATCGCGGAGGAACTGGACGGCATGGGCGATCAGATCCGCGATGCCATCCAAAGCCATCTGGCGACGGTGATCGAACATCTGCTGAAGCTGGAGCATTCCCCCGATCCCTATCCCCGCCGGAAATGGCGGGCGTCGGTGGACAAGGCCCGCCGCCATCTGGCGCGCAAGCTGGAACGGCATCCCAGCCTGAAGCACTGGCCGGAAACCGTTCTGGACGATGCGTGGCAGGATGGCCGCGACGATGCTCTGTCGGACGACAGCCTGTCATCCGCCCCCCTGCCCGGCTCCTGCCCCTACACGCTGGACCAGATCCGCGATGACGCGTGGTGGCCGGAAAACCGTCACGGCCACCCCCTCTGACCACACCCTTACCGGCCGGCTTTGCGGCCCGGCGACCGCTGAAAGGTAACGTTTCCCCATGGCCCATATTCTCGACACCCTGCGCGACCGCGTTCTGCTGTGCGACGGCGGGTTCGGCAGCCGGATTCAGGCGCTCGATCTGGATGTGGAAAAGGATTTCTGGGGGCACGAGAACTGCACCGACATCCTGCCCCTGTCCCGTCCCGACATCGTGCGGGAAATCCACCGCGGCTATTACGAGGCCGGGGCGGACATGGTGGAAACCGACACCTTCGGCGCCTCCCCCGTCACGCTGGGCGAATTCGGGCTGGAGGACAAGGCGTTCGAGATCAACAAGCGCGCCGTGGAACTGGCCCGCGAGGCCGCCGACAGTTTCAAGGACGGGCGTCCGCGCTTCGTGCTGGGGTCCATGGGGCCGGGCACCAAGCTGCCCAGCCTGGGCCATATCCCTTACGCCAAGGCCGAGGACTCCTTCTATGCCCAGGCCGCGGGCCTGATCGCCGGCGGCGCCGACGCGGTGCTGATCGAGACTTGCCAGGATCCGTTGCAGATCAAGGCCGCGGTCAACGGCGTGAAGCGCGCCCGGGCCGAAGCCGGGTCCGACACCGCCATCTTCGTGCAGGTGACGGTGGAAACCACCGGCACGCTGCTGGTGGGCACCGACATCGCCGCCGCCGCCACCATCATCCAGGCGCTGGACGTGCCGCTGATGGGGCTGAACTGCGCCACCGGCCCGCTGGAGATGAGCGAGCATGTGCGCTGGCTGACCCAGAACTGGCCGGGGCTGGTGTCGGTGCAGCCCAACGCCGGCCTGCCCGAACTGGTGGACGGCAAGACCCACTACCCCCTGCGCGGCGAGGATTTCGGCACCTGGATCGAGCGCTTCGTCCGTGACGACGGCGTCAATCTGGTGGGCGGGTGCTGCGGCACCAACATCCCCCACATCGCCGCCGCCGACGCCGCATTGCGCCGTCTGGCCCCGGCGGGCCAGATCCGCCCGGCGCCCAAGAACCGTACGGTGCACTGGGTGCCCGCGGTGGCCTCGCTCTATTCCCAGGTGACCTTGCGGCAGGAAAACGCCTTCTTCGCCATCGGCGAGCGCTGCAACGCCAACGGCTCCAAGAAGTGGCGCGAGCTTCAGGCCGCCCACGACTGGGACGGCTGCGTCGATATGGCCCGCGAGCAGGTGAAGGAGGGCAGCCACTCGCTGGACGTCTGCACCGCCTTCGTCGGGCGGGACGAAAAGGCGGAAATGAACGCGGTGGTGCAGCGCTTCGTCGGCTCGGTCACCGCCCCGCTGGTCATCGATTCCACCGAACTGGGGGTGCTGGAAGCGGCGCTGGCCCTTTACGGCGGCAAGGCCATCATCAACTCCATCAACTTCGAGGATGGGGAGGAGCCGGCGCGCAAGCGTCTGGCGCTGGCCAAGAAGTTCGGCGCCGCCGTCATCGCGCTGACCATCGACGAAGAGGGGATGGCGAAGACGCCCGAGCGCAAGCTGGAGATCGCCAAGCGCCTCTATGACATGGCGGTGGGCGAATTCGGGCTGGCGCCGTCGGACCTGCTGTTCGACCCGCTGACCTTCACCATCGCCACCGGCAACGAGGACGACCGCAAGCTCGCCATCTGGACGCTGGAGGGCATCGAGGCCATTGCCAAGACGATGCCCGACTGCCAGATCATCCTTGGCCTGTCGAACGTGTCGTTCGGGCTGAACGCTGCGGCGCGGCACGTGCTGAACTCGGTGTTCCTGGACCACGCGGTCAAGCGCGGCATGACCGGCGCCATCGTGCACGTGTCCAAGATCATGCCGCTGCACCTGATCGCCGAGCAGGAGGTCAGGACGGCGGAAAACCTGATCTTCGACCGCCGCGCCGAAGGGTATGATCCGCTCCAGGCCTTCATCGCCCTGTTCGAGGGCCGCAAGGCGGCGGACGCCAAGAAGAAGGCCCGCCCCGACACCATCGAGGAATGCCTGAAGCAGCGCATCATCGACGGCGACCGCACCGGGCTGGACGACGACCTGAAGACCGCGCTGGAGAAGTATCCGCCCATCGAGATCATCAACACCTATCTGCTGGACGGCATGAAGGTGGTGGGCGAGCTGTTCGGGTCGGGCAAGATGCAGCTTCCCTTCGTGCTGCAATCGGCCGAAACCATGAAGGCCGCCGTCGCCTATCTCGAACCCTTCATGGAAAAGGCCGACGGCCAGCAGAAGGGCACCATGGTCCTGGCGACCGTCAAGGGCGACGTCCACGACATCGGCAAGAACCTCGTGGACATCATCCTGACCAACAACGGCTACAAGGTGGTCAATCTGGGCATCAAGCAGCCGGTCACCGCCATCATCCAGGCCGCCAAGGAGCACAAGGCCGATGCCATCGGCATGTCCGGCCTGCTGGTCAAATCCACCGTCATCATGCGCGAGAACCTGGAGGAGATGACCCGCGAGGGGCTGGAAATCCCGGTGTTCCTCGGCGGGGCGGCCCTGACGCGCGCCTATGTGGAGGAGGATTGCGTCCGCTCCTACGGCTGCGGGCGGGTGGCGTACGCCGGCGATGCCTTCGACGGGCTGACGCTGATGGACAAGGTGGTGGGCGGCAGCTTCGACACCGATCTGGCCGTCATCCAGACCAAGCGCCAGGGCCGCGCCGTCAACCGCCGCCGCACCATCGGACGCCCGACCGAGGCCGCGACCGGCCCGGTGGACCGCGCGGCCGTGCGCGCCCGCCGCACCCGCCTTGGGGAGGGTGTTGCGGTGCCCACCCCGCCGTTCTGGGGGCCGAAGGTCATCGAGCACGTGCCGCTGAAGACGCTCGTCACCTATCTCAACGAGCGGATGGTCTATCAGCTTCACTGGGGCTACCGGAAGGACGGGCGCACGCTGGACGAGTTCAAGGAATGGGCGAAGAAGGATCTGCGCCCCATCCTCGACACTCTGCTGGCCACCTGCGCCAGGGAAAACATCCTCCAGCCCCAGGCGGTCTACGGCTACTGGAAGGCTGCGGCGGAAGACAACGACCTGATCCTGTTCGCCGAGGACGGCACGACGGAGGTGGCGCGCTTCACCCTGCCGCGTCAGGCCAAGGAGGACGGGGAGTGCATCGCCGACTTCTTCCGCGACGTGTCGGCACCGGAGCGCGACGTGATCGGGCTGCAGGTGGTGACCATGGGCCAGCACGCCACCGACGTTCTGCAGGACTGGTTCGCCGCCAACCGCTATCAGGATTACCTGTACCTGCACGGCGCGTCGGTGGAGATGGCGGAAGCCATGGCCGAATATGTCCACGCCCGCATCCGCGCCGAACTGGGCTTCGCCGCCGAGGACAGCCGTGACAAGGAAAAGCTGTTGCAGCAGGACTATCACGGTTCCCGCTACAGCTTCGGCTATCCCGCCTGCCCCAATCTGGCGGATCAGGAGGCGTTGTTGCGGCTGCTGGGGGCCGAGCGCATCGGCATCAGCCTGTCCGACGAGCACCAGCTTCACCCGGAACAGAGCACCTCCGCCATCGTCGTGCATCACCCGAAGGCGAAGTACTTCTCCGTCTGACGGCATGGTTCCCGCCCCGCCCCGGCCTTTTCACGCCGGGGCGGGGTTTCATTTTTCCATCCGCTCCCCATCTGGAGGGTCATGACCGACACCGCCCCGCTGACGCTCCACCGCGCCACGGTCCGCCCGGAGTGGATCGACTACAACGGCCATATGAATGTGGCCTATTACCTGCTGGCGTTCGATCAGGCCACCGACGCCGTGCTCGACCATCTGGGCATCGGCAAGCGGTATGTGGAGGAGGAGAACCGCTCCCTCTTCGTGGTGGAGGCCCACCTGACCTACGCGCGCGAGGTGACGGAGGGCGACGGGCTGGTGTTCGACACGCTGGTCCTGGGCGCCGATCCCAAGCGGCTGCACCTGTTCCACACCATGCGCCATGAAAGCGAAGGCTTCCTGGCCGCCACCGCCGAATTCATGCTGCTGCACGTGGACCTGAGCGACCGGCGCGCCGCTCCCTTTCCGCCGGCCATCGGCGACCGGGTGACCGGTCTGGCCCGCCGCCACGCCGCCCTGCCCCGCCCGGCCCAGGCTGGGCGCGCCATCGCCCTGCCCGCCCGCGCCGCGGATTCAGGGCCGCGGCCATGACCGCCCGTTCCATCCTGTGCGCCCTGGCCGCCGCCGTGACCCTCGCGGGGGCCGGGACCGCCCGGGCCGACTGCGCCGACCAGCCGCAGGCCGAGGTGGTGTGGCGCCGCTGCACCTTCGACGGGCGGGATCTCAGCGGTGCGGTTCTGGACAAGGCCAACGTGCGCGATTCCGCCTTCGTCCGCGCCCGGCTGAACGGGGCGTCGCTGACGGACGCCGACGGCTACCGCGCCAAATTCGTCAGCGCCGACATGACCGGCGTGAAGCTGGACCGTGCCCGCCTGATCGAAGCCGACTTCACCCGCGCCACCATGACCGGCGCCAGCCTGCGCGACGCCGACCTGCGCAACGCCAAGCTGACCGGCGCCGACCTCAGCGGTGCCGACCTGACCGGCGCGCGCCTGTCGGGCAGCGATTTCCGCCACGCCAACGTCAGCGGCGCCACCTGGACCGACGGCAAGACCGTTTGTGGCGAGAACTCCGTGGGACAGTGTAATTAAAGTACGGAGATAAAAACTTTATTTGCTAAAAGGACGACCAAAGGCATCTTTCGGTCGTGAAGCGCGATCAGCGCTTCCATTTTTAGGAAAATTGCGTTTTTCTCTGGGAAAAGCGGTGCCGCCACCGATGTTTCTTTCGTGCGCCTGTGCCCGACGTTTCCCGGAGCGAGCGTCCCCATGACCGAACAGAGCCAAGCCGAGATCGAGGCCATCAAGGCCATTCTTCAGGCGCATCAGCTTTGGCTGAAGCGGCGGGGGGGCCGGCGGGCCGACCTCAGCTTCCGCAACCTGTCGGGGCTGCCGCTGAACCGGGTCAACCTGACCGGGGCCAAGCTGTCGGGGGCCAGCCTGGTGCGCGCCCGGCTGGCCGGGGCCGATCTCAGCCAGGCGGACCTGTTCGGCGCGGATCTGGAGGCGGTGGACCTGACCGGAGCCAACCTAGCCGGGGCCGACCTGCGCGGGGCCAACATGCACCGGGCCACCCTGACCGATGCCATCCTGCGCGGCGTCGATTTCCGCGCCGGGGTGCTGGAAAACAGCGACGGCAAACCATCGCTGGGCGGGCAGACCAAGCTGACCGAGGCGCATCTGGAACGCTCCATCCTGGCCGGGGCCAATCTGGAAGGATGCGACCTGACCGGCGCCGACCTGAACGACGCCGACCTGACGGGGGCGGAACTGGGCAGCGCCATCCTGATGGGCACCGACCTGTCGGGGGCGGTGTTCGACAACGCCCGCTTCGGCCAGACGGTGCTGGACCAGCAGACGCTCAAACGGACCTACATCCCCTTTTCCCTGCCTCCCGACGCCATCGCCGAACCCACCTACACCGCCCTGCCCGCCGCCCAGGCCATGGCGGCGGTGGAGGCTCACGAGGCATGGGTCAACACGCAAGGGGCCGAAGGCAAACGGCTCGACCTCGACATGGTGGAGGTGGCGGGGCTGAACCTGGACAACCGCATGCTGTCGGGGGCACGGCTGCGCCGCTGCCGCCTGCCGGGGCTGACGCTGCGCATGGCCAGCCTGGAGATGGCCGACCTGTCCTATTCGGAGATGGACGCGGCGGACATGCGGGGGGCGGAGGTCAACGGCACCAACCTGCGCCGCGCCACCCTGACCAATGCCCTTTTGAGCGCGGTGAAGGGGCGGCCCGTGATGCTGAGCGGCGGGCGCCCGTGGCCCACCAATCTGGACGGTGCCGACCTGTCCGGCGCCGATCTGGCCGGGGCCGAACTGGGCGGCGCGATCGTCACCAACGTCCGCCTGACCGGGGCGCGTCTGGACGGATCGGGAATCACCGGGCCGGTGGAGGTTCCGCCCCCGCCGCCGCTGCCCAGCCAGGAACGCCGCCGGCACAAGCGCTACGCCCGCCCGGCGCTGACGGTGGAAAGCGGGGGGCTGCGCTTTGCCACCCGCAACTGGTCCATCGGCGGCATGTGCCTGCTGACCGACGGCCACCCCTTCGTCCACGGCCAGACGGTGCAGGCCACCGTCATCCTGGACGAGAGCAAGGGGATCAAGGCCCCCGCGGAATTCGTGGTGGTCCACAGCAACCGCGGGCGGGCCCAGATCTCGGTGCGGTTCGACCGCTACAGCGATGCGTTGAAGGCGGTCCTGAAGACCGCCTTCCTCGAACACCAGCGGATCGCCGGATAGGTGAATGGCTATTCCGCCGGGCTGGTGCCGGGCGTCATGCCCGGCTCGCGGGGGAGCGGGGTACGGGCGGGGTTGCGCTGCTTGCCCTTGAAATCCTGAAGCTGGCGTTCCGCCGCGTCGAAGGCATCGCGCACCGACGTGGCGGCATCGGGGTTGCTGTAGCGCTTCTGCACCTTGGCCGGGCGGCTGACCACCAGATCCGTGCCGGGCACCATCAGTTCCACATGCACGTCGAACACGTTGCCGGTGCGGTGCTGGGCCATCTGTTTTTCCACCACCACCCGCACGCCGACCAGCCGGTCGTAACGCTGCTTCAGACGGTCGGCCCGCTCCGCAATCAGGGTTTCCAACGAGGGCGAGGTGTCCATGTTGTGGAACGCAACTTCCAGATTGACGTTCATCGACTCCCCCTTGCAGTTGCTGGGATTGAGGCTGATATCAGCGGCGCCCCGCCCGGCGTTTGGCCTGTGCCGGCCGGGCCGGCGGCGGACGCTCGGACGGCGGCGGGCTCAGGCTGCCGGTCGCGCTCTCGGGCAAGGAGAATTCCTCCCCCTGGTCGGCCAGACCGGGCAGATCGCCCAGAACGGCCACGCTTTCGACACGCTCCACCGGCTCGGTGCGCTGGGCGGTGGCCTCCGGGCCATCGGCGGGGTTGGGAAGAAGGGTCTGGGACAGGTTGTCTTCGATGGCGATCTCTTCACGGGCGAGCGCCCAATGATCGGCGTCCCGCCCATCGGGACGGCCCTCCCGTTCCCATATGGCATACGCGCGGCGGCGGATGCGTTCCTCCACATCGACAGGATCGTCAGCCATTCGGATTGATCCTCCCTGCTTTGGTCACATAAGCACTGTCGGGGAATGGTCAAGGGATAACCGGACCGGACGCGTCCGGTTCCCGCCCCGTCCGTCCATCAGAAAAAGCTTTGAAATTGATATTTATTTCATAACGTTGCTAATAATTGTGTTCCCTCCCTTTTCAAGAGCGGCGATAGTCATCCGCATCCGGCTTGGGGTTTTGAGGACACGCAAGGGGACGGAGGGGAGATGATGGCGGCGGAGGGACGGACGGCGCGGCGTTTCCGGGCGCGCCGGGTGCGTGGGGGGGAAGCCTTCCATGTCGGGGTTGCGGAGATGCGGCTGCGCCGCATCCACAAGGCCAGCGTCGTCGCCCTGGCCACCCTGGCCGAACACAAGGATCCGTCCGCCGGACAGCACATTCTGCGCGTTTCCCGCCTGACCGACGAGATTGCCCGCGCGCTCCAGCACAGCGGCCCCTATACGGCGCAGGTGACGGACGCGTTCCGCGAACGGCTGCGGGTGGCGGCCATGCTGCACGACGTGGGCAAGATCACCATTCCCGACAGCATCCTGCAAAAGCCGGGGCGCTTCACGCCCGACGAACGCGCGGTGATGGAGCGGCACAGCAGCAACGGCCGCGCCATCCTGGAGCGCACCGCCCGTTTGTCGGAGGACGGCGGCTATCTCGCCCTGGGGGCGGAGGTGGCCGGGTGCCATCACGAGAAATTCGACGGATCGGGGTACCCCGCCGGACTGAAGGGCCGGGACATCCCCCTGTCCGCCCGCATCGTCGCCGTGGCCGACGTGTTCGACGCCCTGACCCACCGCCGCGTCTACAAGGACGCCTGGAGCGTCGGCGCAGCGCTGGACTATATCCACGAGCGGGCGGGCCGCGATTTCGACCCCGACGTGGTGGCGGCCTTCGACACGGCGCTGACCGCCCGCGCCGCCGTCACCATCATCCGTTGGGACGACGGCATGAGCGTGGGCGTGGAGGATCTGGACAACGATCACCGGGTTCTGATCGACCTGATCAACCAGCTCGCCGCCGCCGACGCCCGCCACGACCGCATCATCCTGGAAGCGGTGTTCGACGAACTTCTCGATTACACCGTGTTCCATTTCGAGAAGGAAGAGGGCTATATGGCCCGAGCCGGGTATCCGGCGCTGGATGGCCACCGAAAGCTGCACGCCGCCCTGACGGCGGAAGTCGTGGCGATCCGCCGCCGGCTGCTGCGCACCGACCAGGACACGCTGGGCGATGACGTACTGGCCTTTCTCAGCCGCTGGCTACAGGATCATATCCTGTGTTCCGATGCCGGCTACAGGCCGTATCTGAACGGCAACATGACCACGGAATAACGCGGCCCTTCCTCATTTTCGCCACACTTCCGATTGGTTTTTCCCGACACAGGTGGTACTTCGACCGGGTTGCCCCCTCACGGTTCCACAGGGCCCTGCCCCGAACCGCCACACGGGAACCCGCATGGTGCTGCCCACGTTGCCTGTCGCCTCCCGCCTTCCCCTGGATCGGTCCTGCCGGGCCGGCATGTTCCGGCGGGGGGGTGCTCTGCTCCTCATGATGGGGGTGGCCCTGGGCGCCCTGATGGCGGACGCGTCCGCCACCGTCATTCCGGGGCGAAAGCCCGTCCACCTGCTCCAGCAACAGCAAGCCCCGGTGGTTCCCGGCGAAAAGCCGCGCGACACAACAGCCCCCGTCACCCCGGCCGCCCCGGTCCAGCCCGCCCAGCCCGCGGCCGCAGCCCCCGCGGCCCCCTCCACCCCGGCCGGCGCGCCCGTGCTCCAGTTCGGCCTTTACCAGCGCGAGGGCGAGGCCTGGGCCGATTGGGGCATGCTGACCCGCAAACTGCCGGGAATGGTGTCGGGCATCACCCCCATGATCGTTCTGATCGACCCGCAGCGCCCGGCGTCGGGCTATGCGCTGCGCGGAACGATTCCGGCGGGCGAAAACGCCGCATCCCTGTGCCGCCGCATCATCGGCGCCGGCTTCGGCTGCCTGGTCATGGACCGTGCCCCCGCTGCGCCGCCGGTGGCCGCGGCCCCGGCACCCGCTCCCGCCGCGGCACAGATCGCATCACCTGCGGCGCCGGCACCGGCCCCCGCGGACGCGGCCCCGCCATCCGCCCCGCCCCCCGCCCCGGTGGTTGCCGCCGCCCCGCCGGCAGCGGCAACCAAGACCGCCGCTGCGCCCCTGCCCTCCGCCCCCTCCATTTCCGACATCCAGGACGCGGCCCCGCCGCCCAACGCCATGCAGGCTGCCGCCGTGGCCCTGGCCAAGGTGGTGCCGCTGTCCACCGAGCCGGTGGTGCAGGCGGACGGCGTGGTCCATTATTCCGCCGAAGAAGCCAAGGTGCTGAACGAGATCGAGCAGCGCAGCCGCCGCACCGGACGGCTGGGCAGCGTTCTGCCCGACACCCGGCTGAAGGTCACCCACGCCGTGCTGGAACGGGAAAAGTGGAACCTGTGCGCCCTGACCTTCGATGACGGCCCACACCGCACCGTGACGCGCCAGATCCTCGACATCCTGCGCGAGGAAAAGGTCACGGCCACATATTTCCCCGTCGCCAAGGTGGCGGCGCGCTACCCCGAGGTCATCCGCGATTTCGTGGCCGAGGGGCACGAGATCGGCAACCACAGCCTGACGCATGCCGACCTGCGCGCCCTGCCCCCCACCGCCCAGCGCTTCGAGATCGCCGAGGCGAACCGCATCCTGCGGACCATGGGGGCCGACCCCGTGCTCTTCCGCCCGCCCTACGGCCGCTACACCAACGACATGCTGGCCATCACCCGCGACGAGAACATGAGCCCGGTTCTGTGGAACGTGGACACCCGCGACTGGCAGGTGCGCGACCCGGACAAGATCGTCCATCATGTGAAGACGTCGGCGGGCACGGGCAGCGTGATCCTGCTCCATTCCACCTACGCCTCCACGGCGGCGGCGCTGCCGCGGGTGATCGCCGAACTGCGGGTCAAGGGGTGCAACTTCGTCACCCTGTCGGAATGGATCACCAGCATGAAGGCGCTGGCCACCCCCATGATGGTCAACGCCACCACCACGGCCCGCCAGTAACACCGCCCGCCTCCCCCCCGGCCCGTTCCAATGCGGGCCGGGGGGAACGGAGCATCACCCCCGCTTCGCCTTTTCCTTGCGCCGCTGGGCGTAGGTCTTGAGCCGCGACACCATGTCCGGCGTCAGCAGGGTCCATTCCCCCACGCATTTCCCGTTCGACGCATCGTTGATGGCGACGGTGGCGGGAAAGCTGAACAGGCCGATCTCGTCGTCCACCTTCACCGTGATTCGTGCGGTCTGGCCGGCAATCAGCGATCCGTCGAACTGGGTGGCGACGAACCCCTTGTCGGTCAAGGCGGCCAGGGGAAAGCTCTTGCCGTCGAATTCGATCTTGCTGTTGTTGGAACGGGCCGCTTTCTCGGGCTTGGTCTTTTTCTTGTCCGAAATCAGCACTTTGAGAAAATCGAGAGCGCCCATGCCACATCCTCCGCGTCGTCCATAACACGCGCGGATTTAACCCCGTCACAGGGACCGAGGGCAACACTTCCTTAATGATATTTTATCACGTACCGGATGTTTCGCCCCGTGCCGATGCCCCGCGCCACCCACGCACGGTCCTGTGCAGCAGCACGACCATGATCGGCAGCAGGGTCACCGCCACCGCCGCCAGCCCCAGGACCACCGACAGGGCGTCGTCACCTTCCGCCCCATAGCGGGCCAGCTCGGCCACAACCTGAAGCATCAGCACCGACAGCAGGGCCGCCCCCGCCCCCGGCATCACCCATCCCACCGGGCGGCGGGGCATCCCGCCCGCCGGAGGCAACAGGCTGATTCCTCCCGGCACGCCACCGGGAACACCCGGCACAGAGACACCGGCCATAGGCTCCTCCCCTTCCGCTGGGCGCGAAACGGCTGACCCGAAAGGAAACTATAAGGCGTCCGAAACAACTTTCATCAGCAACATATGTTCTAATACAAAAGGGTTAAACATAATAACATCTTCAAAAACTTCGCCTTTTTAAAGATGAGCGGGAAGCCGCCCTTCGTCTCAGGCCGTATAAAAAGTGGTTTCACCTTTGGATAGGGGCAAGGGCCATGGCGCATCCGTTCGACGATCCTGATGGCTGTGATGGCGTGGATGCGGTCGCCGCGGTCAGTCACCTGCGGCGGACCGAGATACAGCCGCGCAGGGCGACGAAGATCTGCACCCCATTCATGGCAAACCGCTGATGGAATCCTTGACAGCCGCCCGCTGTCTTTGCACAGTAGCGCCCATGACGACCTGCATGATTCCGAACGCCCTGCTGCTCCTTATCGACCCGGCGCTTTGACAGCGACCGGGCAAACGGCGTTCCACCCTATCCAGCTTCACAGGTCGAAGTACTCATTCCATGATCGAGCATCGGACCAGCGGCGCTTCCCGGCGGGGGCCGGGGCTGCGACTTAGGGGCGGCCGCAGAGCCTCCCCGGCGGCTCGGCGGCCGTATTGCGCGCCGGATACCCGACCTTCCCCTTGATGACGACCGTCCCGCCGGCCACACCGAAACAGACGCCGGTACAGGGAATCAGGAGTGCGATAAGCGCCATGACCCACGTCTCCTCCATGCCGATCCACCGCTACACCCCGTTCCAGTCCGTCGATATGGGCGGCAAGCGCGAATGGCCCAGCCGGGTGCTGGACAAGGCCCCCATGTGGTGCTCGGTCGATCTGCGCGACGGCAACCAAGCCCTGATCGAACCCATGGGTGCCGACCGCAAGCGCGCCATGTTCGACCTGCTGGTCAAGATGGGGTTCAAGGAGATCGAGGTGGGCTTCCCCGCCGCCTCCCAGACCGAATTCGATTTCTGCCGCGAGTTGATCGACGGCGGGCGCATCCCCGGCGACGTCACCATCCAGGTGCTGACCCAGGCCCGTGAGGAGCTGATCCGCCGCACGTTCGAAGGCATCAAGGGTGCCAAGCGGGCGGTGGTCCACCTGTACAACTCCACCTCCGAATTGCAGCGCCGCGTGGTGTTCGGGATGGACCGCGCCGGCATCATCGACATCGCGGTGAAGGGCACCAAGCTGGTCCGCGAGATCGCCGCCCAGTACCCGGAAACCGAGGTGGTGCTGGAATATTCGCCCGAAAGCTTCACCGGCACCGAACTGGACTTCGCGGTGGAAATCGTGGAGGCCGTGGCCGATGCTTGGGGTGCAACCCCTGAGCGCCGGATGATCGTCAACCTGCCGGCGACGGTGGAAATGGCGATGCCCAACATCTACGCCGACCAGATCGAATGGTTCGGGCGCACGGTGAAGAACCGCGACAGCCTGATCATCAGCGTCCACCCCCACAACGACCGCGGCACCGGTGTGGCCGCCGCCGAGCTGGCCGTGCTGGCCGGCGCCGACCGGGTGGAAGGCACCCTGTTCGGCAACGGCGAGCGCACCGGCAACGTGGACATCGTGACCCTGGCCCTGAACATGTTCACCCAGGGCGTCGATCCCGGCCTGGTGGTCAACGACATCAACGAGATCGTGCGGGTGTCGGAATACTGCACCCAGTTGCCGGTCCACCCCCGCCACCCCTATGCCGGCGAACTGGTGTTCACCGCCTTCTCGGGCTCCCACCAGGACGCCATCCGCAAGGGTCTGCACGCGCTGGAAAAGGCCAATTCCGACAAGTGGGAAGTGCCCTACCTGCCCATCGACCCGCAGGACATCGGCCGCAGCTACGAGGCGGTGATCCGCATCAACAGCCAGTCGGGCAAGGGCGGCATCGCCTATATCCTGGAGACCGAGCACGGGCTGAAGGAAATCCCCCGCCGCCTGCAGATCGAATTCTCCAAGGTGGTGCAGAAAGTGGCGGACGAAACCGGCAAGGAATTGTCCCCCACCGCCATCTGGGAAACCTTCCAGGCCGAATACCTGGACCGCGACCGTCCCCTGATGCTGCTGGAACACGGCACCGAGCCGCGCGGGCCGAACTCGGGGCAGCGCGCCCTGACCGCCTCGTTGCTGAAGGACGGCAAGCCCCTGACCATTCGCGGCAAGGGCAACGGCCCCATCGACGCCTTCCTGAACGGTCTGCGCGCCGATGCCGGCTATGACGTCCACATCGTGGATTACAAGGAGCACGCGGTCGCCACCGGCGAGGATTCCCAGGCCGCGTCGTTCGTGGAAATCCGCACCAACGACGGGCGCACCCTGTTCGGCGTCGGCATCGATCCCGACATCGTGACGTCCAGCCTGCGCGCCATCGTCAGCGCCGTGAACCGGGCCTACCACGCCGGCTGACCACCCCGCCGGTCCTGATGACGGAAAAGGGCGCCTCCCTGACGGGGGCGCCCTTTTTTCATACGCGGCCCATCAGGACCAGAACCAGCAGCACGACCAGAACCACCCCCAACAGCCCGCTCGGCCCATAGCCCCATCCCCGGCTGTGCGGCCACGCCGGCACCGCGCCGATCAGCAGCAGAATCAGGATAACCAGCAGGATCGTCGAAAGCATCCCATCCCTCCCGGCCGGGTCGCGGCCTTGTCCGTTTTCGGTCTGGTCGGAAAACGGCAGAGGTGCCGCCGCCGTTCCCTCCGCGGACGGGGGGCTGCGGAAGAGGGGGTGCTCATCCGTTCGGGGAGTTTGCCAGGGGCTTCGCCCCCGGCGGCCCCCACCAAGGGCCGATGGCCCTTGGAACCCGGTAAAGGGGTTTTGTCATGTTTCCGACAGCGCAACTGTCGTGAATCGGACAATTGGTGCGTCACAAACACGACAAAGACAGTTTGTCGAACAATGCAAAATAGATCAACCTATTGAAAAATAACAAAATATAAAAAGAGCAAAAACTGGCACGCTCTTTGCTGAATAGAGGCGAGCTTGGCGGGCAACGGCGTCCGACGGGCTTTTGTCAGGTTTCGCGCACCCGTCCAACGGCGGATGGTCGGCGCACACGTTCACCGGTCCAATGGCGGGCCGGACCACCGGATAATGGCGTCCGATTGGCGGAAGATGTTCCGCTGACGGGCGCCTTTTTGTTTTTTTCGGCCTTATCCGGCCAGAACGGAGCGTAGCATGGACACCACGTCCGACCAGAACCACACGGGACAGAACCGGGAGCGGCGCGGTATCCTGGCCGCGGGTGCCCGGATCGCCGCCGGTGTGGCGCTGGCATCCGCCGTCACGGCCATCCTGCCCCACGCCGCCCTGGCCGGGGCGCTGCCCAAGGGGACTATGGTGGAAAAGAGCGCTCTGACCCTGGGCTTCGTGCCGCTGACCGACTGCGCCCCGCTGGTGGCCGCCAAGGAAATGGGCTTCTTCGCCGACGAGGGGCTGGACGTCACCCTGTCCCGCGAGCCGTCGTGGGCCAACATCCGCGACAAGGTGTCGGTGGGCATTCTGGACGGGGCACAGATGCTGGCCGGCATCCCGCTGGCCGCCAACGCCGGCATCGGCGCCTTCAACGTGCCCATGGTCGCCCCGCTGGTGCTGGACCTGGGCGGCAACGCCATCACCCTGTCGCGCACCCTCATCCAGCGGATGGACGCCGCCGATCCCGCCGCCATGGCCGAACGCCCCCTGTCGGCCCGCGCGCTGAAGCGGGTGATCGAGGCCGACCGCGCCGCCGGGGCGCCGCGCCTGACCTTCGGCGTGGTGTTCTCGGTCGCCAGCCACGCCTATCAACTGCGCTACTGGCTGGCCGAGGCCGGCATCGACCCCGACGCCGACGTGCGGCTGGTGGTCATCCCGCCGCCCGACATGGTGACCAGCCTGCAGCTCGGCGCCATCGACGGCTTTTGCGTGGGTGAGCCGTGGAACAGTCTGGCCGCCGCCACCGGCATCGGGCGCATCGCCATCACCTCCCACGATCTGTGGGCCAACGCCCCGGAAAAGGTGCTGGGCGTCACCGCCGACTGGGCGGCCCGGCACCCCGCCACCCTCGCCGCCCTGATCCGCGCCCTGCTCCGCGCCGGGCGCTGGCTGGACCAGCCGGACAACCGCCGGGTGGCCGCCGCCCTGCTGTCGGACCCCCGTTACGTCGGCGCCCCCGCCTCGGTGCTCGACGCCGCCCTGACCGGCGCCCTGACCGGGACCGGGGCCAGGAACGACGATTTCGTGGTGTTCCACCGCTACGCCGCCGGTTTCCCCTGGCATTCCCACGCCGTGTGGACGCTGGCCCAGATGGTCCGCTGGGGGCAGGTGCCGTTCGGCACCGATCTGGCCGCCATCGCCGCCGCCACCCACCGCACCGACCTCTACCGCACCGCCGCCGCCACCCTGGACGAGCCGCTGCCGCTGGCCGATACCAAGGTGGATGGCACCCACGACACCCCCTGGACCCTGACCGACGCCACGGCCCCCATCGCCATGGGGCCGGACCGTTTCCTCGACGGCCAGCCCTTCGACCCCGCCGACGTGGCGGGCTATCTGAACCGGTTCGCCATCACCCGCCACCGGCCGGTGCCCGACCCCACCGCCTAAGCCCGCGAAAACTCCCCCCCTTAAAAACGGCCTCAACGGCCCCGACGCCCGACGTGCGCCCGCGCATACCCTTTTTACGATACAAACCAACGGACGACGCAACCATGAAGACGAATTTCCCCTCGGTCTCGCGCCGCTCGCTGCTGACCGGCACCGCCAAGGCCGCCGGTGCCGCCGCCCTGCTGTCCACCGCCCGCACGCTGGTGCCGGGCGGTGCCTGGGCCGCCGGGCTGGACACCCCGGAAACCACCAAGGCGCTGTTGGGCTTCATCGCCCTGACCGACGCCGCCCCGCTGATCGTCGCCAAGGAAAAGGGCCTGTTCGCCAAGCACGGCATGCCCGATGTCGAGGTGCTGAAACAGGCGTCGTGGGGCACCACCCGTGACAATCTGGAACTGGGCTCGGCGGGCGGCGGCATCGACGGCGCCCACATCCTGACGCCGATGCCGTACCTGATGACCGCCGGCAAGATCACCAAGAACGGCACCAAGGTGCCCATGAGCATCCTGGCCCGCCTGAACCTGGACGGCCAGGGCATCTCGGTGGCCGGCGCGTACAAGGGGCTGAAGGCCGGGCTGGACTCGTCGCCCCTGAAGGCTGCCTTCGCCGACGCCCGCAAGGCCGGCAAGGACATCAAGTGCGCCATGACCTTCCCCGGCGGCACCCACGATCTGTGGCTGCGCTACTGGCTGGCGGCGGGCGGCATCGACCCCGACCACGACGTGTCCACCATCGTGGTGCCGCCGCCGCAGATGGTCGCCAACATGAAGACCGGCACCATGGAAGCCTTCTGCGTCGGCGAGCCGTGGAACGCCCAACTGGTCACCCAGGGCATCGGCTACACCGCCGTCACCACCGGCGAGTTCTGGCAGGGCCACCCGGAAAAGAGCCTCGCCCTGCGGACGGACTGGGTCGAGAAGAACCCCAAGGCCGCCAAGGCGCTGCTGATGGCGGTGCTGGAGGCGCAGCAGTGGTGCGACAAGGCCGAAAACAAGGAGGAGATGTGCCGGATCGTCGCCAAGCGTGAATGGCTGAAGATCGACGCCGCCGACATCCTGGGCCGCGCGTCGGGCACCTTCGACTACGGCACCGGCACGGTGGTGAAGGACAGCCCGCACCTGATGAAGTTCTGGCGCAACCACGCCTCCTACCCCTTCCCCAGCCACGATTTGTGGTTCCTGACCGAGGATATCCGCTGGGGCTACCTGCCCGGCAACACGGACACCAAGGCGCTGATCGCCGCGGTGAACCGTGAATCCCTGTGGCGCGAGGCAGCCACCGCGCTCGGCGTGACCGGCCTGCCCGCCGGCACATCGCGGGGCAAGGAAACCTTCTTCGACGGCAAGGTCTTCGATCCCGAAAACCCGTCCGCCTACCTGTCCAGCCTGACCATCGTCCGCGCCTGATGCCCGGTCCAGAGGAGCCTGCCGCCATGTCCGTCACCGTCAACACCGAAGACCGCGCCGCCCCCACCCCCTCCGCCATGGGCCGTCTGATCGCCGGCTTCATCGCCAGCCTGCCGGACCGGGGCCGGGCGCTGGCCCACACCGCCGTGCCGCCGCTGGTGGCGCTGGCCCTGCTGGTGGGGGTGTGGCAGGTGCTGTGCTCCCTGCCCGGTGCCGCCCTGCCGCCGCCGACCAAGGTGGTGGCCGACACCTGGGAACTGATCGCCCACCCGTTCTTCGACAACGGCGGCACCGACAAGGGGCTGTTCTGGCATCTGGCGGCCAGCCTGCAGCGCGTGGCGGTGGGCTTCACCCTGGCCGCCGTGGGCGGCGTGCTGCTGGGGGTGCTGATCGGGCAATCCAGCCTGGCCTACCGCGGGCTCGACCCGATCTTCCAGGTGCTGCGCACGGTGCCGCCGCTGGCGTGGCTGCCCATTTCGCTGGCCGCGTTCCGCAACGCCGACCCCTCGGCCATCTTCGTGATCTTCATCACCGCGGTGTGGCCGATCATCCTCAACACCGCCGTCGGCATCCGCCAGATCCCGCAGGACTACCGCAACGTCGCCCGCGTCATCCGCCTGTCCGGGCCGGAATACTTCTTCAAGATCATGCTGCCGGCGACCGTGCCCTACATGTTCACGGGCCTGCGCATCGGCATCGGCCTGTCGTGGCTGGCGATCATCGCGGCGGAGATGCTGATCGGCGGGGTGGGCATCGGCTTCTTCATCTGGGACGCCTGGAACAGCTCGCTGATGAGCGAGATCATCCTGGCCCTGGTCTATGTCGGCGTCGTCGGCTTCATCCTCGACCGGCTGATCGGCGCCGTCGCCGCCCGCGTGTCCGGCCCCCGGGGCCGCGCCTGATCCCCCTCCACGCCCGCGAAAGGGACCATTCCCATGGCCTATCTCAGCCTTGAAAACGTCGGCATGGAGTTCAAGACCTCCAAGGCCCGCTTCACCGCCCTTCAGGACGTGAACCTCAAGATCGAACGCGGCGAGTTCATCTCCATCATCGGTCATTCCGGCTGCGGCAAGTCCACGGTGCTGAACATCGTCGGCGGCCTCATCACCTGCACCGGCGGCGGCGTGCTGCTGGACGGGCAGGAGGTGAACGACCCCGGCCCCGACCGCGCCATCGTGTTCCAGAACCATTCGCTGCTGCCGTGGCTGACCGTCTACGACAACGTGCGGCTGGCGGTGGACAAGGTGTTCGGCAAAACAAAGACCAAGCAGGAGCGCCACGACTGGACCCTGCACAACCTGTCCCTGGTCCACATGGACCACGCCCTCCGCAAGTTCCCCGAGGAAATCTCCGGCGGCATGAAGCAGCGCGTCGGCATCGCCCGCGCGCTGGCCATGGAGCCCAAGGTGCTGCTGATGGACGAGCCGTTCGGGGCGCTGGACGCGCTCACCCGCGCCCACCTGCAGGACAGCCTGATGGAGATCCACCTGACGCTGGGCAACACCGTCATCATGATCACCCACGACGTGGACGAGGCGGTGCTGCTGTCCGACCGCATCGTGATGATGACCAACGGCCCCGCCGCCACGGTGGGCGAGATCCTGTCCGTCCCCCTGCCCCGCCCGCGCCGCCGGCTGGAGCTGACGGAAGACCCCACCTACACCCACTGCCGCGGGGAGGTGATCCGCTTCCTCTACGAACGCCACCGTCACGCCGACGCCGCCTGACGTCCGTCCCCGCCTGTTGGAGAGCATTCCCATGAAAGAACGTCTCGTCGTCGTCGGCAACGGCATGGCCGGCATCCGCGCGGTGGAAGACCTGCTGGCCAGCGCCCCCGGCCGCTATGACATCACCGTCTTCGGGGCCGAGCCGCACCCCAACTACAACCGCATCATGCTGTCGCCGGTGCTGGCCGGGGAAAAGACCTTCGACCAGATCATCCTGAACGGCCACGACTGGTATGAGGCCAACGGCATCACCCTGTACACCGGCGATGGGGTGACGGCCATCGACCCGGCGGCCCGCATCGTCACCTCGGCCAGCGGGCGGACGGTGGCGTACGACAAGCTGCTGCTGGCCGTCGGCTCCACCCCGGTGGTGCTGCCGGTGCCGGGGGCCGGCCTGCCCGGCGTGATCGGCTTCCGCGATCTGGCCGACGTGGACGCCATGATGGACGCCACCCGCACGGGCCGCAACGCGGTGGTGATCGGCGCCGGCCTCCTGGGTCTGGAAGCGGCCAACGGGCTGGCCGCCCACGGCATGACCGTCACCGTGCTGCACCTGATGGGCACCATCATGGAGCGCCAGTTGGACGAGGCCGCGGGCGCCCTGCTCCAGGGTGAACTGGAAGGCCGCGGCATTTCCATCATCACCCGCGCCCAGACCGCCGCCATCGAGGGCGACGGGCGGGTGCAGCGGGTGCGGCTGAACGATGGCCGCGTGATCGACGCCGATCTGGTGGTGATGGCCGTGGGCATCCGCCCGGCCACAGCGCTCGCCAAGGCCGCCGGGCTGGAGGTCAACCGCGGCATCGTGGTCAACGACCGCATGGTCACATCCGACCCCAACATTCTGGCGGTGGGCGAATGCGTGGAGCACCGCGGCCAGACCTATGGCCTCGTCGCCCCGCTGTGGGACATGGCGAAGGTGGTGGCCGGCGAACTGGCCGGGATCGGCGGCGCCGGCTATCACGGCACCGTCACCGCCACCCGCCTGAAGGTGACGGGCATCGAGGTGTTCTCCGCCGGCACTTTCAACGAGCCGGGGGCGGACGACATCGTGTTCCGCGACGCCGCCCGCGGGGTCTACAAGCGCATCCTGATCAAGGACAACCGTATCGCCGGGGTGGTGCTGTACGGCGACACCGCCGATGGCCCCTGGTACTTCCAGATGCTCAAAGACGGCGAGAGCGTGGAGACGATCCGCGACACGCTGATCTTCGGCCCCAACGCCGGGGCGGTGGACGCCGATCCCGCCGCGGCGGTGGCGGCCCTGCCCGACAGCGCCGAGATCTGCGGCTGCAACGGCGTGTGCAAGGGCACCATCGTCGCCGCCATCCGGGACAAGGGCTGCACCTCGGTCGATGACGTACGCACCCACACCAAGGCGTCGGCGTCGTGCGGCAACTGCACCGGGCTGGTGGAAAAGCTGCTGGCCTCCACGCTGGGCGCCTCATACGCGGGCGAAAGCGCCAGCCGCCCCATGTGCAAATGCACCCACCACACCCACGACGACGTGCGCCGCCTGATCGTTGCCGGGAACCTGAAATCCATCCCCGCGGTGATGCAGGCGCTGGAATGGACGACGGCGGAAGGGTGCGCGTCGTGCCGCCCGGCGCTGAACTATTACCTGATGTGCGCGTGGCCGGGCGATTACCGCGACGACGCCCAGTCGCGCTACATCAACGAGCGCGTCCACGCCAACATCCAGAAGGACGGCACCTATTCCGTGGTGCCGCGCATGTGGGGCGGGCTGACCAACCCGGCGGAACTGCGCGCCATCGCCGATGTGGCCGAGCGATACGCCATCCCCACGGTGAAGGTCACCGGCGGCCAGCGCATCGACCTGCTGGGCGCCAGGAAGGAGGACCTGCCGGCCATCTGGGCCGACCTGAACGCCGCCGGCATGGTGTCGGGCCACGCCTACGCCAAGGGCCTCCGCACGGTGAAGACCTGCGTCGGCAGCGAATGGTGCCGCTTCGGCACGCAGGCGTCCATGGACATGGGCGTGCGGCTGGAACGGATGACCTGGGGCACCTGGACCCCGCACAAGTTCAAGATGGCGGTGTCCGGCTGCCCGCGCAATTGCGCCGAGGCCACCATCAAGGATTTCGGCGTGGTGGCGGTGGACAGCGGCTGGGAACTGCACGTCGGCGGCAACGGCGGCATGAAGGTCCGTGCCTGCGACCTGCTCTGCAAGGTCGAAACCATGGAGGAGGTGGAGGAATACTGCGGCGCCTTCATCCAGATGTACCGGGAGGACGCCCGCTATCTGGAACGCACCGCCCCGTGGATCGAGCGCATCGGGCTGGAGCCGATCCGCGCCCGCATCCTGAACGAGGCGGACCGCAAGGCGCTGCACCGGCGCTTCCTGCATTCCCAGAGCTTCGAGCAGACCGACCCGTGGGCCGAGCGCGCCTCGGGCCGTGTGGACGCCCACGAGTTCGCGCCGCTCGCCACCTTCGACGCCCCCGCCACCCCGACCACCCTCGCCGCGGAGTAAGCCCCATGAACGCCATCTCCCCCATCTCCTGGGTCCGCATCGGCCATCTGGACGATATTCCGCCCCGCGCTGCCCGCGTCGTCCGCACCCCTGCCGGCGACGTGGCGGTGTTCCGCACCGGCACCGACGAGGTGTTCGCGCTGAAGGACCGCTGCCCCCACGGCACCGGCCCCTTGTCCAACGGCATCGTTCACGGCCGCCGGGTGACCTGCCCCCTGCACGGCATGGTGTTCGACCTGACCACCGGCGAGGCGGTGGGGCCGGAAACCTGCTCCGCCGCCACCATCCCGGCGCGGGTGGTGGACGGCATGGTCGAACTGGGCGGTCTGGACGCGCTGGGGATGGCCCATGGCTGAGATCCGCACCACCTGCCCCTATTGCGGGGTCGGCTGCGGCGTGCTGGCGGACGTGGCCGCGGACGGGCGCATGACCGTCCGCGGCGACCCGGACCACCCGGCCAACCGCGGGCGGCTATGCTCCAAGGGCGCGGCCCTGGGGGAAACGGTGGGGCTGGCCGGGCGGCTGCTCCACCCCACGCTCGACGGACGGCGGGTGACGTGGGACCACGCCACCGCCACGCTGGCCGCCGCCATCACCGATGCCGTCGAACGCCACGGGCCGGAGTCGGTCGCCGTCTACGCCTCCGGTCAGTTGCTGACCGAGGATTACTACATCGCCAACAAGCTGATGAAGGGCTTCATCGGATCGGGCAACATCGACACCAATTCGCGGCTGTGCATGGCCTCCACCGTCGCCGGGCACAAGCGGGCCTTCGGCGCCGACACCGTGCCCGGCACCTACGAGGATCTGGAACAGGCCGATCTGGTGGTGCTGGTGGGATCCAATCTGGCATGGTGCCACCCGGTGCTGCACCAGCGCCTGCTGGCGGCCAAGGCGGCGCGGGGCACCCGGATCGTGGTGATCGACCCGCGGCGCACCGCCACCTGCGACGCCGCCGACCTGCATCTGGCGATCCGGCCCGGCAGCGACGTGACCCTGTTCAACGGGTTGCTGGCCTGTCTGGCCGCCAACGGCCGCATCGACACCGCCTTCACCGGCGCCCACACCACCGGGATGGACGCGGCCGTCGCCGCCGCCCGCGCCGACGCGCCGTCACCGGAGGCGGTGGCCGCCGCCTGCGGCGTTCCGGCGGCGGACCTCGCCCGCTTCTACGCCCTGGCGGCCGCGACCCCGCGCATGGCCACCGTCTTTTCCCAAGGGGTGAACCAGTCGGCCCACGGCACCGACAAGGTGAACGCCATCCTGAACGTCCACCTGCTGACGGGCCGCATCGGGCGCCCCGGCATGGGCCCGTTCTCGGTCACCGGCCAGCCCAACGCCATGGGCGGGCGCGAGGTGGGCGGGCTGGCGAACCAGCTTGCCGCCCACATGGGCTTTTCACCCGCAGAGGTGGACCGGGTGGGCCGCTTCTGGAACGCCCCCCGCATGGCCACGCGGGAGGGGCTGAAGGCCGTGGACCTGTTCCGCGCGGTGGAGGACGGGCGCATCCGCGTGCTGTGGATCATGGGCACCAACCCGGCGGTGTCCATGCCCGACGCCGCCCGTCTGCGGGGCGCGCTCTCCCGCTGCGGTTTCGTCGCCGTGTCCGACGGCTTTGCCGACACCGACACCGCCCGGCTGGCCCGGCTGGTGCTGCCCGCCGCCCTGTGGGGGGAAAAGGACGGCACCGTCACCAATTCCGACCGCACCCTCTCGCGCCAGCGGGCCACCCTGCCGCTGCCGGGGGAGGTGCGGCCCGACTGGCGCATCGTCCGCGACGTGGCCCACGCCCTGGGCCACGGCCCGGCCTTCGCCTATGACGGCCCCGCCGCCATCTTCCGCGAGCACGCCGCCCTGTCGGCGTTCGAGAACAACGGTACGCGCGATTTCGATATCGGCGCCCTGGCCGGTATCGCTGACGCGGCTTACGACGCGCTGGCCCCGGCGCCGTGGCCGCGCCCGGCGGGGGGGCAGCCGGTCCGCCGCCTGTTCGCCGACGGGCGGTTCTTCACCCCCGACGGCAAAGCGCGGCTGGTGCCGGTCGCCACGGGCGGGCTGGCCCGCGCGGTGGACGACGCCTTCCCCGTGCTGCTGAACACCGGCCGGGCGCGGGACCAGTGGCACACCATGACCCGCACCGGCCTGTCGCCGCGGCTGTCGGCCCACGCGCCGGAACCGTGCCTGGATGTCCACCCCGCCGACGCCGCCCGCTGGGGGCTGACCGACGGCGGTTTCGTCCGCATCGCCACCCGCGCCGGCATGGCGGTGACCCGCGTGGCGGTCAAGGACGGGCAGCGTCCGGGCGAAGCCTTTCTGCCCATGCACTGGAACGACGGCTTCACCGCCGATTGCGCCGTGGGCCGGCTGATCGACGCGGTGCCCGACCCCGTGTCCGGCCAGCCGGAGCTGAAGGCCATGCCGGTGCGGCTGGAGCCGGTGGCCGTGCGCTGGATGGGCTGCCTGATGACCGCCGCCCCGGTTACCCCCCGCCACGGCGGCTATTGGGCGCGGCAGACGGTGGAGGGCGGTTCCCTGCTGACCATCGCGGGGGAAGGCGCCATCCCCGACGCGGCGGCCATCGACGCGCTGCTGCCCGGCCTGCCGGCGGGGTGCGAGACGCTGGAGTACGGCGACAGCCGCCGCGGGGTTCTGCGGCGGGCGTGGGTGGACGGCACGCGGCTGGCCGGATGCCTGTTCATCGCCGCCGAGGGCGCCCTGCCGCCGCAAAGCTGGCTGTTGCGCCTGCTGGCGGGCGAGCCGCTGGAGCCGGCGGCCCGGCTGGCGGTGCTGTCGGGCCGCGCCCCCGGTGCGGTCGGCGACGACGGCAAGATCGTGTGTTCGTGTTTCCGCGTCGGGTTCAACCGGCTGGTGTCGGCCATCCGCGGCCAGTCCCTGACCTCGGTGGAGGCCATCGGCGCGGCGCTGAAGGCCGGCACCAACTGCGGCTCCTGCATTCCCGAACTGAAGGAGGTTCTTGCCCATGCCCAACGCGCTGCCGTGGCTTGACGCCGCCCCCGTCCTGGCCGCCTGCGCCGCGGTGGCCGGTTTCCTGCGCCCCCGCCGCGGCACGGCGGAGGTGTTCCTGGTCGGCGCCGGCCCCGGCGACCCCGACCTGCTGACGGTGGCGGCGGTCAAGGCGCTGGGCCGGGCCGACGTGGTGCTGTACGACGCCCTGGTCGGCCCCGGCATCCTGGATCTGGCGCCCAAGTCCGCCCTGAGGGTGTTCGTCGGCAAGCGTTCCGGCGCCCACGCCATGGCGCAGGAGGCGATCAGCGCGCTCATCGCCGCCCGCGCGGCGGCGGGCAAGGTGGTGGTGCGGCTGAAGGGCGGCGACCCCATGATGTTCGGCCGTGCGGGCGAGGAGATCGACCATCTGAAGGCCCGCGGCATCCCGGTGACGGTGATCCCCGGCATCACGGCGGCGCTGGGCTGCGCCGCCTCCGCCGGGGTGTCGCTGACCCGCCGCGGGGTGGCGGCGACTGTGCATTTCGTTACCGCCCACCGCTGCGACGCCGGGGCCACCCCCGACTGGTCCCGTCTGGCCGACCCGGAAGGGACACTGTGCGTCTATATGGGCAAGGAGCAGGCGTCGGCGGTGCGCGGCGGCCTGCTGGCCGGCGGGCTGGACCCGGCAACGCCGGTGCTGGCCATCGAGAACGGCACCCGCCCGGACGAGCGCCGGGTGTCCGGCCCCCTCTCGGCCCTGCCGGACCTGACGGCGGCACTGGGCGGTGGCCCGGCACTGATTATCATCGGGTGGGCGGTGGCGGGGGCCGAGGCCTCATCCCCGGTGTCCGCCGCCCTCGCCGGCTGAGCGCAGACGGCGCAGTTCCACCAGCCCGGCGGCGGCGCGGCCCGCCGCTTCGAACCACGCCGGGTCGCGGTGCAGGAGGGAGGCGGAAAAGGCCCCGTCCAGCAGCAGCAGGATTTCCCGCGCCAGCGTCTCGGCATCGTCCAGACCGGCGGTGCGGATCTCCCCGGCCAGCCATGTGGCGAAACCGTTCTTGTGGCGGGCGCCGATGCGCACCGCCGGGTGGCCGGGCATGGACGCCAGTTCGGCGGTGGTGCGCAGGAAGCCGCAGCCCTTCCATTTCGGGTGCGCCGCCACGCGGGCAAGATGGGCGAACACCGCCGCCACCTTGTCGCCCAGCCCGCCCTGGGCCTCGGCGAACCACGCCGCCATCTGCGCCAGGTTCGGCTGGTCGCGGGCGTCGAGATAGGCGGCGATCAGGTCGTCCTTGCTCTGGAAGTGATAGTAGAGCGTGCGCTTGGTGACGCCGGTCTTTTCCGCCACCGCGTCCATGCTCACCCGCCCGATTCCCTCGGCGTAGAACAGCTTGGAGGCGGCGGCGACGATGCGGTCGCGGGTGTCGGTGGGGCGGGCCATGGGGCAATGGTATACCGTACAGTGAGTATACACAAGCCGCCCCCGGCCCCATCCTCCCCCCATTCCCAAGACACGGAGGAAACACCCATGGAACCGACGGTTCTGGTGCACATCGACGGGCCGGTGGCGACGCTGACGCTGAACCGCCCGCACAAGCTGAACGCGCTGAATTACACGCTGATCGACACGCTGCTGTCCCATCTGGACGCCATCGAGAGCGATCCCGCCGTGCGCGGCGTGATCCTGACCGGCGCGGGGGAGCGGGCCTTTTCCGCCGGGGGCGACATTCCCGAATTCGCCCGTTCGGTCGCGGATGGGGCGGACACGGCCCGGCGCGATTTCGTCGCCCGCGGCCAGCGCCTGACCGCCCGCATCGAGGCGTTCCGCAAGCCCATCGTGGCGGCGGTCAACGGCCTGGCCTATGGCGGCGGCTGCGAGGTGACGGAGGCCGCGCCTCTGGCGGTGGCAAGCGAACAGGCGCTGTTCGCCAAGCCGGAAATCAAGCTCGGGATGCCGCCCACCTTCGGCGGCACCCAGCGTCTGCCCCGTCTGGCCGGGCGCAAGCGGGCCATGCAGCTTCTGCTGACCGGGGAGAGCTTTTCCGCCGCCCGCGCGCTCGACCTCGGCCTCGTCAACGCGGTGGTGCCCCATGACGACCTGCTGCCGGCGGCGCGGGATCTGCTGGACCGCATCCTCGTCCATTCCCCGCTGGCGGTGGCGACGATCCTGACCGCTGTGACCCGCGGCATCAACCTGCCCATCGCCGAAGGGCTGCTGGTGGAAGCCGAGCAGTTCGCCCGCATGGCCCCCACCGCCGACCTGCGCGAGGGGCTGGACGCCTGGATCGCCCGGCGGCGCCCGGATTACCGCGGGTCGTGGTTCGCCACGGCACCGGGCGCCCCGCGGTAACCGCCGGCCCCATCCGCCATCACCCTCTGTGGCTGTACGGGCCGGGCGTCAGGAATGATGACCGCCCTCGTGATGCTCATGGGGGTGGTGGGGATCGGCGGCGGGTTTGACCGTGCCGGCGAAATAATCGCGGATAGCGGTCAGGGGGTCGGTTTCGCTGGTGATGACCGGCTCGATGCCGCGGCGGCGCAGATGGTTGATGAAGCCCTGGCCGGAGGTGCCGGCAACCAGCACCTGCACCGCGTCGATGGGGTGCGGCGCGCCGTCGCCATGGAGGTGCAGCACCATGTCGTCGGTCAGGTCCAGGCGCCCGGCGGCCACCGGCCCGGCCCCCGCCTCGGCGTCGAACAGCAGGAAGCTGCGGGCACGCCCGCCGTGGGTGGCGATAGTCTGGCCGTCCTGGGTGGCGATGGCGAATTTCATGGTGCGGTTCTCGTCGGGGAAAATCCATAAGGGAGTTGGCAGAATAAGCCGGCCCGAAAACCGCTGCCACAACGGAATGAACGCATCACCAACCACCCGCCCCACCACGGCGCATCTGGTCAAACGGGCCGCTGCCGTGTCATAAGGAAGAATGCCCGATGGATCACCCGAAGAGCACGGATCACGTCCGTTGAAGAAAACCGATATCGTCGCCGCGTGGCAGGGTCTTGCCAATTGCAAGGGCTGCGGCGTGCGGGATCTTGCGCTGTTCGCCGATCTGACGGAACAGGATTTCAATCTGATCCATCTGCCCATCGACGAGCTGCTGATCGGTCCCGGCGCGCCGCTGTACCATCTGGGCGATGATCCGTCGGCGGTGTTCACCGTGCGCAGCGGGCTGGTGAAGCTGGTGCAATATTCCCCCAACGGCGGCCAGCGCATCGTACGGTTGCTGCGCCGGGGCGACACCGCCGGGCTGGAAGCGGTGCTGGGCGAGCCGTACCAGCACACCGCCATCGCCATTCACCCGGTGCTGACCTGCCGCATCCCCCGCGCGGTGATCCAGCGCCTGTCCAATGAAACGCCCCGTCTGCACCAGCAGCTTCTGCGCCGCTGGCACAAGGCGGTGGAGCGTGCCGACGCCTTTCTGGTGGAGCTGGGCACCGGCACCGCGCGGGCGCGGGTGGCGCGGCTGTTCCTGACCCTGGTCAACGACGACGAGGCCAGCACCGAATGCGACCTGTTCGGGCGCGAGGACGTGGGCGCCATGCTGGGCATCACCACCGAAACCGCCAGCCGCATGGTGGCGGAATTCAAACGCCAGGGGCTGGTGACCGAACTGCGGCCCAACCACTTCGCCTGTGACATCGACGCCCTTCAGGCCATCGCCGACGAAGGGTGATCGGCCGCGCCCGCCGGTTGAGGGAAAAGAAAAAGAGTCAGTCGCCGCGCGACTCCGGCACGCCCATGATGCCGTTGGGGCGGAAGATCAGAAACAGCGTCAAAAGGCCGAACGCCACGATGTCCTTGTAGGCGATGGCGAAATAGCCGGACCAGAAGGTCTCGATCACCCCCAGCAGCGCGCCCCCCAAAAGCGCGCCCGGCACCGATCCCACGCCGCCCACCACCGCCGCGGCCAGGGCTTTGAAGCCCACCTGATAGCCGGTGTAGAAATTGACCCCGCCGTAATAGAGCGCGATCACGCACCCCGCCGCGCCCGCGCACGCCCCGCCCAGCAAAAAGGTCAGCGCCACCGTGCGCGGCACATGCACCCCCAGCAATTCCGCCGTGGGCAGATGGTCGGTGCAGGCCCGGTGCGTGCGGCCAAAGGCGGTGCGGTGCATGATCCACCACAGCCCGCCGGCAAACGCCCCTGCCAGCCCCAGAATGACGAGCTGCGCGGTCAGCACCGTCAGGGTGAAGCCCCCCGCCTCCATCAGATCGTGGCGCTGGGCCAGCACCGGCGGCGGCCACCATTCCCGCGCGCCCTGCAACAGCCGCGTGCCCTCCTGCATGGCGATGCCCAGCCCGACGGCGGCGATCAGCGGCGTGTGGCTGCGCACTCCCTGCAAATGACGGAACACCAGCCGGTTCATGGTCCAGCCATAGGCCCCGCCGATCAGCATCGACAGGGCCAACACCAGCACCAGCGCCGGCACGAACGCCTGCGCGCCCCCCATGGACAAACCGGCCATGGCCATGGCGGCGACGATGGCCCCCAGCATGGTCAATTCGCCCATGGCCAGGTTGATTTGCCCCAGAATGCCGTAAATCAGCGTGTATCCCACCGCCAGCAGCCCATAGACGCAGGCCACGGTGATGGCATTCACCAGTTGCTGCGCCAGGAACAGCAGCGGTTTCCACGGCGACGGCGCCACCGGCTGAACCGGCCCCGCCTGAACCGCCGGCAGCGGCAGCCGCGCCCACAGCCGCAGCATGGTGAAGCGCATGGGCGTCAGAACGCCGGTGCGGCTGGTCGCCACCGCCTCCAGCGTATGGCGCCCGGCGTCAAGAAAGCGTCCGGCAAAACGGCAGGCGATCCAGCGGTTCACACCGCCGGTCTCATAGGCGACGATCAGGGTGTTTTCACCCTCGTGCCGTTGGTCGAGGATGCGGGCCGGCTGGTCTTCAAAGGCGGGGATCAGGCGGCGGCACAGGGTGGATTGTTCGGCATCGACGCCGCACCCGGCCAGCAGCACCCCGGCCACCAGCAGCCACAGCCAGCGGCCCCAGCCGCTCACGGAACGGAGGGGCTCCACCCCGGCGGGGCCAGCTCGAAACCGGCGAAGTCGAAGGCCGGCGACACCGAACACCCGACCAGCGTCCATCCCCCCAGCGGGCGCGCCGCCTGCCACGCATGGGCCGGCACCACGCCCTGGGGCCGTTCGCCGTGGGACAGCCGGCTGCCCAGCCGGACCGTTTCGATCCCCCGCCCCTCTTCGGCGATGGACAGGTCGAGCGCTGCCCCGGCGTACCAGTTCCAGATTTCCACCGCATCGACCCGGTGCCAGTGGGACACCTCCCCGGCCTGGAGGAGGAAATAGATCATGGTGACCGCCCCGCGCTGCCCGTCGGGGGCCGGCGCGCGGTAGGTCTCCACAAAGTGCCCGCCCTCGGGGTGCGGGGCCATGCCGAGCCGCGCGATGATGGCGGCGGCGTCCAGGGCGGGGTCGAGGGAAAACCAGTCGGGAACGGGCGTGGTGGTCAGTGTGGCGGTCACGGCGGCTCCGGCGTCAGGCGGCGCCACCGGCCAGACGGTGCGCCACCCCGCGAGCCTGCATGAATTCCACACAGCGGTCAATCAGGCGGGAGTCCAGGTAAACCGCCCAGCGGCTTTGGAACCCGGCTTCCTCGTACCGCAGTTCAACGCGGTGGGAGCCCCTGCGCATTTCATAATGATGGGACGTCCGTTGCGTCCAGCTTGACCTTTCGGACATGGGAAAACCTCGCATCAAGTCACGTCGTTACCGTGATCCTGACTCTATTCGATTAAATATTTCCTAACAAGGCCGCTCAGAGACACAACAAGAAAGTGGTGGCGTAACCCCATGGGTTTTTCTACCGCTGTTGCGGCGGTGCAACGCCACGGTCGCGCCATTCGTCGGCCAGGATGGCGTAGAGCACATGGTCCCGCCACACCCCATCGATGCGCAGATAGCCGCGGGCATAGCCTTCGTGGGTGAAGCCCACCCGTTCCAGCAGCGTGCGGCTGGCGTCGTTGATGGGCAGACACGCCGCCTCCACCCGGTGCAGCCCGATGTGGGTGAAGGCGAAATCCAGCACCAGCCGCGTGGCGGCGGAGACATAGCCCTTGCTGGCATAGGGCTTGCCGGCCCAATAGCCCAGCGTGGCCGTCTGGGCCACGCCGCGGCGCACGTTGGTCAGCCCCAGCCCGCCGACCACGGCGTCGGTGTGGGGATCGAAGATCAGGAAGCTGTAGGAAAGATCGTCGCGCCATTCCTGCGCCTGACGCCGCAGCCGGCGGGCGAAGGACGCACGGCTCAGCGCGTCCGCCGGCCACGTGGGTTCCCACGGCGTGAGGAAATCCCGCGAGGCCGACCGCAATTCCGCCCACGCGCGCCAGTCGTGGGGGGATGGGGGGCGGATGTAGCAGCGCGGCCCGTCCAGCCGCACCGCGGGCGGGCCAATCAGCCCCCCGCTGAGGAAGCGAATCATCGGCCCTGCCCCGTCATATGCCCCCGGCCTTTACGCCAGACGCGCCGTAATGCGGCTGTAATCCTCCAGCCCGCTCACCGGCCCCAGAGCGGCCACCGTCGGCATGCACGCGCGCAGCCGGCGGGCCACCCGCATCACCGCGTCGCAATCCACGGCGTCGATGCGCCGGACCATCTCGTCCACCGGCACCGGGCGGCCATAGACCAGCAACTGCTGCCCCAACTGCTCGCAGCGGGACATGGAGCTTTCCAGCGCCATCAGCGTGCCGGCCTTCATCTGCGCCCGCGCCCGCGCCACCTCGTCCTCGGTCACGTCCTTGCCGACCTTGACCAGTTCCTCGCAGACGATGGGCAGCAGTTCCGTCACCTCGTCCGGGCCGGTGCCGGCGTAGATGCCGAACAGCCCGCCGTCGTGATAGCCGCCGGTGAAGCTGTAGATGGAATAGACCAGCCCGCGCTTTTCCCGCACCTCCTGGAACAGGCGCGACGACATGCCCCCGCCCAGCAGGGTGGACAGCACCGAATGGGCGTAGAAATCGGGATCGTGGATGCCCACCCCGTCGAAGCCCAGGACCAGATGCAACTGCTCCAGATCCCGCTCCTCGCGGAAATCACCGCCGCGGTAGGCGGCGGCCTCCCCCTTCGGATCGGCGTTGGCCTGCAGGCCGGCGAAGGCTTCCTCGGCCAGGGACACGAAGCGGTTGTGCTCGATCCGCCCCGCCGCCGCCAGCACCATGGACGACCCGGCGTAGTTCTGCCGCATATATTCCACGAGCGCGTCGCGCGACAGGCTGCCGACGATCTCCTCCGACCCCAGCACCGGGCGGCCCAGCGCCTGGCTGGGGTACGCAGTGGCCTGGAAATGGTCGAAGATCACGTCGTCGGGGGTGTCCGCCGCCTGCCCGATCTCCTGCAGCACCACGGTGCGCTCGCGGGCCAGCTCCTCCCCGTCGATGACGGAGTTCTGGAGCATGTCGGCGATGATGTCGAGCGCCAGCGCCGAATCCTCGTGCAGCACCTTGGCGTAATAGGCGGTGTGCTCGCGGGTGGTGTAGGCGTTCAACTGGCCGCCCACGTTCTCGATCTCTTCGGAAATGCGGTAGGCGGACCGGCGCTGGGTGCCCTTGAACAGCATGTGTTCGACCAGATGGGCGACACCGTTGACCGGAGCGGGCTCGTTGCGCGTGCCGACCCCCACCCAACAGCCCAGCGATACCGTCTGCACGTCGGGCATGGTGTCGGTAGCGACCCGCAGCCCGTTGGAAAGCGTCGTGACCTTCACTGCACTCATGCGTTGGCTCCGGCGGCCCGCGACCGCCCCATGACGAAGGACTGCACTTCGGCCAGATCGTTGGGCAGAACGGTCAGCCGTTCCTCCCGCTCGAACAGGTCGGACAGGCGCGGCGGCAGGCCGGGGCGCCGCCCGGTGGCCTGTTCCACCGCGTCGGGGAACTTGGCCGGATGGGCGGTGGACAGCACCACCATCGCCGCCGCGTCATCGACCACGCCGGCATCCGACAGCGCCGCCGCCGCGGCCCCCACCCCCACCGCGGTGTGCGGATCCAGGGTGTAGCCGCCGCTGGCCGTGGCCGTGGCGCGGATGATGTCCATGGTCTGCGTCTCGTCCACCCGGTAGCCGGCGAACAGGACGAGCGCGGCGTTCAACTGGTCCGGGGTGACGGCGAAGCGGCCCTCGGCGCGGAAACGGTCCATGCTCGCCTGCACCGCGGAACCGTCGCGGCCCAACAGGTCGAACAGCAGCCGTTCGAAATTGCTCGAAATCTGGATATCCATGCTGGGACTCAAGGTAGGCGTCACCGGCGCCATGACCATGGACCCGCTGGCAAAAAATCGCGCCAGGATGTCGTTGCTGTTGGAGCCGACCACCAGCCTGTCGATGGGCAGACCCATGGCGCGGGCGCCATAGGCGGCATAGACGTTGCCGAAGTTGCCGGTGGGCACGGTGAACGCCACCTTGCGGTCGGGCGCGCCCAGAGCCACGGCGGCGGCGAAGTAATAGACGATCTGGGCCATGATGCGCGCCCAGTTGATGGAGTTCACCGCCGACAGCCCCACCCGGTCGCGGAAGGCCCCGTCGTTGAACAGCGCCTTCACCAGATCCTGGCAATCGTCGAAGGTACCCTCCAGCGCCACGTTGTGGACGTTGGACGACAGAACCGTCGTCATCTGGCGGCGCTGCACCGCCGACGTGCGGCCCTGGGGGTGCAGGATCACGATGTCCACGTTCTCGCGGTCGCGGCACGCCTCGATGGCCGCCGAGCCGGTATCGCCCGAGGTGGCGCCGACGATGGTCACCCGCTGGCCGCGCTTGGCCAGCACATGGTCGAACAGCCGGCCCAGAAGCTGGAGCGCCACATCCTTGAACGCCAGCGTCGGGCCGTGGAACAGCTCCAGCACCCAGGTGCGGGAATCGAGCTGCACCAGCGGCGTCACCGCGGCATGGTCGAAGGTGGCGTAGGTGTCGCGGACGATGGCGCGGAATTCATCCTCGGCGATGGCCCCGCCCAGGAAGGGCAGCATGACCCGCACCGCGATTTCCGCATAGGGCAGACCGCGCAGGGCGCGGATTTCATCGGGTGAGAACTGCGGCCAGCTTTCCGGCACGTACAGCCCGCCGTCGCGGGCCAGACCGGCAAGGAGGACATCTTCGAAACCCAGAACCGGGGCCGCACCCCGCGTGCTGACGTACCGCACCGCTTGACACTCTCCTGACGGAAGAAACGACGGAAGGTAGCGGGGGTGCGGGGTGTCCGCAAGGGATTCAGCACCGGTCACGGGGCCGCGGGGCCGGGAATTTTCCCGGCCCCCGCCCGTTTCGCGCCGCAGTCCGCCGCCGTCAGGCGGTGGGCAGCGTCAGGTAAAGCAACTGCTGGTACGTCCAGGGCATGTGCTGCCACAGGTTCGACGTGGTGCTGTTGATGGTGGGGCCGGCGGTGTTCAGCGTGGCGATGTTCCACTGGGACGGCGGAACAACCCCGGTGCCCGACCCCTGCGACACCAGATAGGTGGGGTAATAGACGGTGGCGTTGCCGTTGAGCGGGAAGGTGTAGGTATCCGCCGGGGTCTGCGGGCTGGCGGTGGTGACCGGGGCGCCGTTCAGGATGATCGGCGTGCCCACGCGCGTGTAGTTGAGGTTGTAGGGCAGGTTCAGCGTGTTGATCACGTTGAACAGGTCATCGACCAGTTGCGACGCGCCGGCCGCCTGGGCGATGGCCTCGATCCCTTCCCAATAGTTGAGATCCTTGGAGGTCTGGATGGTCAGCGGCACCTGGGGCACGGTGTCCAGCGTGTTCAGCACGGTGTAGAAGCCGAAGCCCTGATTCTGGAACGCCAGCGCGGTGGCATAGGCGAAATAGTCGTTGCCCGGCTTGGGCTGGGCGAAGGCATAGCACTTGACGTTGATGGTGTAGCCGCTGAACGGCTGGGTCGCCAGCCACGCCGCCGCCAGCGACGCCAGACCGGCGCCCAGGCTGTGGCCGGTGACGTACAGGTTGATTTCCTTCACACCGGCGGGAAGCTGGCTCAACAGGGCCTGAATCCGTCCCGACAGGGACGTCATCACCGGAACCGGCTTGGTCTGTTCCGGCAGCTCGGTCGCCAGGGTGTCCAGGCTTTCCAGCGCCAGCCGGAAGCCCAGATGCACCAGCGCGCTTTCCGCCGAGATGTTGCCGGCGGTGTTCACGTACGACTTGGAAAGGCCGATGGTGTTCAACACCGTCTGCACCGCGGCGGGCAGCGCGTTCCAGATGTCGGCGGGGATCAGGGTCTTCAGCTCACCCGCGGGAATCGGCTGGGCCGTGACCGGGATGGCGAAGAAATCCTCCAGCACGTTCACGCCGGTCATGGTGCCGCGGAACGCCAGGGCATAGGTGGGGGTGGACGTCTGGCTGACCAGACCGGCCAGGATCGCCTGATTCCCCAGCGAAGATTCGACGATCGACCAGGCCCAGTCCAGATTGCCCAACGCACCCTTGGTGAAGGCAGCCTGCCAATCGGACGGCCAACGGTTGTAGAAGATGGACGGGATCAGATCCTGCGTCGCCGCGGCAAAGGGGGAGCCGGTGGCCGGCTGGCTTGGCAGCAGATACCCCGGCTGCCCCTCGGGCGCATAGGCGGGCAGGAACGAGTCCACCGCGCTGGCAAGCTGAAGAATTTCCAGGCATTCCGCGGCGTCGTACGCCGCCCCAAAAGTAGGCAGGGCCATAACGGTCTCCAAAAAATATCGTGGAATGGATCGGACAGGGCTAAATTTGCCGCCGGATGCATTATGGCCGGCAAGCGCGCATGCTCTCGGGCGCACCCAAATTGGAATTTCGGGTGCTAGCATCTTTCAGGTGTTTCATCTTTACTTGGAACAGCGCTACATTGCGTAAGCTAATCATTGGCAATCAAGAACAAATTGATTACAAACGAATTATTACATATGAGTTCAATTCGACCCTTCACCCCCTTCCTCGTATGGGAGCGGCCATGACTCATCGCCTCGTCCTTTTCGACTTCGACGGAACGCTGGCAGACTCGTTCCCCTGGTTCATCGGCATCCTGAACGAGGTGGCGGAGACCTTCCGCTTCCGCCCCGTGGCCGATGACGAGGTGGAGGAACTGCGCGGCCTGGACGCCCGCGCCATCATCGCGCGGCTGGGGGTGCCCCTGTGGAAGCTGCCGATGATCGCCACCCACATGCGCCAGGCCCAGCGCCGTGACATCGGGAAAATCCACCCCTTCGACGGCGTGCCGGAGATGCTCGGGACGCTGAAGGACGCCGGCCTGACCCTGGCCGTGGTGACGTCGAACAGCGAGGAGAACATGCGCCGCGTGCTGGGGGACACCGCCAGGGTCTTCGCCTGCACCGACTGCGGCGCGTCGCTGTTCGGCAAGGCGGCGCGGCTGCGGGCGGTGCTGCGGCGTACCGGCATCCCCGCCGGATCGGCCCTGTTCATCGGCGACGAGATCCGCGACGCCGACGCCGCACGGGACGCGGGGGTGGATTTCGGCGCCGTGGCCTGGGGCTATACCACGGCGGGTGCGCTGGCCGCCACGCAGCCGGCCCACCTGTTTTCCACGGTCGCGGACATCGCCGCCGCGCTTTCCACACCAAAATGTTGATTTAAAGATGAAACAATACATACAGTGTGGAGTATCTTTTTCGAGAGACGCATGATGCCTGATGCGGTGAATATACGGCCCCTGTCCCTGACCGAATTGGAACAGCGCATCGCCCCGCTGACACAAAAAGACCTTGAGCTTCTGAAGCTTGACATTCGGTTTGAGACCGAGGAAAGCAAGATTTTAGATTACAAAATCACCGTTCTGTACTACAGGGAAGAGAAAATCCCGATGCTGTATTGTCTGAAATTACCGGAGAATCAACCGGTCAACCTCCCGATAAGCCGCATATTATCGATCAAAGACTGCGACAATCTCATCGAAGGACCGGTGCGATTCTTTTCCCGCTTTGGGATCAGCACCGATGGGGTGTGTTTTTCCCGCCACGCCTTGAGCGACAGCCAACCGTCCGGCACACAGATGTTTCGGGGCTATGGCCGCAAATTCCCGCCCAGACCACCGGCCGGAGGATTCGATGCCGCGGTGAATGCGCAGCAGCCCAAGACCTCCCCTCCTCCTCCGCAGCCGCAGCCGCAGCCGCAGCCGCAGCCGCAGCCGCAGCCCGCTTCGGTTGAAGAGGAACTTCCTGTACGGGATTTAAATCAACCGCTTTGGAGATTTATGCGGAAATCAGTATTGATTTTTTTCATCATTTTTGCATCCCTCTTTTTCATGTATGGAGGTGCAATGGCGGCATCGGGTATTATTTTTTTTGAAATGATTCTAGCAACAATTTTTGGAACGCTAATGCCCAGGCTGATCTTGCCCCACGAGCTTAATCCATCGAGATTAAAAGTATTTTTGATATGCTTTTTCACTCTCCTTGTTTTTACTATCTGTACCGCAATCATCATGGGATAACAGCAGAGGGGCTGCCCTCTCCTCCCGCGCCGGTCTCTACCCCATCCGAACCCGGCGCCCCTTTGGCCCATCCTCCTTCGCGCCCGTGATTTCCGCTCTGCCTCTCCACACTATCGGGGATGCGGCCCCCACGAAATGGGAGGGGCCGATCACAAGCGGAGGACACCATGCGCAGATGCCGCACAGCCGCGGCGGCCATCGGTCTGCTTCTGATGGCCGGCTCCACAAGCACCCTGGCGGACGCCAGCACGCGCCGCATCGGCACCGGTTTCGAGGATTCGTTCCTGAAATTCGACCTCACCCGCTGGCACAAGGGCAACGGGTGGAGCAACGGTACCTATATGGGCTGCGCGTGGAACGCGCGGAATCTTGCCGTGCAGGGCGGCAACCTGATGCTGTCGATCACGGGTGACCGGGCTGGGCGCGAGCAGTATTCCTGCGCCGAGTACCAGACCAACCAGCATTACGGCTACGGCATCTATCAGGTAAACCTGAAGGCGGTGCGGGCCGACGGGGTGATGACCAGCGTGTCCCACTACACCGGCCCGCCGTTCAACGACCCGTGGGACGAGATCACCATGGGCATCGCCGGCAAGGACACGGGCAAACTGGAGGTCAGCTACGTCTCCAACGGCACACCCCACCGGGACACGGTGATCGATCTGGGCTTCGACGCCGCTGCCGACTTCCACACCTATGGTTTCGAATGGAAGCCGGACCGCATCACGTGGCTGGTGGACGGCAAGCCGGTCCACACCGTCACCGGCGCGCCGGGCAGCCTGCCCATGGTGCCGGGGCGGCTCTATCTGCAATTCTGGAACGGCATCGGCGCGGGAGAGTGGCTGAAGCCGTTCAAGTATCCCGGCCATCCCCTGACCGCGACGGTGGCGTGGGTGTCCTATCGTGAAGAGGCGTCCACGCTGAACAACTGAGTCCTATTGCCGTCAAGCTCCCACCGGGACCATTGCCGTGGTCCCGGCGGCGGCTCGCCCGCCGGGGAGGCGGCCCATCAAGGGAGAAGAAAGGAGAAGGTGACCGCATCCTTCGCCCGGGTGATATCCTCGATCGTCCAACGGTGGCAGGGGGTCAGAACGCCCGGAAGCGGGCGCATGCCATTGGAGTCGACCACCTTCACCCCCTTGTCGGGCTTGATGCAGATGGTGCCCTGCCCCTTGATGCCTTTCTTGCGCAGGGCCGCTGCGTGGCTGTCCTCCATATCCCGCAAGGAGATGGCGTATTCCCCGTTGGAGAAGCGGTGGAAGGAGAACCAGATCGTTCCGCCGCCCGCATCGGGCACAAAGGTTTCGGTCTCTTTCGTGACGTCCCCCTTCCACGTGAACGCCCCCGAAGAGCGCAGGGCGCCGCGGTAGGTGCCGCTGAAACCCAGCTCCCGGAGCGCCTGCGCCATGTCCTCCGGCGGAGTATCGGCCTTGGCACCGGCCGGCTGACCGTCCTCGGCCGAAGACAGGGAGATCACGTCACCCGCATACTGCAACTCATAGGTGCCGTCGCGGTGGATGGTCAGCGTTGCCGTGAATTTGTCGGGAGCCAGGCAACTGGACAGCGACAGGGCTGCCAGCACGATCAAAAATGGGCGCATCCATGTCATGGCAAGGAAACCTTCCACGGCGATCCGGGAGGTTTCATCAACTCGATGTTGCCGATATTTGTCTTTATGATACCGTTCTTGAGGATAACGTCAATTTTGCATTCGGCCGATTGAAACTCGGCACCAAGAATTTCTTTTTTCTCATACTCACAAGCGTACGCCTTCACTGTTTCCAGACCGATGATGTGCATCTCGTCCTTTTCCAGCCCCTCGCGCATCTTGACCAGCAGGTTCGGGTCTTTGGCCATATTCTGCTTCATTTCGCCGGTCATGAGGATCAGCGACTGCATGGCATCGATATCGGCCGCCGCGATCGCTTTGATGAACGACTCGGCGGTGGAAGCGGCATCGTCCCTGAACCAGGCTTTGCCCCCCAACACCACGAAAGCCACAGGCACCGCAACGGCGACAGCCGCCAGCAACGCCAGCTTCTTTTTACGGCCACTCATGACAAAACCCCGTTCTTCGCCCCGAAACCGCGGAGCAGCCTGAAAAAACGGGGGAAAATATATGGTCAGGGCCGCGCCATCGGCAATTGGGGGAATTTCCCCATAGCAGGGTTAGCGGCCCAGATAGCGCGCCTCCAGATGCCGGCGGAACACGGCGGCGTCCAGGGGGCGCCCGGTGGCGTGTTCCAGCACCGCGTCGGTGGAGGGCGGCAGGCAGCCCAGGCCATGGACCTTCTCCCGCAGCCATCCCACCAGCGGCGCGAAATCGCCGCGGGCCAGCGCCGGGCGGATATCCGGCGCCGCGGTGGCGGCGGCATCGAAAAGCTGGGCGGCGGTCATCGCCCCCAGCGTGTATGTGGGAAAGTACCCCCAGCCGCCGCCGGGCCAATGGATGTCCTGCAGACAGCCGTGCCGGTCGTCGGGCGGCACCACGCCCAGCAGATCCCGCATCCCGTCGTTCCACGCGCCGGGCAGGTCGGACAGCGCCAGGGTACCGCCGATCAGCGCCCGTTCCAGCCGGTAGCGCAGGACGACATGGGCGGGATAGGTCACCTCGTCGGCGTCCACGCGGATGAAGCTGCGCTCCACGCGGGTGTAATGACGGCGCAGGTTGTCCGGCTCCCACGCCGGGCCGCTGCCGCCGAACGCCTCGCGGGCCACCGGCCCCAGCCACGACAGGAATTCCGCCGAACGCGCCGCCTGCATCTCAATGATCAGCGATTGGGATTCGTGCACCGCCATGCCACGGGTCTGCCCCACCGGCTGGCCGCGCCACGCCGCCGGGCGCCCCTGCTCATAGAGGGCGTGGCCGGTTTCGTGCAGCACGCCCATCAGCGCCTTGGTGAAGTCGCCCTCGTCGTAGCGGGTGGTGATGCGCACATCGTCGTCGGCCCCGCCGCAGAACGGGTGCAGGCTGACATCCAGCCGCCCGCGGGTGAAATCGAACCCCGCCTGCCGCATCAGCCGCTCGCCCAGCGCCCGCTGGGTCTCCACCGGGAACGGGCCTTCGGGCGCGGTGGAGGGGGGCTGCGACGCCTGCCGCTCCAGCGCTGCGCCGATCAGGCCGGGCAGGAATCCCGCCAGCTCGTCGAACAGCGCGTCGATGCGCACCGCCCGCGATCCCGGATCATGCTCGTCCAGCAGCGCGTCATAGGGGCTGAGGCCCATCGCCTCCCCCATGGCGGCGGCGCTGTCGCGCACGCGGGCCAGCACCTCGGTCAGCGTGGGCAGCAAGGCTGGGAAATCGCTGTCGGCCCGCGCCGTGCGCCATGCCATCTCGCACGCCGAGGTCGCCTTGGACAGCGCCTCCACCAGATCGGCGGGCACGGCGGTGGCGCGGGTATGGGCAGCGCGCATTTCCCGCACATTGGCCCGCTGCCAGGGGTCCAGGCTCCCATCGGCCTCCGCCGCCGCCAGATCATCGGCCACCCGCGGATCGGTCAGAAGCTCGTGGGCCAGCACCGACAGGGTGGCCGTCTGCTCCGCCCGCGCGTCCGCCGCCCCGTCGGGCATCATGGTCTGGGTGTCCCACCCCAGAATGCCGATGGCCCCGCCGATGGCCGACAGGCGGGCGAAGCGTTTTTCCAGGGCGGTGGCGGCGGTGACGGTCATGACGGCTCCCGTGGGCGGCGGCGCTGGGACAGGACGTAGATCACCACCAGCGTGGCGGCCAGACCGAACCACGTCAAGGCGTACTGGGCATGGTTGTTGGGAAGCTCGGCGCGCGGCTCGATCCCGGCGGGCGCCCCCGCCGGCTCCTGCCCCGGCGTCACCTCCACCACCACCGGCAGGGCGGTGCCGATACCGGCCAGCGCCACCAGATCGGGGATGTGGACCCACCCCGACGATCCCGGCACCCGCGCCACCCCGCGCCACGCCACGAGCCGGTCGGGGCCGGGGGCCGCGTGATAATCCAGCGGCACCCAGCCGCGATTGACCAGCACCGGCGGCCCGGCGGCCCGCTGGACCGGGGTGACGATCTCGTACCCCGCCCGGCCCTGGCGCGGGCGGGCCGGCACCTTCTGCGAGCGGCTGTCCAGCAGCACGCCCGCCACCGTGACCGGGCGCAGGTCCAGCGCGTCCGCGTCGTCCACCGCCGCCGGCAGCGGCACGGGCGGGGCGTGGATGCGCTCCTGCACGCGGGCCAGCAACGCCTCCTTCCATTCCAGCCGGTGAAGCTGCCACACGCCCAGCCCCACCATCACCGCCACCGCCGGCACGGTGACGAGGGTGGCGCGGCGGGAGGGGCGGAACGCCGCGGTCCTCACTCGTCCATCTCCGAACGGCGGTGACGGTACTGAAGCGCGGTGGTGTAGGCCTTGGCCGGGCGCAGCATGCCCAGCGCCAGCCCCAGCACCAGCGCCCCCCAGACCAGCGTGTGCAGCCACAGGGGCCAGTCCACCGCCATCGACACCCACAGGGCCGGCGGCACCACCAGGAAGCTGATGATGAAGATCAGGAACACCGCCGGCCCGTCGCCGCTGTCGTGGCGGGCCAGTTCCAGCCCGCACACCGGACAATGCTCCACCACCGTCAGGTATCCGGCGAACAGCCGGCCCTTGCCGCAGCGGGGGCACACGCAACGCAGGCCGGCATCCAGCGGCGAGACCGGCGGGTAAGAGGGGCTTTCGTCCATACCCGCGCTCAATGCTGGGCCAGGGTGCCGCCGTGCGATCCCCACCAATAGATGGAGACAAACAGGAACAGCCACACCACGTCCACGAAGTGCCAGTACCACGCCGCCGCCTCGAACCCGAAATGGCTGGTGGGGGTGAAATGGCCCTTGACCGTCCGCACCCAGCACACGGCCAGGAAGATGGTGCCGACGATGACGTGGAACCCGTGGAACCCCGTCGCCATGTAGAAGGTGGACGGGTAGATCCCCTCCTTGAAGCCGAAGGCGGCGTGGGCGTACTCGTACCCCTGGAAGAAGCTGAACGTCACGCCCAGCAGCACGGTCAGGCCCAGCGCCTTGGCCGCCTCGCCGTTCCGCCCCTCCAGCAGCGCGTGGTGCGCCCAGGTGACCGTCACCCCCGACAACAGCAGCACCACCGTCATCAGGAACGGCATGTCGAACGGGCTGAACACATGCACGTTCGGCGGCGGCCACACGGCGTGCGGGTTGACCTCCGTCACCTTGGGAAACAGGGCGGTGTCGTAGAAGGCCCAGAAGAAGGCGGCGAAGAACATCACTTCCGACGCGATGAACAGCGCCATGCCATAGCGCAAGCCCACCTTGACCACCGGGGTGTGGGCCTTTTCCCGCACCGCCTCGTGCACCACGTCGCGCCACCAGCCGGCCATCACGCCGATCACCGACAGCAGGCCCAGCACCAGCACCCAGACGGTGCTGTAGTGCATGTAAAGCACCATCCCCACCGCCAGAAGCCCGCCGGCAAAGGCGCCCAGCAGCGGCCACGGGCTGGGCCGCACCAGATGATAGGGGTGGGGAATGCCCGTTCCCACCCGGTCCGTGGACGGGTGCCCGCCGTGGTGGGGGGCATCGTGGGTGATATCCGCCATCGTCTCCAACCCTCATGAAGTTATACCGACCCGCCAATGAATTGGCGTGTCGTATTGCGTTCAAACGCCACGCGGGCTTTTCCGCGCCATGTGGCGCGCCGCCGCGGTCGCGTCGGCCGGCGAACAGCGTTCGCCGGGATTATGGTTCGGGCCGTTCCGCCGTCTGCTGCTGCCGGCTTGCGCGGAAAAAGGTGTAGGACAGGGTGATCGTGCCCACATCCGCCAGATCGGGATCGTTGGCCATGGCCGGATCGACGAAGAACATCACCGGCATGTCCACGGTCTGCCCCGGTTGCAGCGTCTGTTCGGTGAAGCAGAAGCACTGGATCTTGTTGAAATACAGCCCGGCCTTGTCGGGGGTCACGTTGAACACCGCCGTGCCGGTCACAGGCGTGCTGCCACGGTTCTCGGCGCTGTAGCTGGCAAAACCCTGTTCCCCCAGCGCCAGCGTCACGTCGTGCTGGTTGGGACGGAAGCGCCAGGGCAGCGGCCCGTTGACGTCGGCGTTGAAGCGGATGGTCACCACCCGCCCCGCCGCCGCCCCGTCATGGGCCGGTCCCGGTGCGGCCGCCGCCCGCTGGGTGGTGCCGCCGAAGCCGGTGACCCGGCAGAACAGCGAATAGAGCGGCACGGAAGCGAAGGCCAGCCCCACCATGGAGAAGACCAGCACGAACAGCCCCGCCATCATCCGCGCGTTGCGCCGCCGCACGTCGGGGGTCATGGCTCAGCTCCCGCCCATACGCACCAGCGTGATGGCGTAGAACAGCGCCACCAGCCCCATCAGGGCGGCCAGGGTCGCCAGATTGCGCCCGCGCAGGCGGCGGCGGCGTTCGGCGTACAGGGTGGCGGCGGAAAGGGTGGATTCGCTCATGACGGCACTCCCCCGGTCAGGTGCTCGCCCACCAGCAGGGCGAACAGGGTGAACAGGTGCAGGATGGAAAAGCCGAACATCCGCTTGGCCGGACGGTCGTCGGTAGCCCACAGCACGTTCAGCGCGCAGAGCACGAACAGCCCCCCCATCACCAGCGCCCCGGCCAGATAGGCGGGCCCGGCGATGCCCACGGCATAGGGGGCAGCCCCCGCCGGCAGCAGGATCAGGGTGTAGGCCAGCATCTGGCGCCTGGTGCTGTCCGGCCCCGCCACCACCGGCATCATGGGCACCCCGGCGCGGGTGTAGTCGGCGTTGCGGAACAGGGCCAGCGCCCAGAAATGCGGCGGCGTCCACAGGAAGATCAGGGTGAACAGCACCACCGACCCCAGATCCACGCCCCCGGTCACCGCCGCCCAGCCGATCATGGGGGGAAAGGCCCCAGCCGCCCCGCCGATGACGATGTTCTGCGGCGTGCGCCGCTTCAGCCAGATGGTGTAGACGAACACATAGAACAGCGTGGCCAGCGCCAGCAATGCGGCGGCGGTCCAGTTCACCGCCAGCCCCATCACCACCACCGACACCACCGCCAGCACCACGCCGAAGGCCAGCGCCTCCGCCGGATCGACCCGGCCCGACGGGATCGGGCGGCGGGCGGTGCGGGTCATCACCGCGTCGATGTCACGGTCGTACCACATGTTGATGGCCGCCGACGCCCCGGCGCCGACGGCGATGCACAGCACCGCCACCGCCGCCAGCACCGGGTGGATGTGCCCCGGTGCGGCCACCAGCCCGGCAAAGCCGGTGAACACCACCAGCGACATCACCCGCGGTTTCAGCAGTTCGATGAAGTCCCGCGCACTCGAACCGGCAGCGGCGTGCTGAAGGCTGAAGTCGGTGCTGAAGTCGGTCATGGGTCACCCCCTCACTTCACGGTCGGCAGCTCTTCGAAGGCATGGAAGGGCGGCGGGGAGCTGACGGTCCATTCCAGGGTCGCCGCCTGCGGCCCCCAATAGGCGGCCTCCACCCGCACCCCATGGCGCAGCGTGCGCCATGCGATCCACACGAACAGCAGCGTGGAGGCGAAGGAGATGTAGGCGCCGATGGACGACACCATGTTCCACCCGGCAAAGGCGTCGGGGTAATCGGGGATGCGCCGCGGCATGCCCGACAGACCCAGGAAATGCTGGGGGAAGAACACCAGGTTGACGCCGATGAAGGTGGTCCAGAAATGGACCTTGCCCCAGAATTCCGGGTACTGGCGCCCCGACATCTTGCCCACCCAGTAATAGAAGCCGGCGAAGATCGAGAACACCGCCCCCAGCGACAGCACATAGTGGAAGTGCGCCACCACGTAATAGGTGTCGTGCAGCACCACGTCCATGCCGCCGTTGGCCAGCACCACGCCCGTCACGCCGCCGACGGTAAAGAGGAAGATGAAGCCGATGGCCCACAGCATGGGCGTCTTGAACTCGATGGACCCGCCCCACATGGTGGCGATCCACGAGAAGATCTTGATGCCCGTGGGCACGGCGATGATCATCGTCGCGGCGGTGAAATACGCCTTGGTATCGACGTCCAGCCCCACCGTGTACATGTGGTGCGCCCATACCACGAACCCGACCACGCCGATGGCCACCATGGCATAGGCCATGCCGAGATAGCCGAAGATCGGCTTTTTCGAGAAGGTGGACACGATGTGGCTGATGATGCCGAAGGCCGGCAGGATCATGATGTAGACTTCGGGGTGGCCGAAGAACCAGAACAGGTGCTGGAACAGCAGCGGGTCGCCGCCCCCTTCGGGGTTGAAGAAGGTGGTGCCGAAGTTGCGGTCGGTCAGCAGCATGGTGATGGCCCCGCCCAGCACCGGCACCGCCAGCAGCAGCAGGAACGCCGTCACCAGCATTGCCCACACGAACAGCGGCATCTTGTGCAGCGTCATGCCCGGGGCGCGCATGTTGAAGATGGTGGTGATGAAGTTCACCGCCCCCAAGATCGACGAGGCGCCGGCCAGATGCAGGGCGAAGATCGCCATGTCCACCGACGGCCCGCTGTGCCCCAGCGCCGACGACAGCGGCGGGTAGATGGTCCACCCCGTGCCGGCCCCGGTGCCGACGAAGGCCGAACCCAAGAGCAGCAGGAACGCCGGCACCAGCAGCCAGAAGCTGATGTTGTTCATGCGGGGAAAGGCCATGTCGGGCGAGCCGATCATCAACGGCACGAACCAGTTGCCGAAGCCGCCGATCAGCGCCGGCATCACCACGAAGAACACCATGATGAGGCCGTGGGCGGTGATCAGCACGTTCCACATCTGCCCGTCGCTGACGAACTGCAGCCCCGGACTGTGCAGTTCGGCCCGCATGATGACCGAGAACAGCCCGCCGATCAGCCCGGCAATCACCGAGAAGAACAGATACAGCGTGCCGATGTCCTTGTGGTTGGTGGAAAACAGCCAGCGCGCCACGAACCCCGGATGGGCATGGGCGTGATCGTGGCCGTGGTGGATGTCGTCGTAGGTTCCGTCAGCCATTCTTGGTCACCCTCCTGGCGGGGTCAGCGGGTGGGTTCGGGGGCTTGCGCCACCGACACGGGTGCTTCGGCGGGGATGCCCTGCGCGGTCTTGGTCTGGGCGACCCATTGGGTGAAGGCGTCTTTCGACACCGCCTCCACCGCGATGGGCATGAAACCGTGGTTCACGCCGCAGATTTCCGAGCACTGGCCGTAATAGACGCCCTCCTTCTCCACCCGGAACCACGTCTCGTTCAGGCGGCCGGGCACGGCGTCCTTCTTGATGCCGAAGGACGGCACGGCCCAGGAATGGATGACGTCGCCCGCGGTCACGATCACCCGCACCGTGGTGTTGACCGGCACCACCAGCCGCCGGTCCACCTCCAACAACCGCTTCTGACCCTCCTTCAGGTCGGAATCGGCGATCATGTAGCTGGAAAAGGCGATGTTGCCGTGGTCGGGGTATTCGTAATCCCAATACCACTGGCGGCCCGTGACCTTGACGGTCATGTCCGCCTCCGGCACCACCTCCAGCGTGTAGAGCAGCTTGAACGACGGTACGGCGATCACGATCAGGATGATCACCGGGATCACCGTCCACGCCACCTCCAGCACCGTGTTGTGGGTGGTGCGCGACGGGGTGGGGTTGGTGCGGGCGTTGAACCGCGCCGCCACCACCACCAGCAGCGCCAGAATCAGCAGCACGATGGCGGTGATGATCACCACCAGCAGGCCGTGAAAATCGTCCATCAGATGCTTGACCGGGGTGGCTCCCGGCTGCAGCCCCATTTCCCAGGGCTTCGGTTCGGCAGCGGCGGCAGAGCCCGCCAGAACAGCACCAAAGGCCGCCACCGCGGCGGCGCGCAAGGAACGTCTGGTCATTCCCACCCCTTCCCCTGGACCACGGCCGTGACAGCGGGGGCCGTGATCAGTTTTTGCGCTTGCGGTATTTCGTATTTTGCAATGCGGTGTTACGCCGCATCATGGATCTGTCTTCAGCTTTCTGACTTTTACCGGCGGAGGCAACCGTCCGTTCGGGCCATAACTTTTGGAAAAGCCCTCATCCGAAAGCCGCTTCCCCAATGGTTGAGCTCCAGGCTCGGCTTTTGTATGCGTCATTTTGCCGCATAGTGTCCGGTGCGGCGAACGGCGGCCCGTGCAACCGAAACTGGGGCACGGCGATGGCGCTGCCCAGCGTCTCTTTGGCGATAGGCCGATGGGCAAGCGGGGGAATACACCCTCTTGTGCCGGGGGCGGGGGCGGCTTATGGTCCCCGGCCATGATCCTCGACCTCGACGCTCTCGCCGCCGCCCTGCCAAGGGGTGGGCGGCTTCTCGGCCTTGACCTCGGCACCAAGACCATCGGCATGGCCGTGTCCGATCCGGGCCTGGTGGTGGCATCCCCCATCGGCACCGTCAAGCGCACCAAGCTGGGGCCGGACCTGGTGGAATTGGCCCGTGTTATCAAGGACTACGCCATCGCCGGCATCGTCCTCGGCCTTCCCCTCAACATGGACGGCAGCGCCGGGCCGCGGGCGGATGCCACACGCTCCTTCGCCGATGTCCTGGCCCAGCGGGGCGGCGAGATGAAATGGTCGCCCCTGATCACCCTGTGGGACGAGCGGCTGTCCACCGTGGCGGTGGAGCGGTTCATGCTCGCCGACGACATGACCCGCAAGCGCCGGGGCGAGGTGGTGGACAAGATGGCCGCGGCCTACATCCTGCAAGGCGCCCTGGACGCCCTGGCCCACCGCCGCCGCCTGGCCGCAGAGGCCGCCGCGGATCTGGCCGACGGCGAGGATAACGACGAGGACGGGCGCGACTCGGAACGGTTCTAAGACCGCCATGACGGTCGTTTTCGGCGCCCTGGCCCCCACATTCCTGCTGATTTTGCTGGGGTATTTGCTGCGTCGCAGCAAAATGGTGCCCGACAGCTTCTGGCCGCCCGCCGACCGGCTGACCTATTATGTCTTCTTCCCCTGCCTGATCGTGGACGAACTGTCCAAGGCGCATCTGGACGCCGCCACCGTCCTGCCCATGGCCCTGTCCATGGCGCTGGCCGTGCTGGCGGCGGGCGGGCTGGCGGTGGCGGCCAAACGCTGGACCGGGCTGGACGGCCCTGCCTTCACCTCGGTCTTTCAGGGCAGCATCCGGCCCAACACCTATGTGGGTCTGGCCTCGGCCCGTGCGCTCTACGGCGTGCCGGGGCTGACCTTGACCGCGGTCGGCATCGCGGTGGTGGTGCCGCTGGTCAATGTGCTGAGCGTCGCCGCCATGACCCGCTGGGGGGCCGGGGCCAACGGCGGCGGAGTGCGGGCGGTTCTGGGTGGGCTGGTGCGCAACCCGCTGATCATCGCAGCGCTGATCGGCGCCTTCCTGGCGGTGTCCGGCATCGGCCCGCTGCCGGTGGCCGGCAGCGTGGTCGAAATTCTGGCCCGTGCCGCCCTGCCCCTCGGCCTGCTGTCGGTGGGGGCCGGGCTGGACCTGTCGGCGGTCCGCGGTGCGGGAGCCGGCGTGGCGCTGGCCGGTTTCTGGAAACTGCTGCTGGCCCCGGTGCTGACCGCCGCCATCGGCTGGGCGCTGGCGGTGGAGCCGCTGGCCCTGACCATCGCCGTGCTGTTCAACGCCCTGCCATGCTCGGCCAGTTCCTATGTTCTGGCCCGCCAGATGGGCGGCGACCATCGGCTGATGGCCGCCATCATCACCGTGCAAACCCTGCTGGCCGCCCTCACCCTGCCGCTGGTGCTGGTGGCGTTCGGGTGATGGCGCTCACCCCTCCGCCCTCACCCGGCCCGTTTCAGAACGCCGCCGCCTTCAGGCCCGCCGCGGAAAAGCCGGGGCCGGACGACAGGGTATAGAGCCCGCGCTGCCCGTCCACCGGACGGAAACGGTCGGTGATGCCCAGCACGGTTTCCGCCCCGCCCAGATACAGCACGCCGTCCGGCGGCATGATGCGGGCGATGCCGTCCAGCACCTTGCCCTTGGTCGGCTGGTCGAAATAGATCAGCACGTTGCGGCAGAACACGATGTCGAACTGCCCAAGCCCGCCCAGGTCCGTCAGCAGGTTGTATTCCCGGAACGTCACCATCTGGCGAAGCTGCGGGTTGATCTGCCACTTGTCGCCCTGCTGCTTGAAATGCTTCACCAGCATCTGGATGGGCAGGCCGCGCTGAACCTCGAACTGGGTGTAGACGCCGGCCTTGGCCCGCTCCACCATCTCCGCCGACAGGTCGGTGCCGACGATCTCGATGCGCCAGCCGGCCAGCCTGGCCTGTTCCTCCTGCAACAGCATGCACAGCGAATAAGCCTCCTGCCCCGAGGAGCAGGCCGCCGACCAGATGCGCAAGGACCGCTTGGTCGCGCGGGCCTCCATCATCTTCGGAAGAACGATCTGCTTGAACTGGTCGAAGGGCTTCTGGTCGCGGAAGAACGACGACTCGTTGGTCGTCATCGCCTCCGTGATGTCCCGCAGCAGGGCCTCGTCCTTGCGGGTCCGCACGGTGGCGGCCAGCTCGTCGAGCCCCTTCATGTTCCATTTCCTGGCCACCGGCATCAGCCGGGATTCCAGAAGATAGGCTTTGTCTTTCGTCAGCACCAGGCCGGAGCGCTGCTTCAGCAAGGTGGCGAACATGTCGAAGTCTTCGACCCTCATGCTGCCGTCCTCGATGCATACTTGCGGATTGCGGGACCGATTTCCTTGAGCGGCAGGATGACGTGGCACAGGCCCGCCTGGGCCACGGCACCCGGCATCCCCCACACGACGCTGCTGGCTTCGTCCTGACCGATCAGGGTTCCGCCGTTGTTCACAACGTCCGTGCAGCCTTTCAGCCCGTCCTGCCCCATGCCGGTCAGGATGCAGGCCAGAATCTTGCGCCCGCCAAAGGTCTTGACCAGCGACCGCATCATCGGATCGACGGCGGGCCGGCAGAAGTTCTCGGGCGGATCCTTGGTCAACTGGATCACGTTCACCCCGCCGCGCTGCACCGCCAGCATGTGGAAGTCGCCGGGGGCGATGTAGCAGCGGTTCTCGACGATGCGCTCGCCGTCCTTCGCCTCCGCGGCGTTCAGGCCGCACTGGCGGGTGATGTGCTCCGCCAGGATGGTGGTGAAGGTGGCCGGCATGTGCTGGGTGATCATGATCGGCTGGGTGATGCCGGTGCGCAGGTTGCCCAGCACCTCGAACAGCGCCTGCGGGCCGCCGGTCGAACTGCCGATGGCGATGATGTCGGGGCGGACGGTCACGCCCGCAGGCTGGGGCCGCACGGTGACCGGCCCGGCTTCGCGCGGGCGGAAGCCCGACGTGATGGGGGCCGCCCCGCCCTCGGTGCTGCGCGCGGCGCTGAAGCTGGCGGACGGAGCCGCCAGAGGCCGCATCTCGCCGCGGCTGCGCGATCCGGCGCGGCGGGCGGCCGCCCCCAGCGCCTTGACCTTCGACACCAGCTCGCGCTTGAAATCCTCCGCCGTGCTCACCTCGCGGGTGGAGGTGGGCTTGGGGATGTAGTCGGCGGCCCCCGCCTGCAGGCAGCGCATGGAGATGTCCGCCCCCCGCGCCGTCAGGGTGGAGGCCATGATGATCTTCACCTGCGGCGCCACCGCCAACAGCTTCGGAATGGCGGTCAGACCGTCCATCACCGGCATCTCGATGTCCAGCACCACCACGTCGATGGTGTTGCGCTGGAGCGAGTTGACGGCCATCTGCCCGTCGCCCACCGACGCGGCGACGCGGATTTCCGGGTCGCCTTCCAGGGCACGGGTCAGAAGCCCGCGGATGACCGCGGAATCATCGACCACCATGACCCGGTAGGGATCGGGGCTGGGCGGACGCGCCGCGGTGGACAAACCTCGAAACGAATCGGACATGAGAACGCCGGGCCTTCCTGCGCTGACATTCCGGTCCCCTGGGATTACAGGAGGCCGACCTGAGCAAATTTCGTCTGGATGATATCGCTGTCGAAGGGTTTCATGATGTACTCATTGGCCCCGGCCGACAGCGCCTCCTGAATATGCGCCAAGTCGTTTTCCGTCGTGCAGAAGACAACCTTCGGACCATCCCCCCCGCTCATCTTGCGAAGGCGCCGCAGGAACTCGATTCCCGACATGACCGGCATGTTCCAATCCAAAAGGATGGCGTCCGGCATTTCCCGCGCACAGGCTTCCATCGCCTGCTTGCCGTCCTCGGCTTCCGAACAGGCGAATTCCAGCTCTTCGAGGATCTTACGGGCGACCTTGCGGACGACCCGGCTGTCATCAACCACCAAACAGGACTTCATCGTCTATGCCCCGGCTGTTGCTTGGGGTGCGGCACCGGCCGCACCCACCGTCATCCTGGGGGTACGGCGTGGGCGCCGTACCGTCACGCCGCTTCCATATTTGTGAAATTGAGCAGACGCGGCACGTCCAGGACAACCATCAATTGGCCGTTGAGGCGATAAATACCAGTTGACACCTCGCGCCAGCGCGGATCCAGCGTTGCCGGATTGCGCTCGAAGTCCTCGTTGGACAGGCTCAGCACCTCGCCCACGCTGTCCACCATCAGGCTGTAAAGCTCGCCGCGCAGGTCCACCACGATGGACATGCCGGGCTTGTCCTTGGACCGGGCCGGCAGGCTGAGGCGCAGCCGGACGTCGATGGCGGTGACGATGCGCCCACGCAGGTTCAGCGACCCGGCCACCTCCGGCGGGGCCAGCGGGATGCGGGTGATCTTCTGATGCCCCAGAACGTCCTGGACCTGAAGGACCGGGATGCCGAACAACTGGTCGGCAATGGTCATGGTCACATAGTCCTGGTTGCCCCCGGAAATGACCTCCTCGCCCTTGGTTTTCTTGGCGGGAACCTTGGCGTTGTTGGTCATGCGGCACCTTTATGTTCGGAGAGGGTCTGCTGCAGGGTGTAGAGGAGCGCGTCGCGGTCGAACTTGGCGACGTAATCGGTAAAGCCGACCTGACGGCCGCGGTCAAGATCACGCGGGGTCGCGTGGCTGGACAGCGCCACCATGGGCACGTCCTGCCAGCGGGTGCCGTGGCGGACGGTGTGGGCGAAGTCGAAGCCGCTCATGCCCGGCATTTCGATGTCGGAGACGATGACGTCGAAGTCCTCGCCCGCTTCGCACAGCGCCAGCGCTTCCGTCGGGTTCTCCACCGCGGTCACGTCGTAGCCGGCGACCGACAGCAGCGGCGTCAGCAGGTTGCGGAAGAAGGGGCTGTCGTCCACCAGCAGCACGCGCTGGAGCTTCTCCTCCTCGAACCCGTCGGTGGACGACGAGCCGAACCAATCCTTGTACGCCTGGGTCAGGTAGAAGCCGGCGTCGATCACCTCGGTCGCCTTGCCGGCGATGATGGCGCTGCCCATAAGGCCGGGACGCTCGGCGGTCAACTGCACCACCAGCTTTTCTTCGACGATATCGACGATCTCGTCCACGATCAGGCCCATGGAGCGGTCGCCGTCGGCGAACACCAGCACCGGCTGGCGCCCTTCCTGGCCCAGCGAGAAGCACGGGTCGATGGGCACCAGCGGCATCAGCTTGCCGCGGTACTGCACCACCGGCAGGCCGTTGGACAGCTCCACGGCGCTGAGCTCCACGTCTTCCAGGCGGGCGACCAGCGACAGCGGCACCGCCTTGGGCGCGCCCTCGCCCGCGCGGAACAGCAGCAGCGCCATCTTGTCCTCCTGACGCTGGGCCTGGACGGCGGCGGCTTCCTTGCTGACGTTCTCGCCCATTGCCATTTCGCCGGTGGCCGACGCGATGCCGTTGGGGTCGAGGATCATGATGACCGAGCCGTCACCCAGGATGGTGTTGCCCGAGAACATCTCGATGTGGCGCAGGATCGGGGCGACCGGCTTCACCACGATTTCTTCGGTGTCGAACACCCGGTCAACCATGATGCCGAAGGTGTAGGTGCCGACCTGGGTCACGACGATGAAGGTCTCGTCGTCGTTCTTGACCTCCTGCCCGTCCTCGCGCTCCAGCCGCAGCAGTTCCTGCAGGCTGACCAGCGGCAGCAGACGGTTGCGCAGGCGCAGGACCGGCGTGCCCTTCAGCCGCTCGATGGTGTGTTCGCTGTCGGCCGCCGCACGCACCAGCTCCACCACGCTGATCTGCGGGATGGCGAAGCGTTCGCCGGCGCATTCCACGATCAGCGCCGAGACGATGGCCAGCGTCAGCGGGATCTTGATGACGAAGGTCGATCCGCGGCCCTGCACCGACTTGATTTCGATGGTGCCGCCGATCTTTTCGATGTTCGTCTTCACGACGTCCATGCCGACGCCGCGGCCCGACACGCTCGTCACCTTGGCGGCGGTCGAGAAGCCGGGCTTCATGATGAACTGGATGATCTGCTGGTCCGACATGTTGGCGAGTTCCGCCTCGGACGCCATCCCGTTCTGGATCGCCTTCTGCTTGATCTTGTCGATCGCCAGGCCCTTGCCGTCGTCCTGGATCTCGATGATGATGTGGCCGCCTTCGTGATAGGCGTTCAGCGTGATGCGGCCCGTTTCGGTCTTGCCCGCGCGCACGCGGTCCGCCGGCACTTCCAGCCCGTGGTCGGCGGAGTTGCGGACCATGTGGGTCAGCGGATCCTTGATGAGTTCCAGCACCTGCCGGTCAAGCTCGGTGTCGGCACCCAGCATCTGCAGGTCGATCTTCTTGTTCAACTCGTGCGCCAGATCGCGCACCAGACGCGGCAGCTTGGCCCAGGCGTTGCCGATGGGCTGCATGCGCGTCTTCATCACGCCTTCCTGCAGCTCCGACGTCACATGGTTCAGGCGCTGGAGCGGGGCGGCGAATTCGCTTTCCTTCTGCGACCGCAGGATCTGGAGGAGCTGGTTGCGGGTCAGCACCAGTTCCGAGACCATGGTCATCAGGTTTTCCAGAAGATCCACGTTGACGCGGATGGTCTGGGCGGCGACCGCCGATTCCTTGTTGCCGGCCTCGCGCACCTCGTCGCCGCCCTGGGCGCCGGCGGCCTGGGCCGCGGGGACGGGCATCTTGGACGGGGCGGGGGCGGGTTCGGGGTCGGGCACCACCAGATCCTGCGACGGGGCCGCCGCCTCTTCCGGTTCGGGGGCCGCCACGGGGGTCAGGGCGGTGCTGGGGCCTTCGGCGGCCTGCCACGCGGCTTCCAGCTCTTCCAGCGACACGCTGGGAACCTCGACCGTGGCCGCGGTGGGGGCCGGCGGCGGGGGCGGAGCGGGCGTCGGGGCCGGGGCGCCGGACAGCTTGCCCTCGGCGCAGGCGTTCAGCCGCGCGATGAGGTCGTTGTCGTCGCCGGGGGGTTCGGCCTCGGTCGCTTCCAGAACGGCCAGCAGCCCCTTGATGGTGTCCAGCGCCTTCAGGATCAGCGACACCGCTTCCGGCGTGATGGTCAGTTCGCCGTCACGGAACTTGCCCAGCACGTTTTCCGACGCGTGCGCCACCTTTTCCAGGCGCGGCAATCCCAGGAAGCCGCAGGTGCCCTTGATGGTGTGGACGAGACGGAAAATATTCGAGAGCAGTTCGGGATTGTTCGGGTTCTGCTCAAGCCGCACCAGCTCTACGTCGAGAACCGACAGGTTCTCGTTGGTTTCCGTCAGGAATTCACTGAGCAGATCATCCATATCCTATCCCCAGGCGTTTTGGTCGCGGCACGGCACGGTCCGCATCTTGACCGCCCCGGCGGTCGAGGGATGGGGCGGTCCGATGGTTTATTCCGGCGGCAGCGGGCTGATTCAGCCATTCCGGCACGGTTTGGAGCGTGTCAAATACTGATAAACAAAGTCTTACCTTTTGTCCGCCCCCCCGCGTTCAACCGGGGGGCGGCGGGGCGCCGCACCCCACCCCCCTTTTACCAGACCAGGGTGAACACCAGCGTGTCCGGCCCCGCCGGCTGGGCCGACAGCCGCACGCCGTAGGATTCGGCGAACCGCCCGGTGACATAGGCGTGCACCGTGCGGGGGGTGACCGCATCGGGGGCGGCGGTGCCGTCCAGGGCGGCCTGGGACGCGGCGGTCAGCGCGCCGGGACGCCCGGCGGCGGTGACGGTCAGACGCCCGGCGGCGCCGTCCCCCTGCCCCGCCACGGTGATGCTGCCGCCGTGGGTCAGCGCCTCTTCGGCCAGGATGATGGTGTTCAGCAGCACCTTGGCGATGCCGGTGCGTTCGGTCACCGCATCGGCGGGCACGCCGGCATCCCACACCGCGGCGGTGCGGCTCCCTTCCAGCCAGCCGGCGATGATGGCGCGCATCTCCCCGAATCCGCGCACCTCGCGCCCGGCCACGCCATAGGCCAGGCGGAAAAGGCGCAGCCGCCGGTCGGCCTGGCCCGAGGAATGGTCGATGAGCTTGATCGCCTCCCCCATGAAGCTGGGGTTGGGCTCGTCCTCCATCTCCTCGATCAGTTCCAGGCCGTTGCGGATGGCGCCGACGGGGCTGACCAGATCATGGCACAGGCGGGAGGCGAGAAGTTCCAGGATTCGGATATCGAAAGCCATGATGACTCCGGCGGAGGGGCGTAGAACGGGAAGAGACGTTTCTTTCCGCCTTCGGGGGAATGTTCCGGGCGGATCCGACATCTATATAACATGCGGACGCGGGGTGCGCCTCCCCGGCGACACCGGACATCCCCGACGGCTCCGGCCCCGCCCCATCACCGGGGGTGGGACGGGAGCGGTCGGCCAAGCCGGCGTCCGCCCCGTTTCGGTTCTGGAGAAAAGGTTTTCGCCATGATGGACGACATGATGGTCCCCGGTTCCTGGGTCCGCCACCCCACATGCCCGGAATGGGGGCTGGGGCAGGTGCAATCGGCGGTCGGGCCGCGGGTGACGGTCAATTTCGAGAACGCCGGCAAGATCCTGATCAACTCGGCGCTGGTCACCCTGGACATCGTTGACCCCGACGAGCTGTCATGAACCGGGGCTTCACGATGCGGGCGGGTGGCCGGTGATCTTCGGCTTCGCACGGCAGGCCAGGGCCGAGCCGGCGGCGGTGCCGCACGGGCTTCGTCTCTATGCCGTGGGGGACATCCATGGGCGGCTCGACCTGCTCGACCGCCTGCTGGCCGAGATCATCACCGATGCGGAACGGGCGGGCGACGCGCCGGGCGGGACCATGAACTATCTGGTCTTCCTGGGCGATTACGTGGACCGCGGGCCGGACTCCTCCGGCGTCATCGAACGGCTGGCCGAAGGGCCGCCGCCGGGGTTCGGCGCCTTCTACCTGAAGGGCAACCACGAGGCGGCGATGATCCGTTTCCTGACCGACCTGCGAGCCGGGCCGGCGTGGCTGCGCTTCGGCGGCGACGCGACCCTGCACAGCTACGGCATCCTGGCCCCCGACCCCGCCGACCCGCTGTTCGCCGCCCACCTGCAGCGGGTGCAGGAGCGGCTGTGCCATGGGTTGCCGCCGCGGCATCTGGCGTTTCTGACCGGGCTGCGGCCCAGCCTTGCCATCGGCGGCTATCTGTTCGTCCACGCCGGCATCCGCCCCGGCGTGCCCATGGACGCGCAGCAGGAGGACGACCTGCTGTGGATCCGCGAGGATTTCCTGGACTCCCCCGCCGACCACGGGCCGGTGGTGGTGCACGGCCACACCATCACCACCAGCCCCGACGTGCGCACCAACCGCATCGGCATCGATACCGGCGCCTATGCCACCAACCGCTTGACATGTCTGGTGCTGGAGGGCACGGAACGGCGGTTCCTGTCCACCTGACGGTCCCGCTCCCCCGATGATCCCCGGCATGCCCCCCGTTTCCCGCACCGATCCCGGCGCCCGGCTGGCCCTGGCCCTGTCCAAGCCCCTGTTCCTGCTGGCCGCCGCCCCGGACACCCCGGTCGAGCCGCTGGCGGCCGCGCTCAACGCCCACGGGGGGCTGGCCGTCGGCGGCAACGGCCATTTCACCGACGCGCTGGCCGTGCCGCTGAAGGATGTTCTGTCCGGCTACAACGAAACCCACGCCGGGGCGGCGGCCTTCACCCAGGCGGATTTCCGCCAGCTCGTGCGCACCGCCGCGGGCCTGTCGCTGGCGCGGCTGCCGGGGATGGAGGGCGCGCGGGCGCTGGGCACCACCGTCACCGTGCACGCCCACAACCTGGATTTCCTCGACCTGCTGTTCCCGTCCATGATGGTGGTGCACGCGGTGTGCGACGGGCGCGGGCTGCTGCCCGCGGACGACGGGGCCCAGGCCGCCGCCCATGTATGGGCCGACGCCGTGGGCACCGCCTGCCGTTTCGGCGCCAGCCGGCCCGAGCGTTGTTACGAGATCCGGCTGGAGGATCTGTCCGGCCCCGACTCCGCCATGCACTGGCGCTCCCTGCTCCGCTTCCTGCTGGGGGATGAGGCGGGGGACACCACGCCCCCGCCCCTGCCCCCCCCGCCCACCGGCACGGCGGACGGTGCCACCCTGGCGCGCATGGCCCCGCTCTTGCGGCAGTTCGACTATCTTTGATCCACTGGGGTGGCATCCACCCGACGGAACCCACCCATGGCCCGCCTTCCCGTTCCAGCCCTTGCGCTGTGCTCCCTTCTCCTGTTCGCCGGTCCGGCGGCGGCGGCCAGTTTCGATTGCGCCCAGGCCCGCAGCGCCGACGAGCGGCTGATCTGCTCGGTGCCGGCGCTGGACGCCGCCGACACGGCGGTGGGGGCGGCGTACAAGACGCTGATGGGAACGCTCGCCACCGACGAGACCGCCCGCGGCTTCGCCCGCACCGAACAGCGGGCATGGACGGAACGGCGCAACCGCGCCTGCGGGTTCGGGCCCGGCGCCGTGGCGGGCGTCACCGATCCCGGCGTCTGCCTGCTGGCGGAATTGACCCGGCGGTCCCGGCAGCTCGTCGCCCTGCGCGCCAACCCCGCCCTTGGCGCCCGCCTGCGCACGGTGCCGGTGACGAAGGGACAGCCCGGCACCCGCCTGTTCATTCAGGCCGAACAGCCGGACATCGCCGATCCCGCCTATCCGGGGGCCGCGGCCTTCAACGAGACCATCCGCCGTTTCGTGGCCGGGGAGATCCAGACCTTCCGCACCGATGCCGCGGATCTGCCCAAAGAGATGGAATCGGAGCTGATCCTGACCGCCGATGCCTATCTTCCCGCCCCCGGCATCGTCTCGGTGCAGTTCGTGGCCGAAGGGGTGCAGGGCAACGGCTTCCGCTATGCCGCCGCGGTGACGGTGGATGTGGCACAGGGTCTCCCCCTGACCCCGGCGCAGATGTTCGGCGACAGCCCGTGGCTGGCCACGGCCACCGCCGCCTGCCGCACCGCCGTCGGCCCCGATCCCGGCATGGCGGAGGTGTGCACCGGCCCCGATCTGCAGAACCCGCGCACCTGGCGGTTCGAGCCGGACCGCGCCGTCGCCACCCTGTTGCTGCCGGGCAAGGAGTTGCGGGAAATCGCGGTGCCGTTCCGGCCAAGTCTGTGATTGGGATACCGTCCCCCCCTCTTCTTTTCTTTTATCAAGAAAAAAGGGGGGAGGTTTGGAGGCGCCGGCCTCCAAGCGGGGCCGGGGCAGCCGCCCCGCTCTCCCCATTACATCGCCCGCACCCCCATGGTGCGCACCACCGACCACCCTTTGCCCGCCTGCAGCAGCCGGTCGCGGATGGCCGGGATATGGGCCTGACCGTAGAGGATCAGGATGTTGCGCCCGGCCTCGTCCTGGATGGCCTGGGCCACCTTGGCCTCGCGCTTGAGCGTCAGCCCTTCGGGCAGGCCGGCGTGCAGCCAGCTTCCCGACGCGGCCAGCGACAGGCCGATGCGCACGGCGGCGCGCAGCCGCACCTGAATCCACGGCGGCAGCGTGGCGAATTCGTCCCGCGCGGCGGCCAGATCCACCATGGGATCGTCGGCATCCGCGGGTGGCAAAGCGGACAGCAGGTCCGACAGGGTGATGTCCACGTTGCGCTCGTCCGGGCCGGGCGGCCCCAGCAGGGCGCGGTTGTCCTGGAGCACCAGCCCGTCGCCCAGCAGCGACGACAGCATGACATAGGGATGCTCGCCGGACTCGGGCGACCATTCGGCGCCCAGCCGCTTCATCACCTCTGCCGTGCCGGCCTTGGCGTCGTCGCCGGGTTCCGGGCGCACCTCTTCATAGAACACCAGCCAGCCGGCCCGCCGCCGTTCCGCCACCAGATCGGTGACGTCGCGGTAGAAGCGCGGCTCGGCCAGATGGACCATGCCCTGCATCTCCACCGTGCGGGCGCCGTCGGTCATGGTCACGCGGCTGAGCACCAGGGGCACATGCTCGGCGATGGTGGGCAGGGCCGCGAAGATCCCGCCGGCGGCGCCCAGCACCACCACGGTCAGGATGCCCAGCACCACCAGCAGCACGCGCACGGCGCGCCAGAGGAATCTCATCGTGTCAGGTCTTCATCGCTTGAGGGCCGCATAGCGCGGGGGCGGGACGGGCACGAACTTGGCCCGGTCCTCTTCGTTCAGCATGCCCATCATCACCTTGCGGAACCCCTCCACCGCCTCCGCCCCCGCCATGCGATACGCGCGCGCGATGCGGTGACGCTGGGTTTCCGACAATTGCCGTTCCAGATCCGTCCCCTTCTCGGTCAGTTCCAGCAGGCGCTGGCGCCGGTCGCGGGTGCCGGTGGTCTGCTGCACATAGCCCTGGCGCACCAGTTCGCCCAGCACCCGCGACAGGCTCTGCTTGGTGATGCGCAGGATGCCCAGCAGGTCGGTGACGGTGATCCGCGGATGGCGGCCCACGAAATAGATCACACGGTGGTGCGCCCGCCCGAAACCGATCTTGCCCAGGATGGCGTCGGGTTCGGCGGTGAACTCGCGGTAGGCATAGAACAGCAGCTCCATGCCGGTGCGCAGTTCCTCCTCGCGCAGGTAAAGCTGGTTGACGCCGGCTTTGATGTCGGACATGGGGCTGTCGGTCCGCTCCCGTACAGGACGTGGGGGAAAGGCTGTGGGATTTAGGTCAGCGATTCAGACATAAGCGATGGTCCGGCCCGCGGCAAGCCATCGTTCTTCGGCTTTGTTTCGTCCTGTCCTGTGTAAAAGACACGGATGGTTTTGACAACGGCACGAACGTCGCGCCCCCCTCTTCCCGGGGCGGGGGGCGCGGCGATTGCCCGCGGCAAATTTTCGCGGTTGCCGGCGGCGGGGCGTGCTATGAACCCGCCTACGGAAAAAAACCGCTCTCCGCCAAGGGGGGCGCGACAACGGCGGATACGGCGGATGACACCACGGCAAGCCCTGCAGCAGCGCCTGAACGCGCTGGAGAACCATCTGAAGTCGGAAAACCCGATCCTGCTGCCGATCATCCCCACCTATCGGCAGTTCGACCGGCTGCTGTATGGCATGGGGCTGCTGCAAGACGACGAATCGCTGGCGACCCGCATTCCGTGGTGGCCGATGATCGCGGTGCTGGGCACCTTTTCCGCCGGCAAGTCCAGCTTCATCAACACCGCGCTGGGCGCCAACCTGCAAAACACCGGCAACCAGGCGGTGGACGACAAGTTCACCGTCATCTGCTACGGCGCCGACACCAAGTATGAGCCGCTGCCCGGCACGGCGCTGAACGCCGACCCGCGCTTCCCCTTCTACCGCATCTCCGACGAGATCGAGAAGGTGGCGGCGGGCGAAGGCAAGCGCATCGACAGCTACCTGCAGCTCAAGACGCTGAAGAACGACAGCGTGCGCGGCAAGATCGTCATCGATTCCCCCGGTTTCGACGCCGACGACCAGCGCCGCTCGGTCCTGCGCCTGACCGACCACATCATCGAGCTGTCGGATCTGGTGCTGGTGTTCTTCGACGCCCGCCATCCCGAGCCGGGGGCGATGCAGGACACGCTCCAGCATCTGGTGTCGAAATCGGTGCGCCGGGCCGACGCGCGCAAATTCATCTATGTCCTGAACCAGATCGACACCACCTGGAAGGAAGACAACGCCGAGGCGGTGTTCGGCGCATGGCAGCGGGCCATCGCCCAGGCCGGCCTGGTCAGCGGGCGCTTCTACGCCATCTACAACAAGAAGGCCGCCCCGCCCATCGACGACGAGACCCTGCGCGCCCGGTACGAGGCCAAGTGCGACGCCGACCTGACCGAGATCCAGGGCCGCATCGCCGAGGTGGAGGTGGGCCGCGGCTACCGCATCGTCGGCATGCTCGATTCGCTGACCAAGGAACTGGAGGGGGAGATCATTCCCTTCCTTCAGCAGGCGCTGGCCCGCTGGCGCCGCGGGGTGCTGATCGGCGATGCCCTGTGGGCCGGCTTCCTGGCCGTGGTGCTGGGCGGCCTGTCCTATCTGATCGGCGGGGAGTCGCTGGGCCGGTTCGCCGGGTGGCTGGGCGAAACCGGGGCCGGGCCGGACGGCGGCGGGCTGCCCATCCGCCTCTTGGTGGCGGTGGCGCTGCTGGCCGGCGTGTTCCTGGCCGGGCATCACTGGATCCGCGGCTGGATGGCCAGACGGGTGGCATCCGGCCTGCCCGAACGCATGGGCGAGGCCGACCTGAACCCACGCCACGCCTTCCTGCGCAACACCCGCTTCTTCCGCATGGCATTTCGCAAGCTGCCGGTGGGCTGGGGCAAGCGGGCCAAGGGCCGCATCTTCGCCATCCGCGAAGCGGTGGCCCAGCATGTCCAGCGGCTGAACGACCTCTACACCGATCCCGCCGGCCGCCGGCCGCACCCGGCTCAGAGCGAGTAATCCGGGCCAAACGCCACAGTAACGCTAGGAACAAAGGGGTGTTTCTCCCCGCTCGCGAAACCGTGTATCGTCACGCTTTCGTTTGCGGGGGATCGTCCGATGCGTTTTTCCATTTCCTTGTATGCCGTTTCCGCCGTTCTTCTGGCGGGCTGCGCCACCGCACCGGAGGCGGAGAAGGCGGCGGTCCCGGCGCAATCCCAGCGCGCCGCCTATGACGCCACCATCACCGACACCGCGGTCTACCGCGATTCCAACGTCCGCCCGCTGACCCCGCTGACCTATCCCATCCAGGCCCTGACCTTCACCGGCAACACCGCCTGGGCCGAGGGGAAGGAGGGGCAGACGGTCACCGTCGCCAGCTCGTACGGCATGTGGATCACCGTGGAACCGGAGGTGCGGACCATCTGCCGCACCTTCGCCCAAGGCACGGTGATCGAGGGGCTGCATTATCTGCTGGGCCTCCAGCCGGTGAAGCCGGGGGACGAGAAGGCCCGCTTCGTCCGCTTCACCATCGACGCGCCGCAAAAGACCGGCCCCACCGGTCGGGGCGTGTACCGCCCCTGCGCCAACCCCGATCCCGCCGCCACGTCCTGCGGCAACCAGATCAAGGGCACGGCGGACTATACGGCGTGGTTCGCCAACCAGATGGTCTATTCGTATCAGATCAACCCCGACCTTGCGAAAACCGGCTATCCCTGGACCCGGCTGGGCTACACCTACAACTGGGCGCCGGGGGCCGCCGACCACCGCGGCGCCCAGGAATACATCGTGCCCGGCGGCACCAAGGTGCGCGTGACCGAGATCGTGGCGCCAGAGGTCTATTGCGCCGGGGTCAACAACTGACCGAAAGACGCATGAACGGAACGGCAATCCCGCGTTTGCGGGCATTGCCCTTCCGCAAGGCCGTGCTATAAACGCGGCACCTAAGATAACCATCCGAAGGCGTGGTCCCGTGGCGATCAACGCATCTGTGCTGATTCTGAACGGCCCGAACCTCAACATGCTGGGGGTGCGGGAACCGCAAATCTATGGCTCCCTGACGCTGGACGATGTGGAGGCCATGTGCCAGGAACACAGCCAGCGGCTGGGGCTGGAGGTGGATTTCCGCCAGTCCAACCACGAGGGCGAGCTGGTCACCTGGATCCAGCAGGCCCGTTCGGAAAACGACGGGATCATCATCAACGCCGGCGCCTACAGCCACACGTCGCTCGCCATTCTGGACGCGCTGATCCTGGCCGAGCTGCCGGTGGTGGAGGTGCACCTGTCCAACATCTTCAAGCGCGAGCCGTTCCGCCATCATTCCCACGTGACGTCGGTCGCGCGGGGCATGATCTGCGGCTTCGGCCCGCAGGGCTATGTGTTGGGTCTGGACGCCATGGCGCAGATCCTGAACAACCGTTCCTGACCTTCGACTCCCGCGCGCCGGTCGCCGCTGCTTACCGCCCCTCTTCCGCACGCGCATCTTGGATTTTGTGAACCCGGACTGAAACGATGGCCACTTTCGATATTGACGGCGACCTGATCCGCAAGCTGGCGGACCTTCTGCGCGAAACCGGCTTGAACGAGATCGAATTCGCCGAGGGCGAAAAGCGCATCCGCGTCAACCGCGGCGCGCCGGCCCCCATGGCGCTGCAGGCCGCCGTGGCCGCCGCCCCGGCCCCCGTGGCCGCGGCACCGGCCGCCCCGGCGGTGGCCGCGGCCCATCCGGGTGCGGTGAAATCGCCCATGGTCGGCACCGCCTACATCGCGCCCGAACCGGGCTCCGCCCCGTTCGCCCGCGTGGGCGACACGGTGAAGGCGGGCCAGACCCTGCTCATCATCGAAGCCATGAAGGTGATGAACCCGATCAAGGCGCCCAAGGGCGGCACGGTCGTGGAGGTCATGGTGTCGGATTCGCAGCCGGTCGAATACGGCGAAGTCCTGATGATCATCGAGTGATAAGGGGCCAATCCCTTGGCGATGTTTGAAAAGGTTCTGATTGCCAACCGCGGCGAGATCGCGTTGCGCATTCACCGCGCCTGCCGCGAGATGGGCATCCAGACCGTGGCCGTGCACTCCACCGCCGACGCCGACGCCATGCATGTGCGTCTGGCCGACGAAAGCGTGTGCATCGGCCCGCCCTCGGCCCGCGACAGCTATCTGAACATCCCGGCCATCCTGTCGGCGGCCACCATCACCGGGGCCGACGCCATCCACCCCGGCATCGGCTTCCTGGCGGAAAACGCCCAGTTCGCCGAAATGGTGGAAGAGCACGGCTTCGCCTTCATCGGCCCGACCGCGGACCACATCCGCATCATGGGCGACAAGGTGACCGCCAAGTCCACGGTGAAGAACCTGGGCCTGCCGGTGGTGCCCGGCTCCGACGGGCCCGTGGCCTCGCTGGACGAGGCGGAGGTCATCGCGCGCTCCATCGGCTTCCCCGTGTTGATCAAGGCGGCGGCGGGCGGCGGCGGCAAGGGCATGAAGGTGGCGCGCAGCCCCGAGACGCTGCGCGAGGCCTACCAGCTCGCCCGCGGCGAGGCGCGCGCGGCCTTCGGCAACGATGAAGTCTACATCGAAAAGTACCTGGGCCACCCGCGCCACATCGAAATCCAGTTGCTGGGCGACATGCATGGCAACTGCGTGCATTTCGGCGAGCGCGACTGTTCGGTCCAGCGCCGTCACCAGAAGGTGATCGAGGAAGCCCCGTCGCCGGCGCTCAACGCCGAACAGCGCAGCTTCATCGGCGATCTGGCCGCCCGGACCACCGCCGCCATCGGTTACCGCGGCGTCGGCACCATGGAGTTCCTGTTCGAGGACGGGCAGTTCTATTTCATCGAAATGAACACCCGTCTGCAGGTCGAGCACACGATTTCGGAAATGATCACCGGGATCGACCTCGTGCGCGAACAGATCCGCGTGGCGACCGGCGCGCCGCTGGGCTACGGCCAGGCGGATATCCGCTTCGAAGGCCACGCCATCGAATGCCGCATCAACGCCGAACACCCGGAAACCTTCCTGCCCTCGCCGGGCAGGATCGACGGGTATCACGCGCCGGGCGGCTTGGGCGTGCGCATCGATTCGGCGCTGTACGACGGCTACCGCATCCCGCCGCACTACGACAGCCTGATCGCCAAGCTGGTGGTGCACGGCTCCACCCGCAACGAATGCCTGATGCGCCTGCGGCGGACGCTGGAGGAATACGTCATCGGCGGCATCGACACCACCTTGCCGCTGCACCAGCGGATCATCGCGCAGCCGTCGTTCATCGACGGGGCCTATGACATCCACTGGCTGGAGCAGTTGATGGCCAAGGGATCATGACGGAACGCCGGCTGTACGTCCGCCCCACGGGGCTGCTGCCCGCCGGCTCACCGAACGCAACGCCCGCCGCACCGCTTGCCGGCGGGCGTTTTGCGTTCACGCTGGTGGACCTGACGGTGCGCGAGGCTGCGCGGATCACCGCCCGCACCACCCTGCCCTTTGGCGAAGCCCGCGCCTGGGCGGCACGCCATGGGCTGGCCGCGGCGTTCGATCACCGGATGGCCTTGCTGACCCGCCCCCGCGTGCCCTTCGGCGGGGTGGACATCCGGCGCCCGGCGGTGATGGGCATCGTCAACGTCACCCCCGACAGCTTTTCCGACGGCGGCGATTTCTTCCATGCCGGCACCGCCATCGCCCATGGCGAGGCGCTGGTGGAGGCCGGGGCCGACATTCTGGACGTGGGCGGTGAGTCCACCCGCCCCGGCGCCGCCACGGTGACCGAGGATGAGGAAAAGGCCCGCGTCCTGCCGGTGATCCGCCATTTCGCCGCCCGCGGGGTGGCGGTGTCGGTGGACACCCGCCACGCGGGCGTCATGGCCGCGGCGCTGGACGCCGGGGCGCGCATCATCAACGACATCAGCGGCCTGGCCGGGGATCCCGCCAGCCTGGACGTGGTGGCCCGCGCGGACGCCCCGGTGGTGGTGATGCACATGCAGGGCGAACCGGGCACCATGCAGGACGATCCCCGCTACGACGACGCGGCCCTGGACGTGTTCGACTGGCTGGAAAACCGGGTGGCCGCGTGCCGGACCGGCGGGGTGCCGCTGGACCGCATCGCCGTGGACCCCGGCATCGGCTTCGGCAAGACGGTGGCCCACAATCTGGAGATCCTGCGGGCGACGACGCTCTATCACGGCTTTGGCTGCCCGCTGCTGATCGGCCTGTCGCGCAAGCGCTTCATCGCCGGCCTGTCGCGCCAGGAACCGCCGAAGGAGCGGTTGCCCGGCTCGCTGATCGCCGGTTTCGAAACCTTGAGCCAGGGAGCCCAGATCCTGCGCGTCCACGACGTGACCGCCACCGTCCAAGCCCGCGCGGTGTGGGACGGGCTGCACCCGGCGGGGTAGCGCTGCCAGCTTTTTGCATTCGGCGTGGGGCGTGGTATGATCGGAGACAGGAGGTGACGCGCTGTCCGTTCCCTGGCGGTGAGGCCGGTTTCCCGGCCCCACCTGTTGGCCTTACCGATCCTGATTCTCATTGAAGCTGGCTTGGAACTCAATCTTCAACGTGAACCGGAAGCAGTGCAGCCACTTCAGGAACTCTCTCAAACGCGTCACCTCCTTTCGGTCTGCCAGCCGGGAACGGCCCGGCCAGCGCTCACACATTGGTATGAGTCACACGGATATCCAACCGATGCGCGCAAAAGCCCCTCCCCCTTATAGCGGAAAGGGCGTCGTGTGGATGATCCTCTGTCCAGCTTTTTGAATCCACCGCGGGACATGGTATGATCGGGGACAGGAGGTGACGCGCTGTCCGTTCCCTGGCGGTGAGGCCGGTTTCCCGGCCCCACCTGTTGGCCTTACCGATCCTGGTCCCAGTTGAAGCCGGCCTCGAACTCCAACTTCACCCGGAACCGGAAGCGGTGCAGCCACTTCAGGAACTCTCTCAAACGCGTCACCTCCTTTCGGTCTGCCAGCCGGACACGGCCCGGCCAGCGCTCACACATTAGTATGAGCCGTGCGGATATCCAACCGATGCGCGTCGAGGTGATAGCGAAGAAACGCCGAGGACGCAAAATCCATGGACACGCAACCCCAGATTTTTCATGATGCGGCAAACACTCAGGGGAATGCCGCCATGAAACGGGTTTCTGCCGTTTTCGTCTTATCCGCTGCCCTCATCCTCGCCTTATCCGCCGTGCCGGCGCTGGCGCATCCCGGCAATGTGGATAAGGAGGGGTGCCACGTGCAGAAATCCACCGGGCAGCGGCATTGCCACCCGGAACGGCGCAAGGCCGGCGGCGAAGCGCCCAAGAAGGCCCCCGCCACCGACAAGAAACCAAGCGGCGATGAGAAATCCAAGCAGCAGTAACCCGGCGCCTACGCCGGGCGGGCCGCCACGATCTGGTTGATGAGGAAGGTCAAAACCACCTCGCCCTGCTGGTTGCGGGTGGCGTAGGCGCAGCGCACGGTGCCGCGGTCGCCCCGGCGTGACGGGGTGACCGACACCACGGTCATGGTGACGGACAGGGTGTCACCGGGGCGCACGGGTTTCAGCCACCGCACCTCGTCCATGACGCCACCGCCCAGGCTGGTTCCGGCGAAGATGCCGGTTTGCAGCAGCAGACGGAACGACAGGGCCATGGATTGAAAGCCGCTGGCGATCAGCCCGCCGAACGGCCCGGATTCGGCCGCCACCCGGTCGATGTGGAACGGTTGCGGGTCGTGGACGAGCGCAAAGTCGATGATGGCGCTTTCGGTCAGGGTCACCCCCGCCGTTTCCACCACGTCGCCCACCGCAAAATCCTGAAAATAACGTCCGGTCATGGGTTCCTCCCGAGGGTGTTCTTACAGGGATTTTTCCATGTAAAGAACGCCATCGAGCGGATTGGCGCAATAGGCGCCGATGCGGCGGAAGCCCAGGGTCTCGTACAGTTTGATCGCGGCCCCCAGCTTTTCCAGGGTGTCCAGCCGCATGGCGCGGTAGCCCCGCTCCACCCCGGCGGCGATGATGGCCTCGGCCAGCCGCCGCCCGGCCCCGGTGCCACGGAAGGCGGGGCGGACGTAAAGCCGCTTCATCTCGCACACCCCGTCCTCGTCCAGCGGGCGCAGGGCGACACAGCCGGCCACAGCGTCCCCGACGCGGGCCAGCAGCAGTTCCCCCGACGGCGGCGCGTACTTGCCGGGCAGGCCAGCAAGCTCCTCGGCAAAGCCCTGGAAACACAGGGACACGCCGAGGAACGCCTCGTACTCGCGGAACAGACCGGCCACCACCGCCATGTCGGCCTCCCCCACGGCGCGGGACAGGACGACGGTGGCGGCGGCGGATGGATCAGACATGGATGCGCCCTTCCAGATACAGCACGGCACGCCCGCCGATGCGGACACGCTCGCCGCGATGTTCGCACATCAGCGCACCGCCGCGGGCGGAAATCTGCCGCGCCTCCAGCACCGTCTTCCCCAGCCGCTTGGCCCAGAACGGGATCAGGGTGCAGTGGGTCGAGCCGGTCACCGGGTCCTCGTCGATGCCGTGGGTGGGGGCGAAGAAGCGGGACACGAAATCCACCCCGTCCGTCCCCGGCGCCGTCACGATGACCGCGCGGTCCAGTTGCCCCAGCACGCGGAAATCGGGGGTGAGGTCACGCACCGCCGCCGCATCCTCGTACAGCACCACGTAATCACGCGCCGTCAGCACCGCCAGCGGGGCCGGGCCGCCCAGGGCTGCGGTCAGCGCCGTGGGGGCGTTGACCGTCTTGGGCGGACGGGAGGGGAAGTCGAGGATCAGCCGGTCCCCGTCCCGCTCCACGGTCAGGATGCCGGCCACCTGGGTGAAGAAATCCACCCGCTGCCGGTCCGGCTCCAGAAGGGTGGTGATGACGTGGGCCGCCGCCAGGGTGGCGTGGCCGCACAGATCGATCTCCACCGTCGGGGTGAACCAGCGCAGGCCATAGCCGACACCCTGGGGCACGATGAAGGCGGTTTCCGGCAGGTTGTTTTCCGCCGCGATGGCCTGAAGCCGGTCGTCGGGCAGCCAGCGTTCCAGCGGCACCACCGCGGCGGGGTTGCCGCCGAACACGGTGTCGGTGAAGGCATCGACCTGATAGATGGGCAGCGTGGTCATGGATTGTCCCCCTTCCTTATCGGATTAATCGCGCCAGAAGGGCTTGCGCCCCTCGCCGTCGGCCTCCACGCGGGAGATGCCGATGTCGCGCAACAAATGATCATCCAGCGCCTGAAGCGCGAGGCGCTGGCGCCGCCGCTCCTCCCACTCCAGGATTTTTTCGACAAAGGCCCACATGGCACGGGCGGTGGCACGAACCACGCCGGCCGGGGCCTGGGTGGCCGGGCTCTGGGCGGGGGCGGTGCGCAGCGCGTCGTTTGTGCTCATGATAACCTCCGTCGGATGGGATCAATCGTTCCCTGTGATCGAGACAATTTGCATTATGCAGTGCGAAATGCGCCGGTCAATGTCTTAATTGTCACCATTACATATCCGTGATGGGATGTATTCCGTTTGCAACACCAACCATAACCAACTGGCGGACATACAAAAAGGCGGGCCGCAACCGCGGACCCACCCTTTTCAGCCTGCCATGATGACGCAGGTGACGCTTAGGACAACGCTTTATTCCCGCACCCGGATCCCCCGCCCCGGCAGGGCATCGCGTCCGTGCGGGCCGTCCAGGTCGATGGCGGGGCCTTTGGGCACGATCAGGGTGGGGTTGATGGCGCGGTTGACGTAATAGCCGGTCTTGATGTGGTCCAGCCGCACCGTGGCCCGGATGCCCGGCCACTGATACAATTCCCGCAGATACCCGGACAAGGCGGGGTAATCGGCGATGCGCTGGCGGTTGCACTTGAACGCCCCGTGATAGGCCGCGTCGAACCGCACCAGCGTGACGAACAGGCGCCAGTCCGCCTCCGTCAGATACTCCCCGGCCAGATAACGGCTGCCCGACAGGTGCGCCTCCAGCCGGTCCAGTGCCGCGAACAACTCGTCGAAGGCGGCGTCATAGGCGCCTTGCGACGTGGCGAAGCCGCAGCGGTACACGCCGTTGTTCACCGCCGGATAGATCAGCGCGTTCCACCCGTCGATGGTCTCACGCAGGGATTCGGGGTACAGGTCCAGCCGGTTGCCGGTCAGCCCGTCGAAGGCGGTGTTGAGCAGACGGATGATGTCCGCCGATTCGTTGTTGACGATCCGCCCCTGCTGCCGGTCCCACAGCACCGGCACCGACACCTTGCCGGTGTAGGTGGCGTCGCTGGCGGTGTAGAGCTGGTGGTGGAAGCGCACCGGCCCCAGCGCCGGCCCGGCATCCTGCGGCGTGGCATAGGTCCAGCCGTCGTCACCCATGATCGGCTCGGCCACCGACACCGGGATCACGTCCTCCAGCCCCTTCAGCACACGGACGATCAGCGTGCGGCAGGCCCAAGGGCAAAGATACGACACGAAAAGCTGATAACGCCCGGCCTCCGCCCGCTCGATGGGGCCGCGGAAGCGGGTGGGTTCGCGGTGAAAGGCACCGCCCTTCTGTTCCCCTTGGGCGATGGGGGTGTTGACCCATTGCCCGTTGACCAGCCCGGCCATGCTCCGCCCTCCCCTGCTCGTGTCAGAAACAGAAGAAAACGCCGGCGATCCCGGATGGGGAACCGCCGGCGCCGTCTCCCGTGGTGCCGTGACTTACGCCAGCCCTTCGGCGGCCAGGGCCGCGCGCACCGCCGGACGGTCGGCGACACGGGCGGCGAAGGCCTTCAGATTGGCCAGACCGCCGACGTCCACGCCGGCATGCCCGGCCCAGCGGCTGACGGTGTAGGCATAGGCATCGGCCACGGTGAAGGTATCGCCGGTCAGGTACGGCTTACCGGCCAGTGCCGCGTCGAGCACCGCCAGCTTGGCAGCGACGTTGGCACGCGCGATGGGCTTGTAAGCCTCGGGCGTGTCGGGGCGGAACAGGGGCGAATAGCTCTTGTGGATTTCCGACCCGATGAAGTTCAGCCATTCCTGCACCTTGTAGCGCTCGAACGAGCCGGCGGGGGGCAGCAGGCCGGAGTCCGGCGCCTGATCGGCCAGATACTGGACGATCACCGCCCCTTCGGTCAGCAGCGCACCGTTGTCGAGCAGCAGGGCCGGCACTTGGCCCCGGGGCGCCACGGCACGATAATCGCTGCCGTCTTCCAGGGTCTTGGTGACCAGATCCACCTTGACCGCCTGCACCGCCAGCCCGGCTTCGTGGGCGACGATGTGGGGGGAGAGGGAGCAGGCACCGGGCTTGTAATAGAGCTTCATGATACGCTTTCCATTCCCTGGTCGGTTATTTCTTCACCGTCTCGGATTCGATGAGCAGGGTCACGTCGTCACCGATGGCCGGCACACCGTACTTCATACCAAAATCGCTGCGCTTAATCGTCCCCCGCGCGGAGAAGCCGGCGGTTTCCAGCTTGCTGGCCGGGCTGACCCCCGCCTTGTTGAAGGTGACGTCCAGCACCACCGGCTTGGTCACGCCCAGCAGGGTCAGGTCGCCGTGCAGCTTGCCCGTGGTGGCGCCGGTCTTTTCCACCGACGTGCTCTTGAAGGTCAGCGTGGGGAATTCCTTGGTGTTGAAGAAGTCGGGCGACTTCAGGTGTTCGTCACGCTTGGCGTGGTTGGTATCGACGCTGCCGGTATCGATGGTGACGCTGACGGCACTCTTGTCCAGCGCGTCCTGGTCCAGCGTCAGGTCGCCGGCCACGGCGTTGAAGCGGCCGATCAGGTTGGCGAAGCCCACGTGGTTGATGATGAACACCACGCTGGTGTGCGCCGGGTCCACCTTGTACGCCACCGGGGCGGCGGACGCCGGGGCCAGGCCCAGGGCGGCGGTGGCGAACAGGGCGGCGGCGAACAGGGTCTTCTTCATGGCATCAAGCTCCGTTTCGGGAATGAGGTGAATGTCGGGTCAATAAGGCGACGGTTCGCCGCCGCTGAGCGCATAGGCGGCACCGATGGCCGCCAGCGCCGGGATCAGGGTCAGAACGGTCACCACGGCGGCCCCCGCGGCGCGGCCCACGGCGGTGTCGGCCAGCGGCAGCCGCACCCGGCCCGCCAGCACCGCCGGCAGGGTCAGCAGCAGCACCGCCCCTTGCGTCTGGGTGAACAGGGCCAGCACGCCGGCCAGCAGCACGGCAACGCCCAGCGCCGCCCGCCCCGCCTGCCCCCACACGTGCCGGGCCACCGGCCAGTTCCACAGCAGGAACCCGCCCGCCGCCGCGGCCAGCGCCAGCGCCATCTGCGCGATGGAGGCGGAGGAGCCGATCAGCGCCGTGCCGCCGATGGCAAGCGACAGCGCCAGCAGCAGCGCCGCCCCGCCCACCGGCCCGGATCCACCGGCACCGGCACCGGTGCCGGAACCGAACAGGAAGGCCACGCCCCCCGCCGCCAGCACCGCCAGCGTCACCCCGGCGCTCGGCCCGTCGAGTGCCGGCAGCGCGATCCATACCAGTGCGGCCACCAGCCACAGGGACAGGACCGCGGCCCCGCCGCGCCCCTTCACCCCGGCAAGATCCAGGCCGGCGCCCAGAACCAGACCGGCGGCGGACGCCCAGAACAGCTTGCCCAGGCTGGACGGCGGCGGCAAAGCGGGCACCCCGACCACCAGGGCGAAGACGCCCAGGAACACCGCCCCCACCGCCGCGGCGGCCAGCGGCTTCCACAGGCGGTGCAGGACGCCCACCGCCAGCAGGGCGAGCAGCAGGGGCAACAGGCTGGATTGGATGAAGGGATCGTGGAGAAGCTCGGTCATCGCAGGCACCGGATCGAAAAGGTGAACCGTTCCCCCAAGGGTTAACCTGTGCTCTTATGAGCGTGAATTCCCCATCTTTGCCGAAAGGATCTGCATGAACGAGCGGGAGAGCTGGGACGACCTGCGTTATCTGCTGGCGGTGGCCCGCCACGGGTCGCTGTCGGCGGCGGCGCGGGTTCTGGGGGTGAACCACTCCACCGTGCTGCGGCGGGTGACGGCGCTGGAACAGACCATGGGCGCCCGGCTTTTCGACAAGCTGCCCGGCGGCTACGTCCTGACCGCCGCAGGCGACGAGATGACCCGCGTCGCCCAGCGGGTGGAGGAAGAGATGGCCGCCGCCAACCGCCTGTTGTCCGGGCGGGACGCGCAGTTGCGCGGGACGGTGCGGGTGACCACCATCGACATCGTGGCACTGCACGTGCTGCCGCGGCATCTGGCGGCGTTCCACGACCGTTATCCCGACCTGCGGGTGGACCTGATGACGGCGGAGGCGTCCCTGAGCCTGACCCGGCGGGAGGCGGACGTGGCCATCCGCTCCACCAACCGCCCGCCGGACAATCTGGTGGGCCGGGCGGTGTCGGGTCTGGCCTTTGCGGTTTACGGCGCCGCGGGCTATCTGGCAAAGGCCGGCGGGGGAGAGGATCCGGCCGCCCACCGCTGGGTGGATCTGGACGAATCCTTCGCCCATACCGCCATCGGCCTGTGGCGGCAACACACATACCCCGAGGCGCGCGTGGTCCAGCGGGTGAATTCCGTGGCGCTGGCGGTGGAGGCGGTGCGGGCCGGGGCCGGGCTGGGGCTGCTGCCCTGCGGGCTGGCCGGACGCGACCCCGCCCTGCGCCGGCTGGGCCCGCCGGTGCCCGGCGTCGGATCGGCGCTGTGGCTGCTGACGCACGAGGATCTGCGGCACATGGGCCGGGTGCGCGCCTTCCTGGATTTCATGGCCGCGGCCTTCGCCGGGGAACGCCCGCTGCTGGAGGGGCTGACTTCGCCCTGAGACCACAAAGAAAAAGGGCCGCCCGTTGATGGCGGCCCCGAGGTCAGGGAGGAACACGGAACCAAGAAGCGTTCGTGTCGAGAATTGTTTTCTCATAGAACTCTTAAGCGAAGGTAAATATGACTGGTCACAAAAGGCATACTCCTTTTGAGAAATACGAACGGATGTCTTCTTCCGATACCATCACCGACACGGGCGATACAGTGCGTCACGCATCGCGTATCTTCAGGACGACGCCCCTCTGTAAGGCTTGGTTTTGTTAAGTCCCGATTAACCGCTTCCTTAACCAAGCGTTAAGCAACAATCTCCGCAGTGTGACACTCCGTATCGGCCATCGAAACAGGGATTACCCCCTATCGGGGTGCCAGGGGCCGCCGGGACGGGCGAACCCTTCGATATGGTCGCGCAGCTTCTGCACCTGCGACGGTGTCAGCTCCACCCCGGCCAGATGGCGCATGCCCTCGGCCAGGGCGCCGCGGGTCGGGCGGCGTCCACCGGCGGACAGGTGCTGATAGACCACGAACCCGTCCAGGTAGCGCTGGACCAGATCGGCCCGCCCGCGCAACTGCTGCGCCTGACGGGAGGGGTCGGCCCGCAGGTGCTCGGCCAGCCGGCGGGCAGCCTCGCGCACCGGGATGGGGGGCAGCACGGCGGCGGCGGCCGGCGGCGGGGGTGCTGCGGGGTGGCCGGCGCGCTGGGCGGCGCGGTGGCGGGCCTGCCGTTCCCGTTCGCCCGCCCGCAGACGTTCGGCGAAATCCGGGTCGGCGGCCCGGCGGGCGGTGCGGACGGCGTTGGCGCGGGCAAAGCGGGCGGCACGCTTTTCCTGGGGCGACAGCCCCTCCTCCAGCCCGCCGCCCAGCAGGAAGGCCACCTCCTCCGGCGTCAGGCGGGCCAGGGAATCGGTCTCGGTCTCGGCCATGCGGGCGCCCTCCCCCTGCGTTCGTCCCATGCGGGACGAAACGGGCGGAGGGCCGCCCCGGTTCCACCATGATCAAACCGGGGGGATCAAACCGGGGGGATCAAACCGGGGGGATCAAGCCGGGGGATCAGGCCGGCAGACGGGCCAGCGCGCCGGGCAGGTCGGCAAAACGGTCGATGATGATGTCGGCGCCCAGCTCCGACACCGGCATGCGCGGATAGCCGTAGCTGACCGCCACCACCGGGATGCCGACGGCACGGGCCGACAGCACGTCGTTGCGCCCGTCACCCACCATCACCGCGGCGGTGGCGCCCAGCTTTTCCATCACCCACGCCACCGGGGCGCCGTCGGGCTTGCGCACCGGCAGCGTGTCGCCCCCCGCCACCACCGGCAACAGGTGGCCCAGCCCCAGCAGCCCCACCAGCTTGCGCGCGATGCGCTCGGGCTTGTTGGTGCACAGCCCCAGCTTGACGCCGGCGGCGTGCAGCCGCGTCAGGGTATCGACCACGCCGGGGTACAGGCACGACGGTTCCGCCGAATGGCTGAAATAGGTGTCGGTGTAATGCTGCAGCACCGCCGGCACCTGTCCGTCGGACAGGGCGGCACCGGTGGCGGCGAAGGCGGCGCGCAGCAACTGCCCCGACCCGTCGCCCACCATGGTGCGCACGTCGTCCACCGTCAGCGCCCGCCGCCCGAAATGGGCCAGGGTCTCGTTCAGCGCCTGGGTGATGTCGGGCACGCTGTCGATCAGCGTTCCGTCGAAATCGAACACCAAGGCGGACGGAAGGGCGGCGGACGGAAGGGCGGCGGAATCCAGGGACATGGCGCTCACGGGGCGGGCGGTGGCAGGGATCGGACCGGGACTGTCGTACCACCCCCCGCCCCGCCCCTCAACCCGCCGGATCACGGGATGATGGGCGAAATGGGGATAGCAGCCCCGCCAAAGAACAAGCCCGCTATCCTTTTGGCGAGGTTTTCACTATTTCACTCCGTCACAAAAGTTGACTTGGGCGGCGGCGGGCCGATGTGGCACACAGAAAAATGTGGGTCCGGGCCAGCCGCCGCCCGGCGTCCCATGTTTCGTTCGTTTTCGTCCGCACCAGCATCAGGAAGCCGCATGACCCGCCGTCCGCTCGCCTGCGTCATCCTTGCCGCCGGCAAGGGCACCCGCATGAAGTCCGATCTGCCCAAGGTGCTGCACAAGGTGGCCGGGCGGCCCATGGTCGGCCACGTGCTGGCCACCGTCGCGGCGCTGGAACCGGAACGGGTGGCCGTGGTGGTCGGGCCGGGCATGGACGACGTGGCCGCCGCCGTCGCCCCCGCTCCCACCGCCGTGCAGCGGCAGCAGCAGGGAACCGCCGACGCCGTGCGCGCCGGCCTGCCGCTGCTGGGCGGTTTCGACGGCAACGTGGTGGTGCTGTACGGCGACACGCCGCTGGTCACCCCCGCCACGCTGGAGAAGATGACGGCGGCACTGAATGGCCCCGAGGCCCCGGCAGTGGTGGTGCTGGGCATGCGCCCTGCCAATCCCCACGGCTATGGCCGGCTGATCCTGAACGCCGATGGCGGTCTGGACCGCATCGTCGAGCATCTGGACGCCACGGCGGAGGAACGCGCGGTCACCCTGTGCAACGCCGGGCTGATGGCGTTCGACGGGGCGCGGATGGGCGGCATCATCGGGCGCATCGGCAACGCCAACGCCAAGGGCGAATATTACCTGACCGACGCTGTGGAGATCGCCCGCGCCCTCGGCATGGCCTGCGCGGTGGTGGAGGTGGACGACACGTCGGAGGTGCTGGGCGTCAATTCCCGCGCCGAACTGGCGGAGGTGGAGCGCATCCTGCAAAACCGCCTGCGCACCGCCGCCATGATCAACGGTGCCACCCTGGCCGACCCGCAGACGGTCTCTTTCTCCCACGACACCGTGCTGGGCCGCGACGTGGTGGTCGGGCAACACGTGGTGTTCGGCCCCGGCGTGACCGTGGGCGACCGGGTGGAGATCAAGCCCTTCTGCCATTTCGAGGATGTGACGGTGGCCGACGGCGCCGTCATCGGCCCCTACGCCCGCCTGCGCCCCGGTGCCGAGATCGGGCCGGACGCCCACATCGGCAATTTCGTGGAAATCAAGAACGCGCGGATCGAAGCGGGGGCCAAGGTCAACCACCTGACCTACATCGGCGATGCGCGGGTGGGGGCCAGGGCCAACATCGGCGCCGGCACCATCACCTGCAACTACGACGGCTATTTCAAGCACAGGACCGACATCGGCGCCGGCGCCTTCATCGGGTCGAACACGGCGCTGGTGGCACCGGTCACCGTGGGTGACGGGGCCATCGTCGGGGCCGGCAGCACGATCACCGGCGACGTGCCCGCCGACGCCATGGCCGTGGCCCGCGGGCGGCAGGCCACCCTGCCCGGATGGGCCGCGCGGTTCCGCGCGCAGAAGCAAGACGAGAAGAGCCGTAAGGCGTGACCGGGCCGGACCAGGCCCCCTTTCCCGACCAGTAACGGAGAACGGTTCGACATGTGCGGCATCATCGGCATCATCGGCACCCGCGACGCGGCCCCCCGTCTGGTGGAGGGACTGCGCCGGCTGGAATACCGCGGCTATGACAGCGCGGGCGTGGCAACGCTCATCAACGGCCACATCGACCGGCGACGGGCGGAAGGCAAGCTGCTGAACCTGGACGCCAAGCTGCGCGAAAACCCGCTGCCCGGCATCGTCGGCATCGGTCATACGCGCTGGGCGACCCACGGCGGCCCCACCGAGAACAACGCCCACCCCCACGCGACCCCCCGCGTGGCCGTGGTCCACAACGGCATCATCGAGAACTATCAGGAGCTGAAGGACGAGCTGATCGCCCACGGCCACGCGTTCGAAAGCGCCACGGACACCGAGGTGATCGTCCATCTGGTCACCCACTATCTGAACCAGGGCATGACCCCGGTGGATGCGGCCTCGGCCTCCTTCAAGCGCTTCACCGGCGCCTTCGCCCTGGTGCTGATCTTCGCCGGCGAGCACGACCTGATGATCGGTGCGCGCCACGGCACGCCGCTGGCGGTGGGATACGGCGAGGGGGAGATGTATCTGGCCTCCGACGCCTTCGCGCTGGCGCCGCTGACCAACCGCATCTGCTATCTGGAGGACGGCGACTGGGTGGTGATGACGCGGGAGCGCTGCACCGTCCACGATGCCACCGACACGGTGGTGGACCGCCCGGTCAAGACCACGGCGGTGTCGGGTGCCCTGATCGGCAAGGACGGCTATCGCCACTACATGCTCAAGGAAATCTATGAGCAGCCGCAGGTGATCGGCGACACGCTGAATTCCTACATCAACCCGGAAACGGCGCGGGTGACCCTGCCCGACCTGCCCTTCGACATTTCCCGTGCCACGCGCCTGACCATCGTCGCCTGCGGCACGGCGTATTACGCCGGTCTGGTGGCGAAATACTGGTTCGAGACGCTGGCGCGGCTGCCGGTGGACATCGACATCGCCTCGGAATTCCGCTACCGCGAGGCGCCGCTGCCCGAGGGCGGGGTGGCGCTGTTCATCTCCCAGTCGGGCGAGACGCTGGATACGCTGGAGGCCCTGCGCTACTGCAAACGCCAGGGCCAGAAGATCCTGTCGGTGGTGAACGTGCCGGAAAGCACCATCGCGCGGGAATCGGACGCGGTGCTGATGACGCTGGCCGGGCCGGAAATCGGCGTGGCCTCCACCAAGGCGTTCACGACGCAGTTGACGACTCTGGCCTGTCTGGCGGTGTCGGTGGCGCACGCCCGCGGCGCCATTTCCACCGAACGGATGCAGGAGATCGCCCGCGCGTTGCGCGAAGTCCCCGCCCGCGCCGCCGAGGTTCTGGCCCACGACGAGCGCCTGAAGGAACTGGCGGCGGAGGTGTCGGAGGCCCGCGACGTGCTGTACCTGGGCCGCGGCGCCATGTACCCGCTGGCGCTGGAAGGCGCCTTGAAGCTGAAGGAAATCAGCTACATCCACGCCGAGGGTTACGCGGCGGGCGAACTGAAGCACGGGCCCATCGCGCTGATCGACGATTCCGTTCCGGTGATCGTTCTGGTGCCGTCGGACGGGTTGTTCGAGAAGGTGGTGTCGAACGTGCAGGAGGTGTGCGCACGGTCGGGCAAGGTGCTGCTTCTGGCGGATTCCAAGGGTATCGACAAGCTGAAGGACAAGGTCCGCTGGTCGGTTGAACTCCCCGCCTGCGACCCGCTGGTGGCCCCGCTGCTCTACGCCATCCCGGTGCAGTTGCTGGCGTATCACACCGCCGTGCTGAAGGGCACGGATGTGGACCAGCCGCGGAATTTGGCCAAGAGTGTCACGGTGGAGTGAGGGTGCGCCGGGCGGTTACGCCGGTGTCCGCGGACAAAAATGTTTGCTCATGGACAATAAAGTCTGCACATGGACAAAATAGTCTGCTCCTGACGCCTGCCTTTCCACGCCCAGGCCGAACAAAAAAGTTTGCACGTGGTTAAGCTTTGCAGAACTCCCATGGGGGCGTATCCTTGAATAAGGAAGCGCACCCATGGGGGCGGGCATGGCTCGCAATCGGTACGGTTTCGACGAAGACAAGATCACGCGCTTCCACAAGGAAGGGCGCGGGACCGGGCGGGGGGGGCGTACAAGCCCTGGCTTACCGTCCTTGACGTTCTTCCAGCGGACGCTCCCATCGGCCGCACGGCCTCAAGACGGGCCGGGTCCATCATCTGCTGTCCGACATCGAGCACGATCTCTTCCTCCTGCTCGATTGGGCCGACAGCGTTCGCGGCATCCGCGAGCAATTTCCCCTCGACCGATCGATCACCCAACGGATCGTGGAAAGGACCGGCATTCAATCCCAACCAAACCCGCAAGACAAAGCCAGATTTTGACACGGATGCCTACAAGGATAGTAAAAAATTAAACAGATGATGTGGGTCGCAATTCGTTATGACAAGCCCCACTCTTCCTTCCTCACCTTCATCAATCTCGCCGCTATTCGTATTTTGATACCAACATTTGTCCAAAAACCTGGCGATCCAGGCCGACCGGCGACACCATCCTTCCTGCACGGGGAATCATTCGGCTTTTCGCGTAATACGGATGCTGAGCTTCTTGACCCGGTGCCACAGGCTGCGTTCCGTGATGCCCAGTTTCTTGGCGGCACTGGCCTGAACGCCGCCGCTTTCGTGAAGGGCATCGGTCACGATCTTTCGCTCGATCCGTTCCAACTCGGAATCCAGATCGATGGGAAAGCCCGACGCCTGCGCGATCTTCGGGCGCCCTTCGAAGATGTACTGCGGCAGGTCGCCCACATCGACCATCGCGCCGCGCGCGACGATCACCGCCCGTTCCACGCAATTCTGCAATTCACGCACGTTGCCGGGCCAATGATAGGCCGCCATCGCAGCGGCGGCCGGACGGGTGAACCCGGTCAGCCGCTTTCCCATGGCGGCGGCGTGCCGCGCCAGAATGTGGGCCGCCAGCATGTCCAGATCGTCCTTGCGGTCCCGCAGCGACGGCACATGGATCGGAAACACGTTCAGACGGTAATAGAGATCGTCCCGGAAGGCCCCCCGCTCCACCTCCCGGCGCAGGTCGCGGTGGGTGGCGGCGATGAAGCGGATGTCAACGGTCTGGGACCGCGTGCTGCCCACCTTCTCGAACGTCTGTTCCTGGATCGCGCGCAGCACCTTGGCTTGCAGCGGCAGCGGCATGTCGCCGATTTCGTCCAGGAAAAGGGTGCCGCCGTCCGCCGCCGCGAAGCGGCCCTCGCGGGTGAAGACGGCGCCGGTGAACGCCCCCTTCACATGGCCGAACAGCTCGCTTTCCATCAGGCTTTCCGGGATCGCCGCACAGTTGACGGCGATGAAGGGCTTGTTGCGCCGCTGGCTGTTGTCGTGAACGGCGCGGGCGATCAGTTCCTTCCCGGTCCCGCTTTCCCCTTGCAACAGGACGCTGGCCCGGCTGTCGCACACCTCCGTGATCTGCTTCAGGACAAGCTGGAACGGGGTGCTCGTGCCGATGAGGCTGCCGAAATCATATTTTTCCCTCAGCTCTTCGCGCAGGCGGAGGTTTTCCGCCTCCGCCTCCCGCAGCTTCAGGGCGCGCCCGATGGTTGCGACCAGATCCTCGATTTCGAACGGCTTGGAGATGTAGTCGAAGGCCCCGTCGCGCACCAGCGCCACCGCATCCGGCACCGAGGCATAGGCGGTGATGATGACCACGGGGATTTCCGGCCGCGCCGCCTGCAAAAGGCGCAGGAACTCCCGCCCGTCCATGCCCGGCATGCGCAGGTCCGACAGGACGAGGCTCACCGGATTGTCATCGATCCACGTCAAGGCGGCTGCGGCCGAATCGACGAAATGCGCCCGGAAACCACGGACCTCCAGGGCGTCGGCAACCACCTCGGCCAACCGGACCTCATCATCGACGATCAGAATCACCGTGGATCTCCCTCACTGCCGGGAACCATGGGAAGGCGCAGGGTGAAGGTGGTGCCGACACCCGGCAGGCTGTCGAAGTGGATGCTGCCGCCATGCTGTTCCATGACGTCGCGCACGCGCGCCAGACCAAGCCCCGTGCCCCGCGGTTTGGTGGTCACGAAGGGATCGAAGATGCGGTCCTGAACCTCGGTGGAGACGCCGGCGCCGGTGTCGCCGATGGTGACCACGATGTCGCCATCCTCGCGCGCCACGGCCACCGTCAGGGTTCCGCCGTCGGGCATGGCGTCCATGGCGTTCAGCAGGATGTTCAGGAAGGCCTGATGCAGCCGCGTGGCGTCGCCCATCGCCACGGCCCTGCCCGTGGGCCATGCGGTCTGGACGGCGATGCGCCGCTGCGCCAGTTCGGGGGCGGTGAACTCCAGCACCGTGTGCAGTTCGGCCCCGATATCGACGGGAAGGCGGGCAATCGTCTTGGGCTGGGCGTAGTCCAGGAGTTCCTGCACCAGCTTCTCGATCCGCCCCACCTCGTCGAGCACGAAGCTGATCAGCCGTTCGGATGCCTGCGGCAACTGGAACTTCATGCGCAGAACCTGGCTCGACGTCTTGATGATGCCGAGCGGGTTGCGGATTTCATGGGCCATCACCGCCGCCGCCTCGCCCAGCACCGCCAGTTTCTCCCGGCGGCGCACCAGCGCCTCCCGGCGGCGCAGGGTTTCGAGCTGCTCGGTCATGTCGTTGAAGCCGGTGGCGAGCTGGACCAGTTCTCGCCCGCCTTCCACCGCAACGCGGGTGGAATAGTCGCCTTCGTGAACGCGCCGCAGCGCCTGGGTCAAGCGGCTGAGAGGACGGGAAATCAGCTTCGACAACGAGAGCGCCACCACCAGGGACAGCGCCCCGGCGATCCCCGCCAGCAGAACGAAGAGTTCGAGCGTGCGGACGTGGGACAGAAGCGTGAGCTGGTCGGTCATCCGGCAGGCGACGACGCCCACCAGACTGCCGTCGTTGTCACGCAGCGCCGCAAAGCCGGTGGCCATGCGGTCGGTTTCGAACATCTTGGCGGTCACGCTCGGCATCCCGGCGGAGAATTTCTCCAGCACACCGCCGGGAAGCTGCGCCGCTTCCCCGCCGCCGGGGTTCAGCGTGGCCACCTGACCGTCGGTGACGGCAAAGACCTGGACCCGCAGGTTGGGGTTGGTTTCCCCCATGTTGACCACGGTGCCGTCCCAGCGGTCGCCGACAAAGATGCGATAGGTCTGGCCGTTCCTCTGAAACCGCTTCACGGCCCCCAGCAGCAGGATCGGACGGTCCTGGTCCTTGAACACGAAGAACCGGTTCTGGCGCGAGCGGGGCAGCCAGCGCCCATCGCCGATGGCCCCATGGCTGTACAGGATCTGTCCGGCATCATCGTAGATCGCCACGGCGTCATAACCGACCGAGGCGAGGAGATTGGCCGACATTTCCATGATCTTTTTTTCAAGATCGCCGGTATCATTGCCCAGGCTGGCGGCAATGATCGTTACGGCCTGCTTGGCGTCCACCTGCTCGTCGATGAGGCGCTGCGTCACGAACAGCGACGCATCCTGGAGCCAATGCTCCATGCTTTCGCTGAACAGGCCGGCGATCAGGTCGGCCACGACGAGGCTTGCCATCAGAACCGGAAAGGCGCTGACCGACAGGAACGCGATCACCAGCCGCCACCGCAACGTCATCCCGCCGAACAGCGCGAACCGCCCCGGCCGGTTCACCGCCCGGAGCGCCTTGGGCGGGGCGGGCACGGTGGTGCCGGTCATGACGCCCGGTCCGGGCGGCGGGACCGGAAAGCCCGGAGATCCGGATCCCAGCGGTCAAGGGCGAGCCAGGGTGCAGCCCCGCGGATGATCCGGTTCAAAACCCCGTTGCGGCACTGGACGAAATTCGTGGACGGTGCCAGACGGCTGCCGAAACGCAGTTTCGAGGCGTAGGCCGTCTGCCCCACCTGCAACAGGGGGCGATGGGATTCCATCGCGAAACGAACGTTCTCCATCCAGCTCACGGCGTAGAGATTGTGCTCCCGCGCCAACGGATACGCCATGCCGAGGAATTTGTCGATCACCCGGTCCGGCTGCAAAAGAAGGAGGTTGAAGGCGGCCAGACGGTCCCCCACCCAATACAGGACGAACCGGGTCCGTCCGGGCTGCATGCGGGCGACGTTCTGGAAATAACCGTCCGGCAGATCCTCGAACTCGCCATAGCGCACCTGGCTGTTTTGCCGCGTGCTCTCATAGAGGGCGTCGATCTCGGCGGCGATGCCGTCGATCCCGCTGCGGTGTTCGATCCGCACCGACGCGCGGCTTTTCAGCTTGCGCTTCAGGTCTTTGCGCGTCGCCGGCGACAGGCTGGCCAGATAGCCCGCCGCGTCACACCCGCCCAGATCCAGCACGGCAACCGGCAGGCTGCCGACCGCGGCGTAACGGTGCGCGCCCAGGACCGGGGCCAGCCAGCCGGCGTCCGGTTCCGCCACATCCTTGAAGACGACGAGCCGGTCACCCGTCCGCGCCGCCTCCGCCTCCAGCAGCGCCAGCAGCGCCGCGAGGGCGCGGGCGCGGTCTTGCGGGGACAGTCCGGGCCGCACCGCCACATGGCAGCGTTCGGTCAGCGGCGACCCCACCCCCAGCATCCCCCAGCGCATCAGCCCCGGCACGGCATCGCCCAGCCGCTGGGCCACCGCGGCGGCACGGCCCTGCAACGGCGTGTCCAGCCGGTATTCCATGCGGAAAAGCGGCGCCCCCAGCACCAGCCCGCGGTCATCGAACACCGCCGCCGCCCGGTCGTTGCCGCAGGCGCGGTAATAGTCCCAGCCCTCGGCCTCGCCGGGAAAACACGCGGTCCAGTCCTCGGCGGGCAAGGCGCCCACGCCGGGCACGATGGCCGCGCGGAGCGCCGGCTCAGCGTTCATTGACCGCTTCCTCCCGGTGGAAGGCGGGGGCGGGCAGCCCCGCGGCCAGCGACGCCAGAAACGCGGCGACCCGCCGGGCGACCACATCCCGCTGCCGATCCACGGTGATGAGATGGTAGGAATCCTCCAGCACCAGCGCATCCACCCGTCCGCCCAGCCGGCGCTGAAGATAAAAGGCGTTGGACAGGCTGGCCGTGTCATCCTCGCGCGCGTGGATCAGCAGCGTCGGCTGGCGGATCTCGGGCAGGCGCGGTTTCAGATCGGCGGTCAGGCGCCACATCTCCTGAATCGCCTGGGACGGCGTGGACAACAGCCCGGCGCCGGCGGAATCGCCGCTGTTCATGGCGCGCACCACCAGCGCCCGGATGCGGGCGTCCTTCACCCCATAGGGTTCATGCTCGACGAAGGAATAGCGCTGGCCGATCGGCGTGTTGATGAGCAGCTTCAGCAGAAAGCTGTACCAGGGGATCGCCCAGCCGTCGTACCGCAGCGTCGGCGCCAGCATCACCAGACCGCCCACCCGTTGCGGCTGTCCCCAGGCCAGACGGGCGGCCAGCAGGGCGCCCATGGAAAGCCCGCCCACCACCACCGTGTCGCAAACCGCCTCCAGCCGGGCCAGACCGGCCTCCACGCTGGCGTACCAGTCGCGCCAGCCGGTGGCCTTGAGATCCCCGGCGGTTCCGCAATGGCCGGCAAGCTGGCAGCACAGCACCGTCGCCCCGCTTTCCTGAAGCCGGCGGCCCAGCGTCTTCATCTCCACCGGCGTGCCGCCCAGCCCGTGGATGAGCAGAATGCCCAGACGCTGGTGCCCGGTGCCGGAACCGGGAAGAAAGATTGTCCGATCGACGGTCATGGCACCCCTGGCCCTTTCGCCCATAGCCCTTTCGCCGCCATGTCGTCGGCGGCCTCCATAATGCGCGCGTTGGTCCGGCCATTGACGGCGCGGGCCGCGTCCGGGCTGGCCGCCGGCAGGACCGGACGGTCCGTGGCCGACAGCAGCGCCCGGAACGGATCGGAAAAGGCGGGGGGCGAGTGGTCCCCGCACACATCCATGCCCAGCAGCGGGCGCCGCCCCGCCAGACACCGGATCAGCGCCAGCACCGCATCCAGCGTCAGCCCGCCCTGGTCCCAGTTGGTCACCGCGTCCGCCGGCACCAGCGCGTCCTTGTCGAGCGAGACCCAGACCGGCAGTTGCGGCAGCCGCCGATCCAGCGCGACGATGAAATCCTCCCACCGCTGCCCTTCCAGGCAGTGCCAGACAAGGCGCCCCTTCACCGTGGTGCAGCCGGGGGCGTCGATCCGGCGGCCCCACAGCCGGCTGGACGGCGCCCGCCACGGGTGAACCTCCAGCGTGCCGCGGCGGATGGCGTCCAGATTGGCGAACGACCATTGGGGGCGGTCGAGATCGCCGCTGGCCGGGCCGATGGTCACCACCCGCCGGACCCCCGGCAGCTCCAGCGCCCGGTTGACCCAGGAGCCGCAGTTCCAGGTCGCCGGAAAGGTCGTCCAGTCGGGATGATTGTCGATGTGCAGCACCATCAACGGCCCGCTCAGCGCGCTGAGGAACAGGGCCGCCAGATGGTGAAAATCGCCGGACCCGTAAAAGATCAGCGGCGGCGGCCCGTCCGCCAGGGGAAAGGCACGCTCGATCCGCCCGCGCAGATCGGCCAGCGCCCCACGGCTGGCGACGATGCGCAAGCGGGCCGCCAGATCCCGCGCATCGATGCGCGTCATGGTGCCGGCGGCCAGACGCCGCTGCACCTCCGGCTGGTCCGGCACCGCACCGTCGAGGTCGATCAGCACCGCCCGGACCGCCGCCGCACCACCCCGGTCCTCAGTGGACGTGCCGTCGGGCATCCGCGTCTCCCAGGGTGGCCGGCACCGGGGCCGTGTGGTCCAGCATCCGCTGGAACAGGGGGATCAGATCGGCGAAGCCCGCGAATGCGGTGTGGGGAATGGCGCGCTCCCGGCAATGGGCCGCCAGCTTGCCCTTGGCGAAAACGAGGCCGGCGGCCCCGGCGGCACAGAAATCCGACCGCCCGTCGCCGATCAGCACCGACGCCGGTCCCAGCGCCGGCCGCGGCACATCCGGCCAGACGCGGGCGCATTTGCAGTTTCCGGCAGCGCTGGCGCAGTCGGCGCGGGCGTGGGGGAAATCCAGCCGCCAGCGGTCCCCCCCCTGCCAGCTCAGACGGTTGGACACCACCGGCGCATCGACCCCGATCCGGTCCAGCACGCCCCGCGCCACCCGGTCCAGCCCGTCCGACAGGATGGTGACCGGCACGCCGTACCGCCGGCACAGAGCCATGAAGCCCGCAAAGGCCGGATCGACGCGGATGCCGTCGAGGAACCCTTCCAGCGCCGCGGGCGTCACGCGCAGCAGGCCGACCTGACGGGACATGCATTCACGCGACCCGATCGCACCGCGCAGCCACGCCTCCTCCACCGCCTCCCATTCCGGGTCGGCAAAGCGCTGGAGAAGCAGGTCGGTCGTATCCTCTTCCGAGATGGTGCCGTCGAAGTCGATGAAAAGGTGAAGGGGCATGGGCAAGGGACTGTCTTTCGGTGTCATCGCGCCGTGCAGGAACCGGCGCCATCCCCCCGTATAAGCAAAAGCTGCGCCAGCGCCCGCACAGCCGGCGTCATCCCCCTCTCGCCCCCGTGGGAGAGGGGGAACGTCGGCGGCAATGGCGCCAAACGGGGTACCCCGAAGCTACAAATTTTGTAGATCCCCCCGTTTGGGGGAGGAAACGGGGTGCTCCTCCAGACCCGCGGAACGCCTCCGATGCGTGGAAACCAGCCGCGGCACCTCCCTTGGCGCCGGGTGGAACGGGGTGTGCAAAGGAAGCGGTGCTGGCCGACGGCGGCCGGCACCGGATTCTCAAGCCACAGCAGGCACACTACCCATGACGTCAACCTACCAGCGGCCGGACCGCACGTGCCGCAGCGCCGCATTGTTCGACAAGGCCCGCACCCTCATTCCCGGCGGGGTGAACAGCACGGCACGCGCCACGTGGTCGGGTTGGGATCCTTATCCCCTGTTCGTGGACCACGGGACCGGCTCGCGCGTGACCGACGTGGATGGCAACGAATACATCGACTATCTGCTCGGTCTCGGCCCGATGCTGCTGGGCCATCGCCCCCCGGCGGTGACGCAGGCGGTCGTGGATTTCATCGAACAGCGGGGCACGGTCTTCGCCCTGCCCTGCGCCGAGGAAATCAGCCTCGCCGAGAAGATCACCGCCGCCGTGCCCAGCCTGGAGCGGGTCCGCCTCTGCAACACCGGCACCGAGGCCGTGCTGTACGCCGTCCGCCTTGCCCGCGCCTTCACCGGGCGGCCCAAGCTGGTGCGGTTCGAAGGCATGTACCACGGCTTTTCCGACGGGGTTTACTGGAGCAAGCACCCCAGCCTGGCCACCGCGGGCGACGATAAGGCGCCGGTGGCGGTGCCGCAGGGGCCGGGCATGCCCCAGGGGGTGGGGGATTCCCTCATCATCCTGCCGTGGAACGACGTGGACGCCCTGCGCGACACGCTGGAACGCGAAGGCAGCCGGATCGCCGCCGTGCTGAGCGAACCGATCATGTGCAACACCGGCTGCATCCTGCCCGAACCCGGCTATCTGGAGGCCATGCGCGACCTGACCCGCAAGCACGGCGTCCTGATGATCCTGGACGAGGTGATCACCGGGTTCCGCATCGGGCTGGGCGGCGCCCAGGGCCATTACGGGGTGACGCCCGACCTGTCGGTGTTCGCCAAGGGTCTGGGCGGCGGCTTCCCCGTGGCGGCCATGGGGGGCCGGAGCGACATCATGGCGCTGGTGGAAACGGGAACGGTGTCGATCGCCGGCACCTACAACGCCAACGGCATCGCCGTCTCCGCCGCCAACGCCACGCTGGACGAGCTGGCCCGGCCGGGGATGTACGAACGGCTCTACGCCGTGTCCGACCGGCTGCGCGAAGGATTGGCGCGGCTGGTCCACGACCTGCGCGTTCCGGCCCACGTCGTCGGGCTGGGGCCGGTCTTCCAGCTCTGGTTCTCCGAACACCCGATCCGCAGCTACCGGGATGCGGTGCGCCACGCCGACCACGCCGCCTTCCGGCTCTGGTGGGAAGGGATGCTGGAACGAGGTGTTCTCTTCCACCCCGGCGCCTATGAAAACCTGTTCGTGTCCTTCGCCCACACCGAGGACGACGTGGACCGCACGCTGGACGCGGCACGGTCCACGCTGACCGCGATGCTCGTCGCGTGAGGGGGGGGCTTTTCCGGTCCGCCGCCGTTCTCGCGCTCATGGCCGGGGGACCGGCCATGGCGCAGACGGCGGGTTTTCCCGGGCTGCCGGAGGGCACAACGCTCTCCCTCGGCGGCGGTGCGGTGGCGTCCCCCTCCTATCTGGGAGCGCGGGGGATGGAGGTGTCGCCGGCCCCCTCTTTCAACGCCGAGATCGGGCGGGATGTGTCCATCGACGCCGCGGACGGCATCCGCTACACGGTGCTGCGCGCCGGTGGCTTCAGCCTTGGGCCGATTGCGCGCTACCGTCCGGGGCGGAGCCGCGGCTCCCTGCCCATGCGGCTGCGCGGGCTGGGCGGCATCGCCGATGCCGGGGAACTGGGCGGCTTCGCGGCCTACGAGGCCGGTCCCGCCGCCCTCGACCTCATCGGGACCAGGGACATCGGCGGGTATGGCGGCGCCCTGCTGGAAGCGCGGGCAACGCTGTCGATCCCCTTCGGCGACCCGGCCAGCCAGCAGGGCATCGTGGTGGGACCGTTCGTCAAGATGGGCAACCGGGCCTTCCTTCAGAAGAACCTGGGCGTCGATGCGAAGCAGGCGGCGGCGACCGGGCTTGCCGTCTCCCAGCCGGGGGGCGGGCTGTACATGGCCGGGCTGGAGGCCAACGCCGCCGTCGGGCTGTCGGATCACTGGTCGCTGCGCGGCACCGCTTCCTGGGGGCGCCTGACCGGCGATGCCGGCTCGTCCTCCCTGGTCCGCGACGGGGGCCGGCGGGATCAGACATCGGGGGGCCTTTTCCTGGTCCTCACGCCATGACGGGGGCCGTATGAGCACGCTTGCCTATCTCATCTGGGCGATGAACATCCTGTGCGACACCGGCGGCCAATTGGCCTTCAAGAAGGCGGCGACCGTGCCCGGCGACGGGCTGGACCGCTGGACCGCCATGGCGGCGGACCCGTGGCTGTGGGCCGGCATCGCCTTTTATGTGGGGGAATTCGTGGCGTGGCTGGCGTTCCTGTCGCTGGTCCCGCTGTCGGAGGGGGTTTTGCTGGGGTCGATCAACATCGTCCTCATCATGGTCGCCGGGCGGCTGCTGTTCGCGGAACGGATCACCCGCCTGCGGCTGGCCGGGATTCTGCTTGTCGCCGCCGGTGTGGCGGCCGTGGGGGTGGGAAGCTGATGCGCCGCGGTCTCGTCATCGGATTTCTGTGCCTGCTCGGCTTCGACATCATGGCGCAGCTTGGGTTCAAATACGCCGCCCTTGCGGCGCTGCCGGTGTCGCCCGACGCCGGGTGGCTGCTGCGGGTGCTGGGGCAGCCGGCGGTCTTTCTGGCGCTTCTGGGCTATATCGGCGCCTTCTTCACCTGGATGTCGCTGCTCAAGCACGCACCGATCGGCCCGGCCTTTGCCGCATCGCATTTGGAGGTGGTCGTGATCCTGCCCTTTGCCGCCGTGCTGTTCGGCGAACGGATCGGCGCGTGGCAGATGCTGGGAGCTTTGGGGATCCTGTCGGGCATCCTGTGCCTGGCCCTGGATGAAGCCCATGGGGATGAAGCCCATGGGGATGGCGCCCATGGGGACGAGGCCCATGCCGGACCGGCCTAACCCGTTCCGCGAGTTGCCGCCCACCGCCGGCCTGCCCCTGGGCTGGAAAGACCTGCTCGGGGCCGCGGTCACGCGCACGCCGCCGGATTTCGCGCGGGATGCCGCCCGTTTTCTCGGCGTCGATGACCTGCTGCTCACCTGTTCGGGGACGGCGGCGCTGGTGGTCATACTGACCACCCTGCGGCGGTTCAGCGCGCGCCGGCAGGTGGTGGTGCCCGCCTACACCTGTCCCCTGGTGGCGATTGCCGTTGCCCATTGCGGCCTCGATCCCGTTCTCTGTGATCTGGCGCCCGGCAGCCTGGATCTGGATCCCGCTGCCCTGCGCCGCCTGTGCGGGGCGGACACGCTGGCCGTCGTTCCCACCCATCTGGCCGGGCGCGTTGCCGATGTGGCCACGGCGGCGGCCATCGCCCGCGCGGCGGGGGCCTGGGTGATCGAGGACGCCGCCCAGGCGTTCGGCGCCCGCACGGCGGCGGGCATCGTGGGCACCGACGGCGATTTCGGCCTTTTCAGCTTGGCGGTGGGCAAGGGGCTGACGCTGTTCGAAGGCGGCCTTCTCCACGTGCGGGAGCCGGCGTTGCGGGCCGAGATGCGCCGGACGGCACAGACGCTGCTGCCCGCCGCCCCCTGGCGGGAGGCGCTGCGGGCGCTCCAGCTTGCGGGATACGCCGCCGCCTATCGTCCGGGGCTGCTTCCCTTCGCCTACGGCGCCGGGGTGCGGCGGTCGCTGCGGCGGGGTGACCCGGTTGCGGCGGCGGGCGACGCGTTCAGCCGGGACATCCCCCTGCATCGCGTCGGCGCGTGGCGGCAGCGGGTGGGCCGTTCCGCCATCCGGCGGTTGGGCACGTTTCTGGACGCGGCGGCGGAGCGTGCCCACCGGCGGGTGGAGCGGCTGCGGGCCGTCACCGGGCTTCATGTCTTCGGCGATGGGCCGGGTGGCCGGGGTGTCTGGCCGTTCCTGCTGGTCCGCATGCCGGACCGGGCGGCCCGTGACCGGGCGCTGGCCGTGTTGTGGCCGGCGGGGCTGGGTGTTTCGCGCCTTTTCGTCCACGCCTTGCCCGGTTACGGTTTCCTCCGCGGGCTGGTGCCGCAGGAGGCCGTTCCCAACGCCGCATCGCTTGCCGATACCACCCTGACCATCGGGAATTCCCCCTGGATGTCGGAGCAAGACTTCGCAGCCATCTGCGGCCGCCTCGAACGGGCGCTGTGAGTGACGCCGGTCCTGAAGGAAAGGTTCAACCCGCCCCAAGCCGATCACACCGGGCAAGCCAATCCCGCAGCACCGGCACGAGCCGCCGCGTGGCCTCCGCCCCCAGAAGCTGCCCGTGCCGATGGGGAAGGTCGAGACGCTCGACCCCGCCGGCATACGGCTCCCACCGGCGCGGGTCGAGAACGTTGCCCCCATCCTCCAGGGCCGCGCGGACGTGCAGCAACGTTCCCGGAAAACGCCGGTGATGGTGGCGCCGGACCAGACGGTTGGTGTGCAGCATCGACCGCGTGATGCCGGCCAGAACGGCGTCGGGCAAATCCGCCAGCGGGTGGCCGGCGGCCCGCAGCCGCGCGATGGTCTCCGCACGGGCCGGCGCGGGCGGCGGGTCAAGCCCGGCGATGAGCAGCAGAGCCTTGAGAGCCGCTGACTCATCCGGCTCCGGCGCGTGGCGCCAACAGTCGCACGGATAGGCGTCCAGCAGGACCAGCGCACCGGGCAGCCCCCCCGCGGCGGCCAACTGCACCGCCATCTCGTGGGCAATGATGCCGCCGGCCGACCAGCCCACCAGATGACAGGGGCCGCGCGGCTGGATCGCCCGGATCTGCGCGAGGTAGTCGGCGGCCATCTCCGTCAGGCCGGCGGGCAGGGGCTGCGCCGGATCCAGGCCGCGCGCCTGCACGCCGTACACCGCCCGCCCCGCCCCGATGGCCCGCCCCAGCCCGACATAGCACCAGCCGATGCCGCCCGCCGGATGGATGCAGAAGACCGGCGGCGCGCCCTCCCCTCCCCCCTCCACCAGAGGGAGCACGACATCCAGCCCCTCACGCCCACCCGGCCCCGGCCCGCCGCCGGCATCCGGGGCACCGGGACGCCGCGCACCGCACAGCGTGTCCAGATGCGCGGCGAGGCGGGCCGGGGTCGGGTGGGCGAACAGCGCGCCGAGCCCGACCGTCACCGGCCATGCCGCGCGGATCCGCTGGATCGCCCGCGCCGCCAGCAGCGAATGCCCGCCCAGCCGGAAGAAATCATCGTCGGCACCGATCCCGCCGCACGCATCCGGCGGGGCGAGAAGCTCGGTGAAGAGCTGAACCAGACGCCGTTCGGTGTCGGTCGCCGGCGGACGCCGCCCGGCGGCGGCAGCGCGTCCGGGCGGCGGCAGGGCGGTCCGGTCCAGCTTGCCGTTTGCGGTGAGCGGCAAGGCCGGCAGCACCACGATCGCGGGAATGAGGGGCTCGGGAAGATGGGCCGCAAGACGCATCTGCAAAGCCGCCGGGTCGATCGCTGCGCCGGCGGAAGCGGGCGTGACATAGGCGACCAGACGCGGGCCGCCCGGATGATCCTCCCGCAGGATGACGGCCAGGGGGCCGGCCGGACCGGCGGCGTGGACCGCCGCTTCGATGTCGCCCAGCTCGATGCGCATCCCGCGCAGCTTGACCTGATGGTCCGAGCGCCCGAGAAACTCCAGCGCCCCATCCGCCCGGCGGCGGGCGATGTCGCCGGTGCGGTACATGCGCGCCCCGCCGGACGGGCCAGGGGGGGCAAACGGATCGCCGGAAAACCGTTCCGCCGTCAGGGCCGGGCGGTTGAGATAGCCGCGCGCCACCTGGCGTCCGGCGATGTAGAGGTCACCGGCCACCCCCGGCGGCACAGGCCGCAGGCGGCGGTCGAGCACGTACAGGGCGGTGTTCCACACCGGATGCCCGATGGGAACCGGCACCGACCGGTCGCCGGGGGACGCGGCCCAGTGGGTGACGTCGATGGCCGCCTCGGTCGGGCCATAGAGGTTGTGCAATTCGCCCACGGCCGTCCGGTGAAAGCGGTCGCGCAGCACGGCGGGCAGTTCCTCCCCGCTGCAGAAGACCCGGCGCAGAACAATGCCCTCGGCCGACGGCTCCGACAGGAACAGCGCCAGCATCGAGGGCACGAAATGCACGGTGGTGATCCGCTCCTCCCGCAGCAGGCGCGCGATCCAGGCGGGATCCTTGTGGGCCGACGGCGGGGCGACCACCAGGGTGGCCCCGGCGATCAGGGGAAGGAAGAATTCCCACACCGAAACGTCGAAGGTGGCCGGGGTCTTTTGCAGGATGCGGTCGTCCGGGCCGATGGCATAACGGGTGCGCATCCATTCCAGCCGGTTCACGATGGCGCGGTGCTCGGTCACCACGCCTTTGGGCACGCCCGTGGACCCGGAGGTGTAGAGGATATAGGCGGCATCCTCCGGCTGCGGCGGCTCGATGGGCACGTCCATTCCACCGCCGGGGCCGTCCGGGCGCAGGACGGGGATGTCCGGCGGCAGGCGGGATGCCGAAGCGGCATCGCCGAGGATCAGCCGAGGCCGGGCCTCGCCAAGAATACGGGCGATGCGGCCCGGCGGATGGTCGGGGTCGATGGGCAGATAGGCCGCCCCCACCCGCAGGACCGCGGCCAGCGCCACCACGAGGTCCGGCGAGCGCGGCAGGGCGACACCCACGACATCCCCGCGCCGCACCCCCGCCGCCGCCAGCCGCCGCGCCAGCCGTTCCACCGCACAGGCGAACGCCCGGTTGCTGAGGGCGATACCGCCGAAGGTCAGCGCCACGGCGTCCGGTGACCGCGCCAGCGCCGCCCCGATCAGATCGGTCAAGGTCCGCTCCGCGACCGGATGGGCGGTGTCGTTGATGCCGATGGTCCAGCGGCGATGCTCCTCCGGCGTCAGCGTCGGCACCTCCGCCAGCCGCGGCGCCGCAACCGCCGTTTCCAGGAAGCGGGCCAGACGGCAGGCATGCACGGCGGCCGCGGCGGCGGCGTAGCGGTGCGGGTTGGCCTCGACCCGCAGGCGCAGGTTCCGGCCCCGGCTGTCGGCCCGCAGGGTGATGGTGAGATCCTCCACCGGCCCGCTGCCCAGAATCCGCAGCCGGGTCACCGCCTGGGGCAGGACCGGCGGCCCATCGAAGGGCACGACGTTGATGATCGGCCCATAGAGGCGCCGGTCCGGGCCGAACAGCCGAAGATCGCGGCGCACCTGTTCGCTGCGGTAACGCCCATGCCGCCGGGCCAGCCGGAGATGACGCGCGGCCTCAGCGACGAAGCCGGGCAACGGTGCGTCCTCGTCGATGGGCAGCCACACCGGCAGGACGTTCATCACCGTCGCGGGCGTCCCCGACGCCACCGAGCCGAAACGGTTCATATGGGGAACCCCGACCATGGCCGCGCCGTCTCCGCCACTCTCCCCGTCATCGCCCCCCTCGCCGAGATGGCGGCGGACATAGGCGGCCACCAGGGCCACCAGCGCATCGGGCCAGCCCACGCCAGCCGCCGCCGCCAGCCGGTCGAGCGCCCCGGCGCCGAGATCGTCCAGCGCCGCGTCGCACCGCAGCGCCAAAGGTCCGTGCGATGCCGGGTCCGGCGCCATTCCCGCCTCAAGCCCCCTCATCGGCCCTTTTCCCGGCGGGCGGCTCCCCAAGACCTCCAGCCAATAGGCCCGGTCCGCCCTGCGCCGCTCGGACAGGCGGTAGGCGGCATCCTCGGCCAGCAGATCCCCATAGGGCGACAGGGCCGGCCCCGGCGCATCGCCGGTCAACCGCGCGGTGTAGAGACCGGCGATGCGCCGCGTCAGCAGATCGAAGCCATAGCCGTCGATCACCAGATGATGGATGCGCTGGTACCAGACATGCCGGCCGGGGCCGAGGATGAACAGCGTCTCCCGCACCAGCGGATCGCGGGTGGGATCGAGCGGCGTCGCCAGATCGCGCGCCATCGCGGCCTCGGCTGCCGCCGCCGGATCGGGGGCGGCGCACAGATCGACGACGCCAAGCTCCGGCACGGGGGCGCCGGTCCACTGGAACGGTTCACCGTCGCTCTCGCCGAAGCGCACCGTCAGGCCGTCCGCCTCGCCCAGCGCCGTACGAACCGCCCACGCAAGGGCGGCAATCTCCAGCCGGCCATCGATCTCGATGCAATGGGCGGTGTTGAAGGCCGGATTGTCCGGCTCAAGCCGCTGCGCGTACCACAGGCCGAGCTGGGCCTCCAGCAACGGCAGCGGGGCGGACCGGGGCGGCGCCATGGCCGGTAACGCAAGGGCGTCGAGATGCTGGGGCATGGGCCGTGGCCTTGTGGTGTATGGGTCGGAACGGGGGGAACAGAGGGTCACTCGCCCCCGCGGAAGGGGCCGCGGCGCATGAGGTCGCGGGTTCCCTTGAGCGCGCTCATCGGCTCCAGCCGCGCCGCCGCGCGCACGGGAACCGCCGCGCCGGCCAGGCCGGTCAGCACGGCGGCGGCGGCGGTGGCGGCGGCCACCGCCGGGTCGAAGGACAGCACCAGCACGGGAAACACCAGCCCGGCGACATGAGCGGTGACGAAGCCGAGCAGAACGCCCATCAGCGCCGCCGCCGTGAGCAGCACCGACACCTCACCCATCAGGGTCACCAGGATGTCGCGGTCGCGCGCGCCCAAGGCCTTGCGGATGCCGATCTCGGGGATGCGCTGGAGCACGATGACGGTGATGCCGCCGGAAACGTTGAACCCCGCGACGAGCAGGCACGTTGCGATGATGCTGCCGAACAGGGTGTAAAGCCCCTGTGAAAAGCGTTCGTAACGCCCGATCAGCCCTTCCGACTTCACGATCAGGAAGTCGTCCTCGGCCTGGGTCGCCACCTCGTGGCGCAGGCGCAGCAGCTGGGCGATTTGCGTTGCGACGTGATCGGTGGCTCCGGGCTGGGCCACCTGGGCGATGATCTCGATGTTCGGTTCCCCCTTGGCGACGATCAGCGAGCGGCCGACGTCGAAGGGGATCAGCACGAAATTGTTGCGGCCGGACTGGGTAAGCTGGGATTGGGGCTGCATGACGCCGACGATCAGGAAAAGCTGGCCGGCGATCTCCACGTCGCGCCCGACCACCGGGGCCGTCATGCCCAGCAGCGGCGGCACGTCGCTGCCGACGACGGCGACGCGGCTGTGCCTGGCCGCGTCCACAGCCGACAGGAACCGGCCATCGGCCATGTCCATGGCCAGGATGCGGCGGTAATCCTCCTCGGTCGCCAGGATCGTGGTCGCCAGCCGCCGCACGCCCCACCGCAGATCCACCGGCCGGTAACTGTTGACGCGCAGGGACGGCACCACGAAGGACAGCCCGCCGATCCGGCTTTCGATGGCGGCCATGTCGCCCGCCGTCAGCTTGGGCGGCGGCCCGCCCTGGATGTGGCGGTTGTCCAGATGGGGGATGATCGACAGCGTGTTGCGGCCAAGCGCGTCGAACTGGCCCCGGATCGAGATCACCGCCGCGTCCAGCAGCGTCGCGATGGTCAGAACCAGTGCGACGGACAGCGCGGTCCCGACGACGCAGATCGCCAGCTCGCGCCGGAAATAGCTCAGGTAATGGCGAAAGGAAACGAAGGCGCCCGTCATTCCCGCGGCATCTCCGCGATCCGGCCGCCGCTGACCGAGATGGCCCGGCCGCATTGGGCGGCGATGGCCGGGTTGTGGGTCACGATGATCGTCGTCGTGCCCGCCCGGTTGCGCTCGGCGATCAGATCGAAGACCGCCTGCCCGGTGTCCGGGTCCAGGTTGCCGGTCGGTTCGTCGGCCAGCAGAACCTTGGGATCGTTGATGAGGGCGCGGGCCAGGGCGACCCGCTGCTTCTGCCCCCCCGACAGTTGGGAGGGAAAGGCCCCGGCCAGCTCGGCAAGCTGCACGCGCTCCAGCACCTCCATCACGATGCCCCGCCGCCGCGGCGCCGCGACCTTGGCGTAATGAAGGGGCATGGCGACATTCTCGGCCACCGGCAGGTGCGGCACGAGATGGAAGTCTTGAAAGACGAAGCCGAAGCAGCGGGTGCGCAGGGCGGCGAGCCGCTCCCGGCTCAGACCCTCCAGCGGCTCGCCGTCAAGACGGTAGGTTCCGGCATCGGCCCGCATCAGCAACCCCACGATCGCCAGCAGCGTCGTCTTTCCCGACCCCGACGGGCCGCAGATGGCCAGGCTTTCCCCCTGCGCGACCGATAGATCGACGTCGTTCAGCACCGTCACGTCGCGGCCGGTGCTTTGGCGGAAACACTTCCGTATCCCGCCGAGATGGAGAAAGCCGCCGCCCGTTTCCCCGCCCATGCCGGTGTCCATGCCGGCGCCGGTCCCCATGGTCACGCGCCCAACGGCAGCAGCAGGCACAGCACGCCCAGAACGACGGCGGCAGCCGGCACCAGACGCACGGTTCCGGTGGCGATGGCCGGGGCGGCGTCGAAAACGCTATCGGCGTCCGGCTTGTGCCGGCGCTGCCGCGCCACCACCGCGACGATCGCCAGATTCCACAGCACCACGCCGGCGGCGAACAGCAGGACGACGCCCACCGGCAGCCCGAAGCCAAGGTTGACGGCACCGATATGGAGCAGGGCCAGGGCCGGAACCAGCGCAAAGGGCGCGGTGCCGAGCGCCGCCGTCTCGCGGTCGAACCGGCCCACGCGCGACGGGCGCGTCGCCAGGGCGATGAACAGCCAGACCAGCAGCACCGACAGGCCGATCAGAAGCAGCTCGCCCCGCCCGCCGGAACGGTTGGGCTCGCCCGCGGCGCTCCAGTGATAGACGACCGGCTCCGCCAGCGTCCAATAGAGAATCAAACTCATGGCGAACGTCACCACGGACGTGACGAGGACCACCGGAACGAACCGTGTGGGAAACAGCGTTTGCATGTCGATTCTCCTTGGGGTCAACGGAACCACAGCCCGTCCTGTCCGGGCTCCGACAGGTCGATGTACTGGAAACCGGGGGCGGGATCGTTGCAGACGGTCAGATAGTAGGAGCAGAGATGCATCTGCCCGAACCCGGTGCGCAGGTGGTCATACTGGCCGCGGACGGTCTCGCGGTCCTGGCCGAGGCAGCGCTGCGCCGTCGTCGTCAGCATGTCGAACATCGGCGTGCCCGGCTGGAAGGGGTTGTGGTGGGTGACGACGACCGTGGCCGACATGCCGTTGGCGGCGGCCCACGCCGCCACCTCGTCGGTGAACATCGGCGCGGCACCGTCGCTGAACGTGGTGCCCAGCGTCTGGAAGCGGCCCCCCGGCGCCAGCGCGCCGGGCAGCGCGTGCAGTATCTGGCGCGTGATCCGCAGCCCGTCGTCGCCGCCGTCGCCGACCAGGGGATAGAAGGTGCCGGACGGGACCGGCAGCAGCGGCGGGTTGGCGACGATCAGGTCGAAGCGCCCCTCCACCGGCCAGCGGGCGGTCAGATCGGCCTGGGTCAGCCGGACCCGGCCCGCGGGAATGCCGTTGACCGCAAGATTGCGCCCCGCAAGGTGGAGCGCCACCGGGTTGATATCGACGGACGTCACCTCGGCGCCCGCCGCCGCCAACTGCAGCGTCTGGATGCCCGGCCCGCAGCACAGGTCGAGCGCCCGCATGCCCGCCCGGACCCGCAGCCGGTTGAGCAGGGCGAAGGAATCATCCCCGTAATAGAGCGTCATCATCACATGCGGACGCTCGAAGAACAGCCAGTGATTGAGGACCGGCAGCAGCATCAGCCCGTGCAGATGGACATTGCCCGCCGGGTCGGTGTCAAGCAGGCCGGCATCGCCCAAGGCATCGGGCACCAGGGACGGCAGGCCCGCCAGCTCCGCCGGTGTCAGCGGTTCCCCCAGATAGAGGAGCCGCACCAGCGCCCGGAGCCCGTCGTCGAGAATCGGCGCCAGTTCGATGAAGCGGCCGGGGCTGAAGGAGGCCGGATGGAAACTGGAAAACAGGTCGGCATACCCCGTTCCGTCGAGCCAGCGCCCCAGGGCGGCCAGACCGCCTTCGGACGTCCGGGCCGAAGAGACCGTGGCCGCGAAGGGCGCCGCCGGGGGATGGGCGATGGTTTGGGCCGTGGTGGCAGTCATCATGGTGTCGTTCCCGTTCAAACGTCGCATCCAATGCCGAGCAGCCGGAGGGCCAGCTCGTCGGTGTGTTCGCGCAGCAGGGCCACCGCCTGCGGGTTTCCCGTCACGTCCTCGCACAGCTCGCACATGGAGCCGTAACGCCCGCGCAGCGGAGACATCCGGCTGCGCTCCTCGACGAAGGAGGCCAGGAATTGCGGTCCCTTCTGGGCGATGCAGCGGACCAGCAGGTCGCCGAAGGCGCGGTCGAGCAGCGGCAGCGCCGGCTCGGCGTCGAGCGCGCCGAAATCAAGGATCCGGTTGTGTTCGGCCTCGAAGCCGCAGCAGGCGAGCAGGTGGTTCTTCGGCGACACCGCCGGGCTGACCCCGGCATAGCGGCAGCCGCCCTCCATCGAACGCCAATCGATGTCCTCGACCTCGCCGGGGTCGAGTTCACGGTGGAAGCGGCCCAGACGCTGCAATTCCGTCTCGTACACGACATAGATCGTGCCGTCGGCCTGCCGCGGCACGGTGTCCAGCTCGTCCTCGGCACAGATCAGCCGGGCCTCGGGATCGTCCAGCGCCTCCAGCAGCCCGGCGCCGGTCAGACGGCTGGAACGCCCCACGGCACAGGCCGCGAGGACCGTCTCGAAACCGATGCTCTTGGCCGCCCGCCAGGCGTTGACGATGTTGTCCAGGGGCACATAGGGAAGATGATAATCGTCGGCGCTGATGTTCAGCTCGTCCAGGCCGGCCTCCCGCAGCGCCAGCAGCGTGGCGCGCGCGCGCTCGACCGAGGTGGCATAGGCGACGTTGGTCACGAGGCGGGTGCTGAGGCCGAGCGAACCGGCATAGGCGATCGATTCGAACAGATGCTCCTTCAACAGGGTCGGCTCGCCGCCGGCAAAGATGACGGTGCGCAGCCCGCCGCGCCCGGCAAGGGAATCAAGTGACCGGCGAATTCGTTGAAAATCCAGCCGGTCCCTGCGATCCGGCGCAGAATTGACGCTGCAATGCGCGCAACGAGCGGTGCATGTGCTGGTAACAAGAAATGTCACACGAATCGGCTTGAACATTGGGCGTCTCGGCTGCGGAGATCGAAAAGAAAGAGAAGACGTTTCCTCGCTGACTGACGGGAGGAATTAATTCAGCAAGGAGCCGCCATGCACTTCAGCGACACGGCCATTCAGCCGCACCGCGATCCGCAGAAGCTTGTCTTTGTGCGGATAGTCGAGAGTCGTCAGGGAATCGTCCATGTCCGAACCCGTCTCATCGTCGTCCTGCCCGCGGTGGGCCGCCCCGCCGGCCGCGGCCAGCCGGTGCGCGCGGAGCGCGTGCCGCAACAGCGCCTTGGCCCTGTGGTCGGACACGGTGTTCTCCTTGAAATAGCGGGACAGCGGGCTGTTCTCGAACGTGTCCGAAAACACGATCTGGAGCGGTGAGTCGATGTGCGACCCGCAGCCGACCGTGGAAACGTTCACCGCCGAATAGACGTTGGCGTAGGCGCCGGCATTGACGCCGACCGCCACGTTGACCAGCAAGCCGGCGTTGACGTTGACCGCGGCGTTGATGTTCAGCACCGCGTTGACGTTGTTCACGATCTGCGCGTGCTTCTCGATCTGGCCCGAGCCGTCCGCATGGGGCCCGACCAGACTGGACAGCACCTCGGCGCGGCGCTTTTCGCTGAGCGTTTCCAGCAACTGGCCGAACGTGGCCGCGTCGGCCTCCCCCACCGGAAAATTGAGATTCTTCTCGGCGAAATAGCCCGCCGGATCCGACACCAGCCGGTCCATGCTTTCCGGTGCACGCGCCAAATCCGCACGCAATGCATTCAGCCCGTCCCACAGGCTGTGCTGTTGTCCTTCGGACATCATCGTCTCCATAAATATTTGCAATCAAAGGATTATTTTGTGCATTCGAATGCACGCATTTTCGATGCGTGCCGCGCAGCAATTAAACCCTTCGATTGAACGATACGGCGAGAGTGATAAAAATCAAGTGCAATTGCGAATGAGACTCATTAATCTGGCGCTCATAAGGACGCCTCGGCTGCCGCAAAAACACTTTTCACATCATTGCATTCAATTAACACAACCAAGGGGGCGGCCATGACCGGGTATGACGGCACATTGGAGAGCGGGAATGTGGAAAACAGCGGCGACTCCAGCACAAAAACCACCTTGTCCTTGGTAATATCGGCATTTTCAAAGAAAAAAATTTCCGTTATTTTGATATTAATCCTATCACTTCTTGCCCAGGCGGTGGCGATAGGGTTCCCTATCTTCCTTCAAAAATTCATCGATACGATCCTATCCACAGATGGCAGCCATTATCTGCTGCTGGTCAGCGCGGCGATCGTGTCTTTTGTCGTCGCGGAATTTCTGATCAATTTTGCCAAGGTTCTCCACCTGTCGCGGATCATCACGTTCGTCGGCATCCGCCTGCATTCCCAACTGTTCGCGCACATCATACGCCTGCCGGTTCCGCTGTTCCGGCGGCTCGGCATCGGGTCGGTCAGCCAGCGCTTCAGCGACATCGAGGCGGCGCAATCCGCGTGCCTTCAGGCGGTGCTGGCGGTGCTGTCCGAACTGCCGTTCCTGATCGCCGCCGGGGTGGTGATGATCGCCTATTCCCCCCTGCTGGCTGGGGTCATGGCGGTGAATCTGCTGCTGGTCGCGGCGGCGTCCCTCTGGTTCCAGCCCCGCATCAAGACCGCCGTCGCCCGCCAGATGCAGTTGCGCGCCGAGGAGGAAACCGGCCTGATCGAATCGCTGGGCGGCTTCGAACAGGTCAAGACGTCCCGGCTGGAAGCGCTGATGGCCGGCCGCTGGAGCGAACGGGTCTCCGCCGTCGGCGCACAGGGGCTGAAGACCTCGTTTCTCTACAACCTCCTCACCCAGACGGTGACGGCGTTCGAGCGGATCGGCCTGCTGTGCGTGCTGGGCCTGAGCGCGGTGGCCGTCCAGCGCGGCACCATGACGCTGGGCGATCTGATGGCGGTGAACATGATCGCGGCTCTGGTGATCGGCCCGGTCCACCGGATCGTCCATCAGGTGGAACTGCTCCAGTTCACCGCCGCCGCCATGGGCCGCATCGACGAGCTGCTGCGGCTGCCGGCGGAACGGGGTGAACCGGACGGCGGCGGGTCCGGGGACCGGGTGGGGACGCTGACCGTGACGGGGATCGCGTTCCGCCACCCGCCGGGAACGGCGCCCGTGCTGGAATCCTGCGACGCCGTGTTCCGGTGCGGGCGGCTGCACGCCCTGGTGGGATCGGCCGGCGCGGGGAAAAGCACGCTTCTGGACCTGATCCACCGGCTCTATCCGCCCGGCGGGGGCGACATCCTGATCGATGGGGCGCCGATCGCCGCGCAGCCCATCGGCCATCACCGGGGGCGGATCCTGTACTGCCGCCAGACCCCCCACCTGTTCGACGGCAGCGTGCGCGACAATCTGGTCTGGCTCGGCGCGCAGCCGGAGGCGCTTGCCGGCGCGGCGGCGGTGGAGGATCTGATCCTGCCCTTCTTCCCCGACGGGCTGGACACCCGGATCGGCAACGGCGGCGCCACCCTCTCGGGGGGGCAGAGGCATCTGGTCAGCCTGGTGGCGGCGCTGCTGTCCGGCCGCCCGGTCATCCTGCTCGACGAGCCGACCGCGCATCTGGACATCGATGCCACCCGGCGGCTGCTGCGCCACCTCGCGCGGGTCAAACACGGCCGGATCGTCATCGCCGCGACCCACGACCCTTTCCTCGTCCTCGACGCCGACGAGGTTCTGCTGATGAAGAGGGGCCGCATCGCCGAACGGTTCGACGGGCACGCGGGCGAGACGCCGGACCGGGGCGCGAGCGGGCGGGCAGGACGGCGCCTCGACCTGATCCACCGGCTCGCGGCACGGGACGACGGCGCGCTCGACAGCGACCTCGTTCAGTTGATGACGGTGATGGAGCAGACCGGCCATGCCCCCCGCACCACCCATTGATCCGCCTCTTGACCCGCCCCGCCCGGCCCCGCAACGGAGACCGACATGACCGCCTCGGACGCCATGACCGGCCTGATCCGCTTTCCCGCCCTCTGGCTGCGGCGCCTGGTCTTTCCCCTCGACGCGTCCTGGCAGCCGCCGCAGCCGGCCACCGTGTCGCTGCTGCGCATCGCCGCCGTGATCCTGTTCTTCATCCTGGCCAACCTGATCTATGTCCAGGGCGTCGATCTCCTCTGGTACAAGCGCGCAGCACTGGGATTGCCGACGCTGGACGCGGCCACGGTCGAGACGGTCATTCCCTTCGGGCGCGACACCTTCCTGCGCTTCGCAGCGCTCGACCCGCTGAGCAAGACGCTGCCCGGCATCCTGATCGCCGTGGCCGCCGCCGCCCTCGTCCTGCGGCTGCACCGCCCCCCGGCGGCGCCCCGGCTGTTCGCCGGCGCCCTGGACTGTGTTGCCACCAGCTACGGCTATCTTTTGCTGTCGAAGCTGATCGCCATCGCCCGCATGCTGGCGATGGGGGTGGAGACCACGCCGCCGCACGTCTTTCTGGTGACGTCGGCGAACAGCCTCATCTTCCACCTGCCGATGCATCACATCCGCTATGGGCTGATGGCGTCCATCGACCTGATGCTGATCCCGGTCTGCTTCCTTCAGGTGGTGTGCCTGCGCCGCGCCTGGGGGGTGCCGCTGGCGCTGGCGGTTCCCGCCGTGATCATCGGGAACACCGCGCTGCAGGCGGGCGAATATCTGCTGGTGCGGATGCTGCTGAAATGAGCCGGGCCCCGCACATCCTGCGTTACGGTCTGCCGCTGCTGATCGGCGGCGCCCTGGCGGTGCTTGCCGTGACCGGCGGTATCGACAAGACGCCCGAAGCCGTCGTATCCGATCTGGCCGCCCGGCCGATGGTCAACTCCATCGTCACCTTCGGACGGATCGTCCATGGGCGCGAGGCGACGCTGCGGTCGGAGGTCACCGGGCGGGTCGTCCGGGTGCTGGCCGAGCCCGGCGACATGGTGGCCGCCGGCGCGGTGCTGATCGAGATCGACGCCGCCATCCTGCGCCAGCGCATCGCCGAGATCCGCTACCGCATCGACGGCCTGGAGGTGGACATCAAGCTCCGCCGCGTCGAGCGGGACATGGGCGAGAGGGCGATGAACCGGCGCTTCGCCCTGTTCCAGGGCGGCCACGCCAACGAAACCGACCTTGATGCCGAACGGGTGCGGTACGCCACCGCCCAAACCGCGCTGGAGAAGGCGGAGGTCGAGCGCAACATCCTGAGTTCGCAGCTGGCGGCGCTGGAACAGGAACTGGCCAAGACCGTCATCCGCGCCCCCTTCGCCGGACGGGTCGTCCGCGTCTTCGTGGCGGAAGGCGAAACGGTCATCGGCGCCACCACCAACGTCCCCGGCAACAGCTTCATGACGCTGGTCGATCCGGCCAGCATCCGGGCCCGGCTGCGGGTTGACGAGGCCGACGTCATGGGCATCCGCACGGACATGCCGGTCGCCGTCACGCTGCCGGCCCACCCCGAAACGGCCCTGCGCGGCCGCGTTCTGCGCGCCGCCCTGGTTCCGGCGGTGGCGGGCGACACCAACGCCACCGGCGGGTACGAGGTCGAGGTGGTGTTCGATCCCGGCCAGGCGACCGATGAGCTGCGCAGCGGCCTCAGCACCCGCGCGGTGATCGAAACCGGGCGGCGGGACGACGCGATGCTGGTCGCCACCCAGGCGGTGCAGTCCGACCGGGGCGGGTTCTACGTCTGGCTGTGGGACGGGACGGCGGTCCGCAAGCGGCCGGTCGATCTGGGATCGGCGGCCGGGCTGGAACAGGAAATCGCCTCCGGCCTGCGCCCCGGCGACCGCGTTGTGGTGGGGCCGGCGGATCTGCTGCCGCGGCTGCGGGACGGGATGGCGGTCACCCCGGCCAGCGGCGCCCCTCCTCCGCCGAGCCGTCTGGCCGCCGGGGACACGAACAGGACAGGGACACCATGACGGCCATCGGCACCGGAACGGACAGGGGGAGAGGGGCATTGCGCAGGCGCGGTTTCATCATGGCGGCGGGTGTGGCGGTGGCGCTGACCGCCGCGTGTCTTCAGCCCGCGGCGGCGGCGGATCCGCCACGGACCGCATCGTTCGACCTGACGGCGGGCCGCACCGGGATGGTCTACCGCATCCATCTGGCCGAGCCGCCCGAACCGGCGCCGCCCGGCGGCTATCCCGTGCTCTACGCACTCGACGGCGGCGTCAGCGTCCCCGTCTTCCAGGCGATCCGCGCGGTGATGGAGACCGGGCCGGTCGTGGTGGTCGGCATCGGCTACCCGGACGATCCGGCATCCAGCGTGCGGCGCCGCTATCGGGATCTGACGCCGCCGACGCCGCCCGCCCTCATCCCGGTCAAGGGCTCGGCCCCGCCGCCGCCGACCGGCGGGCAGGATGATTTCCTCGCCTTCATCGAAGAGGATCTGAAGCCGGTTATCGAACGGCGCCTGCCGATCGACCGCCGCCGGCAAACCCTGTTCGGCCATTCCCTGGGCGGCCTTTTCACCCTGCATGCCCTCTTCACCCGCCCGGACCTGTTCCAGGTCTTCGCGGCGGCAGCCCCATCGGTCTGGTGGAATCAGGGTTCCCTCCTGCGGGAGCAGGCCGCCTTCCTGTCGGGCGGCATGGCCCCGATGGAGACCAGGACCGTCCTTATCGAAATGGCCCGGACGCCGCCCAAGGAGGAGGGCGGCGACCGTGAGGCGGGAAAATGGGACCATCTCCGCGCCGGCCCGACCGGCACCGACATCGCCCACGCCCTGCACGGAAAGCCCGGGCTTCTGGTGATGCTGCGGGAGCATCCCGAACTGCCGCACGGCGGGGTGCTCGACCATGCCCTTGCCGACGCGCTGTTCCTGACCACGGGCCGCCTGAGCCCGCGCGCACCCTGAGGTGCTGTGCCGCGGGGGCGCGCAAAGCCAGCGAAGCCCCTGCCCGGCGGCCGAACCGTTCCTTCCAGGAGATTGCCCAATGCGTTCGCGTTCCTTCCGTTCCAGCCTGTTCGCCTGCGCCCTTCTGCTGCCGGTCCTGTGCGCCGGCCCCCGTCCGGCCGCCGCCGACAACGCCGCGTCCGCCGAACGGCTCCGCACGTTCCTGACCACACCGGATGTGTCCGCCGACCTGTTCTCGCAGCGCATGCTGGACAAGATCCCGTTGGCGGATCTCGTCGGCAGCCGCCAGTCGCTGTTCGACACCTTCGGCAAGCTGTGCGCCATATCGCCCCTGCGGGTTCACCTGCTCCAGCATCTCGACCGCGGCACCATCGAGTTCGAGCGCGGCGCGGTCGATGTCAAGGTGGTGCTGGACGGCCATGGCCGGATCGACGAACTGCTGTTCCTCAATCCCATTGCGATGAACGGCGACATCACCCCGGCGGTGCGTGGCATCCTGGACCTGCCGGGGACCGTCAGCCTGGCCGTGATCGACAACGGGCATCTGGCCGAAGGCGCGCGCGAGACCGAGAAGACCCCCATTCCCAACATCGAATCGCTGTCGCTGCTGGAACGGGTCACGCGCGCCGTCGATGCCGGCCGTCTCGACTGGAACAGCGCGGTTCCCTGGCGGCGGGCGTGGAGCATCGAGGGCAGCCGCATCCTGGCCAACTGGCCGGACGGCCATGCCTTGACCATCCGGGCCCTGACCGATTTCGCGGTGCAGAACGAAACCTCGGCGGTGCGTGCGCTCGAAACCATCCTGGACGAAGCGCGCTTGGGGGATACCGCCGGCGACACCGCCCAATCGCCGGTCGAATTGTGCCGCCGGGTCGAGGCGATGGACAAGGACGGCAGCCTGTCGGTCTGGCATGGGCCGGCGGTCGATCTCGGGTGGGACCGCGTTTCCTACAAGGGCGGCGGCAACGCCACCACCATCAATCACACGATGCTTTTGCAAAGCGGACAGCGGCGGGTCTGCCTGTCCGCAACCTGGAAACAGCCCGAAGGCGCAAGCGCGCTGCTGTTCCAGGCGCATGTCCGCACCCTTGCCGGCGCCCTGCTCAAACAGACGTCGGGCTGCATCGCTCCGAACAGTTGATGCCGCCGCTCACCCCCTGGCCTGGATGGAGAAAGCCGATGCGTATGACCGATGCGGCCCGCCCGGCGGGCGCACGCGGGCGGGTGCCGGTCGTCATGGCCGCCGCCGTCGCCGGGCTCGTCCTGTCATTCACCATGCCTTGCCCGGCGGGCGAACATGCGGGCGGAGACGGCGTTGGCCATCCTGCGCCCGGAGCGGTGGACGGGGAACGGGCCGGGGAACGGAAGACACGCACCGGGACCGTTGCCCCGGCGGGGCTTGCGGCCGGCGCCCTGACCTGGTGCAACGGGATCGATGCCTTCGTCGATCCGTCCGGGTTCGAGAAAAACGCGCTGATGGACAGAAACGTCTTTCTCAGCCGGTTTTCGGAAAGGAACGGGTGCCGGGCCGACCACTGGCCGCCGCAGCAACGCCGGTGACGGCCCGCGGGGCCGGGCGGGGCGAAGGACGCCCGGCCCGCCACCATCCGGGCAACGGATGACCGCCGGTCACCAAGCCGCCCACGAACCGATCATTCCATAAAGTTATCATTCCCATCTTATTTGATCACAAAATATCTTATTTACCAGAAAATCAAGAAATTGGCGTCAATTTTGATAATTTATACATCATTGACGGCGAATCTGTATTTCATGAATTCTTGCAAATCGGCGTATTTCCGTCCTTTATGGAGCAAGAAATGGTCAAGAGTCTCCCGGGTCCTCTGGTGGTCCATCCGCATAATGTCTATTCGGGCTCCACCCTGCATACGGAGGGAAAGTTCGATACGCCCGGTCCGGGGCGCAACGCCCTGTTCACCACGGTCATTCTTCCCGATGGCCAGCAGCACCGCGTCCAGATCGACACCGGTTCCTGCGGTCTGGTGCTGCCCGCCTCGATGCTGACGGATTCGGCGGGCAAGCCTCTGCCGCACGTCAAATATGTCCGGTCTTTTTCGATGACCTACCACCCCAGCGGTGATGTGGTCGCCGGCGCCATCTATGCGATCGAGTATGTCCAGTTCCCGCTCGCCGACGGGTCCGGCGTGGTCACGACCGATCCCCTCTACATCCTGGGGACGGACAGGGGCGATCCGGGGATGATGGGCATCGGCTTCGGGCGCGCCAACGTCCCGGCGGGCACGGACCAGCCCTATCCCAACTGCGTGCCGCCGGCCGGCCTGTTTTCCAGCAGCCAGCCGGCCGCCGATACCGACGGCGAAGCGGCCAAGAATCCCGCGCAGTTGAGCAACGCCCTGCTGAACATCCAGGGAATGGCCGCGGGGACCGTCCCCGCCAATTATGTCATCACCAGCGGACCGATCTCGGCGCTGGCGCTGGGCGTCGATTCGACCGACCTGGGGAAATTCGATTTCCTCACGCTGAGCAAACAGTACCCGAAGCTCACGTCCTATCCGCCGAACTCGCCCTATTACGCCACCCCGTCCTACCAGATCACGCTGAGCGCGTACAACGACGGCAAGCCGTTCCCCTGCCCCACCCTGCTCGACACCGGCGTGGATTGCATCATGATCCGCATCCCCCCCGGCGGCGATTCCAAGCACAGCATCAGCGGCTGGACGAGCGGCTATGACTGGGCCAGCCCCAACCTGCTGGGCCAGACCCTCACCGTCAGCGCCTATCCCACCGGCTCCACCACCCCGATGATGCAGTACAGCTTTGCGTTCGGCACCGTCCACGCGACCTACACCGGCTCCAGCCCCAGCAACGCGACGGTCACCGCCAACCTCGACCCGGCCCAGGGTTCCACCGCCATGGCCCCCAGCAATCTGCTGCCCCTGGCGGAGGCGAGCACCGCCCCCACGACCTTCTTCATCAATATCGGCATCAATCCTTTGGCGAATTATGACTATTGCTTCGATGCCAATAACAGCCGCGTAGGCTTCCGGCCGGCTCTGGCCCCCTTCGACAACGGCGGGATCCAGTAACCGGCCGCCGCAGACCGGTGCCTTTTTCCGGTGATGCCGGCGGCTGCCATCGCAGCCGCCGGCAACCGGGGCCGGCCTGGAGGAGAGTTACCCTAGCCCCCGTTCCAATCCGCTGAGAACGAAGCGGAAACCGACGGTGCGCGGGTCGCCGGGGTTGCCGAGATAGCTGCGCGCCTCCAGCGCGTATTCGGATTCCAGGAACAGCCAGTTGGTTCCGGCCTTCAGCGGCACCGTCACCGTGCTTGCCCGGTCGGTCACGTCATGAAAGCGGACATCCTCGTTCACGGCCAGCATGACCGGATGCGCGGCCCGTTCGGAATGCTTGGTGTAGACCGGGCCGAACTCCAGCGTCAGTTCCACGGGTTCGGCGAGAACGGCGCACAGCCCGCTGCGCGTCCCCGTGATCACCGCCGGCGTGCCCAGGGACCAGCCGTCGTCATACCGGTTCAGCAGGACGAACACCCCCGCCGGGCCGGACAGCGCCGTCCCCCACTCGCGCACCGGCAGCGGCGCCGCGCCGGCCACCGCATCGCCCAGCCCCTCCGGCACGGTGTGGCAGCACAGCAGATCGTCCACCTGATCCCCGGCGATCATCAGACAGCGCAGTTGCGCGTAGCTGCCGACCCGGTGCAGGCGCGAATCCCGGCCCATCAGGAACAGATAGGGGAAACGCCCGGACAGCGCGCGGAAGAAGAGGACATCGCGCGGCATCTCCGGGAAAACGGTGCTCCCGGCCTTGCGCTGCGGCGCCACGGCGAATTCGAAGATGGCGACGGTGCCCGGATGGGCAAAGGCGGCGGCCCCGCCGGCCAGCACCTCGATCTCGTGCCCTTCGACGTCCACCTTGATGAAGCCGGCGTGGGAGACCCCGGCCGAGCGCATCCAACGGTCCAGACCCTCCAGCCGGATGGTCTGCACATAGCGCATGCCGCGGTCGGCAAGGTTGATCCGTTCGCCGGGCGTAAGCTGGCGGGCGTTGCCCAGCATCGTCCGGTCAACGACGATCTCGGCCTCGCCCGGCCCGTCGGACAGGCCGAGCTGAACCGGCGTCACGTTGGCGACGGCGTTCTGTTCGACGTTGCGGCGCAGGAAGGCGAAGGTGTGCTCCACCGGCTCGAAGGAATAGACGTGCCCCTCCGCGGCGAAGACGGCCATGGCCAGCGCGCTGGTGCCGATATTGCCGCCGACGTCCAGGCAGACCGAACCCCGCCGGATGACACGGGCATAAACATCGAGGTGCCAGGGCTCCCACGACCGGGTTTCGGCAAGGCTGCCGGCAAGAAGGCCATCGTTGCCGTCGTTGATGATGGCGAAGTTCTGCCCGGCAACCGTGAAGGTGTAGGTCTTGATGTTGGAATCGAGAAAGGCAGGGTCAGGGGTCATCGGCTCATCATCAGCGTTGTCGGCGGCGGAAACCGCGCCACGATACCACATGAGCCGGCGCACGGGCGATGAATGACACGGGACGGTTGGGCGAACCGCGCCGATCCATCCTCTGCGTGCGTCCCCTCCTCCCGGCGGGCACAAACGGCAGCGATGCGGCAGCCGGAAAACACCCCACCGGCCGAACCGGCGCAGCAGCACGGGAGCGGACAGGGGAAAAGCAAAGAAAATCTCCGTATCACATACAGTTGCAGGGGACCGTGCACCCCGCCCCTACCCGGATGCCGGCGGGGCACAAGCATCTGGACTTCCCGGATTACCAAGGCATAATGACCCGGACGGCGCTTTACGCCATTGGTTTTGTTTAATTTTATTTCCAATTCGAACAAAATCGACACACACCACTCCACGCAGGGAAAGGGGCCAGTCATGAGCGAGCGGTTGGAAGACGCACACAAGATCACCCGCACCGCAGCCAAATGGGCGGCAGGGGCCGGGCTTATTCCGGTGCCCTTGCTGGATGTGGCCGGCGTGTCCGGGGTGCAGATCAAGCTGGTGAACGATCTGGCCAAGCTCTACGGCATTCCCTTCGCCAAGGACCGCGTCAAGACCCTCGTCGCCACCCTTCTCGGCGGTGCCGTGCCGTCGGCGCTGACCAGCGGCGTGTTCTCGCTGGTCAAGACGGTGCCGGTGGTCGGCCCGCTGGCCGGCATCGCCCTGATGCCGGCCCTGTCCGCCGCCTCGACCCTGGCGCTGGGCACCGTGTTCATCCAGCATTTCGAAGCCGGCGGCACCCTGCTGGACTTCGACCCGGAAAAGATGCGCGCCTATTACAGGGACGAGTTCGAGCGCGCCAAGGCCGCCGGTCCGCTGGAACCGGCCGTTCCCGGCGATACGGCGGCGGCCATCTGACCACCTGCCCGGCTCCGCAGGGTGGCGGCCCGTGAGAACGGGCGGCCACCCCGGGCGGCGGATCCCTTTTCCCATGACGCTGCGAGGCTGGTCATGATGCCTGTGCTTGTCTATGTGGGCATATGCCTGCTGATCGGAGTGATCGGGGAAAGCCGCCGGGGCGGCTTCGTGCTGTATTTCCTGCTGGCCTTCGCCATCACGCCGCCTGTGGCGCTGCTGGTCATGATCCTGATGTCGCCCCGCCCCAAGAAGCCGGCGGTGTAGCAGCCCCCTCCACCCGGTCCGCACCGGCGCGCGCGCAACGCCCCCCTCGGGGCCGGCGGGCCACCCATGCCCTGTCTGTTTGAAGAGGCGCGGCCCGCGCCGCAACGGGAGTCCTTGCCACGATGACGGCACCCACCGCCTCCGCCGCCCCGCCGACCTCCCGTGGGGCCGGTCTTTCATCCCGGATACGGCGGTGGGTCAGCGAACATGCGCGGGTGTTGCTGATCGCGCTTCTCATCGTTCTGACGCTGTTCGCCTATGCGGCCCCCAGCATGATCGCGGTGGTTCCGGCGGGCCATGGGGGCGTGCTGTGGCGGGCGCTGGCCGGCGGGACCGTGCGCGGGGTGGTGCTGAGCGAGGGGGTCCACGTCATCGCCCCGTGGAACCGGGTCTTTCTCTACGACATGCGCCAGCACGAAGAGACGCGCACATATTCCGCCATCGCCGGCAACGGCCTGTCCATCGAGGTGGACATCGGCTTCATCTATCATCTGCGCCCCCAGACGCTGGCGACCCTCCACCAGAAGGTCGGCCCCGACTATCTGGAGGTGCTGCTGATGTCGCAGATCGGCACCGTGGCCCGCGACAGCATCGCCCGCTGGCCCGCCGATGCCCTGTACGGCCCCGACCGGGCGAAGATCGAGGCCGACATCTTCAACCGGCTGGTGGACCGCGCCAACCTGAACAACATCACCAGCGCCGCCAAGGCACAGATCAAGGGCGAAGCCGACATCATCAAGTCCGGCACCGACAGCGACGAGGACGATTACTTCGAACTCGACAACGTGATGATCCGCGAGGTGACGCTGCCCGAACAGGTGCAATCGGCCATCCGCCGCAAGATCGAACAGCAGGAAATGGTGCTGGAGTACCAGCACCGGCTGGACCGCGAACGGCTGGAAAGCGAACGCAAGGCGGTGGAGGCCGAGGGCATCCGCAAGTTCCAGGAAACCGTGCAGCAGGGCATCTCCGACACCTATCTGGCGTGGCGGGGGATCGAGGCGACCGTGCAGCTCGCCACCTCCAACAACGCCAAGGTGGTGGTGATCGGCAACAACAGCCACGGGCTGCCGATCATCTTCAACACCGGGCCGGACGCCGGCCTGTCCGGCACCGCGGGCGCGGTGACGGGCGGCACGGCGGCGGCGGAACAGCACCCCCCCGCCGGCACCGCCACGGGAACCGCCCTGCCCCCGGCGCCACCGCCCGCCGCCGCACCGCCCGCGTCCGGCCCCCCGGCTCCCCTGCGCAAGCCCGAGGGCGAACCGCCGCGGGAGAAGGCGCCGCCCCAGGAGCAGGGGCGCAAGACCAGCGAATTCCAGCCGGCCCCCGCCGCCGCGGAGCCGGTCACGGAAAAGGACGTGGCCGGGGGCAGCGCCCTGCTGACCATCCCCTATCTCGGGCTGACGGTTCCGCAGCCGTTCCGCTGATCCGGTCCCGCCCGGACCACCCGCCTTCCCGCCGCATCAGGATCCCGATACCCGATTCCCACACCCACAAGGGACAGCGCCATGCACGACGCCGCCACCGCCGGGACCATCCCCGCCATCGCCCCCGACAGCGCCGAAGCCGCCCTGCGGGCGCTGCCGGGGGTGCTGGACGCCTGTGTCCTGGCCCGCCGCACGGTGGACGGGGGGGACGCGCTGGTGGGGTACGTCACCATGCGCGACGGCGCGGCCCCGCCGCCCGCCTTCGGCGGCCTGTGGGCGGTGGTGCGGGTGAACCGGATGCCGCGCGGAACCGGTGGGATCATCGACCGCACCGCATTGGAACGGGTGCCGGTGTGGGATGACGGGCTGTCCGCCGCGTGGCGGGACCGGCTGGCCGCATCCCCCGGCCTCACCGGCGCCGTCGTGACGGTGCAGCCGGCGGACCTGAGCCGCCCCCGCCTGCATCTGGCCGACCTGCTGCCGGACCACGGCGCGGCGGCGGAGATGGAGGACGGCGGCGCTGCCGCCCCTCCCGCCCACGGCCAGCGCGCCGTCATCGGCCAGCCGCTGTCGGACCGCCTGGCGCTCGCCCGCGGGGCCGATCTGGTGCCCGACCCGGCCTTTCCCTGGACCTTTGCGGCAGCACTCGACCGGGCGGCGGCCACGCCCGGCGCGCACATCGTCCATGTGGCCGATGATTTCGGCGAAACCACCGAAACCTATGCCGCCCTGCGCGGCCGCGCCCGCCGCACCCTGGGCGGGCTGCGGCGGCTGGGGCTGGAGCGGGGAGCACGGGTCATCATCGACGCCTCCGACAGCAAAACCCTGCTGGGCGCCTTCTGGGGAGCGGTGCTGGGGGGCATGGTGCCGGTGCCCATGCTGCTGCACACCGCCGCCGGGACGGGGGTGGAGCGGCTGCGGCTGGTGTGGGATTTTCTGGGCAAGCCCCCGGTGGTGGCCGGGGCCGCGGCCATCGCCGCCCTGGCCCCGCGGCTGGCGGAACACGGGCTGCCGGCGCTGACCCTGACCGACGGGCGGGATCTGGAAAGCGCCCCGGCGGACGAGCCCGCCCCCGCCACCGACCCGGACGAGCCGGCGCTGATCCTGCTGACCTCGGGCAGCACGGGCGTGCCCAAGGGGGTGGTCGGTTCCCACCGCAGCCTGCTCAGCATGGTGGCGGCCATGGCGCAGTTGGAAGGGTTCGGGGCGGCGGACGCCACGCTGAACTGGATGCCGCTGGACCATGTGGGGGCGATTGCCTTCTTCAGCCTGCTGCCCACGGCGCTGGGGGCCAGCCAGGTGCATGTGCGCACCGACCCCGTGCTGCGCGAACCGCTGCGTTGGCTGGACCTGATGGACCGCCACCGGGCGTCCATCGGCTGGGCGCCCAACTTCGCCTATGCCCTGATCGCACAGGCCGTGGCGGCGGCGGCGGACCGCACGTGGGATCTGTCGTCCATGCGTTTTCTGGTCAACGCGGGCGAGGCGGTGTCCAACGGCACCATGGCGGAATTCTTCGGGCGGCTGAACCGGCACGGGCTGCGCCCCGGCGCCATCCGCCCCAGCTTCGGCATGACCGAAACCGCGTCGGCCATCACCACCGCCCCGTGGTTCGCCCGCGAAACCGCCGTTCCCTTCATGGATCTGGGGCCGCCGGTGCCCACCGCCGCCGTGCGCATCGTGTCCGAAGACGGCACCCTGCTGCGGGAGGGGGAGATCGGGCAGCTTGAGCTGTCCGGCCCGCAGATCTTCCGCGGCTATCACACCCGCCCCGACCTGACGGCGGAGGCGTTCCGCGACGGCTGGTTCCGCTCGGGCGATCTGGCCTATCTGGCCGATGGGCGGCTGTTCATCACCGGGCGCGACAAGGACGTCATCATCGTCAACGGCGCCAACATCTACAGCCACGAGATCGAAACGGCGCTGGCCCCCGTGCCCGGCCTGGACCGCACCTGCACCGCGGCGGTGGGGGTGCGCCCGCCCGGTGCCGGCACCGACCGGGTGGCGGTGTTCTTTCACGCACCGGCCCACGGTCACGACGGCCGGGCGGTGGCCGGCATCGTGCGGGCCATCCGGCGGCGGCTGTCGGCGGAACTGGGGGTCGCCGCCGATCTGGTGATTCCCATCGAACCGGAGCGGGTGCCGCGCACCTCCATCGGCAAGATCCGCCGCCCGCAGTTGAAGACGTGGTTCGAAAACGGTGATTTCGACGAGGCGGTGCGGCGGATCGAGCGGCTGACCGCCGGCCCCGCCACCCTGCCCGACTGGTTCTTCGAAAAAACCTGGACGCCCCTGCCCCCCGCCGTCGCCGCCACCGGGCCGCGGGGCGGCGTGCTGGCCTTCACCCATGGCGGCCCGCTGGCGGCGGCGCTGCGGGATACGGCCCCCGGTGACGCCTGGACCGACGTGACGGCGGACGACGGCGGCCCCTTCGATGGCCTGCTGGCCGGGGCCGCGGCCCGGCGCATCCTCTATCTGTGGACCCATGGCCGCGGCGAAGGCGGCGTCACGCCGCTGCTGCGGCTGGGGCAGGCGCTGCAGCGCCTGCCCGACGCCGCCCGCCCGGACGAGCTGACCGTGGTGGTTTCCAGCGGCCAGCCTGTCCGCCCCGGCGATGCGCTGGCCGGGGAACGGGCCGCCCTGCCCGGCCTGCTGGCGGCGCTGGCGGCGGAGGTGCCGGGGCTGGCCTGCCGCCTGATCGACCTGCCGGACGGCGGCGATCCCGCACCGCTGCTGGACGAATGGGCCGCGGCCCCGTCGGAACCGGAGATTGCGTTGCGCGACGGGCAGCGGCTGGCCGCCCGCTTCGTGCCGGTGGACACCCGCGGGTGCGCCCGCCCCCTGCCCCCCGGCGGGGTGGTGCTGGTGACCGGCGGGCTGGGCGGCGTCGGGCGGCTGGTGGCGCCGCACCTGCTGACCCGCCACAAGGCGCGGCTGCTGCTGGTGGGCCGCACCGCCGAAACGGATCTGGACGGGGAGCGGGCCGCCGCCCTGGCCGCCCTGCGCGCCCAGGGGGATGTGCTCTACGCCGCCGCCGACGTGACGGCCCCCGCCGCCCTGCGCGCCGCCGCCGAGGCCGCCCGCACCCGCTGGGGCCAGCCGCTGGCCGGCATCGTCCATCTGGCGGGCGAGGGCAGCCCCCGGCCCCTGGCCGATGAGACGGCGGAGCGGCTGTCCGCCGCCGTCGCCGCCCGCACCGCCGCCCTGCCCGCCCTGCTGGATCTGATCGCGGGGCGGGCGGATGCGTTCCTGCTGGTGGGCGCCAGCGTGGCCGGGGCGCTGGGCGGGGCGGCCATGGCCCCCTATGCCGCCGCCAACGCCGCCCTGGCGGCGCAGACCGCCGCCCGCATCGCCGCGGGCGACCGGCGGCTGCGGTTCACCGCCTTTTCCTCCTGGCGCGACACCGGCATGAGCCGCGGGATCACGGCGCCCGAACGGGTGCGCGCCGCCGGGCTGCACGTCATCGGCCCCGCCGCCGGGCTGGCCAGCCTGGACGCGGCGCTGGGGCTGCCGGGCCGTTATCTGCTGATCGGCATGGACGGCGATCACCCGCGCCACGCCCCCCGCGTGCCCGGCCCGGTGCAGGCGCTGGACACCCCCGCCGCCACGGTGACCGGGCCGGCGGCCCTGGACGGCACCGCGGTGCTGGAGGACCGTTTCGGCACCGCCGTCACCGCCCCGGTGACGGCGGCGGAGAGCCTGACCCGCCGGGACGACGCCGCGGAGCCGCCGGACGGCCCCGCCGAACGCCGCCTTGCCCGCATCTGGGAGGCGGTGCTGGGCACGGCGGTGGAGGGGCGGCACGACGATTTCTTCGCCCTGGGCGGCAATTCCCTGCGGGCGGCACAGGTGGCGGCGCGGGTGCGCGACACCTTCCGCATCGACCTGCCGGTGATGGCGGTGCTGACCGGCCCCACCGTCGCCCGTCTGGCCGAGGCGCTGCGGGCATTGGAGCCCAAGCCCGGCTTCGCCGACACCCTGGCCCGCCGGCTGGAGGAGATCGAACGGATGACGCCGGAACAGCGCGCGGCCCTGCGCACGGGGAAACCATCATGACCGGCCCCGGCATGAACAACGACCTGCTGGCCCTGCTGCTGGCGGAGGACGGCTTCGCCCTGCCCGGCGACGGCCCGGCCCCCATCCCCCGCCTGCCCGACGGCGCCGTGGTGCCGGCGGCCCCGGCGCAGGAACGGCTGTGGGTGCTGGACCGGGTGGAGGGGCCGTCGGCGGCCTACAACCTTGCCATGACCCTGCGGTTCGGCGGGGCGGTGGACCGGGGGGCGCTGCAAACCGCGCTGGATGCCCTGAGCGAACGGCACGAACCGCTGCGCACCGATCTGGCCGAACACGACGGGCGCCCGGTCCAGCGCATCCACCCGCCGGCCCCGGTGCCGCTGCCGGTGGAGGCGGTCACGGCGGACGCGCTGGACGGGGCGATCCTGCGCACGGCGCTGGTGCCATTCGACCTGGGCCGCGGGCCGCTGTTCCGCGCCCGCTGGTTCGACGTGGCCGGGGGGCCGGGCGTGCTGCTGCTGGCGTTCCACCACGCGGTGGTGGACGGGTGGTCGGTGGCGGTGATGATCCGCGACCTGACCCGGCTCTACGCCGCCGCCCTGACCGGCGGTGATGCCGGCCTGCCGCCGCTGCCCATCCGCTACCGCGATTACGCCGCGTGGTGCGCCGATCCCGCCCGCGGGGCCGAGCGGGAAGCGGCGCGCGCCTATTGGCGCCGGCGGCTCGACGCCCTGCCCGCCGCCCTGGATTTGCCCAGGGCCGGCACCCCCGACGGGTGCTGCGGCCTTGTCCCGCTGCGCCTGGACGCCGGGCTGACGGCGCGGCTGGAACGGTTCGGGCAGGAGCGGGGGGCGACGCTCTATATGGTGCTGCTGGCGGGCTATGCCGCCCTGCTGGCGCGTTTCACCGGGGCGCGCGACCTGCCCATCGGCACCCCCGTCGCCAACCGCACCCGCACCGAGACCGAGGGGCTGGTGGGCTTTCTGGTGGACACGCTGGTGGTGCGCGCCGACGTGAGCGGCGAGCCGGACTTCGCCACCCTGACCGAGCGGGTGCGCGACGCCTGCCTTGAGGATTTCCGTCACCAGGATCTGCCCTTCGGCGAGCTGGTGGCCCTGCTGAAACCGGAACGGCGGGCGGGGAGCACGCCGCTGTTCCAGGCCATGTTCAACCTGCTGACCCTGCCGGCGTGGGAGGAGCGTATCGGGTCCGTCCATGTGGTGGGGGAAGCGGTGGCGCTGCCCGCGGCCCGCTTCGATCTGGCGCTGGAGCTTCAGGCGGACGGCGGGGCGGTGTCGGGGCGGCTGGAATACCGCGCCGGGCTGATCGACGGCGCTGTGGCGCAGGCCATGGCCGCGGCCTATGGCACACTGCTGGCCGCCGCCCTGGACGATCCCCGGCGGCCCATCGACACCCTGCCCCTGATGGACCGGGCGGCAGCCGCCGCCTGGGTGGCGCGCACCAACGGCCCGGAAACTCCGGCCCCGGCGGAGACGCTGCACGGCCTGTTCGCCCAACGCGCTACGGAAAACCCGGCGGCGGTGGCGCTGATCGACGGCGGGACGGCGGTCACCTATGCCACGCTCGACCGGCAATCCGCCGCCCTGGCCGCGCGGCTACGGGCGTTGGGGGTGGGGAACGAGGTGCCGGTGGGCGTGTGCCTGGAACGCTCCGCCGCTCTGGCGGTGGCGTTCCTGGGCGTGCTGCGGGCCGGGGGGGCGGTGCTGCCGCTCGACCCCGGCTATCCGCCCGAGCGGCTGGCCTTCATGGTGGCCGACAGCGGCGCCCCGGTGCTGATCGCCCGCAGCACCCCGCGCTGGCTGCCGGAAAACGGCCCGGTGCTGGTGGACGCGGACGAAGACAGCCCCCTTCTCCCCCCCGGGGAGAGGGCCGGGGTGAGAACCGATTTTCGCGCGGAACGCCCGAAAAGCGAGCCGTCAGGCTCTCGGAACCTTGACTTGGGTGTTGCTTCGCAACGGATTTCGGGCCATTCGGCGCGAAATCCGGCCCTCACCCAACCCTCTCCCTGGCCCTCTCCCCGGGGGGGAGAGGGCCAGGATGGTGCGGGGCCGGATGGCCTCGCCTATCTCATCTACACCTCCGGCTCCACCGGGCGGCCCAAGGGGGTGATGGGGCTGCACCGGGGGGCGGTCAACCGCATCCGCTGGATGGAGCAGGCGTTCCCCTTCGCCCCCGGCGAGGTGACGTGCCAGAAGACCACCATCACCTTCGTCGATTTCATCTGGGAATTCTTCGGGCCGCTGCTGGCCGGGGTGCCGTCGGTGATCGTGCCGCCCGAAGCATCGGGCGACCCGCTGCGGCTGGCCGAGACGCTGGAACGGGGGGGCGTGACCCGGCTGGTGCTGGTGCCGTCGCTGCTGCGCGCCCTGCTGGACGGACTGCCCGATCCCGCATCCACCCTGCGCGCCCTGCGCCTGTGCGTAACCAGCGGGGAGGCGATTTCCGCCGACCTCGCCGCCCGCTTCGCAACATCACTGCCCCAGTGCCGCCTGCTGAACCTCTACGGCTCGTCGGAGGTGTCGGCGGATGCCACATGGCATGTGGTGGAGCCGGGGGTGCGGGGGCTGGTGCCCATCGGGCGCCCGATCCCCGGCAACCGCGTGCTGCTGCTGGACCGCGGCAACAACCCGGTGCCTCCGGGGGCGCCGGGGGAAATCGCCATCGGCGGCGTCGGGCTGGCCCGCGGCTATGCCGGGCAGCCGGCCCTGACGGCGGAGCGGTTCACCGACGACCCCACCGGGCTGGCCGGCGGGCGGCTGTTCCGCACCGGCGATCTGGGCCGCTGGCGGGCCGACGGCGTGCTGGACTATCTGGGCCGGCTGGACCGGCAGGTGAAGATCCGCGGCGTGCGCGTGGAACCGGGGGAGGTGCAGGCGGTGCTGTCCGGCCACGCGGCGGTGCGCGAGGCCGCGGTGGTGGCCCGCCCGCTGCCGTCCGGCGAAACCGGGCTGGTGGCGTACGTGGTGTGGCGCGGGGAGCCGGCCTTGGCGGACCTTCGCCCGTTCCTGCGCGCCCGGCTGCCGGCGGCCCTGGTGCCGGCGGCGTTCGTGACGCTGGAGCGGCTGCCCCTCAATCCCAACGGCAAGACCGATCTGGCCGCCCTGCCCGATCCCGCCACGGCGGACGAGGGCGCGGACGAGGGCGCGGAGGACGGCACCCCCGCCCGCCCCCTGGCCCCCGACGAGGCGCTGGTGGCCGCGGTATGGGCGGAGGTGCTGGGCATTACCGTCACCGGCGGCGGTTGCGATTTCTTCGACCACGGCGGCGATTCCCTGCTGGCCGTGCGGGCGATGACGCGGGTGAACGCCGCCTTCGGCACCGCTTTGCCCGTCGCCGCCCTGTTCGACGCCCCGACCCCGCGGGCGCTGGCCGAACGGCTGCGCGCCGCCGGGGATGGCGCCGGCCTGCCGCCGGTGCCCACCGGGCCGCGGCCCGCGCGCATCCCGATGTCGTTCAACCAGATGCCGCTGTGGCTGGCGGAGCGGGCGCAAGGTGCTGCCGCCTACAACGTCCCCACCGCCTACCGCCTGGACGGCCCGGTGGACGAGGGGGCGCTGGAACGGGCGCTGGCCGGCCTGTACGACCGGCACGAGGGCTTGCGCACCCGCCTGACCGCCCACGGCGACGAGCCGGTGCAGGAGATCCTGCCCCCCGGCGGTTTCCAGCTGGAACGCCGCAGCGCCGTGGGGCTGGCCGATGATGCGCTCGACGCCCTGCTGACGGCGGAGGCGGCGCACCCCTTCGCCCTGGATACCGAGGCGCCGTTCCGCGCCACCCTGTTCACCCTGGGGCCGGATGCGCGCCTGCTGCTGCTGGTGATCCATCACACCGCCTGCGACGGGACCACCGGCACTCTGCTGGTGCGGGAGTTGGAGGCGGGATACCGCGGCACCGCCCTGCGCCCGCCCGCGGTGCAGCCCGCCGACATTGCGCTGTGGCAGCGGATGTGCGTGGAAAACGGCATCTTCGACGCGGCGCTGGAGGGCTGGCGGGCCGATCTGGCCGGGGCGCCGATGCATCTCAACCTGCCCCGCCCTGCCGGTGCGGCAGACGGGGAAACCGCGGCCAGCCGCGCCGGGCGGGTGCCGGTCGCCCTGCCCCCCGATGATCTCGCCCGGCTGGACGCCCTTGCGCGCGAGGGCCGGGCCACCCTGCCCATGGCGCTGATGGCGGCGTGGGCGCTGCTGCTGTCGCGTGCCACGGGTCAGGACGACCTGCTGATCGGCATCCCCGCGGCGGCCCGCGTGCGGCGGGAGATGGAGGAAACCGCCGGTTTCCTGGTCAACACCCTGCCCCTGCGCGTCACGCTGGATGGCGATCCCGATTTCATCGCCGTGGTGACCCGCGTGCGCCAGCGGCTGCTGACGGCGCTGGAGCGGCAGCACGTGCCGCTGCCGCTGGTGGCCGACGCGGTGGCGGCACCGCGGCTGCCGGGCCGCCCGCCGCTGGTGCAGGCGCTGTTCGTGCAGCAGGACGCCCGCGCGTGGTCGCTGTCCCTGCCCGGCATCACCGCCGCGGCCCTGCCGGTGCCCACCCCGGTGGCCCGTTTCGACCTGACCCTGCTGGTGGTGGAGCGCGACGGCGGTCTGTCCGGCGAGTTGGAATACGACACCGCCGTGGTGGACGACGCCACGGCCCGGCGCATGGCCGAACGCTTCACCGCCATCCTGGCGGCGGTGGCGGCGGCCCCCCACCGGCCCCTGTCGGCCCTGGACCTGCTGGGGGACGGTGACCGCCGGCTCAACGCCGCGCTCAACGCCGGAACCGGCGGCGGCCCCCGCCCGCCGGCGGACCGGCTGGACGCCCTGGTCAGCCATCAGGCCGCGGTGCGGGCGGACGCGCCGGCCCTGTGGTGGCCGGACGGCACGCTGAGCTATGGCGCGCTCGACCGCCGCTCCGGCCGCTTCGCCCACCGGCTGAGCGCGTTGGGCGTCGGCCCTGGTGACCGCGTCGGGCTGGTGGCCGAACGCGGCCCCGGCCTGTTCGTCGCCCTGGTGGGCATTCTGAAGGCGGGGGCGGCCTATGTCCCCGTCGATCCCGCCTACCCGGCGGAGCGCATCGCCGCGATGCTGACGGACGCCGAGGTGACGGCGGTGGTGGCCGAAACCGCCCCGCCCGCCCCGGCCGTGCCCTGCCTGTTCCCCGATGAGGACGAGGACGGATCGACACTCCCCGCCGATCCCCCTCTCTCCCCGGGGGGGAGAGGGCCTGTGGACGAGGACGATGCCGTCGCCTGCCTGATCTTCACCTCCGGCTCCACCGGGCGGCCCAAGGGGGTGATGGTCCGCCACGGCGCCCTGTGCCGTCTGGCCGCCGCCTTGGTGGACCGCTACGCCATCGGGCCGGACAGCCGCATCCAGCAGCTTGTGGCGCTGGGGTTCGACGTGGCGGCGTCCGACATCGCCATGGCCTTCACCGCCGGGGCGGCGCTGTGCCTGGCCCCGCGCGACGGGCTGCTGCCGGGGCGCACGCTCACCCAGACGCTGGCCGCGTCCGCCGCCACCCATGTGCAGATCCCCGCCGCCCTGCTGGCCGCCACGCCGGTGGCGCCGCTGCCGGCCCTGCGGGTGCTGGCGGTGGGCGGGGAAAGCTGCCCGGCGGACGCCGCGGCGCGCTGGGCCGCCGGGCGCCGGCTGTTCTTCGCCTACGGCCCCACGGAAACCACGGTGACGGCGACGGTGGCGGAGTATGCCCCCGGCCTGTCCCCCGCCTGCATCGGGCGCCCGGTGGCCGGCGCGCTGGCCTTTGTCCACGGCCCCCACGGCCAGCCGGTTCCGCCGGGCACGGCGGGGGAACTGTGCATCGGCGGGGACGGTGTGACCGCCGGCTATTACGGCCAGCCGGAGATGACCGCAGCGCGCTTCATCGCCGATCCGGCCACCGGCGGCACGCTCTACCGCACCGGCGACCGGGTGCGGCTGGGGGACGACGGGAACCTGCTGTTCCTGGGCCGGCTGGACCGGCAGGTGAAGCTGCACGGCTTCCGCATCGAACCCGGCGAGATCGAATCCGCCCTGGCCGCCCAGCCCGGCGTCGCCCGCGCGCTGGTGGCGGTGCGCCCCGGTACGGGCGATGGCGACCGCGGCCTTGCCGCCTTCCTGCTGCCCGCCGCCGGTGCCCGGCTGGATGGGGAGGCGGTGCGGCGGGCCGTGCGCGCGGTGCTGCCGCCGCACATGGTGCCCAGCGCCGTCACCGTGATCGCCACGGTGCCGCTGACCCTGCACGGCAAGGTGGATTGGGACGCGCTGTTCGCCCTGCCGCCCACCCCTGCTGCGCCAACCGCCCCCTCCGCCGCCACCCTGTCGGCGGTGCAGGAGCGGGTGGCCGCCATCTGGCGCGCGGTGCTGGGCTGCGATACCATTGGGCTGGACGAGAATTTCTTCGACGCCGGGGGCCATTCCCTGCGGCTGGTGCGGGTCCACGCCCGGCTGGAAGAAGAGTTCGCCCGCACCCTGCCCATCAGCGACCTGTTCCGCCTGCCCACCATCCGCAGCCTTGCCGCCCATCTGGCCGGGGCCGTGGATGAGGCCCGCCCCGCCGCGGCGGACGGCGGCCCCCTTGGCGGGCCGGTGGCGGTGATCGGCATGGCCTGCCGCTACCCCGGCGCGCCCGACGTGGACTCTTTCTGGCGCCTGCTGGTGGAGGGGCGGGAGGGCATCGCCCGCCTGGACGCCGCCGCCCTGGCCGCCGAGGGGCTGGACCCGGCGCTGCTGGACCAGCCCGGCCATGTCCCCGCCCGCGGGGTGGTGGATGGCGCGGACCTGTTCGACGCCGCCTTCTTCGGCTTCAGCCCCCGCGACGCGGTGGTGATGGACCCGCAGCACCGGGTGCTGCTGGAATGCGCGTGGCACGCGCTGGAGGATGCCGGCTACGACCCCGCCCGCACGGGCGGGCCGGTGGGGGTGTTCGCCGGAGCCGGCCTCAACACCTATTTCCACGGGGTGCTGCACGCCGACGGCCCGGCGCCCGAGGGGGCCGCCGCCTATCACGAGCTGACCGGCAACGACAAGGACTTCATCGCCACCCAGATCGCCTACCGCCTGGACCTGCGCGGGCCGGCGGTGGCGGTGCAGTCGGCGTGCTCCACCTCGCTGGTCGCCGTGGATCTGGCGTGTCAGGCGCTGCGGGCCGGGCGCTGCCGCATGGCGCTGGCCGGCGGGGTGTCGATCCGCTTCCCCCAGGCCACGGGCTATCGCTACGAGCCGGGGATGATCCTGTCGCCCGACGGCCATTGCCGCCCCTTTGCCGACGATGCCGCCGGCACGGTGCCGGGCGGCGGGGCCGGGCTGGTGCTGCTGAAGCCGCTGGCGCTGGCCCAGGCCGACGGCGACCGCATCCTGGCCGTCATCCGCGGCACCGCGGTCACCAACGACGGGGCGGCCAAGGTGGGCTACACCGCCCCCGGCGCCGACGGCCAGACCGCAGCCATCGCCGCGGCCATCGCCGATTCCGGCCTCGACCCCGCCACCATCGATTATGTGGAAACCCACGGCACCGGCACCGCGCTGGGCGACCCGGTGGAGGTGGCGGCGCTGGCCCGCGTGTTCGGCGGGCGGGACCGTCCGCTGCTGCTGGGGGCGGTCAAGAGCAACATCGGCCACGCCGACGCCGCCGCCGGGGTGGCGGGCCTGATCAAGACGGTGCTGGCGCTGCACCACGGCACCGTGCCGCCCACGCTGCACGCCCGCACCCTCAACCCGCGCATCGACTTTGCCGCCGGCCCCTTCGCCGTGGCGGCGGCGGCTCAACCCTGGCCCGCGAACGGCGGCCCGCGGCGGGCGGGGGTCAGCGCCTTCGGCATCGGCGGGACCAACGCCCATGTGGTGCTGGAACAGGCACCCACCTCCGCGCCCGCCGAACCGCCCGCGGACGGCCCCCGCCTGCTGCTGCTGTCGGCCCGCAGCGACGACGCGCTGGAGCAGGCGGCGGCGGCCCTGGCGGCCCATCTGGCGGCCAACCCCGCCCTGCCCCTGGCCGACGTGGCGCACACGCTGGCCGCCGGGCGGGCGGTGTTCGACCACCGGGCCGCGGCGGTGGTGCGGGACGTGCCCGATGCGGTGCGCGCCCTGTCCACGCCCGCGCTGATCCGCGCCACGGCCCCGGCGCAGCCCCCCGCGGTGGCCCTGCTGTTCCCCGGCCAGGGCAGTCAGTCCCCGCGGATGGGGGAAGCGCTGTACCGCACCAGCCCCGCCTACCGCGCCGCCCTGGACCGCTGTGCCGCGGTTCTGGAGCCGCACATCGGCGCCGACCTGCGCGCCCTGCTCTACGGCCCCGAGGACCGGGCCGCCGATGCCGCCGCCCTCCGCCGCACGTCCCTGACCCAACCGGCGCTGTTCAGCGTCGGCTACGCCGCCGCCCATCACTGGCAGGCGCTGGGGGTGGAGCCGGCGGCGATGCTGGGCCACAGCGTCGGCGAGTATGTGGCCGCCTGCCTGGCCGGGGTGTTCACGCTGGATGACGCCCTGGCGCTGGTGGCGGAGCGGGGACGGCTGGTGGACGGCCTGCCCGCCGGGGCCATGCTGGCCCTGCCGCTGGCGGAGGACGAGGCGGCGGCATTGGTGCACGGCACCGGCCTGTCCATCGCCGCCGTCAACGGCCCGCGGCAGGTGGTGGTCGCCGGCCCCATCCCGTCGATCACCGAGCTTCAGGGCACGCTGGACGCCCGCGGCGTGCGCTGCTGGCGGCTGGAGACGTCCCACGCCTTCCACTCCGCCATGCTCGACCCGGTGGTGCCGGCGTTCGCCGCACGGGTGGCGGCGCTGACGCTGCGCCCGCCGGAACGGCGCTTCGTGTCGAATGTCACCGGTACCTGGATCACGGTGGAGCAGGCCACCGACCCCGGCTATTGGGCGCGGCACCTGCGCCACGCCGTGCGCTTCGCCGACGGCATCGCCAGCGTGCGCGACGGCGGCGCCGGGCTGCTGCTGGAGGCGGGGCCGGGGCACACGCTGTGCGCTCTCGCCCGCAGCGCCGGGTGGAGCCGGCCCGCCGTCGCCACCCTGGATGCCGACCCGCTGGAGGCGGTGGGGCGGCTGTGGGCCGCGGGCGTGCCGGTGACCCTGCCCGACACCGGCGGGCGCCGGGTGGCGCTGCCCACCTACCCGTTCCAGCGCAAGCGCTTCTGGCCCGAGCGGGCGGCACCGGCCCCGGCCCTGCCGGCCAAGCGGGCCGAGCGGGAGTCCTGGTTCTATCAGCCGGTGTGGCGGCAGGCCCCGGCCCCGGCCACCGCACCGCTCACCGGCCCGTGGCTGGTGCTGGCCGACCAGGGCGGCACCGGCGCCCGGCTGGCCGAGGCGCTGGCCGCCCGCGGTGAGGCCGTGACCGTGGTGCCGGTGGCCGGCGTCACCGATGATGCCCCCCGGCTCGTCCCGCCGCCCGCGCGCATCGTCCATCTGGGGTGCCTGGACGGCGACGACGCGCTGGAGCGGGGCTTCCACAGCCTGACCGCCCTGGCCCGCGCGCTGGGGACCGCGGGGGTGGTGCAGCCCGTGCGCATCGACGTGGTGACCACCGGCACCGCCGACGTGACGGGGGAGGAGGCGCTGAACCCCACCGCCGCCACGGCACTGGGTGCGGTGAAGATCATCCCGCTGGAATACCCCGCCATCCGCTGCCGTGCCATCGACATTCCCCCCGGCCTGGACACCGCCCGGCTGCTGGACGAGCTGACGGTGGAGGATGCCGCTCCCCACACCGCCCTGCGCGGCCGCCACCGCTGGCAGCCGGACATCGTGCCGGCGCCCCTGCCCCCCGCCGGCAACGGGATGGCGCGGCTGCGCCCGCGGGGCGTCTATCTGGTGACCGGCGGTTTCGGCGGCATGGGGGCGGCCATCGCCCGCGATCTGGCGGAAACGCTGCACGCCCGGCTGGTGCTGGTGGGCCGCACGCCGCTGCCGCCGCGGGACGAGGCCGCCGACGATCCCCGCCGCCGCCTGATCGACGCGATCGAGGCGGCGGGGGGCGAGGTTCTGGCCGCCGCCGCCGACGTGGCCGACGAAACCGCCATGGCCGCGGTCATCGCCCAGGCCCGCGCCCGGTTCGGCGCCATCAACGGCGTGATCCACACCGCCGGCCTTGCCGACCGCGGCGGCGTGATCCAGACCCGCACCCGCGCCGACACCGACGCGGTGCTGGCGCCCAAGGTGGCGGGGACGCTGGTGCTCGACCGGCTGCTGGCCGATGGGCCGCCGCTGGATGTCATGCTGCTGTGCTCCACCCTCGGCTCCATCCTCTATGGCGCCAAGTTCGGGCAGGTGGCCTATGCCGGCGGCAACGAGTTCCTCGACCTGTTCGCCGCCGAACGCACCGCCCGCACCGGCCAGTTCACCCAGGCCATCAACTGGGACGACTGGACCGGCGGCGGCATGACCGTGGCCGCCTATGAACGCTGGGGCCACGCCGCCCCGTCCGAGGCGCAAGCGCTGACCCCGGCGGAGGGGGTGGCGGTGTTCCGCCGCGCGCTGGACAGCCCCCACACCCGCCTTGCCGTGTCGATCCGCGACCTTCCGGCGCTGGCCGCCCGCGGGGCCGGGCTGATGGACGATCTGGCCCGCCACACCGCCCCGGCGGCGGAACCGGCGGCGGCTGGCTTGCCCGAGGATGGCGGGGACGGTTCCACGCACGCGCTGCTGGCCGGCTGCTGGCGGTCGCTGCTGGGGGTGGAGCGGGTGGACGGGGCGGCGGATTTCTTCGCGCTCGGCGGCCATTCGCTGCTGGCGATGCAGATGCTGGCCTTCATCCGCGCCACCTTCGGGGTGGAGATCGGGCTTGCCACCCTGTTCGAAGCCCCGGTTCTGGCCGATCTCGCCGCGCGTATCGACGCGCTGCGCACCCCCGCCCTTTCCGTCCCCGCCCTTCCCGTCAACGTCCCGGCAGAGGACGAAGAGGAGTTCATGCTGTGACCCGGATCAAGGATCTTCTGGCCGCTCTCGCCGCCCGCGGCGTCACCGTCACGCGCGAGGGCGACGGGCTGAAGGTGCGTGGCCCCGCGGGCGCCGTCCCGCCGGAGATGCGGGCGGAAATGGCGGCCCGCAAGGCGGAGATCCTGGCCTTCCTCGGCGGCGGCCAGCCGGCCCCGCTGGCGCCCCGGCCCGATCCGTCGGCGCCGGCCCCGCTGGCGTTCAACCAGCGCCGCCTGTGGTTTTTGGACACGCTCGACGGCGGCACCGCCTTCGTCATGGCCGCCGGGTGGGAGATCGACGGGCCGTTCGACGCCGCGGCCCTGGCCCGCGCCCTGACGGCGCTCACCGCCCGGCACACGGTTCTGAACACCGTGATCCGCGAGGAGGACGGCGGCCCGTGCATGGTGCCGTTGTCCCCCGCCCCCTTCGCCCTGGCCGAAGAGGACGCGCCCGGCGCCGACCCCGCCGCCATCGTGGGCGAGGCCGCCCGCCGCCCCTTCCGGCTGGCGGACGAGCCGCCGTTCCGCGCCCGGTTGGTGCGGGTGGGGCCGGACCGGCGGGTGCTGGTGCTGTCCCTGCACCACATCGTGTCCGACCGCTGGTCCATGGGCGTGCTGATGCGCGACCTGTCGGCGCTGTACGGGGAGGCGGTGACGGGGGTTCCCGCCGCCCTGCCGCCCCTGCCCGTGCAATACGCCGACGTCGCCGCGTGGCAGCACGCCACCGCCGACGAAGGGCGCATGGCCGAGCAGGTCGAAGCGTGGTGCCGGCAGTTGGACGGCGCCCCCACCGATCTGGCCCTGCCGCTGGACCGCCCGCGCCCGCCGGTGCGGGGGGATCAGGGCGGGATGGTGCGCTTCACCCTGCCGCCCGCGGTGGCCGAGGCCCTGACCCGTCTGGCGCGCGCCGAGCAGGCGACGCCGTTCATGGCGCTGCTGGCGGTCTATGCCGCCGTGCTGGCGCGGTGGAGCGGCCAGGACGAGGTGACCATCGGCTGCCCCGCCGGGGGCCGCGACCGGGTGGAGACGCAGAACCTCGTCGGTTTCTTCGTCAACAATCTGGTGCTGCGCGCCGACCTCACCGACGATCCCGGCTTTGCCGCCCTGCTGCGCCGGCTGCGCGCGGTGTGCCTGGACGCCTTCAGCCGCCAGGACGTGCCGTTCGACCGGGTGGTGGAGGCGCTGAACCCCGAACGCGCGCTGAACCGCGGCCCGCTGTTCCAGGCCATGTTCGTGCTCCAGACCGCCACGGTGGAACCGCTGGCGTTTGCCGGCGTGCGGGTCCGCCCGGTGGAGAGCGGCGGCGGCGCCTCGGAACTCGACCTCAACCTGTCGCTGGAGGCGGCGGCGGACGGCGGCCTGCTGGGCCATCTGGAATACGACGCCGGCCTGTTCGACGCCGCCACCATGGAACGGCTGGCGGGGGATGTCGTCCGTCTGGCCGCAGCGGCGGTGGAACGGCCCGGCACGCCCATCTCAGCCCTGCCCCTGTTCACCACGGACGAGCGGGACGCGCTGATCGCCGCGGGCGGTCCCCTGTCCGGCCCCCTGTCCGATGAGACCGTGCCGGCACTGATTGCGGGACAGGCTGCGCGCAATCCCGATGCCCCGGCGCTGATCCACGGGGACACCACCGTCACCTATGGCGCCCTGGACGCCGCGGCATCCGCCCTGGCCCGCCGGCTGACGGCGCTGGGGGTGGGGCCGGGCACCCCGGTGGGGGTGGCCACCGGGCGCGGCCCGCATCTGGTGACGGCGCTGCTGGCGGTTTACAAAGCCGGGGGCGCCCATGTGGTGTTCGACCCCGCCCAGCCCGCCGCCCGCACCCACGCCATCATCGCCGACACCGCCATGACCGTGGTGATCGGCCCGGACACGCTGGCCGAACGCCTGCCCGCCGGGCTGACGCTGGTGACGCCGGACAATCCCCCTCTCTCCCCGGCGGGGAGAGGGCCTGTGCTCCCGCTGCCGGGACCGGGAGATCTCGCCTACATCTGCTTCACCTCCGGGTCCACCGGGGCGCCCAAGGGGGTGATGGTGGAGCACGGCGGGCTGGCGAACCACGCGCGCGCCGTCATCGCCGATTACCGGCTGGAGCCGGGGGACCGGGTGCTGCAGTTCGCCGCCCCCGAATTCGACGTGGCGCTGGAAGAGATCCTGCCCACCCTGGTGGCCGGGGCCACGCTGGTGCTGCCCGCGGACGGCATGGCGGCGGACCTGGGTGCCTTCACCGAGGCGCTGGGCGCCCTTGGCATCACCATCGCCAACCTGCCCGCCGCCTTCTGGCACGCCTGGGTGCGGCATCTGGCGGAGACGGCCACCCCCCTGCCCCCCACCCTGCGGCTGGTGGTGACCGGCAGCGACCGGGTGTCGACGGAACGGCTGGCCGAGTGGCGGGCGCTGGCCGGGCCGCGCACCGCGTGGCGCAACGCCTATGGCCCGACCGAGGCCACCATCACCGCCACCCTGTTCGACCCCGCGGTGGACCAGGCGCCCGAGACCGGCACCGTGCCCATCGGGCGGCCCATCGCCGGCACCCGCGTCCATGTGCTGGACAGCGCCGGACAGCCGGTGCCGCCGGGGGTGGTGGGGGAAATCGTCATCGCCGGCCCCGGTGTCGCCCGCGGCTATCTGAACCGGGATGGGGAAACGGCGGCGCGCTTCCGCCCCGATCCCTTCGTGCCCGGCGCCAGCACCTTCTGGACCGGCGACCGCGCCCGGCGGCGGGCCGACGGCACGCTGGAATTCCTGGGCCGCCGCGACGATCAGGTGAAGATCCGCGGCTTCCGCATCGAACCGGGGGAGGTGGCAGCCGCCCTGGCCCGCCACCCGCGGGTAACGGAGGCCGCCGTCCTGCCCCTGCCCGGCCCCGGCGGGGAACCGCGGCTGGTGGCCTTCGCCGAGACCGCCGCGGACGCCGCGGAGTTGCTGGAATGGCTGCGCGGCGCCCTGCCGGCCTATATGGTGCCGGCGGCGGCGGCGCCGCTGCCGTCCCTGCCCAAGACCGCGGGGGGCAAGGTGGACCGCCGCGCCCTGGCGGCGCTGGCCCCCGCCGATGCCCCTGCCCCCACCCCGGCGGCCCCGCGGACGGAGGCCGAACGCACGCTGGCCGGCATCTTCGCCGCCGTGCTGGGGCTGCCCGCGGTCGGCGTGTTCGACAATTTCTTCGACCTCGGCGGCGATTCCATCCGCAGCCTGCAAATCGTGTCGCGGGCGCGCCACGCCGGGTTCGACCTGACGGTGCGCCACCTGTTCCAGCACCAGACCGTCGCCGCCCTGGCCGCGGCCACCGCCGGGGCCGCACCCGCCGCCGCCGTGACGGGGCCGGACCACGGCCCGGTGCCGCCGCTGCCGGTGCAGGCGTGGTTCCACGCCGCCATCACCGACGATCCCCACCATTACAACCAGGGCCTCGTGCTGGCGGTGCCCGCCGCCATCGACGCCGATGCGCTGGAACGGGCACTGGATGCGCTGATCGACCGGCATGGCGCCCTGCGCCTGCGCATAATCGACGGCGTTCAGACCGTCCCGCGCGCCGGGGCCGGGCCGTATGGGGTGCTGCGCCGTCTTGGCCCCGGTGCGGTGACGGCAGAGGAGCGCGCCGCCGCCTTCGCCGCCGCGCAAACCGGCTTCGACCTGTCCCGCGGGCCGCTGCTGCGGGCGGTGCTCGACCCCGCCGCGGGCCGGCTGCTGATGACCGCCCACCATCTGGCGGTGGACGCGGCGTCGTGGCCGGTCCTGCTCGACGGGCTGGCCGTGGCCTATGAACAGGCGGTGCGGGGCGAGGAACCGGCCCTGCCCGCCCCCACCACCCCGTACCGGCTGTGGGCGGAAAAGCTGGCGGACCTCGCCGCCTCCACTGCTCTGACCGCGGAAGCGGCGTGGTGGCGCGACACGCTGGGCGGCCCGGCGGTGCCCCTGCTGCCTGCCGGCACCGATCCCGGCACGGTGGGCGGTGCCGCCCGGCTGGTGCTGGATCTGGACGCAGACCAGACGGGCGCGCTGCTGCGCGGCGTGCCGGCGGCGTTCGGCGTGCGTCCCGACGCGGCCCTGCTGGCGGCGCTGCAGCGGGCGGTGTGGCGGCTGACCGGCGGCACCCGGCTGCGCGTGGATGTGGAGCGGCACGGGCGTGCCGACCTGTTCGAGGGCATCGACCTGTCGCGGACGGTGGGGTGGTTCACCACCGTCCAGCCGCTGCGGCTCGACCACCCCGGCGCCCCCGATCCCCGCGCCGAAGTAGCGGCCAGCGCCGCCGCCCTGCGCGCCGCCCCGCGGGAGGGGATGGGGTACGGGCTGCTGCGCCACCTCAGCCCCGACGCCGGCATCCGCGCCGCCATGGCCGCGCTGCCGGACGCGGAGCTTCTGGTCAATTACCTGGGCGTGATGGACGGCCCGGCGGACGGCGGCACCTTCGTGCCGGTGGACGAGCCGCCGGGGCCGCTGCTCAGCCCCCGTGCCCGCCGCAGCCACGCGGTGGAACTGAACGCCGGGGTATGGCGGGGGTGCCTGCGCCTGGACATCACCTTCCCGCCATGCGCCGAGGCCACGGTGACCGCGCTGGCCGAGGCCACCCGCACGGCGCTGGTGGAACTGGCCGAGGCCGCCGGACGAATGGGGCCGGAACCGCTGCCCCTGACGCCGCTGCAACAGGGGGTGCTGGCCCACAGCCTGCGGGATCCCGACACCTATTTCGACCAGTTGCGGCTGCGGCTGGACGGGCCGCTCGACGCCGGGCGGCTGCGGGCGGCGTGGGATGCGCTGGTGGAACGGCACGAATCCCTGCGCGCCGCCTTCCGCTGGCAGGACGGCGGGCAGCCGGTGCAGGTGTTCGCCCCCCGCACCGCCCTGCCGTGGCGGGAGGAGGATTGGCGCAGCCTGTCCCCCGCCGCACAGGACGCCCGCATGGAACGGCTGCTGGCCGAGGACCGGGCGGCGGGGTTCACGCTGGACCGCCCGCCGCTGATGCGGATGCATCTGGTGCGCACGTCCGACACCACCCACGACCTTCTGTGGAGTTCCCATCATCTGCTGATGGACGGCTGGTCGGTGTCGGTGCTGGCGGGCGAGCTGTTCGCGCTCTACCGCGGCACGCCCCTGCCCCCCGCCCCGCGCTTCGGCGATTATGTCCGCCATCAGGCGAGCCTGGACCGGGCCGCGTCCGATGCCTTCTGGCGGGAGGAGCTGGCGGGGATCGAGGCCGCCACCCCCATCATGCTCCCCGGCCTCGCCCCCGATCCGGCGGACGATCCCGATGGCGGCGGGGCGGAGATCCACGCGCCGCTGAGCACGGACGAGACCGCCGCGCTGACGGCCCTGGCCCAGCGGGGCCGCGTCACGCTGGGCGCCATCGTGCAGGGGGCCTGGGCGCTGCTGCTGCACCACTATACCGGACAGCGCGACGTGGTGTTCGGCGTTACCGTGTCGGGCCGCCCGCCGGATCTGGCGGGGGCGGAAACCATGGTGGGGATGCTCATCAACACCGTGCCCGCCCGCGTGACGGTGGACGGGGACGAACCCGGCCTGCCCTGGCTTCAGCGCCTGTTCGCCCGCCATCTGGAGCGTGACCGCTTCGGCGCCACGCCGCTCGGCGACATCGTGCGCGCCTCGGCCCTGCCGGCGGGCACCGACCTGTTCCACAGCCTGGTGCTGTTCCAGAACTACCCCGCCGCCGGGGAACTGGAAGCGGACGGCCTCCGCCTGACCGGCGTGCGGGCGTACGAGCGCACCAACTTCCCCCTGACCCTGGTGTGCCAGCCCGGCCCGGTGCTGCACCTGGGGCTGCATTACGACCCGCGGCGGTTCGCCGGATCCGCCGTCCGCCGGATGCTGGGGCATCTGCGCACCCTGCTGGCCGGGCTGGCGGCGGCACCCGAAGCACCACTGTCCGCCCACACCCTGCTGGGGCGGGACGAGCGCGCCGTGCTGGTGGCCGCCGGGCGCGGCCCGGTCCTGCCGGTGACCGCCCCCTTCGCCCACGCCCTGCCCGCCGCCTGGGCGGCAACCCAGCCGGACGCCCCGGCGCTGGAGGGGCACGACGGCACCTTGACTTATGCCCAACTGGACGCGGCGACGGCGGCACTGGCCGCCCGGCTGGCGGCGGCGGGTGTTGGGGTGGGCACGCCGGTGGCTGTGTGCCTGCGCCGGTCGGCGGGGCTGGCGGTGGCGTTCCTGGCGGTGTTGCGCGCCGGGGGCATCGCCGTGCCCCTCGATCCCGATTACCCGGCGGAGCGCCTGCGCTTCATGCTGGACGACAGCGGCACGCGGCTGGTGCTGGCCGGCGCCGGCACCGCGGGAGCGGTCGCCGATATCGGCGTATCGGTGATGGACATCGACGTTACAACCGTAATGGACGCCCCCGCCTGGACCCCGCCGGTGCCGGGGCCGGCGGATGTGGCCTATCTGATCTACACCTCCGGGTCCACCGGGCGGCCCAAGGGGGTGGAGAGCACCCACGGCGGCCTGCGCAACCTGATCCAGGCCCAGCGGCACCTGTTCGCGCTCAAGCCCGGCGACCGGGTGCTGCAATTCGCCTCCCCCTCCTTCGACGCGTCGGTGTGGGAAATCGCCATGGCCTTGGGGGCCGGGGGGACGCTGTTGCTGCCGGGGTCGGAGGCCACGCGGCCCGGCCCCGACCTTGCCCGCACGCTGGAGGAGGCCCGCGTGACGGCGGCGACCCTGCCGCCCACCGCCCTGGCGGTGATGCCGGATGCGCCGCTGCCGGCGCTGCGGCTGCTGGTGGTGGCGGGGGAGGCGTGCGCGCCCGATCTGGCGCGGCGCTGGGCCGCCGGGCGGCGGTTCGTCAACGCCTACGGCCCCACGGAATCCTCGGTCTGCGCCACGCTGGACGAGGGCGGCGGCGATGGCCGGCTGCTGCCCATCGGGCGGCCCCTGCCCAACATCGACGTGCATCTGCTGGACGAACGGGGCGTGCCGGTGCCGGTGGGCGTGCCGGGTGAACTGCACATCGGCGGCGCCGGTCTGGCCCGCGGCTACCGCCACCGCCCGGACCTGACGGATGAGCGCTTCATCACCCACCCCGCGTGGGGCCGGCTGTACCGCACCGGCGACATCGGCTACCGGCTGGAGGACGGGCGCATCCAGTTCCTGGGCCGCCGCGACCATCAGGTGAAGCTCCGCGGCCACCGCATCGAACTGGGCGAGGTGGAGGCGGTGCTGGCCGCCCACCCGGCGGTGACCAACGCCGCCGCGGTGGTGCGCGACGGGCGCCTGCTGGCCTATGCCGCCGCCGCGGAAGGCACGGTGGACGAGGCTGCACTGCGCGACCATCTGCGCGCCCGCCTGCCGGCCCACATGATCCCGGCGCGCATCGCCGTGCTGCCGGCCCTGCCGCTGACCCCCAACGGCAAGACCGACCGCGCCGCCCTGCCCGACCCCGACGCCCCCCCGGCGGAACGCGCCGCCCGCGCCCTGCGGGGCGATGCCGAACGCACCCTGGCCGCCATCTGGGCGCAGGTGCTGGGGGTGCCGTCGGTCGGTCCCGACGACGCCTTCTTCGATCTCGGCGGCGATTCCATTCTGGCGATCCAGGTGGTGGCCCGCGCCAATCAGGCCGGGCTGCCCATCACCCTGAACCAGCTTCTGACCGCCGGACAGCAGACGGTGGCGGCCCTCGTCGCCCTGATCGGCGAGGCCGGCGGTATCGCCGCCATCGCCGACGATCCCGACACCGATGCGCCCCAGCCGGTGCCGCCGACGCCGATCCAGCGCTGGTTCTTCGGCCTGGGCGCCCCCGACCCGCACCATTACAACCAGGGCTTCCTGCTCGACGTGCCGGGGGATCTCGACCCCGCCCGGCTGGAGCGGGCGGCGCGGGCGGTGCTGGCCCACCACGACGCCCTGCGCCTGCGCGCGTGCCATACGGCGGACGGCTGGGTGCTGGAGCGGGTGCCGGCGGACCACCTGACCGCCCCCGTTCTGGAGGTACGGGATCTGGGGCAGGCCACGCCCCACGCCATCGAGACCGCGGCGGCGGAAGCCCAGACCGGGTTCGACCTGTCCGCCGGGCCGCTGCTGCGGCTGGTGCTGCTGCGGCTGGGGGCCGGGGACCGGGCGCGGCTGCTGGTGGCGGCCCACCATCTGGGGATCGACGCGGTGTCGTGGCGGTTCCTGCTCGACGATCTGTTCGACGGCTATGTGCAGGCCGCATCCGGCCCCATCCACCTGCCCGCCCGCACCAGCACGTTCCGCCAATGGGCCGAGCGGGTGGCGGAGACCGCCGCAACGCCCGCCCTGGAACGGGATGCCGCCCACTGGCTGGCCCCCCGCCCGCCGCTCGCCCGGCTGCCGGACACCGGGCACACCCGCAGCACGGTGGGCGATGCGGTGCGGCTGGAGCGCAGCTTCCCCGCCCCGGTGACGGAGGCGCTGCTGCGCACCCTGCCCAAACGCAGCGGGGCCGCGGCCCAGGATGCGCTGCTGGCGGCCCTTGCCACCGCCGCCACCACGGTTCTGGGCGGCGACGCCCTGCTGGTGGATGTGGAGGGGCACGGGCGCGACGCCCCGGTGCCCGGGGTGGACCTGACCCGCACGGTGGGGTGGTTCACCACCATCGCCCCCGTGGTGCTGCCGGCCCCGGCCTCGGCCCCCCCGGCGCGCACGCTGGCGGCGGCACGGGCGGCGGTGGCGGGGCTGCCGGGCCGCGGCTTCTCCTATGGTGCCCTGCGCGCGCTCAACCCGCGGGTGGGGGCCGCCCTGGCCGCGCTGGAACCGGCGGAGGTGCTGTTCAACTATCTCGGCCAATGGGACCAGTCGTGGCCGACGGCGGTGCCGGTGCGCCCGGCGGCGGAATCCGAAGGCCCCGGCTTCGCCCCCACCACCCCCCGCCCCTACCGGCTGGAGGTGGCGGCGCTGGTCATGGACGGCCACCTGCGCATGGACTGGACCTATGACCCGCGCCAGACCGATGCGGCGGTGGTGGAGCGGCTGGCCGACGCCTTTGCCGCGGCCCTGAACGCGCTGCTGGATGACGGCACCCCGGCGGCGGAAGCGGAGGCGGAGGAGGAGACCCCCCGCACGCTGGCGCCGCAGCAGGCGGCGATGCTGGCCCACGCCACCGCCCATCCCGGCAGCGAAGCCTATGTGGCCCAGCTTGCCGCCACCCTGCCGGACGGGTTGGACGTGCCGGCCTTCCAGGCCGCGTGGGACCGGGCGCTGTCCCGTCACGCGGCCCTGCGCGCCGCCTTTATCACCGGGGCGGACGGGGCGGCGGAACAGCGCTTCCCCAGCCGGGTTCAGGCCCCCTGGCGGCTGGAGGACTGGCGGGATCCCGACCCGGCGGCGGAAGAGGCCCGTTTCGCCACGGAACGGGCGCGGGACCGCCACGCCGGCTTCGACCCCGCCACGGCCCCGCTGATGCGCTTCACCCTCGCACAGGGAGCCGCGGGTTACCGCTTCATCTGGACCCACCATCACCTGCTGATGGACGGCTGGTCCATGCCGCTGCTGCTGGAGGAGGTGCGGCGGGCCTATGACGGCGCCGCCCCGGACCAGCCGGCCCCCGACTTCCGCGCTTTCCTGACGTGGCTGGAGCGGCAGGACGCGGCGGCGGCGCGGGCGTTCTGGGCCGACGCGCTGGCCGGGCTGCCGCCTGCCGCCCTGGCGTGGCCGCCGGTCCCGCCCGATGCCCCCGCCGGGCACCGCTTCGCCGAGGTGGTGCGGACCCCGCCGCCCGCGGTGGGGACGGCGCTGACCGCCTTCGCCCGCCGCCACCGGCTGACGGTGCCGGCGGTGGTGATGGGGGCCTGGGCATTGGTGCTGGGGCGGTACACCGGCAGCGATGACGTGGTGTTCGGCGTGACCTCGGCCCTGCGCCCGCCCGACCTGCCGGGGGTGGAGGGCATGATCGGCCCGCTCATCAACACGCTGCCCCTGCGCGTTCTCCCGCCGGGGGCGGCACCGCTGCCGGCGTGGCTGGCGGGGGTGCAGCGGCGGCGGGCGGCGCAGACGGCGCACGCCCATCTGTCCATCGCGGCGGTGGCCGGGGCCGCCGGGCTGGCACCGGGGCAGGCGCCGTTCACCACCACGCTGCGCGTGCAGACCTATCCCGCCGGCAAGGACGGCGGCGGTTTGCGCTTTGCCGATGCCGTCATGACCGACCATTGGCATTATCCGCTCAATCTGGAGGTGGTGCCGGGCGAGGCCATGGTGGTGGCCGCCGGCTACGACACCGCCCTGTTCACGGCCACCGCGGTGGAGGACATTCTGGGCGCCTTTCTGACCACACTGACCGCCGTCGCCGAGGGGCGCACCCCATGAGCGACGCACAAGTCGGCGCGCCGCTGCTGCGTTTCCTGGGGGTGGCGCCGGGGCTGCGGCGCAAGATCCTGCTGGTGTCGGCGGCGTCGGGCATTTCCAACGCCATGCTGCTGATGGTCACCAACACCGCCGCCGTCCAGGGCGGCGGGTTCTTCGATCTGGTGGCGTTCATCGGGCTGTTCACACTGTACGCCATCGGCTTCCGCGCCTGCTTCAATCAGGTGACCGTGCTGTTCGAGGACGCGGTGGAGCGCACCCGCACCCGCATCGCCGGCAAGCTGCGCGGGCTGGACCTGTTGGGGCTGAACCAGTTGGACAGCACCACCGTCTACAACCGCCTGACCCAGCAGACGGCGGTGATTTCCGATGCGGCGGGGGTGCTGGCGGCGTCGCTGCAATCGGCGGCGCTGGTGGTGTTCACCGCCCTGTATCTGGCCAGCGTGTCGATCCCGGCCTTCATCCTGGCGGTGCTGCTGATCGGCGGCGGGCTTTTGACCTATTTCCACCGGGCGGGCGAGGTCAACGCGCGGATGCGCGAGGCATCGGCCCACGAAATGGCCTTCTTCGACAGCATCGGCGACCTGATCGGCGGCTTCAAGGAACTGAAGCTCAATTACGGGCGCAGTACCGCCCTGGCGTCCCGCATCGCCGAGGCCGCCACCGCCGTGCGGGCCTTGCGCATCCGCACCGCCGACCTGTTCAACACCAACTACATCTTCGCCTACAGCCTGTTCTACGCGCTGTTGGGCGTGCTGGTGTTCATCGGGCCGCAGTACCAGCCCAGCACCGGGGCCGACATCATGCGGCTGACCGCCATCGTGCTGTTCGTCATCGGCCCCACATCGACGGTGGTGGCCGGCATCCCCGCCTGGGCCAAGGCCACGCTGGCCGCCAGCGAGATCGCCAGTCTTGAGGACGATCTCGACCGGCTGGCCCGCCACCCGCCGCCGGCCAGCCCGCCGGCCCCCGCCCCGGCCTTTTCCACCATCGAACTGCGCGACGTGGATTTCCAGTACCGCGGCAACGCGGAAAAGTTCGAGGTCGGGCCGCTGAACCTGACCATCAACCGCGGCGAGATCCTGTTCATCACCGGCGGCAACGGCAGCGGCAAGAGCACGCTGCTGAAGCTGTTGTGCGCGCTCTACCACCCCGACGCCGGCCATATCCTGCTGGACGGGCGCACGGTGCGGCCCGAAGACATACCGTCGTACCGGGCGCTGTTCTCGGCCATCTTCACCGATTTCTACCTGTTCAAGACGCTGGACGGCGCCGACGCCATCGACCCGGCGACGGTGGACTCCCTGCTCCAGTTGATGCGCATCGACACCAAGACCCGGTTCGAGGGGGAACGGTTCAGCACGCTGGATCTGTCCACCGGCCAGCGCAAGCGGCTGGCGCTGGTGGTGGCGCTGATGGAGAACCGCCCGGTGATGATCTTCGACGAATGGGCCGCCGACCAGGACCCCGAATTCCGCCGGTATTTCTATGAAACCCTGCTCCCCAGCCTGAAGAGCCAAGGAAAGACCGTGATCGCCGTGACCCACGATGAACATTACCTGCACCACGCCGACCGGCTGGTGAAGATGGAATACGGGCGGATCGAACCCTATCATCTGCCCGCCGCCGCCGTTCCCGCCACCGGCCGGCGAGAGGAGGATTTATGAGCCAAACCCCGGTCCTGCTGCGCCCCGATGTGGTGGTCGAACCGCTGGTCGCGCGCTGGTACGCCTGGACCCACCTGATCTCGCCGGCCACGGCGGCGATGAACGTGGCGTTCCGCCATCTGCGGCTGATGGACTCGTTCCTCGACGCGCCGGACCTGCACGCCGCCGCCGCCGCCAACCCGGCCCTGCGCGGCGGCCCCTTCCTCGACCTTCCCGCCACGGCGGTGGACGGCATCCGCGCGCTGGTGGACGAGACGCGGGCGCGGCAGGCGCCGGCCATCGCCTTCGGCGAGGCGCTGCGGGACGCGGTGCGGATGGTGGTGGAGCGCGCCGACGGCCATGCCATGGAACCGCTCTACCCCGCCCTGCCCGGCCCGGTGCGCGGCGTCATCGAACTGGTCTACACCATCGGCGGCGCCCCCGACCTGCGGGTGATCGAACCGCTGCTGTACCGCAGCCCGGTCTATGACCCGTCGGTGCAAGGCGCCATGATCCACCGCACGGCCAGCGACCTGCGCGCCTTTTCGCTCAGCACCCCGCGCCTGCGCCGGGCCGATGCGGTGGAAGTGGAACGGCCCTTCGCCGATGGCGCCTACGACCTGCTGGCCCGCCTGCGCACCCAGCCGCAGCCCGTGGGCGCGGTGTTGGACGGGCTGGGGCTGAGCGGGGCCGACGCCGCCCTGTTCCGCGATTTTCTGGTGGAGGCGCCGGCCCCGGTCACCCCGCCGCCGCCGGCGGGCGCCACCCGCTGGCGCTATTTCGGCCACGCCTGCGTGCTGGTGGAGGCGCCGGACGGCACCAACGCCCTGATCGACCCCATCGTCGCCTATGAATGCGGCGCCGATCCCGAACGCTTCACCCTGGCCGACCTGCCCGAGCGCATCGACTATGTGCTGCTGACCCACAACCACCAGGACCATGTGCTGCTGGAAACGCTGCTGGCGCTGCGGTGGAAGATCGGCACCATCGTGGTGCCGGCGGGCGGCGGCGGCTTGGCCGACCCGTCGCTGAAGCTGGCGCTGCAGGCCGCCGGATTCCCCCGCGTGGTGGAGCTGGATTCCCTGGCCAGCACCGGGCACGGGGATCTGCGGCTGACGGCGCTGCCGTTCCTGGGCGAGCATTCCGACCTGGACATCCGCACCAAGGCGGCATGGCTGGTGGAGGCCGGCGGCGGCACGCTGCTGTTCGCCGCCGACAGCAACAATCTGGAGCCGCGCCTCTACGACCTGTTGCGCCCGCTGGTGCCGCGGGTGGACGCGCTGTTCATCGGCATGGAATGCGCGGGCGCGCCCTTGAGCTGGCTCTACGGCCCGTTGCTGCCGTGGCCGCCGGAACGGGCGAAGGACCAGTCGCGGCGGCTGAACGGCTCCGACTTCCCCCGCGCCATGCAGGCGATCCGCAGCCTGGGCTGCGATCAGGTGTTCGTCTATGCCCTGGGCATGGAGCCGTGGCTGAAGTTCATCTCCAGCATCGAGCCGGACGACAGCACCCCGCCCATGCGCAACTCCAGCGCCCTGGTCGCCGCGTGCGAGGACATGGGCATCCCCGCCGAACGGCTGTACGGGCAGGCCGAGGGGTGGCTGTAGGCGCCGGCAAGCCCTCTCCCCGGCGGGGAGAGGGCGATTACCGGGACCGTCCCCGCCGTCAGTTGGCGGACCGATTCCCCGCCGCCGCCCCACCGCCGGGGACCGCCGGTGCGGTTCCTCCCGAACTGCCGGGGGGAACCAGATTGGTCTGTTTGCCGCGGTAGTCCTTCAGGAATTTCTGGAACACGTCCACCTCGGCCACGCGGGAGCGGATGGCGCCCACGTCCATCAGCCCGCCCGCCTGTTCCGGGCGGGTCAGCAGGCGGAAGGCGTCGGAGTCCGGCCCCTTGTCCATCACCGCCCCGAACTCGCGGCGCAGGATGCCCAGGCCCGTGCTGTCGCCGCCCAGCGCCATGGCCACAGCCCGGTTCAGCACCATCTGCGAGGTTTCGGACTTCAACGGCTGGTTGGGCGCCGGGGGCGGGCCGACGATCTTGCCCAAGGCGGTCGCCGCCTGCGCCCAGTTCTGCGAGCGCCACGCGATGTCCACGCGCAGCAGGTTGGCTTCCCGGCTGTCGTCCTGGGCCAGAAGCTGCACGGCTTCCGACGATTTTCCCATCTCGGCCAGCGCCTTGGCGCGCATGATGCGGCGCTCGGCCTGGGTTTCGGGGGGGATGCCGGGGACGTTGCTCATCTCCAGCGCCTGGATCGCCTCTTCCGGCTTGTTGTCGAGCAGGCGGACGGAGGCAAGGCGGGTGCCGATGTTGGCCTTGTCCATGCCCGACAGGCGATAAGCCACCTGATGTTGCAGCAGGTCGGCGGCCTTGGCCAGCAGGTCGAGCTGGATCAGCCGTTCGGCAAGCTGGCGGATCATCTCGTCCCCCGCCGCCCCCACGGGCGTCAGTTCGCGGAACTGGTCGTACAGCGCCAGCGCGTCCATGGTCGGCAGGCGGGCGGCCCCGTCCTTGAACAGTTCGGCAAAGGTGCGCTGCATGTCCTGGGTGATCTGTTCCGCCTTGGCCGGGTCGCTGGCGAGAGCCGCATTCTCCTTCATGGTGTTGAAGCCCTCGGCGTAATTGCCGGCGGCGATGTGGACCTCGGCCAGGCGCTGGCGGATGGCGGCCTCCAGCTCGTCGCCGCGCCAGACATAGGTCAGGCCGGCCAGCCTTTCCACCGCCGCCGCGGGGGACATCTTGCCCTCGGCCAGCTCCAGATTGACCAGCGCCAGACCGGCCTTGGCGTGATAGAGCCGGTCCAGCCCGTTGTAGGCGGCCTTCAGCTCCTCGCCCGCACGGTCGGTCTCCCCGGCCTGGCGGAGCTGTTCGCCGCGCAGGAAATGCAGGGCCGGAATATCCTCGGAATCGATGCCGATCTTCTGCTCGATCTTGTCCAGGATGCGCTTGGCGGTCACCGTGTCGCCGGCCTGCAGCGCGGCCTCCGCCCCCAGAAAGCCCAGACGGGACAGCAGCGGTTCGGGGTATTTGGTCAGGATGGCGAAGTTGTCGCGGAAACCGCGGCTGGCCTGGGGCCAGTTGCGCTGTTCGGCGTCGATGGCGGCGCGCCACAGGGCCGCCTCCCCGTTGTCGATCAGGGCCGGATCCATCAGGTCGGAGCGTCCCCCGGCCAGATCCCCGGCCAGAAAACGGGACGCACCGCGCAGCGCCCGGAACTCCGGCCAGCCGTCCAGGTCGGGCTGGGCGTTCTGCAGCATCTCCAGCATGCCCAGCGTTTCCGGGCCGAAGCCGTTGGCAAAGAAGAACCGCGCCAGATCGAGCTGTGTGCGCGGGCGGTCCACGTCCGCCGCCTCGACGATGTTCATCTGAAGCTGCTGGCGGCTGTCGGTGAAATTCTCCAGCCCGCCGCGCTGCCACGCCTCGGGCGAGAACAGGCGGCGGCCCTTGGGCTGGGCCTGGGATGATGGGGGGACCATCGCCTGCTGCTGGGCGGACGGACGCGGGCCTTCCGACACCGGGCCGGCGGCGGGGGGCGTGCGCGGACCGGTGTCGGCGGGGCTGGACAGGTGCAGCCCGCCGGCGGCGGTGATCTCCACCCCCTCCTTCACCGGGCGCACGGTCACGGCGTCGGCGATGGGGCGGACGGCCACCCCCTGGAACGCGCCCAGAATCTCGGCGTCGGGATAGCGGTGGGGCTGGGACACCGCCTGCGACGCCACCGGCAGCGGCACCACGTGCAGCCGGTCGCCCACCTCGGGGTCGGTGAACTGCACGATGGTGTGGGCATCGCCCGTGCGCACCAGAACGCGGGCGCCCAGCAGGAATTCCGGCTCGGGATCGACGCGCAGTTCCTGGGGCGGCGGGGCGGTCAGGTTGGTCATGGGCACCACGCGCCACGTGGAGCCCTGGCGCTCCACCGCCGGCCAGACGAAGGGGCCGATGCGGATGCGGAACGCGGAGCCGCCCGTGGCCGGCACCGGCTCGATCCCGCCCACCTGTTCGGGCGGAATGCCGATCACCTTGCCCGCCCCGATGGGCAGCGGCTTGTCGAACACGGCGTAGAGATAGCCCGCCCGCGGGAACAGCGCCATGGAGGCCGGCCCGTTCACCTCGAACACCAGCGCGCCGCGCTCGGCGGTGGGCGCCGCCGGGGCGGGGGCTGCGGCGGGGGCCGCCGGAGCCGGGGGGCCGGGGGGCAGCGCCGCCGTCTGGCGCGCCGCGGGGGCGGCGGGGGCCGGGACCGGCGGCGTTTGGGCCGCCGGAGCGTGAGCCGCCGGGGGCGGGGCCGCTGGAGCCGGGGCCGCCGGGGGCTGCCGGGCGGGCGCCGGTTCCGGGGCCGCCGCGTCATCCCCCTTGGCGCGGGAACCGGCGTTGAGCACGTCGATCACCACCGACTTGCCGTTCAGGAAGTCGCGCACGGCGGCGGTGGGCGGGGCGGCGAAGGTGATGGCGGTGCCGCCGCTGGGCGTCTTGAATGTTTCGATGTTGGCGACGTTGCGCAGGTTGGCGCGGCGCACCGGCCCCAGATCGACCGCGGCGGCCTTGTCGAAGGTCAGCGTCACCGCCGCCCCGTCGCGCGACAGGGTGTAGGCGGGCGTCTTGGTCCAATCGAACACCAGCCGGCTGTGCGTGGGGTGGTCGCCGACACGGATCTTCACCCCCGCGGCTTCCGCCGCCCCGGCGGACGATCCGGTCGGCGCGCCGGCCGGGCCCGTGGCCCCCGACAGCGCCGGGCCGGTCACGCCCGCGTCAACCGGCAGGGCCGGCGGCTCGCCGGCGGCGGCCACCGCCGCCGCATCGGGGCGCAGGTCGATGGCGACGGAATTGCCGTTGCGGAAGCTGCGCATGGACACCGGCTGCTTCAGCACGAAGGTCACGCTGCGCCCGTCGTCCCCCCGTTCGGCGGACACGATGTAGCGGGACAGCGCGGTGACGGCGCGGTTCAGCGGGGCCGTCACCGGCTCGCCGAAGGTCACGGTCAGCCGTCCGGCCTCAACCCGCGCGGTGTAATCCACCAGAGCGGGCCAGTCGAACACCATGCGCCCGTAGCTGGAATGGTCGAAGGCGCGCAACGGCACGTCCGCCGCCTCCACCGCCGCGGCCCACCCGGCCAGCGGGGCGGACAGCAGCAATGAGGCGGCCAGAAGCCACCCCCGATGCCGTCGTTCGTGCGCCCCGTTGCCCATGGGATAAGCCCTTACCCTTTCTGTTCACGAATGACCAGATCAACCATCGCCTCGCCCGCGTCCGCGGCATCGCGGTCCAGCGGCGCCACCAGCGCGCGGGCCACCAGATCGCGGCGGTATCCCATCTCGCGCAGGGCCATGGACACCGCCGCCGCCTTGCCCAGCGCGCGTTCCCATTCCCGGCCCGCGTGCTCCACCTCCCGCTCGGCATGGCCCACCACCTCCACCCGGTTGGGCAGCCGGCCCAGCACGTCGCCCAGCAGGAACAGCAGGCGCCGGCCGGCTTCGCTGAACCGCGGGGCATCATCGGCGAACAGCCGCCCGCCCGCCAGCGCGATCACCACCCGGTCGTCCTCCCGCCGCACGGGCAGCACCGCCAGCAGCGGATCGGCGGCCAGATGGTTGCGCAGCAGCGCCGCCAGATAATCCAGATTGGCCGCCAGCGCCGGTTCCACCGTCGGCGCGTTGAACACCGCCCCCGGCTCCGGCGGCAGGTCGGACGGGCGGGTGGCGGTGGACCGGGCCGACGCCCCCTTGGCCAGCGCCTCGAACCGCTGCTGTTCCGGCTCGGCCATGGAGAACATCAGCACGAAGAAGGCCAGCATCAAAGAGATGAGGTCGGTGAAGCTGACCAGCCACATGCTGCGCCCGGCAGAACGGCCATGACGCCGCAGGACAGCGGGAAGACGCAGGACGGCCATCACCGGTGCCCTCCCCCGCTGCTGCTACTGCCGGCGCCGCGGCCCGGCGGCTCCTCGGCCAGACGGATGGAGAACAGCAGCCGCGCCGTGCCGGGCAGCCCGCGTTCGATTCCCACCGTCACCGCCGCGGGCGGCGCCCCCACCGCCACCAGCGCGCGGGCCAGCGCCCCGGCGCGTTCCACCGGCCCCGGCGGCTGCGACGGACGGTCGGGGCTGATGGCCAGCAGGGCGTCGAGTTCGATCCGCTCCCCCGTGCGGGTCTGGCGCAGCGATTCGGCCACCCGGTCGATCAGCCCCTGGCGTTCGGGCAGAACCTCCGCCGTGCCGGGGCGGAACAGCGCGTCCTCGGGGATGCGCACCTCCAAAAGCCGTCCGGGGCGGACCTCGGTCACCTTGACCACGGCGACGGCGGTGGCGAACAGGTCGCCCACCTGCGCCAGCCGTTCGGCGGCGAACACGGTGCCGCTGCGCGATGCCACCGGGTCCAGCCCCTCCTTCAGCCGGGGGTCGATGGTGAAGCGCTGTTCGATGGAATGGATCACCGCCCGCGCCTTGGCCGCGTGCTGCACGGTCTGCCCGTTCAGCACGATGAAGAACACCAGCAGCAGCAGGAACAGCGACAGCAGCAGCACGATGGACCCGTTGCCGCCCCCCTGCCCCGCATGGCCATGCCCCGAATCAGCCCCCCCGCCGGCCCGGAGCGTCTCCAGCCGGGCCATGGTCAGCCGGCGTACGCCGGGGGATGTGGGGCCGGGGGCGGCCATGGTCAGTCGAAGCTCGCCAGCAGGCGGTCGATCTCGTCCTGATCGATGGCGTTGCCGGGCATCTGCGGGCCGTGCAGCAGATCCTTGTCGGGGTCGCGGTTGTCCGCCGGCGCCTCGTTCGCCGGCGGGGGCGTGACGTGGGTCATCTCCTCGCCGAAGAAGGCGATCAGGGCATCCACCTTGGCCTCGATGTGCTTGAGCGCGCGGACCACCTTGGTGATGCGCTGGCCGGTGATGTCCTGGAAGTTGCACGCCTCGAAGATGCGGGTGGTGGCGTCGGTCAGTTGCGCCGCGTTCTCGCCGTCGATTCGCCCGGCCACGGCACCGACCACGTCGCAGGCGTCGAAGATGGCGAAGGTCGCCTGCTCCGTCGCCCCCACCACGGCGTCCAGCTCGTCGGTCGCGGTGGGGATGTGCTGGTCGCGGATGTCGGCGGGGCGCAGCGACGCCAGTTCCTTCTTGGCTTCCTGGATGTACTGGGCCAGCCCCTCCAGCTCGCGGTAGAGCTGGAGATCGTGGGCGGTGGCATCGCCGGCCAGGCTGGACAGCACGGTCTGGACGATGCCCGCCACCTCGTCGCGGCCCAGCGGCGCGGCGCTTTCGGCTCGGGCGGCGGTCAGCCGCTGTTGCAGCATCTTCTGTTCGGCGAAGGCAGTGGGGGCATAGGGCGGCATGACGGTCCCAAGGCTCTGGATCATGGCATCGCGGGGGATCGGCAAAGGCCGGGCCGGTCCGCCCGGCGCCCCCTTGGGAAGGCTACCCCCTTCGCCTCCCCGTGTACGGTAAATAGGCCGTATTAACACTGTGTAAACAGTGACTGTTGCGCTTTTGCCGCGTGACCTTTGGGTTGTGATTGTTGCTGCTTGGCAACACGGCCTTCTCTTCACCCCGAGTCCCGCCGCGGCCTGCCGGGTTGGTCCATGGGATAAGTGGCGGGGTGCCTGTGCGCAACCCGGCAACCCCGCTTTTCAAAGCCTGGATTTTCAATGAGTCGCCCCGGCGCCCCGGTTTTCCACACCCTGGGCACCCCGGACGCGCCCGCAGCATTTATGCACAGCCATCCCCACCCCTTGGGGATAAGGCAAATCGCAAGCACAAAATGCTGTTGCGAAACCCCAGGAATGGGGGCTAGGCTCCGCTCCGTTACACAGGATGTAGGGGCACACCACGCGACAGATGCGGCCACGGGCCGGCGTCTGGCGCGGACCCTTGCGCCTGCCCGGCGCCGTCCTGATGCGGAGCCGGGGGACGGCCAACACCACAGGAGCAGGATCTCAATCATGCGCTTCCAGCGACGCTTCACGTTCGAGGGACAGGACGCCTACGCCGGCATCGGTTTCCGCACGACCGGCAGCGAGATCCGCAATCCCGACGGTTCGGTGGTGTTCGCCCAGACCGGCATCGAGGTGCCGGAAAGCTGGAGCCAGGTGGCCTGTGACATCCTGGCGCAAAAGTATTTCCGCAAGGCCGGTGTGCCCGCCGCCCTGAAGCCGGTGGAGGAAAACACCGTCCCGTCGTGGCTGTGGCGCAAGGTGGCGGACGACTCGACGCTGGCCACGCTGCCCAAGGAACAGCGCACGGTGGGCGAGACCTCGGCCCGCCAAGTGTTCGACCGTCTGGCCGGCACCTGGACCTATTGGGGCTGGCAGGGCGGCTATTTCGACGGCGAGGCGGACGCGCGCGTCTTCTTCGACGAAATGCGCTTCATGCTGGCGACCCAGATGGCCGCCCCCAACAGCCCGCAGTGGTTCAACACCGGGCTGCACTGGGCCTATGGCATCGACGGCCCCGGCCAGGGCCATTTCTATGTGGATTTCAAGACGGGCCTGCTGACCTCCTCGGCTTCGGCCTATGAGCACCCGCAGCCGCACGCCTGCTTCATCCAGTCGGTTCAGGACGATCTGGTGAACGAGGGCGGCATCATGGACCTGTGGGTGCGCGAGGCGCGCCTGTTCAAGTACGGCTCGGGCACCGGCTCCAACTTCTCCCGCGTGCGCGGCGAGGGGGAACGGCTGTCGGGTGGGGGCAAGTCGTCGGGCCTGATGAGCTTCCTGAAGATCGGCGACCGCGCCGCCGGGGCCATCAAGTCGGGCGGCACCACGCGGCGCGCGGCCAAGATGGTCACCGTCGATCTGGATCACCCCGACATCGAAGCCTACATCGACTGGAAGGTGATCGAGGAGCAGAAGGTGGCCGCGCTGGTCACCGGCTCCAAGACCTGCCAGACGCACCTGAACGCGGTGATGGCGGCGTGCGCCAACGGCACCGATCCGAAGGAAAACAAGGATCTCAGGAAGGCCATCTCCGCCGCCCGCAAGGCCGGCGTGCCGGAGAACTACGTCCAGCGGGTGATGCAGTTCGCGGGCCAGGGCTTCACCAGCATCGACTTCCGCACCTATGACACCGATTGGGATTCGGAAGCCTATCTGACCGTTGCCGGCCAGAACTCCAACAACTCGGTGCGCATCCCCAACGGCTTCGTGCAGGCGGTGCTGGACGATGCCGACTGGAACCTGATCCGCCGCACCGACGGCAAGGTGGCCAAGACCGTGCGCGCCCGCGATCTGTGGGACAAGATCGGCCATGCCGCCTGGGCCTGCGCCGATCCGGGCGTGCAGTTCGACAGCACCATCAACGAATGGCACACCTGCCCGGAATCGGGGCGGATCAATGCGTCGAACCCGTGTTCGGAATACATGTTCCTGGACGACACGGCGTGCAATCTGGCGTCTCTGAACCTGCTGGCCTTCCGCCGCCCCAACGGGTCGTTCGATATCGAGGCGTTCGAGCACGCCTGCCGCCTGTGGACGGTGGTGCTGGAAATCTCGGTGCTGATGGCGCAATTCCCCAGCCGCGAAATCGCCCAGCTTTCCTATGAATTCCGCACGCTGGGCCTGGGCTACGCCAACCTGGGCGGCCTGCTGATGGCCGCCGGCCTGCCCTATGATTCCGACGCGGGCCGGTCGCTGTGCGCCGCCATCACCGCGGTGATGACCGGTGTCGCCTATGCCACCTCCGCTGAAATGGCCGAGGAGCTGGGGCCGTTCGCCGGCTATGAGGCCAACCGCGAGCCCATGCTGCGCGTGATCCGCAACCACCGCCGCGCCGCCCATGGTGCGAAGGACGGGTACGAGGGGCTGTCGGTCGCCCCGGTGCCGTTCGACGCCGCCGCCTGCCCCGACCCCGATCTGGCCGCCGCCGCCATGCGCGCCTGGGACCGCGCGCTGGAGATGGGCGAGGCGTTCGGCTTCCGCAACGCCCAGTCCACGGTGATCGCCCCCACCGGCACCATCGGCCTGGTGATGGATTGCGACACCACCGGCATCGAACCCGACTTTGCCCTGGTGAAGTTCAAGAAGCTGGCCGGCGGCGGCTATTTCAAGATCGTCAACCGGCTGGTGCCGGTGGCGCTGCACGCCCTGGGCTATGACGCCGAGGCGATCCGCGCCATCGAACGCTACGCGGTCGGCCACGGCACGCTGAAGACCAGCCCGGCCATCGACCACGCCGCGCTGAAGGCCAAGGGCTTCACCGACGCCATCCTGGCAAAGGTGGAAGCGGGCCTCGCCACCGCCTTCGACATCAAGTTCGCCTTCAACAAGTGGACGCTGGGGGCGGAGTTCTGCACCGGCGCGCTGGGCATCCCGGCCGACGCGCTGGACCGTCCCGGTTTCGACCTGCTGGCCCACATCGGCTTCAGCCGGGCGGAGATCGACGCGGCCAACACCTATTGCTGCGGCGCCATGACGCTGGAGGGCGCGCCCTTCCTGAAGCCCGAGCACCTGGCCGTGTTCGATTGCGCCAGCCCGTGCGGGCGCATCGGCAAGCGGTTCCTGTCGTGGGAATCGCACATCACCATGATGGCGGCGGCCCAGCCCTTCATCTCCGGCGCCATTTCCAAGACCATCAACATGGCGAACAACGCCACGGTTGAGTCGTGCAAGGATGCCTATCTGTTGTCCTGGCGCCTGGGTCTGAAGGCCAATGCCCTCTACCGTGACGGCTCCAAGCTCAGCCAGCCGCTGGCCGCCGCCATCCTGGAGGACGCCGACGACGCGGAGGAGAGCACGCTGGACGCCGTGCTTGCCGCCCCCGACGCCGCCCGCGTGCCGATGATCACCGAGCGGGTGGTGGAAAAGGTCATCGAGAAGATCATCGAGCGCAAGGTGTCGGAGCGGCAGAAGCTGCCCCACCGCCGCAAGGGCTACACCCAGAAGGCGATGGTCGGCGGTCACAAGGTCTACATCCGCACCGGCGAGTACGAGGACGGCCGGCTGGGCGAGATCTTCATCGACATGCACAAGGAAGGGGCCGCCTTCCGCTCGCTGATGAACAACTTCGCCATCGCGGTGTCCATCGGCCTGCAGTACGGCGTGCCGCTGGAAGAGTTCGTGGAGGCCTTCACCTTCACCCGCTTCGAGCCGTCGGGCTCGGTGCAGGGCAACGACGCCATCAAGATGGCGACGTCGGTGATCGACTACATCTTCCGCGAGGTGGCGATTTCGTACCTGGGCCGCACCGATCTGGGCCACGCCACGCCCGACGATCTGCTGCCCTTCACCGTCGGGACCGGCGACTCTCAGGGCGACCTGCCGCAACAGGGGCCGAACGAGGTGGTGCGCAAGCTGACCTCCAAGGGCTATGTGCGCTCCAACCTGCGGGTTCTGCACGGCGGTCAGGCGCAGAAGGCGGTGGCGGCCATGGCCACGGTCAGCAGCACCGGCACGGCGGCAGCCACGGCCTATGCCGGCGGCGGTGGCAGCGGCGGTGCGGCGGCGGCGGTGGCCACCGCCACCGTGACCACCACGGCCCCGGCCCCCACCGACCGCTATGAACGGGTCCGCGAAGCCCGTGCCAAGGGATACGAGGGCGACCAGTGCGGCGAATGCGGCAACATGACTCTGGTCCGCAACGGCACCTGCCTGAAATGCGACACCTGCGGGTCCACCACCGGCTGCAGTTGAGGGCAGCCGCGGGGGCCGGGCCGGTTCCTGGATCGTCTTAATCGTAGGGTTCACTGGTACGCCGCCCGGACGGACACTCCGGGCGGCGTTGCCGTGTCATGGCACCGGGATCACGCCCGGCCACGGCCGCGGGCGGGCGCGCGCCAGTCTCTTACGGGTGGGCCGTTTCCGTGCTACACCCTTCCGCTCCCGGCACCAGGCCCACCAACACCCAGAAGGATCCCGCATGACCCAGCCTTCGCCCACCGCCACCACCATTCCCACCATTCAGGGCAATCTGGGGCAGATTTTGGGCTATCTTTCGCAAAACCTGAAGAATTTCCCCCGCCGGGTTCCCGGACGGCTGGTGATCGACGGGCGGGAGTTGCGCTATGTGGACCTTCACAGCTTCTACTGGCAGGCTTTGCAGATTTTCCACAGCCGTCTCTACGACATCCGCACGACGGAGACGGCGCCGCTGATCGTGGATTGCGGCGCCCATATCGGGCTGGCGTCGCTGTACTTCGCCAGCCGTTTTCCCCAGGCCACCATCCACGCGTTCGAGGCCGATCCGGCCATCGCCGAGGTGATGGCCGCCAACCTGCTGGCCCAGGGGATCATGCAGGTGACCCCCTATGCAAAAGCGGTCTGGACCCACGGCGACGGCATCACCTTCGCCGATACCCATGATGATTCCGGCCATGTGGTGAGCGGCGGGCCGGCGGAGGGGAAACGGGTGGAATCCATCCGGCTGCGCGATTTCCTGGCCGGGCTCGGCCGTCCGGTGGACCTTCTGAAACTGGATATCGAAGGGGCGGAATTCGCTGTCGCCGACGACTGCGACGGCGCCCTTGGCGGTGTCCGCCGCATCATTGCCGAGGTTCACTGCATGGACCACGCCGACGGAACCCTGGCCAGCTTCGTATCCGTGCTGGAACGCAACGGGTTCCGCACCGTGATGCATGACCTGCATCTGGCCGACTGGCTGGGCACCGACAACCCGCCGCCCTTTACCGCCCTGCCCACCCACCAGTACATCATCACCGTTTTTGCGTGGCGCTAACCCGATGCCGCCATCCCCGCGCACAGGCGGGGATCAGCGTGGGCCGGACGGCGGGACGGCGCTTCCCTACGCCCCGTCCCCCGGCCCCCCATCCTCCGGCTCGGTATGCCCACGGTCGGGGCCGGGGTCGGTGATGCGGGTGATGGAACGGGGCCCTTCCTCTCCCTGCGCCATGGCGCGCAGCTTGTAGCGCTGGATCTTGCCGGTTTCCGTGCGCGGCAGGGCATCGATGAAGGCCACGTCGCGGGGAAACTTGTACGGCGCGATGCGGTCCTTGACGAAATCCTGCAGGCCGCGGGCCAGCTCGTCCCCCGCGTCCACCCCGCGCTTGATGACCACATACGCCTTGGGGATGGTGCCGCGCAGGGGGTCGGGGGCGGCGACGACGGCGCATTCCTCCACCGCCTCGTGCCGCAGCAGCACATCCTCCACCTCCAGGCCCGAGATCTTGTAGCCCGCCGACACGATCATGTCGTCGGTGCGGGCGTGGTACCAGAAATAGCCGTCGGCATCCTGGTGAAAGGCGTCGCCGGTCAGGTTCCAGCCGTGCTGCACATACTGGCGCTGGCGGTCGTCGTCGATGTACAGGCACCCGGTCGGTCCCCGCACCGCCAGCCGCCCGATCTGCCCCGCCGGCACGGGGCGGAAGGCGTCGTCCACCAGCATGGCCTCGTACCCCGGCACCGTCCTGCCGGTGGCGCCGGGGCGGATGGCATCGGGGGGCATGGCGATGACGGCGTTCAGCATCTCCGTCGTGCCCAGGGAATCCAGGATCGGCAGGCCGCTGGCGTAATACCACGCCTCGAAGGTGGAGGCCGGCAGCGGTTCCCCCGCCGACACGCAGGCGCGCAGGCTGGACAGCGCCTCCACCGTCACCACCTCCGCCTCCAGCAGCGTGGTCATGGCGCGGTAGAGCGTTGGCACGGTGAAGCACAGGGTGGCCCGGTGCCGCTCCATGGCGGTCAGCAGCCGTTCCCCGGTCGCCCGCTCCAGCAGCACCACCGACGCTCCCACCCGCAGCGGGAACAGCAGCAGCCCGCCGATGCCGTACGCGAACGCCAGCGTGGGCGAGCCGCAGAACACGTCGTCGGCGGTGGCGTTCAACTGGCTGCGCGGCGACAGGTCGGCCACCGCCAGCAGGTCGCGGTGGAAATGGGCCGCCGCCTTGGGCACCCCCGTGGTGCCGGAGGTGAAGATGATCAGCGCCACGTCGTCCGCCGCCGTATCCACCGCGGCGAATCCCGGTGCGGTGGCCGGCAGCAGCGCCTCCAGCCCCGCCGCGGGCGCCCCGCCAGGCCCCGGCTCCCCGTTGAAGCGGACGATGGTCAGCTCGCGGCCCGCGGCGGCCACCTCCATCTCGGACAGGAAAGCGGCGTCGCACAAGGCCAGCCGCACCGCCACCTTGTCGATGATCTGCCCCAGCTCGCCCGAGCGCAGCAGCGGCATGGTGGGCACGGCGATGGCGCCGGCCTTCACCACCGCCATCCAGCACGCGGCCAGCATCGGCGTGTTGGGGCCGCGCAGCAGCACGCGGTTGCCGGGGATCACCCCGTAATTCTCCACCAGCCGCCGGGCGATGCGGTCCACGGTGTCGGCGAAGCGGGCGTAGGTCCAGGTTTCCTGCGGGCCGATGATGCAGGGCCGGTCCCCGTGGCCGCGGGCGATCCAGGCATCCACCAGTTCGGCCGCCGCGTTCAGCCGGGGGGGATAGGACAGCCCGGCGCGGTCGAAGCGCAGGTCGGGCCAGGTGCCGCGCGGCGGCAGGCGGTCGCGGATGAAGCTGTCGGCGCGGGCAGCGATGGTGCTCATGACGGCGCGTCCTCCTGTTCTCCCGGCCCCCAGCCGTCCATGCCACGCCGGACCGACCGTTTCAGCCGGTCCAGCAGGCCCAGCAGCGCCGTCATCTCCTCCCGCCCCAAGGAACCCATGACCTCGGCCAGCCAATCGGCGTGCAACCGTTCCATGGCCTGCACCTCCTCCCGCCCCGCGGGCGTCAGGCGGATGATGTGGGTACGGCGGTCGCCGGGCAGCGGGGTGCGGGTGACCTTGCCGTCACGGACCAGCCTGTCCACCAGCCCGGTGATGGCCCCATTGCTGACCATCAGGCGTTTGGACAGCTCCCCCATGGTCATGCCCTCCCGGCCTTTGTCCAGCAGGGCCATGGCGTGGTAGCGGGCGGGGGTGATGCCGTGTTCCCGGCGCAGGCGGACGCGCAGGTGCCCGTCCAGCAGGGATTGCACCGCCCCGATGCGCAGCCACAGCCGCACCTCGGGCGTGGCCGTCACCCCGGCCAGCGCCTCCCGGTCGTCGGACAGGGGATCGGGCGGGACGGGCTTGGGCAGAAGGGCGGCGGCTTTCACGGGCGGCGGTCTTCCCGGCGGAGGAGGCTTCCCCCCACTTTAGCGGGGTTCAGGGCTTTCTGCCATGCGTTGACGGAATGGTGGTAGGACCAGCAGCCGCCATCCCCGCGATTCCCCCTCACAGAGCCGAGGTGAGATACAGGTCGATTTCGCCCTGCTCCATCACATGGGCGGCACCATGGATGATGCCGTTGGCCACCTGGATGATGCGGTGGATCATTTCCGCCGATTGCTGGCAATCGATGCGCAGCCGGTCGGTATCGCCCTCGGCGATGTCCTGGGCCATGCGGTCGAGCGCGTGGCGGACCACCTGGTTGATCTGGGCGATGGAATCCTCGAACGGCTGGCGGAATTTCGCCGGCACATGATCGTACGCTTCGATCGCCAGCTCCTTGTCGGAGAAACCGCTGTCGCGAAAATGCTCCTGATAGGATTTGGGGGTCCAGGCGTAACAATCCTCCGCCATGTCGGGCATGTCGGGGATCATCTCGATCAGCATCACGATTTCGTTGAAGTGATTGAGATAATCGGTTGCCAGAAGGGTCTTGTCGGAAATGTTGGTTCCCTGGACCCGCCGGCGCCATGTCAGAAAATCGTCCCGTTCGTCGGGGGCTACGCCCTCAAGCAGAAGCTGTTCGGGATCGAGGTCGGCCATGCGTGTTCCGGATTCAGCCGTGTGGGCGCGGACAGGAAACAGACCCGGCACCCCTGCGGCACCGGCACTCGTCCTTGTCATTAACGCCCAAAATGCTCCGGCGCAAGATGACCGCAAGGGCGGGATGGAAAAAATACGATCTTTTCCGGTTTGCGGAAACCATTCCTTCATACAAAGCCGCCGGCCGCTTTCGAAAACGAAAGGCGGGCCGGCGGAATCGAAGGTTCTGGCGGTTCAGGGAGGAATCACACCATCGCTCTGAAGAACAGGCCCCCGGTGATTTTGTTCCCCACCGGCCGCACCCTGCCGCCGTGGCGCCCGATTCCGCCCCTTTCGGATTAACACCGATGCCTCGGCGGAGGAAAAGAGGGGTCTTATGCCTTCGGGCTTCTCCCAACGCCGGGCGAGATCACGACATTTGTCCTGACGCACACGCCGGACGGTTTCCTGCCCCGTCCGCGTCCGAAGGGATAGAAGACATGGACAGACGCGCCAACACCTCGACCAACCGTGAAGAGCGCATCCACAACCTGATGGCCCATGTGCCGTACCTGCGCCGCTATGCGCTGGCCCTGACCGGCGACCCGGATCTGGGCGACGGCTTCGTCACCCGCATTCTCGACGACGCCATGACGGCCGACGACTTCATCCGTCTGGAGAATCCGCGGCTGGCGCTGTACGCCGCGCTGAACGAGCTGGCCGACACGATGGCCCTGCGCCCGGCGCCGTCGCCCCGGCCGGTGGAAGCGGCCCTGGCCGCCCTGCCCGAAGACGCCCGCCGCCTCTACCTGCTGGTCAGCCTGGAGGATCTGCCTCTGCACGATGCGGCGGCCGTGCTGGGCCTGCCGGTGGAAACGGCGGTGGAACGGCTGAACGACGCCCGGCGGCAGGTGCGCGAACGGCTGACCGCCACCATCCTGATCGTGGAGGACGATGCCATCATCGCGTTCGATCTGGCGGAAACCGTCCGGGGGATGGGGCATATGGTGTGCGGCACCGCCCCCACCATGGACGAGGCGCTGACCCTGGCCGCGGCCCACACCCCCACGCTGGCCCTGCTGGATATCCGTCTGGCCGAAGGGGACAACGGCATCGAGGTGGCCCGCGAGCTGCGCCGCCGCCGTTTCCTGCCGGTGATCTTCGTCACCGCCTTTCCCGACGAATTGGCCAAGCGCGGGCTGGAGCATCTGGGGCCGGTGATCCCCAAGCCCTTCACCCGCGACCAGATCGAGCAGGCGATCACCCGGGCCGTCTTCACCCCCGCCGAAAGCGGCGGCCCCGCCGCCGTGTCCCCCGCGGCGTGAGGATTATTTGAACACCACCGTCTTGTTGCCGTTCAGCAGCACGCGGTGTTCGACGTGGTATTTGACCGCACGGGCCAGCACCACGTTTTCGATGTCGCGGCCGATGGCGACCAGATCGTCGGGGGTCAGGGTGTGATCGACCCGCTCCACCTCCTGGTCGATGATCGGGCCTTCGTCCAGGCCGGACGTGACATAGTGGGCGGTGGCCCCGATCAGCTTCACCCCGCGGGCGTAAGCCTGGTGATAGGGCTTCGCCCCGCGGAAGCTGGGCAGGAAGGAATGGTGGATGTTGATCGCCCGTCCCTCCAGCGTGGCGCACAGGGACGGCGACAGAACCTGCATGTAGCGGGCCAGCACCACCAGATCCACCCGCTCCTCGTCGATGATCTCCAACAGGCGCTCTTCCTGCGCCTGCTTGGTGTCGGCGGTGACGGGCAGGTAATGGAACGGCACGTTGTGCCACGCCGCAAGCTGGTAGAAATCCCGGTGGTTGGACACGATGGCCGGAATCTCGATGGGCAGGTAGCCCAGGCGGTAGCGGTACAGCAGGTCGTTCAGGCAGTGCCCGAACTTCGACACCATGATCATCACCCGCTGCGGACGGGTGGCGTCGTGCAGTTTCCACGACATGCGGAACGGGGTGGCGATCAACTCGGCAAAGGCCCCTTCCAGCGCCGTCTTCGCCGGGCTGCTGCCCGCGGCGGAGAAATGGATGCGCAGGAAGAACAGGCCGGTCACCCGGTCGCCGAACTGGGCGCTGTCGATGATGTTGCACCCTCGCTCCGCCAGGAAACCGGACACGGCGAAAACGATGCCCACGGTGTCGGGGCAGGAGATCGTCAGGATGTATTCGGTGCCGTTGGCGGACGTGGCGTGATCGGACATGGCGTGGCGAACCCGGTGAAAGACGGAAACCGCATCCCGGGGATGGGATAAGCGGATGCCTGTCCTATCACAAACCGGCGGGGGGATTCACCTGTCCTCGACACCCCAGGCGTGCGATGGCCGGGTTTCGCGCCACCGGCCCGTCCAGAGGGCACCCGCGGCCCCGGCAAAGAAAAACCCCCTTTCGCCCGGATGGGCAAAAGAGGGCCGGAAAGCACGGGTTCAGCAGGAAAAATTATACATTGGAGAAATGTTCAAGCTCCCGCCGCAGGCTGGTTGCCTGCTGGCGCAGGGCGCCGATGCGCCGGGTGTCGGGCGCGGGACGGCGTTCCTCCCGCTCCAGCTCGGTTTCCACTTCCCGCTGTTCCTGCCGGATGATGTTGAAAAGGGCTTTCGTCAACATCGCGACCTCCTGAGACTGTCGGGAAAACATTAATTCAAATCACACGCTCGTTCAAGAAAGTGTTTGGGGTGTGTCTGTTGGGGCACATATCCCGTTTGGACGGCCACACCCCCCTCCTCTTTTGACGATGAAACCACCACTTTATGGTCTGTCAGGACAAGCGATCGGAACGCGGGTATTTTTATTGCATTGCACCATCGCCGACAGGGCCGCAAACCGGGCCACGACTCCGAAACGACTCCGCCGCGACTCCAGGACCGGCCACCGGAACGCCGGCTGGATTGCGCAAGTGCAGCATTAGCGCCTCACTGCTGAATCTTTTCGTCGCGGAGGGCAAAAACTCATTGCTTTCCCGACACAGCCGTGACTTGTTCGACACAGCGATTTGCCTCGTTTTCAGCCGATGGAACGGAGGGTGGAGTGACGGCTTGGCCGCGCCTGATCGGAATCCTCGCAATGGCTGTGGCAGCGGCGCTCTCCGCCGGCTGCGCGCCGCTGGTGGTGGGCGGGGCGGCCGTCGCCGGCACCGCCTCGGTCACATCGCGTGAGGGCGGCGTCACCGCCTTCGTGTCCGACACCGACATCCGCGCCCAGATCAACCAGCTTTGGTTCCATCATTCGTTGGACATGATGAACCGGCTCAGCCTGACCGTCACCCATGGCCGGGTGCTGCTGACCGGGCGCGCCAGCGATGCCCAGCAGCGGCTGGACGCCGTGCGGCTGGTCTGGCAGGTCAACGGCGTGACCGAGGTCATCAATGAAATCCAGGTGGACGACGACAGCACGCTGCTGGATTCCGCCCGTGACACCTGGATCGCCACCCAGCTCCGCACCAAGCTGCTGTTCGACGGCGGCGTGTCGTCGCAGAACTACTCCATCGACGTGGTGAACGGCGTGGTCTACCTGATGGGCCTGTCGAAAAGCCAGGACGAGGTGGACCGTGTTCTCGAACACGCCCGCTCCACACCCTATGTGCAAAAGGTGGTGAACTACGTCCGGCCGCGCTGACCCGCACGGCCCGTGACGGCGTTTGCCGCTTCCGCCCATCCGCCCCCCCTTGCCACCGTCCCCGCTATGGCTATGGCTGCCGCAACCGCTTCCGCCCTTTCCGTCCGTTCCTGGCTTGCCCTGCTGGCGGCGGTGCTGGCGCTGGCCGGTGCCGCCGTGTTGCCGGCCAGCGCCTTCGCCCAGGACACCAGCCCGGCCAACCGGCTGTTCGTGCAGGCCATGCAGATCATCCGCCAGGCCGACGCCACCTACGACGTGCAGGAGGAGAGCCGGCTGCTGAAGGATGCCGACCGCATCTTCAACGAGATCATCATCAAGTATCCCGACAGCGCGCTGGCGGTGCAGCTCGTCACCAACCAGTTCGTCGGCGATTTCGACTTCTTCGAATTCCGCGCACGGGTCAAGGCGCTGGTGTGCAACGAGGCGCTGTCGTCCCTGTGCTTCCTGCACCGCATCAGCGATTTCCTGCCGCCGGTGGAAGCCCCGGTCTCCACCGCCCGCTGGGATTGGCTGTCGCTGGCGGTGGCCTATCACCATCTGGGCGACACGGCACGGGCCCGGGAGATCATGGCCCCGTTCGTCAGCGCCGTGCGCCGCGGCGTGACCAGCACCGACGCGGGCGAGGATCTGTTCGTGTCGCGCGCCCTGGCCCTGATGGGACAGACCCAGTTGGCGCTGGAGATCACGCGGCAGTTCCCCGACTGCTCCACCCGTATCTACAATCTGGCCGACATCGCCAAGGCCGCCGCGTGGCGCGGCGACACCGCCACCACCGACCGTCTGGCGGAAGAGGCCAAGCAGTACGCGGCATCCCACGCCTGCTCGTGGGAGCTGGGGCTGGTGGCCCAGACGCTGCTGCGCGCCGGCAAGGAGGCGCCGGCCCGCACCCTGTTCCTCAACACCGTGGAAAACCAGTTCTCCCGCTTCCAGGAGAAGAAGGGCGACTGCTGCCCGCCGGAACTGGCGGTGGCCGCCGCCGATCTGGGCGACCCCAATCTGGCGCTGCGCCTGCTGCGCACGGTGCAGGAGGACAACCCCTGGACCGTGCCCGCCGTCCTGGGCCGTCTGTCCCGCCGGGGCAACGGCGCTCTTGCCGCCGCCTACACCGAACAGATGGACGACCCCGACCTGAAGGCCGAAGCCCTGGCCGAGCTGATCGACGCCGCCCTGACGCGCAACGACCGCGCGGGGGCGGAGGAGCTGATGGGACGGCTGAAGCGTCTGGCCGCCGACGACCGCGAACGCCGCCCGGTGCTGCTGGCCCAGCGCGCCAAGGCCGAACGGGTGCTCTACAACGACGACCGCTGGCGTGCCACCTTCCAGACCGCGCTGAACGTCACCGACCGCGCCAGCAACTTCATCCGCCGCGACGCGGGCGCGCCGCTGCTGGCCGCCCTGGTCAGGATCGAGACCGGGCTGCCGATGCTGGATTAAGCGCTTGGTTGTCGATTGACAACTGAACGCCGCCTTCCCACGGTCTTTACACGGAGATTGGCTTGCTCCGCGCCGCCATTCGAAAAAAGCAATCGAAGAAGCGGTCGCGTACGCGGAAAACCACGGCTGGACATCCGTCAAGGGGCACGGCCATTGCTGGGGGGATGCTTCGTTGCCCGCACAACGATGCCGAATGCCCGTGCGGCGAGTTTTGCCAACTCTCTCTCCGGAGCACGCCCCGCGTGCCTGAGAACGGAGCCCGGAAGAACGCCGCGGGAGAGATCAAATCCGTCCCAATCCCCTTCTCCGAGCCCATTTATACAGGAAGCCCAAGCCTCTGGCGGCTTGCCGAAGTGCTTCCCTGGCTGGATCGGAACACCGATCTGCATCCTCGGCGCCACGTCCTCGATCTTGCCCGTGTCACCTCGCAATTGAACCTGGATATCCAGCGCCAACGGCTGACGGCGTCCCAATCCACCGATTGAACCACCCCCACCGTCACAAAACCTTGGCTTGGGCCGGCGGGGCGAGGGGGGTATGAGGCTGGGGAGCCTTTTCCCCGGAACCGACGACGCGAGTTACCGCCATGGCCCTCACCCCCGGTGCCTCCAAGCCCGCCAAGGTCTACAACGTCCTGTTCCTCTGCACTCAGAATTCGGCCCGCAGCATCATGGCCGAATGCCTGCTCCGCCGCTGGTCCAACGGGCGCTTCAACGCCTGGTCCGCCGGCAGCCGGCCCAGCGGCACGGTGAATCCCTTCGCCATCCGCACGCTCCAGGCCTTCAACCACAAGACCGAGGGCTTGCGCTCCAAAAGCTGGGACGAGTTCGCGGTGGCCGGCGCCCCGGTGATGGATTTCGTCTTCACCGTCTGCGACAACGCCGCGGGCGAGGTCTGCCCCGTGTGGCCGGGCCAGCCCATGACCGCGCACTGGGGCGTGGAAGACCCCGCCCCCGCGATGACGGAAGGGGAGGACAAGGCCATCCGCGCCTTCCGCCGCGTCTATGTGGAGCTGGAAAGCCGCATCAAGATCTTCGCCAGCCTGCGGGTGGAGGGGCTGGACAAGCTGACCCTGGAAAAGCACCTGTCGCGCATCGGTGGCGAACGCGCCAGCGACGACGCGCTGATCCAGGCCGGCGCCTAACTAAAGCACCTGCTTGGGCAAGGACAGGAGTTCCGCCCGGATGCGCCCCAGGCTCGGCCGGTTGGCCGGGCCAAAGGGGACCGGGCGGCACAGGTGCATGGCCGCCAGCCCCACCCGCGCGGTCAACAGGCCGTTGATGACCCCCTGCCCCACACGGGTGGAAATGGCGGCGGCCAACGTGCCGCCCAGCGCTTCCACCGCCACGTGGTGGGCGCTTTCGGTCACCCCGGCGACGGCCAGATTGGCCAGCATCTTGCGCAACAGCCGCAGCGACCCCAGATAGCCGGGCCGGGCGCCGTACAGCCCCGACACCTCCCGCACCAGCTTCAGGTTCCGCCACAGCACGATCAGCAGGTCCAGGATGGCCGCCGGGCTCAGCGCCGTGCCCACCGCCGTGTCGCGGGACGCGCGCAGCACCATCTGGTACGCCCGGCTGTCGATCACCGCCAGCAGTTCCCGGTCCAGCAGCCGCACCACCTCGCCGTCGTCATGGGCGTCGGTGACCGCTTCGCGGAAGCGGGCCAGCGCCGGGGCCAGATCGGCCCGCCCGGCGTACAGGCCGGCGACGTTGCCGGTGAACCGCTCCGCCCCGCTGTGCCCGCCGGCCAGGGCCAGCGCCCCCGCCTCCCCCCGCAGGGCGTCGATGCGGCGCAGCCGGCGCAGGCTCAGCAATTCCTTGACCACCAGCGTGACCGACGCCACCGCCGCCACCGCCGCCAGCAGCGCCACCACCCCGCCCAGCGCCACGCTGGTGGCGAACGACCGCTGCAACAGGTCGGCGGTGTCGAAGCCCACCGCCACCAGCAGCAGCGCCGCCACCGCCCCGGCCAGCCACCGCCCCACCCGGCTCTTTGGCCGGTCCAGCAGGGTGGCCAGGGGCTGGGCCGGATCGCCGTCCAGGGGCGGTTCGTCGGCGGGCACCGGCATGGCGCGCTCCACCGGCATCTCCACGGGGCCGGGGGCCGGGCGGCGCCGGGGCGGTTCGGCCTCGTCCACCGGCGGGGCCGGCTTGTCCGGGCCGAGCGTCTCGGGGTCGAGTTCCAGGGGGGCGGTCCAGCGGTGGCCCTGCGCCTTGGGGTCGCGGTTCATGGTCCCGGTCACTCCAGATGATCGCCGATCAGGAACTGCATGGCCTGATCCAGCCGTACATGGGGCAGCCCGCGCCCGTCCGCCCCGGTGCCGGGCGGCGGGCGGAAATCGAGGAAGCGGTACGGCGCCTCCTGTCCCGGCGGGAAGATGGCATGGCCCTCCGGGATTTCGCCGGGGAACAGCACGGTGGGCCTGTCGCGCCCGACGGGATAGCCCTGGACGCAGCGCAGCGTGCGCCCCTCGTGCTCCACCGCCACGGTCTCGGTGCATTTCAGCGACGCGATGGCCATGGTGTCCACCGCCGCCCCGTCGAAACGGATGGCGGCGCGGGCGTCGGCCACCAGCGTGTCGAGCAGGCGGCGCAGGTCGCCGTGCTGGTCGGCGGGGATGTGGTCGGCCTTGGTGGCGGCGAACAGCACCCGGTCGATCTTCGTGCCGAACAGCCAGTCCAGCCAGCCGCCGCTGCCGTGGCGGAACGGCTCCAGGCTGGTTTCCAGGGCGCGCTTCATGTCGCCCACCCCGTCCGCCCCGGCGTTCAGCGCCCCCAGCACGTCCACCAGCACCACCTGACGGTCCAGGCGGGCGAAATGCTCGCTGAAGAAACGGCGCACCACATGGGTCTTGTAGGCGTCGTAACGGCCCTCCATCAGCGCCCACAGGCTGCCACGCCCGCGCGCCTCCCCCGGCAGCGGGCAGAAGGTCAGGAGCGGCGCGTTCTCCAGATCACCCGGCTCGATGAAGCGGCCGGGCTGGATGATGCTGAGCAGCGTGTCCGCCGCGCGGCAGGCGTGAAGATAGGCGGTGTAGAGGGCGGCCCCGCGCCGCGCCGCCTCCTCCTCCGCCGGGGCCGCCGGGTCGATGGCGGCGAGCCACCCGCGCCAGCCGGCGGACAGCGCTGCCCGCGCGCCCCGCTCGGCCAAGGCCAGCGTCTGCGCGCTCCATTCCCCATAGGACAGGGCCAGCAGCGGCAGGTCCATCAGCCATTCGCCGGGATAGTCGATGAGGTCGAGGTTGAGCGTCACCGTCGGCTGCACCACCCGCCGCACGGTGCTGCCGGTGCGGAACCGCACCGCCACGCGCAACTGGCTGATGCCACGGGTGGGATCGGGCCAGCGGGCATCGGGGCCGGTCAGCGCCGCCCGGTGGCGCTCCACGTCGAAGCGGGGCACGTCGGCGTCGGGCTGGGGCTGGAGCCGCGCGCCCAAGAGCCGCCCCGACGCCGCCACGTCCAGGAACGGCAGCCGCCCGCCGCGCAGCAGATTGTCCACCAGGGCCGTCATGAACACGGTCTTGCCCGACCGCCGCAGGCCGGTGACGCCCAGCCGCAGGTTGCGTTCGAGCGCCCGGCCCGCCAGCCCCTCCACACGGTCGAACAGGCGGGTGCCGGCATCGGTCAGGTCGGTCAGGTCGGGAAAGCGCACGGGCAGGGATCTCGATCAGGAAAAGCGGTCGGCGGTTCCGCATATGGGGGGGACCGGCCTTGGCGTAAAGACACCCGCCGCAGGGCTGCCCCGCCGCGGCGGGCGGACAGGGGGCGCTTTACCCCGCCGGGTCACCTGGGGCACACTCCGCCCGCGCACAGCACCAAGAGACACCTTGCATCATGTTCGTGGCACTTCCTCAGGACGGGGGGCTGACGCCGCAGCGCCCGCAGCTCACCCTCGGCACCAAGATCCGCATGATCAACTGGGGGCTGGTGTTCCTGGTCTGCCTGATCACCAGCGTCGGCATCGCCATGCTCTATTCGGCCGCCGGCGGGCAATGGGATCCGTGGGCCAAGTCGCAGATGATCCGCTTCGCCCCCGGCTTCGTGCTGATGCTGATCATCGCGCTGGTGGACATCCGGCTGTGGATGCGCTTTGCCTATGGCATCTATTGCGTGGTCTTCCTGCTGCTGGTGGCGGTGGAGATCATGGGCCATATCGGCATGGGCGCCCAGCGCTGGATCAACCTGGGCTTCTTCGTGCTCCAGCCGTCGGAGCTGATGAAGCCGGCGCTGGCCCTGGCGCTCGCCCGCTATTTCCACGGGCTGACGCTGGAACAGATCGGGCGCCCGCTGATGCTGATCCCGCCGCTGATCCTGGTGTTCGCCCCGGTCGGTCTGGTGCTGCTTCAGCCCAACCTGGGCACGTCGCTGCTGCTGATCATGGGCAGCGGGGCGATCTTCTTCGCGGCGGGCGTGCGGATCTGGAAATTCCTGCTGGCCATCGGCGCCGGGCTGGCGGTGATCCCCATCGGGTGGGAGATGCTGCACGATTACCAGCGCCAGCGCGTCTATACCTTCCTGGAGCCGGAAACCGACCCGCTGGGGGCCGGATACAACATCATCCAGTCCAAGATCGCGCTGGGATCCGGCGGGCTGTTCGGCAAGGGATTCATGATGGGCTCGCAGAGCCAGCTCATGTTCCTGCCGGAAAAGCACACCGACTTCATCTTCGTGGTCCTGGCGGAGGAGCTGGGCATGGCCGGGGCGCTGGCCCTGCTGTTCCTCTATTGCCTGATGCTGGTGTACGGCGTGGTCATCGCGCTGTCGGCCCGCAACCAGTTCGGACGGCTGGTGGGGGTGGGACTGACGACCCAGTTCTTCCTGTACATGTTCGTCAACGTCGCCATGGTGATGGGCCTGATCCCGGTGGTGGGCATCCCGCTGCCGCTGGTGTCCTATGGCGGCACGGCGATGATGACGCTGCTGATCTGCGTGGGCTTCCTGCTCAGCGTGTCGGTCCACCGGGAGATCCGCATTCCACGGTCGGGCATCAGCGATTTGTGAGGGCCCGAAACGGAAAAGGGCGGACGGGGATGCCTCACCACCCCCGTCCGCCCTTTTTTCATGCCGGCCTCAACGCGCCGACCGGATGGTCCCGGTCTTGGCGTCCATCTCCACCGTGGTCCACGACCCGTCGCGCTGCTGGGCCTCGGCCATATAGCGGTCGCCGTCCTTGTGGAAATTGCGCACGCCCATGAAGCCCGCCGAGCTGAAGCTGTTCAGCAGCGAGGTCTGGGTCAGCTCGGTCATGTTCTGGCCGCGCCCGCGCCGCTCGCGGATCGAGGTGTCGTTGCCCACGTCGATCATGACACGGCCCGCCGTCATCGCACCGGTTCCGCCCATGGACGTGCCCGAGGAGCCCGCGGAGCCCGAGCCCATGGCCCCCTGATCCATGGTCCCGGTCGAACCATAGGTGCCCTGGGGATAGGCGCCGGTCGCGTCCATGGGCGGGGTCGCGGTTCCGTTGACCGACCAGTTGTCGGCCCAGTTGGTGGACACCGGATCGGTCATGGTCACGCCGTCCTGAGCCATCAGGGGCGCGGCGAACAGGGTGGCGGCGACGGCGGCCCCGGTCAGCATCGGTTTCAGCATCGGATTCCTCCTGTTTGTTCATAACGGCACGGTCACCGGAGTCAACACCGCGGCCCCGGTTCCGGTTTCCTACCCCCTTCGGTGAGGAGGGATGGTGGGGAACCACGGCGCGGCGGCGATGTTGTGCCTATCGGAACCGCCGCTGCCGCACGGCACGGGGTCTTTCCCGGTAAAGGAGAAGGGTCATGCTCTATTGGGCCTTGGTGTTCCTGGTTGTCGCCCTGGTGGCGGGGGCTTTGGGCTTTGGCGGTATTGCTTCGGCGTCCGCCGGGATTGCGCAGATTCTGTTCTTCATCTTCCTGGTTCTTTTCGCCGTCAGCCTGATCATGGGTTTCGTACGGCGGCGTTAGCCCACCTTCCCCACAACGAAAAACGGCAGCATTCCCACCGGGTGCTGCCGTTTTCGTATGGGGAGGGGGCGGGGTCAGGCGGCGTCCCGTGCCGCCTCCGCCGCCGTGTAGCCCTCCATCAGCAGACGCAAAGCGCGCCGGCCGCGGGACAGGCGGGATTTGACCGTGCCGATGGAGATCTTGAGGATATCCGCCGCCTCGCCATAGCTGATGCCCTCCAGCCCGATCAGCAGCACCACCTCGCGCTGTTCGGTGGGCAAGAGCTGCAAGGCCCGGCGCAGGTCGCGCAGCTCCAGCCGGTCCATCTGCGATCCCGGCGCCGAGCCGATGGCGGCCTGCGCCTCGTCGTCGATGTCCACCACGCTCTGGCGGCGGCGGATGCCGTTGATGTGCAGGTTGCGCAGGATGGTGAAAAGCCATGCCCGCAGGTTGGTCCCCGGCTGCCACAGATGCAGCCGGCTCAACGCCCGCTCCAGGCATTCCTGGACGAGATCGTCGGCCAGGACCGCATCGCGCACCATGGCGCGGGCAAAGCGGCGCAGACGGGGGATTTCCTGTTCGATCTGGCCGATGATGACGGCGCGGGGCGGAACCGCGCCCGCATCGGCGGGGCCGGCCGCGGCCGTCTCAGCCGAAGCGGTGATGAGCGGACTGCACCGTTCAGGCACGTGCTTCCGGCCGGCCTCTGCGTGCAAAGTGCGCATGACATCTCCCAGACATTCAAACGCTGTCGTTGAATATCAGGTAAGGTCTGCCGCTGCCGTTTCCATTGATAAAAAGGCTAAATGCGGAACAGTAACCCTGGGCTTACTGCCTAAGTCATGGATTAAACCGACTGGTACGAAAGTCCGGGGCACCCCCGAAGATCAGTTTCATTGCATGGCAGAGCATCCATCTTTGCAGCACAGGATGGACAAGCCGCGGAACAGCCATGACCCCCCTTTCGGCGCTGGTTTCATCACCACCGACGTACCCCTGCGGCCCCATCCATTCGGCCGATGACCGGATGAACCGCCGAAGCCCGTAACAGGACACCCCCGCACCATGAAGCACTGGATCGTTGCCGCCTGCCTTGCCGGGGCGGTGGCCGGCGGCGCCCCCGCCGTGGCCGCCGCCGGAATGATGGAACGGGAAATCGCGGCCCTGGAGGCGCTGGCCGCCAAGGGCAGCCCCCGCGCCCGTCAGGAATTGCAGGACCGTCTGGCCAAGGACGACAAGCGGGGCCGCGTGCGCCAGGCCTATTGCACCGCGGTCCGCGACCGCATCCTGGACAGCCGCGCTTCCGGCAAGGGCAGCCGCCGCGTGACCGTCGCGCTCAATCAGGAAAAGAGCGCCCTGATCTCCGCCGTCCGCGCGGCGGCGAAGCCGGTGCCGGCGGCCCGCTGCACCACCCTCCCGGCCGGGCGGGCGGTGATGGTGCCGTCCCCCCCGCCCGCGGCCATCAAGGCGCTGGTGCACAAGATGGCCCCCGCCTATGGGCTGGACCCCGATCTCGTCCTGGCGGTGATCGCGGTGGAATCCAATTTCCGCGCCGGGGTGGTGTCGGACAAGAACGCCATGGGGCTGATGCAGCTGATCCCCGAAACCGCCGAACGCTTCGGCGTCGCCAACGTCTTCGACGCCGAGGACAACATCCGCGGCGGCATGAAATACCTGCGCTGGCTGCTGGCCCATTTCGACGGCGACGTCACCCTGGCGCTGGCCGGGTACAACGCGGGCGAAGGGGCGGTGCGGCAATACGGCGGCATCCCGCCCTACCGCGAGACGCAGGACTACGTGGTCAAGGTCCACAGCCTGTACCGCCCGGCGCGCCATCCCTTCGACCGCACCGCCGCCCGGTCGGCGGGCGTGGGGCGGGAACTGGTGGCCGAGCTGTCCTTCGCCGCCCCCCGCCGGGACCGCTGACCCCCCGGCCCGCCCCCGGCTTTCACCTCAGCCGGACACCTCAGCCGAACAGGGCGTCGATGGACGACTGGTCCAGCGGCGGCGGGGGATTTTCATCCTCCGGGGCCGGCTTGGCCGCCACCGGTGCCGACGGGGCGCACGGCGCCGCCGCGGGCGCGCAGGGAAAGGCATCGCCGTTCAGCAGCCGGTCCACGTCGTCCTGATTGACGCCGTTGTCGCTGGGACCGTTCAGCAGATGGGCGTCGGGGCGGGTGTCCACCGGCCCGGCGGGCAGATCGGCGGCGGCCACCTCCACCACGCCCCAGATTTCCATGATCGCCAGGATGCGCTGTTCGATGTAGCGCAGGGCGTTGACCACCTTGGTGGTGCGCTGGCCGGTCAGATCCTGGAACGAGCAGGCGGTGAAGATGCTCATCACCTCCGCGTCCAGAATATCGCACAGGGCGGCGGGCGCCGCGGCGGCGCGCAGCTTGCCCGCCGCATCCATGATGTGCTCGGCGGCGTTCAGGATCTCGAACGAGGCGCGCTCGGTGGACATCACGATGGCGTCCAGCTCGTTGGCGGCGGTGGTGATGCGGTCGTTCTCCACATCCTTGGGCCGGATCGCCGCGATTTCCCGCCGCGCCTGGGAAATGGACGCGCTCATGTCCTGCAACTCGTGGCGCAGCACGTTGATGTGGCGCACCGCCTGCGATGCCGCCTCGTGCTCCAGCCAGGCGTTGCGAAGCTGGCCGACCAGCCCCTGTACCTCGTCGATGCCCATGCTGCGGGCACGGCGGGCGTGCTCGTCCAGAAAGGCCCGCCCCTTGGGCGTGCGGGCGATGAAGGCCGCGATCTGCCGGTAATCCTCGTCAGGGAGAGCAACGGTATCCATGGTCACGCCATACTCCTGAAACGGGCGGCACAAAGGGAGGATCGGGCACCCGGCCGATACGTCGGTGATATTTCCTGAATCACCTCGACAAGACAACCACGAAGCCATACGAAGGTGATCGGCCGCCCGGACGCGGTATGCCGGTGCCGGCAGCGGCGCATATTACGCAACAAACGTCCGGCGCCTCTGCGTCACGCCGCCGCAATCACGAAAAATAACCATAACGGCCAGGCCCATGGTTAATCGTTTGGTTACCCCCCATCGCCTAAGATCCCGTCCGTAACGCCCGCCTTACGGGAATAAGGATCTTGCGGATGCCAAAGGCTGCCGACGTCGATACCATCGAACGGACCTCCATCGTCTCGTACACCTTGCTGCAGGAACTGCACGGCGTTCTCGCCCATCCCCAGACACCGGACGATGTGACGCTGGGCATGCTGATGGGAATGGCCATGTTCCTGGACGAAACCGTCGGCCCTATGCGCGCCCAGCGCCTGATGGCGGAGGCGCCGTCCATCGTGCTGAAGACCGACGCCCATGTCACGGCGGACCAGATGCAGCGGGTGATGCCGGTTCTGCGCGCCCTGGGCGACCATTTGAAGGACATCCGCCACCCGACGGAGCGCGCGCCCGCGGCATAAGCGCATCCGGTCCCGGATGCGGCCTTGACGGCGCGGGGCCTTTGCCCCGATGCTTGGTCCATCCGACGTTTCCGGTTCCCTCTTTTGCCATGACCATGGATTGGCTGACCGCCCTTGCCATCGTCACCATCGCCGCCGGCGTCACCATCAGCGTGGTGGTTCTGGTGGCGGTGGGGTCCATCCGGCGCAGCCTGAACGATCATGGCCTGCGGCAGGCGCAGCACATCCGCGCGTTGCGCGGCACCATCGCCGCCCTGACCCGCCAGCAGCAGGACGCCGACGCCCGCATCCTGGCCCTGCTGGAAGCCAACCGCCGCATGACGGAGGAACTGGCTGCCCTGGGCGAACGGGTCGCCGACACCGACGGCACGGCCCGCCCCGGCGGGGCGCCGCGGATGCTGCATTAGAGTGTGATCGGTTCAAACGGAATCGTTTGAAGCGTGACTCACACGGGGACTCTCGGGCCGGACCGTTGCGGTTTGGGCGGCCTTCCCCGATAGTGGCGGCCCTGTCCCAACAGCCATGCCGCACCGATCATGACCATTCCCGACCGCGATGCCGAGCGCGCCCGCTGGACCGCCAGCGCGCCCGCGTGGGAACGCTGGGCCGACCCCATGGCCGATCTGGCCGACCGCATCAACCAGCCGCTGCTGGACGCCGCCGGGGTCACGGCGGGCGGGCGGGTGCTGGATCTGGCCTGCGGGGCCGGCGAACCGGCGCTGAGCGCCGGGCGGCGGGTCGCGGCGGGGCCGGGCGGGCTGGTGGTGGGCACCGATCTGGTGCCGGCCATGGCCGAGGGCGCCGCCCGGCGGGCAGAGGCCGGCGGGACCGCCGTGTCCTTCGCCGCCGCCGACATGACCGCCCTGCCCTTCGCGGACGGGGCGTTCGGGCACGTGGTCTGCCGTTTCGGCATCATGTTCGTTCCCGATGCCGCCGCCGCCCTGGCCGAGGTGCGGCGGGTGCTGCGTCCCGGCGGCACCGCGGCCTTCATGGTGTGGGGGCCGCTGGCCGGCAACGCCCTGCTGCGCCTCCTGAACGACGGCGTTGACGCCGTGCTGGGGCCGGACGCTGGGCCGGGGCTGGGGCCGCTGTTCCGCTACGCCGCCCCCGGCAGCCTGGAAACGGCGATGAAGGCGGCGGGCTTCACCGCCGTCGCCGCCACGCCCCTGATGCCGGAGGGCAAGGCCCGCGCCGGCGCGCCTTTCTGGAAGGCGCAGCTTGAGATGAGCTTCGGCACCCGGCTGACGGGGCTGGCCCCCGCCCGCCGCGCGGCGGTGGAGGCGTCGGTCGAGACCCGCTTCCGCAACGCGGCGGTGGACGGGGTCGTTGCCTTGCCCGTCCACATCCGCATCGTCACCGGAACCGCCTGAAGACCGTCACCCGTTCAGCCGGAAGCGTCCGACCAGGTGATCCAGGCTGGTGGCCAGCCGCCCCAGTTCGTTGGCGGCGGCGGTGGTCTGGCTGGCCCCGCCCGCGGTTTCGGCGGCGATGCGGGCCAGGAAGCCCACCGCGTCCTTCACCACCTGCGCCTGGGTGGAGGTCTGCACCGTGTCCTTGGCCACCTCCTTGGCGGCGGCGGCGACCTGGGACACGTTGCGGCCGATCTCGGCGGTGGTGGCGCTCTGCTGGTCCACCTCGCGGGCGATGGAGGCGGCGATGCCGTCGATCTCGCCGATCACGTGGTTGATGGATTCCACCGATCCGCGCACCTGCTCCATGATCCGGGCCACGGTGTCGATGGACGCCACGCTGCGGTCGGTCATGGATTGGGTGGTGGTGATGCGGGCCTCGATATCCTCGGTGGCCTTGGCGCTCTGGTTGGCGAGCGTCTTGACTTCCCCCGCCACCACGGCGAAGCCCTTGCCGGCCTCGCCCGCCCGCGCCGCCTCGATGGTGGCGTTCAGCGCCAGCAGGTTGGTCTGTTCGGCGATTTCGGAAATGACCTTGATGACCGCGCCGATCTCGCCGCTGGCCTGGGCCAGCCCGCGGATGTTCTCCACCGCCTCGGTGATCGCCCGATCGGCGGAGGACAGCACGCCGCGCACCTGCGACGCCGCTTCCGCCGCCCGGTGGGCCACCTGGGAACTGTCGGTGGCGTGGCGCGACACCTCGTTGATGGAATGGCCCATGTGGGCGGCGGCGGACGCCACGGTTTCGGCGTTGGCCGCCAGTTCCTCGGCGATGGCCGACAGGTCGCCCACCGCCCCGACCACCCCGTCCACCGCGTGCGCGATGCCGTCGGCGCGTTCGTTCATGCTGGCCGCCTGCCGGTTCATGTTGGCGGCCGACGCGTTCAGTTCGACCGACGCGGAGGAGACGGCCGCACTCGCCTCGCCCACACGGGCGATGCTGGTGCGCAGGGTGCCGATCAGCCCGTTGAAATCCTGGGCCATCACCGCCAACTCATCCCGCCCGCTGACCGCGGCGTCGCGGGTCAGGTCGCCGTCGCTGGCGGCCTTGATCACCGCCTGCATGACCGGGATCGGCCGCACCACCGCCCGCCCGATCAGCAGCGTGACGCCCACGCCCGCGGCCAGGATCACGAGGCAGGTGCCCCCCAGTTTCCACACCTGCTGGAAAAAGGCGGTGTCGATGTCGTCCACATAGATGCCGGTGCCGATGGTCCAGTCCCACGGCTCGAAATAGCGGACGTAGCTCAGCTTCGGCTTGGGCTGTTTCGCCGGGTCGTTGGCACGGGGAAAGGCATAGCCGACGAAGCCGCCCTCCGCCTTCGCCCTGGCGGTGCCGATCATGTCGCGGGTGAAGAAGACCCCCTGCGCGTCGGCGACGTTCCACATGTTCTTGCCCACCTGGGCCGGAACCGGGTGGGCCATGGTGTTGCCCGCCGAATCGAGGATCATGAAATAGTCGCCGTCGCCGTAGCGCATCTGCGACACGGCCTTCAGCGCCGCGGCCTTGGCCGCGTCTTCGGCCATGCGCCCGGCCTTGGCCTCGTCGGCGAAATGGGTGACGAGGGTGAAGGTGGCCTGGGTCAGATCGCGGACCTTGGCCTGCCGGTCCCCGACCATCTGTCCGCGCAGGGCGAACAGCGCCAGCCCGATCACCACCAGCAGCCCGACGACGCTGACCCCAAGGATAAGCCCGATTTTCCCACGGATTCCGAGTGTGCCCATGATGACGCTTCCTCCGCGGGCCCTTCCGGCAGCCGCGCAATCTTGTTGTTCCTTATGGCTTATATTATAAGGCGTAGAGAATGATAAAAGGTTAAGGAGCGGATAACCTTTGTGCGCCGTGGACAGGGCAGGCATACGCATCAAAGGCCGACGAAAATTTATTTCCGATAAATTTTATGCTTATGGCGTATAGGCAGCATGTTTCTTTTCTCCCCATCTTAGGTTTACGACTTGTCCGCATTTTGAGATAATCAGGGAGACGAGCAAATGCATATAACAGTATGATAAAATGGGCCGCCCTCATGCTGAAATCGCAATACATTCCTGTTATTTTGAATAAAATACAGGAACTTGACTGGAAGCGCCGAGGGGCACTGAGAGTTTTTCTGGAGTCTTTTTCTTTTTTATTGTTAATTCTTCTTGATCCATTCGGATTGTCTGCCATCACCTCCATAGCATCCCAGAATATGTTCGATAGGCTTCACGCAATAATTACGCCGGCGAATGAATCAGATCGAATAGCAATCGTCCTCGTAGACTTAAAAACACTAAATGATGCGAATGAAACGTGGCCACCATCATTTAATTTATGGAGCAATCTCCTTACCTCAATTTCAGAATATGATCCATTAGCAATTTTTGTTGATGTTTATTTTGGGGTTGACCGCTCGAAATCAAAAGAAAGTGACCTGGCGGCCCTTGTAAAACATGATATTCCGGCAAGCCCGCGTATTTTTCTCGCCGACCATGGACAGAACGCTCTGAGGCGATCCCTTTTGGATGGGGATTGTCTGGAATGGTCGCCGGATACCGCCTATCCGTCATCAGGGCATCAGATCCCCAGTCCCAAATGCCAACCAAGCGCCCTGTTCCCCCGGCTGCGGGATGCTGCCGGCGACCGGCGCACCTACATTGATTGGCCCCTGCGCGACGACCGGCGCCTTTATCCTCTACATACCCTGCATTCAATTCCCATGAATCAGGCGGGGGATGTTCTGAGCATCGCAAGTTCCTTGCCTGCCACGGCCCTTGCACGCGAAGTATGCCGTGAAACACCGGGGCGGCCGGCTGGACCCGCATGGTGCAAGGAGAATTCTCAGTTCCTCACTCCGCCCACCGAATGGGTTGCTCCCCGCATCAGCCGCCAAGACACTATAAAAAAAGCAATTGAAGAAAAATTTGATCGTGCCCTGCTGCCCCGCTGGTCATTTTACAGCTCCCCAAAATCAGAAAGCTTAATTGAAGATTTCAAAAAAACAGGATGCATTGTTCAAAAATCTGACTTCATTGGGAAAAAGATAATACAATCTATTGGTATTTTACCAATAACAGCTTTTCCTCGAATTTTTGACACGCCATATTTTCGGAATATGTTTTTTCTTCCTGCATTTTCGAACTCAGGACCTGAGCATCTGGATGAAAATGGAATGTTCGCGCAAGGTATTTCATGCCCCCATATCGTCACCATTCATGCATCCGATATTATCATGCCAACAAATATTAAATCTTCCAATTCGCTGCAATCGGCGATTAAAGACAGAGTCGTTCTGATAGGGATGGCTTTTGATGGGATAGATCAATGGCCAACGCCCATCTACGGGAATATGCCGGGTGTTTTCATTCATGCTGTTGCCCTGGAAACGCTTTTGAATTATGGGCCTGATCATCCTGAAAAACCAGATGAATACATCATGGTGTCAAGCAGTGATATTTTTGATATATTAATTCATGCAATTTTTATATTTTCTGTCATTGTGGCCGCAAAAAAAGAAAAACTAATTGTTGGCGCTGCCGGATTCTTTGCTCTGACAATTGCAATGCCATATATTTATTTTTTTATGGGTTATATGATACCATCAATTACAAGCATAAATGTAACGGAACAGATGGTATTCACCACCACCCTCGCCATAACTCTTGCCATGAAAAGCATACCCGCTCTCGATGAGGCAGACTCCTGACACTTATTAATCAGACAAGAGGCTTTCCCATGAGATCCGATATCTTGAAAATCTTGCTGACGGCCGCCAGCCTTTTTCCAGCACCCGCTTGGGCCGGAAGCCAGGTGGAGATTTCCGGTTTTGCCCGCTCCTCAATCCCAGCCATGGACGCACAGGGTAACAGCACGACACTATCGTCAGACGATATGAAATTCCCTTTGCTCGCTGATGAAGAACATGAAAAATATTGGGTAATGGTGAAAGGGCAAAGGCTGTCTTTGCAACGGCGCCACATCATACTTCCTAAGCCATCATGTGCATTTTCTATCTCTGGCGGTAACAGCATCTCGGCAGGCAATGCGGGTGCTGGCCCGAGTGGCTGCCCGGTTGATATGGGGAAGCCAAAATGATGCGCCGGTTGACATTTTTTTCCGCTACCACTCTGGCCATGAGTTTGGCCGGGTGCATCTCGACCCCAACCACGCGGGTTACTCAAGACCCCAAAATAATTGAAACCGCGATCCGAACGATCCAGCAGGCACCATCACCGCCACAATGCACAGCGATCCGCGGTCCCCACCTGCTTGAAGAACGTCAGATCATAAACAGCCCTGAACTGAATCGAGAATTACGCCGCATTCTCGACGATGTGCGCACCGGCTGGACGGCAACCAGGGAAATGCCACCGATCGACATTTATATTGTTGCAAATGATCGGTACAACGGATTCACCAACATCCATAATCAGATCTTCATCAATCTTGGGGTGCTGGCGGGCGCAGAAACCCGGGATGAAATCGCCTTTATGGTCGCCCATGAAATGGCCCATGCCTCTCTTGGCCATATCGGGGAGCGGCGCCAACGCCAGCTTGAAACCCGCCGAACCTTCAGCCAGATCAACGATGGGATCTCGCTGGGCGTGGTTCTCGCAAACACCCATCAAATAAATGCAGGGCAGAATGCGGCCCCGCGGTTCCGATCCGATCTCGGCCCAGGAGACATGAACACCGTTGCGGCCTCGGCAGCCGGAATGCGCATTCTGTCTTCACTGTATGCCGAAGTCGGCGATGCGCTTTATAGCCGGGAGCAGGAAACCTATGCCGATCTGTTTGCTTACGACCGTTTGATGGATACGAAACAATCCGTAAACGGCACCGGCGGCTTCTATGATCGGCTGCACAAGGCCGAGGATATTAAAAATAAAGAAATCGCTGTATTGAAAGGCGCAGTCAGCCAAAGCGTCGCCTTAGCAACAGCTCTTGCCCTTCGCGATGCCAAACCGCCAGACAAGAGCATTACCTCTCTGTCTTTGACCGCAGCTTCCGTATTCGGCCCCAAACTCGAAAACATGATCGGTGATATTTTAAGCCCCTGGGCTGAAAGATACGATCCGATCGTAAAGCGCCGGGAAACGGCCGGCAAATACGAAGACAGCCTGTGGAAGAATGCGGAAGTACCGCCCTCCAAGCCGTCTCCTTTCACGGAAAAATCGTCAATCCGAAAAGCCGTGAAAGATTATATGGAGGCGATAAGCGCCTACAATGATGCGGAAAACGCAATCATGAACCAAAATCCTGAAGCCGCCGCCAAGGCCGCCAATAATGAAAAATTACAGCGCCTTTTGCCCGTCTTGGGATTGATGACCAAAGCCCGTCTTTCCGAAGCGGATGGCAAACTCGAACAGGCATTGCATCATGCCGAGGCCGCAAAACGCCACCAAGAAGCAACGCCAGGGACATTCACCATGGTCGCCACACTCTTGACACGGCTTGACCAACCCCGGCGGGCTTTATCCGTTCTTGACGAAGCGGAAAAACGCTTCTGCACACGCGAACCGTTCCTCGTGACACGGGCGGGCGCTATGGCCAAGAACAAGGACAAGGCCGGCACCTTGCGGGCATTGTCGGAATGCGACGCCACGGGGGATGCCGCAATCGGACGGGCCTGCTATCTTGCGGCACGGCCTGAAGACAAGGATGGCAAGGAAATCGAGAGCAACCCTCTCGTGAAACTGACGGGATCGAACAACAATTTTCTAAAGGATATATTGGGTAAGGCAAGCTTACCATTCTGATCGGCGGTTCTATCACCGGTGCGGTCCATCAACCTCGCAGCGGATCCCCGCTGTTCGAACCGGGCCGTTGACCGGCAGGCTTCAGACGGCACGTGGGCGCCAAGGGGCCAGCGCACATCTGAGGGGCCAGCCCACATCTGAGGGGCACGGAACCATCACGGCCTGTCCGCCGCCTTCCGCCGGGATCCCCCCGGCGGAAGGCGGTCCTTACTCCTCGATCAGCTTCTGTTCCGCCGCGGCGGTGCGGATGGCCTTTTGCAGTTTCTCGAACGCGCGCACCTCGATCTGGCGCACCCGTTCGCGGCTGATGCCGTATTTCTGCGACAGGTCTTCCAGGGTGGTGGGCTCGTCGCGCAGGCGGCGTTCGGCCAGGATGTCGCGCTCACGCTCGTTCAGATGGGCCATGGCCGCGGTCAGCAGGGTGCGGCGCTTGCCCAGTTCCTCGTCCTCGGCCAGCACATGTTCCTGGTTGGAGCTTTCGTCCACCAGCCAGTCCTGCCACTCCCCCTCCCCCTCGGCACGCAGGGGGGCGTTGAGGGAATGGTCCGGCGCGCTCAGGCGGCGGTTCATCTGCACCACGTCGCCTTCGGGCACGTCCAGGTCGGTGGCGATCTTGGTCACCTGTTCGGGGCTGAGGTCGCCCTCGTCGATGGCCTGCATCTGGCCCTTCAGCCGGCGCAGGTTGAAGAACAGCTTCTTCTGGGCCGCGGTGGTGCCCATCTTCACCAGCGACCAGGAATGCAGGATGTATTCCTGAATGGCCGCCCGGATCCACCACATGGCATAGGTGGCAAGCCGGAAGCCGCGGTCGGGGTCGAACCGCTTGACCGCCTGCATCATGCCCACGTTGCCCTCGGAAATCAGTTCCGACAACGGCAGGCCGTAGCCGCGGTAGCCCATGGCGATCTTGGCCACCAGACGCAGATGGCTGGTGACGAGCTGGTGGGCGGCGTCGGTGTCGTCATGCTCCTGCCAGCGCTTGGCCAGCATGTATTCCTCTTCGGGCGCCAGCATGGGAAACTTGCGGATCTCCTGGAGATACCGCGACAGATTGCTCTCCGCCCCGATGACGGGAAGATTGCCGGACGTGGCCATGCGTGACGGACCCTTCTCTCCTTCGGCCCTGGGGTTGTGCTGCGCCATACTGGCGGGCGCCCCGGCGGCCGTTTGCCGGGGAGTCTACGCCCGCACCCGGCCTATTGCCAAGGTGCCGGGTTCTATATGGGGCAATATCCCGCATTCAAAAAGGGGTACGTCCACCTAAATCGATTCCAGACTGTGCAACAGGGCCGTGAAATCCTCCGGCAAGGGCGAATCGAAACTCACCACCTCCCCGCTGCCGGGATGGACAAAGCGGATGGCGGCGGCGTGCAGCGCCTGGCGCGGAAAGCCGGTCAGCGCATCGCGCACCGCGTCGGGCAGGCTGCCGGCGTTGGCGCCGCCGGCCCGCCCCGTGCGCCCGCGGCTGTAGAGCGCATCGCCCACCAGCGGGTGACCGATGTGGGCCATGTGCACGCGGATCTGGTGGGTGCGCCCGGTTTCCAGGGTGCATTCCACCAGCGCCACCCCCTGGCCGCGCTTGGCGCCCTCGAACGCGCGGACCACGCGGTAGCGGGTGGCGGCGGGCTTGCCGCCGTGGGCGGTCACCGCCATGCGCTTGCGGTCGGTGGGGCAGCGGCCGATGGGCGCCTCGATCCGGCCCTTCGCCGGGGACGGGATGCCCCAGACCAGCGCGCGGTAGGTGCGCGACAGGCTGCGGTCGGCGAATTGCGCGGTCAGCCCGTGGTGGGCGCGGTCGTTCTTGGCCACCACCATCAGGCCGCTGGTGTCCTTGTCCAGCCGGTGGACGATGCCGGGGCGGCGTACCCCGCCGATGCCCGACAGGCTGGCGCCGCAATGGAACAGCAGGGCGTTGACCAGCGTGCCGTCGGGATTGCCGGCGGCGGGGTGGACCACCATGCCCGCCGGCTTGTCCAGCACCAGCACGTCGGCATCCTCGTACACCACGGCCAGGGGGATATCCTGGGGCCGGGGCACCGGGGCGGCGGCGGCGGGAATGGTGACGGCGAAGGTCTGGCCGGGTTTGACCCGCTGGGAGGCGTCGGTTATGGTCCGGCCATCGGCCACCACCCGGCCCTGTTCCATCAGGGCCTGGACCCGCGACCGCGACAGGCCGGCGATGCCGTCGGCCAGCAGCTTGTCGAGCCGCGCGCCCGCCGTGTCCGCCGTGACGGTGACGCTGTGATGCTCCGCGGCCCCGCCGGCGGCGGCATCCTCGTCGTCCAGGTCGGCGTCCAGGCCCGCAAGGGCATCGTCCGGGAGGCTGGCGGCGTGTTCTTCGTCCCTGTTCACCGGATCGGATTCCCTATCGTGCGCGTTCTCAAAGCGGCTATGATCATCATGGGTGTGTTCATTCTGGCCGGATATGCCTATCTGGGGGTGGAGGTCGTCAAGCGCTTCACCAACCACGAAGCCCGCGACGCCGCCAAGGATGCACGCGAGGCGGTTGAGGACCGCACCGTCACCCCCGCCCCCGGCGGCGAGGTGGCTCTGGGCCTGCCCCAAGGTGCCCGCATCGCCGGCATGGTGTCCACCGGCAACCGCGTGGTGGTGCAGGTGAGCATCCCCGACGGCCCCGACCGGCTCTACACCCTCGACCCCCGCACGGGCGGGGTGACCCCCACCCTGACCACCGGCGCCAAGACGCCGTAACCGGACACGAAAGCCCCCGCCATGACCGGCCCCCTTCCCCGCGGTTACGATTTCCGTAGCGACAACGTGGCCGGGGTGGCCCCGGCGGTGATGGCGGCGCTGACGGCGGCGTCCACCGGCACCGCCCCGTCCTATGGCGCCGACCCCTGGACCGCCCGGCTGACGGCGCAGCTTTCCGCCCTGTTCGAGCGGGAGGTGGCGGTGTTCCCGCTGGTCACCGGCACAGGCGCCAACGCGCTGGCGCTGGCCGGGCTGGTGCCGCCGTGGGGGGCGGTGCTGTGCCACGAGGAAAGCCACATCACCGCCGACGAATGTAACGCGCCGGAGGCGTTCACCGGCGGCGCCAAGCTGGTGGGGCTGCCCGGCGCCCACGGCAAGCTGACCCCGGACACGGTGACGGCGGCGCTGGAGCGGGCCGGCATCGGCATTGTCCACCACGCCCAGCCCGCGGCCCTGAGCATCACACAGGCGACGGAGGCCGGCACCGTCTACACCCCCGATGAAATCACGGCCCTGAGTGCGGCGGCCCGCGGTTTCGGCCTGTCGGTCCACATGGACGGGGCGCGGTTCGCCAACGCCGTGGCCCATCTGGGCTGTTCCCCCGCCGACGTGACGTGGCGGGCGGGGGTGGACATGCTGTCGCTGGGCGCCACCAAGGGCGGGGCGATGATGGCCGAAGCTCTGGTGGTGTTCGACCCCGCCCGTGCCGAGGGTCTGGCCTTCCGCCGCAAGCGGGCCGGGCATCTGGTATCGAAGATGCGCTTCGTCTCCGCACAGGTGGAGGCGTGGCTGACGGACGGCCTGTGGCTGCGTCTGGCCGCCCACGCCAACACCCAGGCCCGCCGTCTGGCCGATGGCCTGACCGCCGCCGGCTACCCGCCCGTCCACCCGGTGGAGGCCAACGAGGTCTTCGTACCCCTGCCCGACACCGTTCTGACCCGGCTGGAGGCCGCGGGCTATCTGTGCCACCGCTGGGACGGCGCGTCGGTGCGCTTCGTCACCGCCTTCGACACCCCGCCGTGGGCGGTGGACGGGGCGGTGGCGGCGGTGCGGGGCTGACAGGCCGCGTGCAATCCTCCTCTCGCCTCTGGGGAGCCACGCATTGCACACATTATGCAACATACTGATATAAAATAACTTTTCATCGTCATCCCAGCGAAGGCTGGAATCCAGAAGGTGTTTCCATCGCTAAAACCTCAGGCGATTCATATCGCCGCTAATCGCGGCTCACGCCTGGATTCCCGCTTTCGCGGGAATGACGACGAAATAAGGTATTTTATATCAATAAGTTAGATATCTGCGCAGTGAGTAGCCCCTCCATGGAGAGAGCCTCTCAGCCGTGGGCCGTATCCGGCAGGGGGAGGGGGTTGCCCGGTGGTATGGACAAGGCCGCCACATCCCACGCGGGTTTTCACGTTTCCTCCTCTCCGTTATCTCCCTACCATCGGGCCTACAAACGATTTTCCGGGGAAACGCGCCGATGTCCACGCCCGCCTCTACGCCCAAGACCGTTCTGCTGATCCGCCACGGCGAGAAGCCCGACGACGACACCGATCCCAACCTCTCGGCCAAGGGATGGGCGCGGGCCTGCGCCATCACCGACACCCTGCCGGCCCTGGTGCCCAAGGGGGCGGACCCCATCGCGGCGGTGGTGGCGACCGCGCCCTCCGCGAACAGCGTCCGCCCCATCGAAACGGTGACGCCGATCACGCTGATCCGCGGGCTGCCGTTCGCCCACACCATCGCCGACGACGACGTGGCCGCCGTGCCGGCCCTGCTGGCGCAGCCACCCTATGCCGGGGCCACGGTGCTGGTGTGCTGGCATCACGGGATGCTGCCCAAGCTGGCCCTGGCGCTGGGCGCCCCGCCCGCCGACGTTCCGGCGAAGTGGGAGGGCGACGATTTCCACACCGTGTGGATCCTCACCCACCACGCCGACGGGAAGGTGGATTTCACCGTGACCCGTCAGCCGCACCTCTGACCGTCAGCCGTTCCCCCCGCAGCCGGTGCCGCGGGTCGGTCAGGCGGTAGACCGCCCCGGTGGTCGCCAGCAGCACGCCGACACCGCTGGCCCCGGCCAGCAGGAACATGATGAGGATCTGGTACTTCACCGCCTCGTGCGGATCGACGCCGCCCAGGATCTGGCCGGTCATCATGCCGGGGATGGACACCAGCCCGGTGGCCGACATGGCGTTGACGATGGGCATCATCCCCATGCGCAGCGCGTGGCGGTGGACGGTGCCCAGCGCCTCCCACCGCGTGGCACCCAGGGCCAGCCGCGCCTCGATGGCGGCGCGGTCGCGGACCACGGCGGTGGTCAGGGCGTTGAGCGCCAGCGACACCCCGCTCATCACATTGCCCAGCACCATCCCCAGCATGGGAATGGCGTAGCGGGCGTCGTACCACGGGTCGGGCCGCACCGCGGCCAGCAGCCCCAGCAGCATCACCAGCGTTGCCGCCACCACCATCGAGCCGGTGCCCAGGCCATAGGTCCAGCCGCCCGACAGCCGGCGGTCCTGGCGGGCCATGATCTCCTGCCCGGCGAACAGCCCCATGGCCAGCGCCGCCCCCAGCGTCAGCCATGGCGATTGCAGGGCGAAAAGCTGTTTCAGCACCAGCGCCACCAGCGACAACTGCACCACCATCCGCACCGCGGCGATGGCCAGCGGGCGGGCCAGCCCCAGCGACAGGGCCAGCGATACCCCGCCGTTGACCAGCAGCAGCAGCGCCGCCAGGGCCAGATCGCCATAGGACAGCGAAATCAGCGGCATGGCGCGCCGCCCTCCGTCCCGTCCCCCTCGGCCACATCCCGGACCATGCCGTCGGCCACCCGCATGCGGCGGCGGGCCAGACGCGCGGCCTGTCCGGCGTCGTGGGTGACCAGGATGATGCCGGTGCCGGCGGCCATCCGCTCCCGCAGCACCGCCTCCACCAGCGCCGTCGCCGCGGGGTCCAGGGCGCCGGTGGGCTCGTCCAGCAGCAGCACGCGGGGGTGTTGCACCAGCGCGCGGGCCAGCGCCAGCCGCTGCCGCTCGCCGGTAGAGGCCCGCGCCACCGGCCAGCCCAGCGCCGCGGGAGGCAACCCCAGACGCGGCAGCAGGTCCGCCGTTGCCCCTTCATCGGAAAAATGATCGCCCACCCGGTCGGTCCACCACCCGGCGTCGGGCCAGACATAGGTGACCAGACGGCGCCAGCGCGGGGCGGGCATGGCGCTGCGCAACAGCCCGTCGAGCCGCACGTCGCCGCTGTTGGGGTCGAGATCGGCGATGGCGCGCAGCAGCCGGGATTTGCCGGACCCGGACGCCCCCTCCACCGCCAGACATTCACCGGGGTCGAGCCACAGGCTGGCCGCGCGCACCACCGGGGTCAGCAGCCCGGCCACCGACAGCAGCGGCGGCACCGCCCCTACCCCGCCACGGGCGGCGATGGGGGCGACAGCGGCGTGACTCCCACCACGGTTTCGTCGATCAGCCAATCCACCACGCGGGCCAAAGCCTCCCACCCGGTTTCGCCGTCCTCCAGCGCCTGTTCATAAAGGGCGACCTGCCGGTGGGCGCTGGTGCCGCGGGCCAGGATGCCGCGGGCGTTCTCCAGCTCTGCCACGCAACCGAAATGCTCGGCGTCCTCCCGCACCAGACCCAGCATTTCCTCGAGAAGGTCGGCGTAGGGCACGATCTGCCCCCGCCCGAAATCCACCAACCCCTCGTCGAAGCCATAGCGCTGGGCGCGCCAGCGGTTCTCACCGATCAGCAGGTTGCGGTAGGGGCGCCAGGTGACGTTCTTCAGCTTCAGCCGCCACAGCATCCGCAGCAGGCAGCGGTAGAACGCCGCCACCGTCACCGCATCGTCCAGCCGGGTGCAGATGTCGGTGATGCGCATCTCCAGCGTGGGAAAGCGGCTGGACGGGCGGATGTCCCACCACAGCTTCGTCGCATCCTCGATCACGCCGGCGCGCACCAGCACGTTCACATGGTGCAGATATTCGCCATAGCTCTCGAACCGGTCGGGCATGCCGGTGCGCGGCAGCTCGTGCCACACCGACAGGCGGTAGGATTTGCGCTCCATGGGCCGCCCGCGCCAGAACGGCGAGGACGTGGCCAGCGCCAGCAGGTGGGGCAGGAAATAGCGCACCTGATTCATCAGGTCGATGCGCAAATCGTCGTCGTTGAGCCCCACATGCACGTGCATGCCGCAGATCATCAGCCGCCGGGCCGGCGCGCCCAGGTCGCGGGCCAGCATGTTGTAACGGTCGCGGTCGGTGGGCCGCTGCGGCTCCCACGCCGCGAACGGGTGGGTGGAGGCGGCGATGGGCGCCAGCCCATAGGCATCGGCCACCCCGGCGACGATGCCGCGCAGGCGGGCCAGCTCGGCGCGTGCCTCCTGCACCGTGGCGCAGACGGGGGTGCCGACCTCGATCTGGCAGCGCAGGAATTCCGGGTGGATCTGGCCGGGGGCGAGATCCTGGCAGGCAGCCAGCATCGCCTCGGGCGGGGACGGCACGATGTCGCGCGACCGCCGGTCCACCAGCAGATATTCCTCTTCGATGCCGATGGTGAAATCCGGTTCGGTGGTCATGCCGGCTGCTCCCGCGGGTAGAGTGTCGCCGTGTAGAGCGCGGGATCGGCCAGGATGGGGGCCAGCGCGTCGCCCAGCACCGCCGCCCATTCCCCGGCACCCGCGTCGTCGGCGATGAGATCCTGGCGGATCTCGATCAGCACGTTGGGCAGGCCGGCGGGGATGGCGTGGGTTTCCACCGTGCCGCCCAGCGTGCCGCGGCCGGAATAGGGCTCGTTGTCGCCCACGCACCACCGCCCGCCCGCCCGCAGCCGCTCCATCAGCGGCACCGGGATGCGCGGGTCGTAATCCCACAACACCCCCACCTGCCACGGGCGGGCGAAGCCGCGCATGACCGGGGTGAAGCTGTGCACCGACACCAGCGCCGGCACCCGCCCCGCCGCCCGGTGGCCGGCGATGAGGGCCGCGATGGCGTCGTGATAGGGGGTGAACAGCGCCGCCACCCGCCGGTCCTGTTCGTGGGCGTCGATGGCGCGGTTGCCGGGGATCACCACCTCGTCGCTGATCACCGGGATGGCGGTGGGATCGTGCAACGCGCGGTTGGCATCGATCACCAGCCGCGAATAATTCGCCAGCACCGCCGCCGCCCCGAACCGTCCGGCCAGCCGGTGCGTCACCGCCGCCGCCCCGATGTCCCACGCGATGTGGCGGTCGAGATCCGCCGCCGCCAGCCCCAGCCGCCCCAGCGACGCCGGGATGGCGCGGCCCGCGTGATCGCACACCAGCACCACCGGCACCGTCGAGCCGGGGTTGAGCACGCTGACGGGCGGCGGGTCGTCCGGCCCCAGCAACGGCGGCGGCGGGGCCTTGGACGGAACGGGGGCGGTCGGAACGGGCATGGTCGGGGATGGCGCGGGACAGCGGGGAAAGGGCGGAGGCATGAGCGTCAATTTAGTGCCGTCCGGGCGGGGCTGGAAGCCATGTCCTCGCTGGTATGCCCTTGGTTATGTTGTTAAGGAGGAAAGACCTTACCCATTCCTTAACCCAAACGAGGCCCCCATGACCCGCCTGCTGCGATTTGCCGTTCTTTGTCTTTCGTTGGGGCTGACGCTGACCGCGTGCGGGCCGGTCATGGAAACCCGCTACCACTTCACCCCGCCGAAATCGTCGCAGGGGAAGATGATGGTCAACCAGTGCCAGCAGAATCAGAACATGTGCCGCCAGAACTGCCGCCTGGAAAAGCAGGTGTGCCTGAGCGATGCCCGGTCCCGCGGCATGATGGAATATCAGCAGTACGTGGCCGAGCGGAACGCCAAGAAGGAACCGCTGAAGCGTTCCCCCGAAAGCTTCGTCAGCGAGTGGCGCTGCAACGAGGACAATTGCGAGAAGTCGTGCGCCGAGGATTTCCGCATGTGCTACATCAACGCCGGCGGATCGGTGAATTCCAAGCAGGTGTGCACCGCCTTCTGCGAATGACACCTTCCTTAGAAAATTCTAATTTTCCACCAACACCCCGGCACCCGTCGCTGCACGGGTGCCATGCGGGCGGGCATCGCTGACAGCCATCGGCTGGAACGGTTATAAAACGGCGACGCCCGCCGCCGGTCCCACCTCCTCCCTATTCCCGGTCCGTCCGGGCGGCGGCACCCGTCATGATCGTGTTCGCCTGCCGGGAGAGGCTGGAAGATTGCAAATTCTTTGCACTGTTTGCCGCATGTGCGGCATCCGCGTTGACGCTGCGATACCAGCGAGTTAGCCTATGCCGAAGGAAAGAGGTGAAACCATGGGCGTGGCCGACGCTGGCCCAGCCGCGGGGCATGATCCGACGCGGCGTATCTCCGATTGGGTTGCTGAACAGTTGCTGGACCGCATCGGCCGGGGCGATCTCGTACCCGGACAGCGGCTGCCCGGCGAGCGGCAGCTTGCCGAACAATTGCATGTGTCCCGCGTGTCGGTGCGTGCGGCCCTGCAAAAGCTGAAGACGCAAGGGTTCCTGACCGCGGTCCAGGGCGGCGGCACCCGCGTGGTGTCGTCGGCGGGCGTGATGGACGGCGCGCTCACCGAAATGGTGCGGGCCAAGCTGGACAACCTGTACGATCTTCTGGAACTGCGCATCGCCATGGAAAGCTGGGCCGCCCGCCGGGCCGCCGAGCGTGCGACGCCGGACCAGATCGACGCCATCACCCGCGTGGTGGACGCCATGGCCCAGCCGGGGCGCAACCATGGCCGCGACGACATGGATTTCCACGTTGCCATTGCTCAGGCCGCGGCCAGCCCGGTCTATCTGCACATCCTGGCGACCGTGCGCGACATCCTGAGTCATATGGTGGAATTCCACCACTCCCCCCCCTTCATCGAAGGGCAGGAGGAACTGATGCTCAATCACCACCGCGCCATCCGCGACGCCATCGCCAACCACCAGGGCGAAGGGGCGGCGGAGGCCATGAAGACCCATCTGCGCTGGGTGCTGGACCGTTACCAGCAACTGAGCCAGGGCGGCACCGCCTCCCCCCTGGCCAAGGTGGTCAGCGAGTAAACGGCACCGGCCTTTCGGGCGGGGGGCTTTCCGCACCCTCCGCCGGGCCGGCGGCGTCCATGCCGCCCCGCTCCCGCAACAGAACGATGCTGACCCGCCGGTTGCGCGGCGAATTGGGCTGATCGGGCACCAGAAGGTCGCGGTCGGCGCGCCCGGCGATGTCCTGCACCCGCCCCTCCCCCACCCCGGCGGCCACCAGCACCCGCTTGAGGGCGTTGGCCCGTTCGAACGACAGCGACCAGTTGTCGCGCCCCGCATCGGCGGCAAAGGCGCTGGCGTCGGTGTGGCCGGTGATGACCATGCGGTTGGGCACCTTGGCCAGCACCCGCGCCAGCAGCAGCATCACCTGCCGGGTCTGGGGGTACATCTGGGCCGAGCCGCTGGGGAACATCGCCACCCGGTCCCCATCCACGATCTGGATGCGCAGGCCCTCCGCCGTCTGGTCGATCAGCAGGTTGCGGGCCAGCGGCTCCAGGTCCGGCACCGCCTGCAGGGACTGGCGGATCTCGGCGGCGGCGTTCTGGAACGCCGCCGCCTCCGCTTGGGCCTCTGCGTCCGCAGCCGCGTCGGCGGCGGGGGGCGTCTTCGCGGCTTCCTGCACGCGGGCGGCGAAATCCTCCAGGGATTCACCGGGGCGTTGCGGGGGAACGGCGGCGGCCTCCGCGGCGTGCTCCACCCGCCCGCGATAGGCGAAACGGCTCTCCTCGGCCCGCTGCCCGTCCAGCCCCGTGCCGTCCTCCTCCCCCTCGGGCATGGCCGGGGGCTGGGTGGTGGATGGGGTGTCGGGGGTGATGGGCGACGACGGCGTGCTCTGCGCCCCCGGTGCGGTGATGGACCGGCCGCCCAGCAGCCCGCCGGCCCCCGATGTTTCCTGGCTGACCGCCACCGGGGCGAAATACTCGGCGATGCCCTTGCGCTGCTCGGAATTGATGGTGTTCAGCAGCCACAGCAGGATGAAGAACGCCCACATGGCGGTGACGAAATCGGCGTAGGCCACCTTCCACGCGCCGCCATGGTGACCATCGTGGCCGCCCTTGCGCCTGCGCTTGATGATGATGGGCCGTTCGACGCCGGTTGAACCGTCGGTCATGATGTCCGCCAAGACAATCCGATATCATCAATACGATACCATACGGTATCAATTTATGCCAAGAATACACCCGTTCCCCCCGACGCACAAGAAACCCGACACAGGCGCCGCCATGCCCAAAACCGATACCCGCCCCCCCGACAGCCGCACGACGAAACGCCCCCAGCGCCGGGGAGAGGAACGCGCGCAGGCGCAGTTGGAAGCGGCGGCGGCCCTGTTCGTGGAAAAGGGGTTCGAGGCCACGTCGCTGAACGACATCATCGGCCGGGCCGGCGGGTCGCGCACCACCCTCTACACCCGCTTCGGCGACAAGGACGGGCTGTTCCGCGCCCTGATGAAGGAGCATTGCAACCGCATTCAGGGGGAGATGGTCCGCATCCTGGAGGAAAACACCGGTCTGTCGCGCCTGAGCCTTGCCGAGGGGCTGGCCCGCATCGGGCTTCACATCATCCGCACCCTGGCCGACCCCAAGACCATCGCCATCGTCCACACCCTGGTGTCGGAGGGGCGGCGCATCCCCGACATCGCCGGGGAGTTCCAGGCCATGGGGCAGGAACGCGGCATCCAGAAGATCGCCGAGTACCTGCGCGCCGCCCCCACGGGCGACGGACGGCGGATCGGCGATGCCGACGCCAAGGCCGAGATCTTCTTCAGCATGATCCTCGGCTCGCGCATCCTGCGGCAATTGACCATGCCGGGCTACCGGGTGGATGTGGACGCGGCGGAGGAGTATGTCCGCCACAGCGTGCGGGTGTTCCTGGCCGGGTGCTTCGCCGAAGGGTGAGGTGGGGCCGCCTCACACCGTCGCGCGCTGTGCGAACACTCCCGGTCCCGGATCGGCGGCGGGTTCGGTCTCCACGCTGCGCACCACCGCCATGGGCGGGCCGCCGCGGCAGGCGGCGAGCATGGAAGCGACCCGGTCCGCCGGGCCGGCGAACAGCGCCTCCACCGCCCCGTCGGACCGGTTGCGCACCCAGCCGGACAGGCCGCGGGCGGTGGCCTGCTCCACCGTCCAGCCGCGGTACCATACGCCCTGCACCCGCCCGGCGATCACCGCCCGCACCGCGGTGCGCGCGCCCGTTTCGGTTCCGCTCATTCCCACCGTCTCCGTTCCGGTTCCTGCACGGCGGCGTGGAGCGCCAGGGCGGTGCCCCATCCGGCCAGCGCCGGCCACACCAGCCACCGCCCGAACCCGGCCCCCGCCGCCATCAGCACCACCCCATAAACCACCAGATGCAGCCGGAAAAGCCGCATCGCGCGGCGGCGGCTCAGGCGCTCTCCTGCCCGGCCCGGCGGCGCGCCTCCTCCTCTTCCAGCAAAGCCTTGCGGGAGAGCTTGCCGATCATGGTCTTGGGCAGATCGCCGCGAAACTCCACGATCTTGGGCATCTCGATGGGCGACAGCTTGTCCTTGAGGAAGGCCAGCAGCGCCTCCTTGTTCAGCGTGTGTCCATCGGCAATGCGGATATAGGCTTTCACCGTCTGCCCGCGGTACGCGTCGGGAACGCCGGCCACCACGCATTCGGCGACCGCCGGATGCAGATAGATGGCTTCCTCCACATTGCGGGGATAGACGTTGAAACCGCTGCACAGGATCATGTCCTTGATGCGATCGACGATGGTGACGTAGCCGTCGGCGTCCATCACGCCCACGTCGCCGGTGTGCAGACGGCCGTCGATCAGAGTAATCTCGGTCTCATAGGGTTTGTTCCAATAGCCCTTCATCACCTGCGGCCCCCGGACGCAGACCTCCCCCTTTTCGCCGGCGGGCAGCACCCGGCGGGGTTCGTCCAGGCTGACGATTTCCACCACCGTGCCCGGCAGCGGCAGGCCGATGGTCCCCTGCTTGTCGGTGGGGTGGATCGGGTTGCAGGTCACCACGGGGGAGGCTTCCGACAGCCCGTAGCCCTCCACCAGCACGCAGCCGGTCAGCCGCTCGAACGCATCCCGAACCTCCGCCGGCAGGCTGGCGCCGCCCGACAGGCAATAGCGGACCGACGACAGGTCGTAACGGGCGAGATCCTTGTGGTGGTTGATGGCGGTGTAGATGGTGGGCACCGCGGGAAACAGCGTCGGCTTCTTGTCGTTGATGGTCTGCATCACCTGATCCAGGTCGAAGCGGGGCAGCATGATGATCTCGCCCCCCAGCCGGATGGCCAGGTTCATCACCGCCGTCATGGCGAAGACGTGGAAGAACGGCAGCACCCCCAGCATCTTTTCCTGCCCCGGCCGGGCGCCGACGAACCAGCGGCAGCACTGCTCGGCGTTCGCCGCCACGTTGTGGTGGGTCAGCATGGCGCCCTTGGGCACGCCGGTGGTGCCGCCGGTGTATTGCAGCACCGCCACGTCGTTGGCCGGGTCGATGGCCACGGGGGTGAAGCGCCCGTCGTTGGCGGTCAGCCGGGCGAACGGGATGTGGCGTTCGTCGCGGGGGATGCGCGCCACCTCCCGCCGCTTGACGATGGGGAACAGCCAGTTCTTCGGGAACGGCAGGATGCCGGCCATGGGGCAGACGACGACGCGTTTCAGCCGCCCCTCCTCCAGCATGCGCGCCATCTTGCCGTACAGCACGCCCAGGTCGAGCGTGACCATGGTCTCCACACCGCTGTCGGCGATCTGGGCCGCCAGTTCCCGCTCGGCGTAGAGGGGGTTGAAGTTGACCACCGTCCCGCCGGCCTTGAGAACGGCGAAATAGGCGATGACGTAATAGGGTGTGTTGGGCAGGAAAAGACCGACCCGCGTGCCCTTTTGCACACCCATGTCCTGCAACCCGCGGACCGTGCGGTCCACAAGACCGGACAGCGTGCGGTAATCGGTGCGTTTGCCCAGGAAATCCATGGCCGGACGGTCCGGGAAACGCGCCACCGAGTCGTCCAGCAGGGCGAAAAGCGGCCGCAGGGGCAGCGGTTCCGCCCACGAAACTTCCCGCGGATAGGAATGGTCCCAGGGATGTATGCCCAACGGCGTGGCGGCCTCGCCCATCTTCATAGTCCTCCCATTGTCCGTCCCGTTCCACCATAGGGGATCGCCGGGGGTGACCCGGCGTTTCCACGGTCGTTTCGGTGTCGGATTGTATCCTTGTCCCCGTGCAGATGGGGGTGCGCCGCCGGCCCGGCAAGCCGCCCCGCGGGCATTCCCCCGCCCGCACCGCGACCAAATGGCGTTTCATCGCACGGGAGTGCCCGCGGGATGAAATTACACTGGAGTGTCCCTTTCGTCTGTGCCTAATATCGTCTCGGGTGCAGGGTCTTGTGTGGCGTCCCCCGTCATCGGGGCGTGGGGATGAATGAAGAGGCCCGGTGCCGCTTAGGCTTAACTGCGCGCCGCGCTCGGTCGAAGGTTTCGGACACTTGTCTCGTTTCAATCAGCACAACGCCATGTCCTATGATGATGGCGTCCAGGCCAAGGCCCTCGTGAAGTGGTTCAATGTCACGAAGGGATTTGGTTTCGTCGCTCCGGTGGATGGTACCCCGGATGCTTTTCTTCACATTTCTGTCCTGAACCGCGCCGGCTTGCAGGAGCTGGGTGACGGCACGGAAATCCTCTGCCAGATCACCCAGGGCCCCAAGGGTCCGCAGGTGACCCGGATCGTCGAGGTTCTGAACGAGGCCGCACCTTCGTCGAATTCCCGCGGCGCCGACCGCGGCGGGTACGACCGTGGTGGTTATGACCGTGGTGGTTATGACCGTGGCGGGTACGAACGCGGTGGTTATGACCGTGGCGGGTACGACCGCGGCGGCTATGACCGTGGCGGGTATGACCGGAACGATTACGACCAGGGCGGTTACTCCGAGCCGTCGGGGCCGTCGCTGGAAATGTCGGGCACCGTGAAGTGGTTCAAGCCCGACAAAGGCTTCGGCTTCGTCACCGCCGACGACGCCAGCAAGGACGTGTTCGTCCACAAGAGCGTGCTGCGCCGCTGCAACCTGATGCAGCTCGAAGCCGGCCAGCGCGTTCACATGCGCGTGCAGGAGGCCCCGAAGGGCCGCGAAGCCACCTGGATCTCCCTGCTCTGATCCTTTTGGATCGGCGTGGGCGACGGTCTGCGGGCCGTTTCCGGTGACTGAGTTCGACAACGCCGCCCGGCATCCCCGGGCGGCGTTGTTCATTCCGGGGAAAAGGCGGCAGGGGCCGGATGGCGGACAGGAGCGACAGACGCGGCGCGCACCCCCGCCCGTCCGGCACCGGCTATTTCGACCCGGATTTCAAGGCCAACGCCATTCCCATCACGCTGGGCGAATGGCGGGTGTGCCGCCGGCCCGACGAGATGGTGACGACGGTGCTGGGGTCGTGCGTGGCGGCGTGCGTTCACGACCCGGTGGCGCGGGTGGGCGGCATGAACCATTTCCTGCTGCCCGGCGCCCCGGCGGGGGCCGAGGGGGCGCACAGCCCCTGCCGCTATGGCGCGGCGGCCATGGACACGCTGTTGGACGCGGTGACCGCCGCCGGGGCCGTGCGGGACCGGCTGGAGGTGAAGCTGTTCGGCGGCGCCCGTGTGATCGAGGCGGGCCAGGACATCGGCGCCGACAATGTGGCCTTCGCCCTGGACTATGTGGCCCGCGCCGGCCTGACGCTGACGGGCCGGGATCTGGGCGGCACGCTGGGCCGGCGGCTGATGTTCTTCCCCGCCACGGGCCGGGCCTACCGGCGCTTCATGAAGGCGGATGCCGCAGGCGTGGCGCAGGAGGTCACCCATTGGCGCCGGCTGCGGCGCGCGGTTCTTCCCTAACCGGCGGTGACGATCTCCAGCCCGCGGATGGGGCCGTAGCGCAGGCGGCGGCGGCCCCGCGGGGTGTCCAGGGGCGGGGTGGTCCAGGTGCCGTCCTCCTCCCGCCGGGTCAGGAACACCACGGTGCCGGGCGTCAGCAGGCGGGCGGTCTCCTCCGGCAGCGTGGCGGCCAGGGCCTTCACCAAATCTTCCTGCCCCGGCTGCGGCGGCGCCGGCAGCGGGCTGCGGCATTGGGCGGCGTCGGGCGCGGGGGTGCCGCCGGGGGCGTGGCCCAGCAGGCGCGGCGCGCCGTCCTCCACCACCGCCAGGATCACCGTGTAACCGTCGATCAGCCGGGTGCGCGGCTCGTCCAGGCCGGTGTCGGGACACTCGGCCCCCTTGGTCCAATCCTCCAGCAGCCCCTCGCGGAAGGTCAGGCGGGCGCGCAGGCCGGCGGCGCGCTCGGCGGCAGCGCTGCCCTGGGCGCTGTCATGGCTTTTCAACAGGGCCTCGGGCGCGCCGGCCGGCGGGTCGGCGTAGACCGCATCCATCAGCGGGCGCAGGTCGCGGGCCAGCACCAGCGGCCCCGCCCCCGCCGCCCGTGCCGGTATGCGGTCCGGGTGCAGCAGATACAGCGCCGACAGCCACAGCCGGGCGTCGTCGTCATAGATCACCGCCGCCCGGCGGAAGGTGCGGGCGTACCAGCCATCGCGCGGGTTTTCCAGCGGCGGGCACAGCAGCAGCACGGGGCTGTCGGGCCGCCCGTCCTCGCCGCCCTCCCCCATCAGGGCACCGGCGGCGGTGCGGGCGTGACGGCGGCGGCGGCCCAGACGCTGGATCACCGCATCCACGGGGGCGAGGTCGATCACCATCTCGTCCGCGTCCAGATCCAGGCTCTGTTCGGCGGCCTGGGTGGTGATGACCAGCCGCCCGCGGCGGGCCGCCGGGTCCGCCGTCTTACCCACGGCGGCCAGCAGCGCCGTTTCCCGCGCGGCCCGGTCGGCGGGCAGGAAGCGGGCGTGATAGAGCAGCGGATCGTGGTCGGCCATGCGCTCCCACGCCGCCACCGCATCGCCGACGGTGTTGCGGAACCACACGACGCTGCGCCCCGCGGCCAGCCACGCGGCGATGCGGGCGGCCACGGCATCCTCGTCATGGACCGCCTCGAACCGCACGGGGCGGGTGCCGGGGCCGGGGACGGGATCGGCAGGGTGCTGGGCGATGCCCTGCTGGCTGACCAGGGTCAGCAGCGGATAGGCGCCGGGCCGGGTGCGGGCGGCCATGGCCGCCACGTCGCCCCACCCGGCCCCCTCGGCATAGGCGCGGATCAGCGCCGCCCGCGGCCCGCTGGGCAGGGTCGCCGACATCAGCACCACCGGGTCGCCCATCATGCCGTGCCAGCGCAGCAGCGATTCCAGCAGCGCGCGCATGTAGCCGTCATAGGCGTGCACCTCGTCCACCAGCAGCACCTTGCGCCACAGCCCGGCCAGCCGCACCATGGCGTGGCGGGCGCGCAGGGCGCCGGCCAGCGCCTGATCGACGGTGCCCACCCCCAGATCGGCCAGCAGCGCGCGGCGGGACGACAGCGCGAACCACACCACCGCCATCCCCGCCCCCTCCTCCACCCCGGCACGGGTGGGGGCGGTGCGGAAGGCCGGGTTGTGGTGCCGGCGGCTGTGGGCCAGCACCGTCTGCGCCCCCCCGCGGAACAGGTGTTGGGTGAGCGTCAGCTCATCCTCCCCGCCGGGGGTGCGGACGAATTTCCGCGCAAAGGCGGCGTCCGCCGTGACCATGGTGGGCAGGGCGAAATAGGCGCCGTCGGCGCGGCCCCCGGCCAGCAGCCGATGGACGATCAGGTCGCCGGCCTCGGTCTTGCCCGCCCCCGGCAGGTCTTCGATCACCACCAGCAGCGGCCCGTCGGGCAAGGCGTCGGCGGTGAACAGCCGGTCCGCCAGAGCTTGCAGCGGCGTGGGCCGCCCCAGGGTGGGAAACAGGCCGGAAAAGGCGGTGGCCGGGCATACCTCCCGCTCGGTGAAGGGGGCCGGGCACACCGCATCCAGCACCGCCGCCGCCCGCACCAGCGCGGTATCACGATAATAACTTTCGAGATCGCACGGCGCCTCCCGCGGGTCGAAGGCGTCCGATGATCCCAGCCAGTCGCACAGGGTGAACAGCCCGTTCAGCAACGGCGACAGCCGCCGCAGCCCCGCCGGATCGGGCAGCCCGCCGCGCCAGCCGAACAGCCCGGCCATGGCGGCGATCAGCCCATCGGCCACCGCCAGATCGGCGGACGTGACGCGCCGGCTGGCCCCCTGCAACCGGGACAGTTCGGCGTCGATGGCGGGCCGCCCGTGGTGGCCGGTGGCGATGGCGCACAGCAGCGCCACGTCGGGCCAGAACGCCAGATCGTCGGGGAAGCCCTGCTCCACCAGCACCTCGGGCAGCCGCTCCACCAGGATGGCCTGTCCCATGGCGTCGTGGCGGATGCCGGTGACGGCGGTCTGGCCGGGAATCACCGCCCCCACCCGCCGGGACGCCGCCGGATTGAGGCCCTGGAAGGCGGCGGCCACCTTGCCGATGTCGTGCAGCGCCATCAGGGTCAGCAGCATGGCCCGTGCCGTGTCCCGCTCCATGCCCAGCCCGTCGGCCAGGGTGTGGAAAAGACGGGGCCGCCGCCGCAGCCCCACGTCGAGAACGGCGGCGGTATCCAGCATGTGAAACGGCAACAGGTGGCACACCTCCGCCCACCGGGCCTTTCCCCACCGCTGAAAAATCAGCGGATTGCCGAATCCTGCCATGTCAACCCCCGCCATGAGCTCTCTTTATGAGAATGATTGCCGCATCACAAACGTCATAGGCGATAAAATTCCCACCGAGCCCTTGCCGTTGCAATGTCTTTGGCTATCATGCACTCGCCTTGGTTGATGATTTTTCCAAAGACGTTCCATTGTCAAGGGGTGCCCATGCCGCCCGCCACACTCGATTTCCTCACCCAGCCGGTCCCGGTGGTGCGCCGGTCCGGTCCCGGTCTGGCAACGCCGCTGACGATCACGGCGGATTACGACGACGACCCCGTGCTGGCCGTGCGGTTCGGGCACCCGCTGGCCGACATCGGTTTTCACTTTCTGCTGCGGGATGTTCTTCAGGCGGCGCTGGCCCCGCGGAACAACGCGGATTGGGTGCGGCGGCTGGCCACCCCGCCCACCCCGGCCGAGCTGGAAACGGCGCTGGCCCCCTACCGCGATGCCTTCATCATCGACCACCCGGTCCACCCGGCTTTGCAGGTGCGGCCCAGCGCCGAACGGCTGGCCGAGGCCGCGGCGGGCAAGCCGGCCAAGGGCAAGAAGCGCCCGGCCACCAAGCCCGCCGCCATCGACACCGGCAGCGATGACGAGGGGGAGGATCTTCCCGCCGGCCTGCAGCCCATCGCCACCCTGCTGCCCGACTGCCCGACGGGGGAGGCGGTGAAGCAGGATACCGATTTCTTCACCCGCCGCGGCGGGCTGACCGCCATCGGGGCGGGGGCCATTCTGCCGGTGCTCTACGCTCACATGGTGCTGTTTCCGCCGGGGGGCGGGGGTTATCTCGGCCTGCCCCACGGGGCCGACAGCATCAAATACCAGATGGCCGGCCACACCCTGTGGGAAAGCCTCTGGCTCAACGTGCTGACCCAGGAGGCCGAGGGCATGGGCGAATCCCCCTGGCCCGCCCCGGCGGACGCCAGCGTGTTCCCCTGGCTCGATCCCACGCTGGCGGCGATGCCGCTGGGGCGCAACGATGACGGGGCCGCCCGCGCGCTGGACCGCCCGCGCCTGCACCCGGCGCACATCCCCATGCCGCGGCGCTATCTGCTGATGCCCCCGGTGGCGGGGCGCTGCGGGCTGACCGGGCTGGAGGGGCCGGTGTTCACCGGCTACAGCCGCTGGCCCAAGGGGCTGGCTTATCAGCGGGTGGGGTGGTGGATGCCGTCGGTGTCGCGCATCGACGCCCCCGGCGATGCCGGCAAGCCCCCCGGCTTCGTCCGCGCCCAGGGGCCGCTGCGCTTCGACGACTGGCTGGAAACGGCGCTGTTCAAGGACAGCCCGCCGGAGGGGCGGAATTCGGCCCCGCGGCGGCTGTTGCCGCCCGTGCTGGCGCAGTTCCGCAGCGCCATGAGCACCCACCCCGCGGCCCTCACCGCCATCGCCCGGCGCCGCGGCGGCCCCCCCCCCCGCCGCCACCGCCCTGACCGGCAAGGGCGCGTTCCGCGTGTGCGCCACCGCCCAGTATTTCTACGGCAAGCCGGTGGGCGGCATGAGCCAGCGGGAAATGCCCGTGTCGCTGCTGCCCGCCCCGGATCTCGCGTGGATCGGCGCCACGGTGGCCGAGGCGCTGGCGACGGTGGCGGCGATGGCCGTCGCCCTGTACGGGTCCGCCGCGCGGGCCGCGGCCTTCGAACGGCCCAAACCCAACGGCAAGGCCGCCGACGGTGGTGGCGGCAAAAAGAAGAAAACCGCCGCCCTGGCCGCCCAGGTGCGCGATGGGCTGCTGGCCGACCTCGACGGGCTGGTGCTGGACGCCCCCGCCCGGCTGGCCCACGCCGCCGAACAGCCGGAGGAGGAGGAGCGGTGGAAGACCGCCGGCACCATCCAGGCCACGCTCCGCAAGGCCGCCTATGGCACCGCGCTGAGGCTGTTCGACCAGACCTTTCCCATCGACGGCACGCTGGGCACCGATGCGGCCTTGGCGCAGGAGCGCGCCGTCCTGGTCCGCCGCCTCAACGCCATCCTTCACCCCAAACCACCCAAACAGGGAGCGTCATGACTGACCCGACCGACGGCAGCGGCCCGGACGGCCCTGTCCCTCCCATCGCCCGCTGGCACGCCGACCTGCAAAAGCGCAAGGGCGACCGGGCCGCCCTGCGCCGCGCCCAGACCATCGACGAGGTCTATGTGGTCCCGTCGTTCCACACCCTGCTGCGCCGGCTGGGGTGGACGCTGAGCAGCCGGACCCCCGGCGACGATGAAATCGCGCGGCTGGCCATGGTGCTGGCCGATGTGGAGCACGACACCGGGCAGCCCAGCCCCCGCTGGGGCGACGCCCTGGGCCGGGCCTTCGGCACGCCCAGGAAGGATGTGCCCAAGGCCCATGTCAGCCACGCCCGCTTCCGCCAACTGGCGGCGACGGACGATCTGGACGAATTCGTCCGCCTGCTGCGGGGGGCGCTGCACCTGATCAAGCACGAGGCCCCCCTGCTGGATCTGGCCGAGGTGGTGCGGGCGTGGCACCACCCCGCCCGCCGCCAGCAGGTCCGCCGCACCCTGTTCCTCGCCTATTTCGAAACCGCCCCGGAGACGGAGACGACCGATGCCTGACACCCTGCCCCCGGCCCTGGCCGCCGACCTGATCCAGTTCCACGCGCTGACCGCCTTTCCCCCGCACAACGTCAACCGCGACGAGGACGGGCGGCCCAAGACCTGTCTGCTGGGCGGGGTGCTGCGCGGGCGCATCTCCAGCCAGGCCAAGAAGCGCGCCCTGCGCTTCGCCCCCCATTTCCCCCATACCCAGCGCGCCACCCGCACGCGCCGGGCGGGCCTTCTCAGCTACCGGCACTTGGCCGACGCCGGGGTGGCGGATCTGCCCGCGGTGTGGGCCGCCCTGACGGTCAATTACGCCACCGGCGGCACCTCCACCCCGCCCAAGAAGGAGGATGCGGAAAAGCTGCTCGGCGGCGGCAAGAAGCCGAAAAAGGGCAAGGCCGCCGCCGATGCGGAGGCCCCCGGTACGGCGGAGGCCGAGGCCGCCCCCCTGACCCGCGCCGATATCGAGCGCGCGTTGCGCACCGAACAGGGGCTGGTCATCAGCACCCGCGAATTCACCCGCATCCGCGAGGCCATGGCGGCGCTGGCCGAGGCGTGGCACCAGTCCCCCGCCACCTTCGACACCGTGCTGGCCGACTGGGTCAAGGGCGTGTGCAAGGACAAGCTGCTGACCCAGGCCGATCACGACCTGGACACCGCCCTGTTCGGGCGGATGGTCGCCACCGCCCCGGATTTCAACGTGGAAGCGGCCTGCGCCGTCGGCCACGCCTTCACCACCCACGCCTTTGTGACCGAGGGTGATTACTTCTCGGCGGGCGAGGAGCTGAACGAGCGCGGCGACACCGGGGCGGCGATCACCAGCTACGCCTTCTTCGGCGGCGGGGTCTATTACCAGCACGCGGTGCTGGACCGCGGCCACCTGCGCGAAACCCTGAGCGAAGGCCGCAGCGCGGACGAGGCGGAGCGCCTGACCGCCGAGGCGGTGGACGCCTTTCTCACCGGCCTGCTGTTCGCCCAGCCCAAGGGCAAGCGCAACAGCCACGCCAGCGACGTGGCCGCCAGCTATGTGCTGGTCACCCGCGGGGGCGACCCGGCGATGAATCTGGGGCTGGCCTTCCTCGATCCCGTGACGCGGACGGAAAAGGAGGATGTGATGCAGGCCTCCATCAAGCGGCTGACGCAGTTCCACACCGCGGCCCGCGGTTCCTATGACCTGTCCAACGCCGTGTGCGCCTTCAACGCCTATCCCGGTGCCCGCGCCGGCAACGCCCCGGCGGCGGGGGAGGTGTGGACGGTGGAGGAACTGCGCCGCTTCGTCCATCAGGGACCGGACGCGGGGGGACCGGGCGCATGACGGCCCCCCTTTCCCACCTGTGCTTCACCCTGGCAGCACCCTATGGCGCGTGGGGGGCGGCGTCGCAGCCGTCGGCCACCACCGCGTGGAAGGCGACGGAGCTTGATCCGTCCAAATCCGCCATCGTCGGTCTGTTGGGGGCGGCGCTGGGGATGGAGCGGGCGGGTCTGGGCCGGCTGGCGGAGCGGGTGCGGGTGGCGGTGCGCACCGTTCTGCGCCCCGTGCGCGACCCGCGGCCCGATTACCACACCATCAGCCGCGGCCACCGCCCGCCGGACCGCGACCGCTGGAGCCGGTTCGAGGAGTTGCGCCCCGCCCTGTCGGGGCAGGAGCACGCCGGCGCCCTGCTCTCGTCCCGCGAGTATTGGGCGTGCGGGGTGTGGACGGTGGCCCTGACCCCGGCGGCCCTGACCCCGGCAGACGGGACCGCGGGGGCGGAGGCCGCCGCCCTGCTGGACCGGCTGCACGCAGCGCTGCGGTCGCCGCGCTGGACGCTGTACGCCGGGCGCAAGGCCTGCACGCTGGGCCTGCCGCCGGCCCCGGCGGTGCTGGCCGCCGCCGGGCCGGTGGACGCGCTGAGCGCCTATGGCCTGCCGTGGGAGCGGACGGGGATGGACAAAGTGCTGGCCCCGCTGGCCCGGCTGAAGACCCGGCAAGGCGACGTGGAAACCCTGGCCTGGGATGAGGATTACCCCGGCGCCCCCACCCCCGCGGGTGATGGCGACGGCGGCAGCGGCGAAGGCGGCGGCGTGGTGGTGCAGCGGGTGTGGCGGCGCGACCAGCCCGACCCCGCACCGCTGCCGGGCGGGCGCGTCCACCCGCGTTATCACGGGCGCACGGAACGGCGCACCCGGTTTCCCGTGGTGGTGGATGCCGGCACGAACGCACAGGGGGGATCATGACCGCAACCTTGACGCACCCGCGGCCCGCCGCCACCCAGCCGGAAACGGGGGAGCCGTTGTGGGAAAGCCGGGTGGTTCTGGCCCCGCGCGACCCGCGGTCGCTGCTGGCGATTCTGGGATCGGACATGCGGCGCAGCGATGCCCAGTTCGCCCACCGCATGATCTGGACCCTGTTCCCCGGCCTGCCCGATGCCGAACGGCGGGGCCTGTTCCTCTATCATGTGGAGCGGACGCGGCCCCTGACCGCCATCCTGCGGTCCCGCCGCCCGCCGGAAGACGGGCTGGGCGGGGTGTGGCACATCGAAAAGACCCGCCCCTTCGCGCCCATGCTGCACGCCGGCCAGCGGCTGCGCTTCCGCCTGCGCGCGGTGGCCAGCCGGTGGGAACCGCAACCGGGGAAAAAGCGGGGCCGGCGGATGGACGTGGTTCATTTCGCCTGGAACCGCCTTCCCCCCGACGCCCGCACGCCGGAGATGGTGGAAGCGGCGGCGGAACGGGCGGCGCTGGAGTGGCTGGCCTGCCAGGGGGACCGCTGCGGCTTTTGCCCGATGGACGGGTCGGTGTCGGTCCTGGGCTATGACCTGACCCACCTGTGGCCCGAACGGCGGCGGGACCGGACGACGAAGGAGGAGATCTCCTTCGGCGCCCTGACCTATGAAGGGGTTTTGACGGTGACCGACCCCGCCGCGTTCCGCATCATGCTGGCCGACGGTCTGGGGGCGGCGCGGGCCTATGGCAACGGCCTGATGCAAATCGCCCCGGCCCCCTGACCACCCCCGGCCCGATGGGGATGCGCCCATCCCCCATCGGACCGGGTGCCGCGGGCGGCGCTATGCCGGGGGTGGTTGATGTGATACAGTAACGCCCGCACCGAATACCCGCCACTTCATCCCCCGACATCTTCCACGCCCCGGCGTTATGGGGATTGACTGGGGTGGTTATTGAACATCGTGAAAATTTTGCAGACCAGTGCAAGACTCTGGATAAAAGTACGTTGCAAAACAAGAGCCTGAAAGCACCCTTTCCCCTGCACGCGCAGGGATGAACCCCCCCCGCCGTCCGCCCTCGATGCCGCCCCCGTCTTTCCCCTGCACGCGCAGGGATGAACCCTGGTCACCAAGGGGGGAGGGCTTGCGCCCCCCCTTTCCCCTGCACGCGCAGGGATGAACCCAGGGTGGCGCGTCCGATTTCCACGGTATCAGGCTTTCCCCTGCACGCGCAGGGATGAACCCCGTCCCGGTTCAGCGGCTTTTGCCGGGACGGTCTTTCCCCTGCACGCGCAGGGATGAACCCTGATTGCAGGAGATGATGACCCATGACGAAGACTTTCCCCTGCACGCGCAGGGATGAACCCGTGTCGCCATACTCTAATATGCAACGCCATATCTTTCCCCTGCACGCGCAGGGATGAACCCACCCGGCAGAATGTGGAGCGTATGCGCCGCCCCTTTCCCCTGCACGCGCAGGGATGAACCCCACTTTCGCCCAGGTGATCGGCGGGCTGCTGGCTTTCCCCTGCACGCGCAGGGATGAACCCCGCGTGTCATAACGCTCGGTGTTCAGGTGAATCTTTCCCCTGCACGCGCAGGGATGAACCCGACAGTGACCAGAGAGCCGAACCGGCGCCGCACTTTCCCCTGCACGCGCAGGGATGAACCCCCCATCATCGGCGCTGTGCCCGATCAGCCCGACTTTCCCCTGCACGCGCAGGGATGAACCCCCTTCCGCTTGCGCACCCGCCCGCCGTCGAGTCTTTCCCCTGCACGCGCAGGGATGAACCCGGGGCGCTGATGGCGACCCTGACCTACATCGCCTTTCCCCTGCACGCGCAGGGATGAACCCGACGCCGAAGCCCGCCGCCGCGGCACCTCCCGCTTTCCCCTGCACGCGCAGGGATGAACCCAGCGGGGCCTCCACCCTTGGCCAGTCCACTCACTTTCCCCTGCACGCGCAGGGATGGACCCGCACAGCTCACCAGCTACATCGGCCAAGTCTCCTTTCCCCTGCACGCGCAGGGATGAACCCCTTCTCCCGCACAATTCCATTACGGAAAAACGCCTGCCTCCCGCCCGTGTGGGAATTCCACCGTCGATTTTTCCGGTTGCCTGCTCTACACCTTTTCCCGGAACCTCTTTTTCCATCGGAAGGTGTCCATATGCTCAAAGGGCGGCTTGGGCTGGACGAGGCCCGGATCCCGCAGAAATCACGCAACGGGCTGCTTTATGTGGAGCGGTGCCGGCTGACCATCGACAACGGCAGTCTGGTGCTGGCCTTCGACGACAAGGGGGAAGAGGTGGAATTGCCCTATCAGCGGTTGAACGCCGTTCTGATGGGGCCAGGCAGCAGCGTGACCCATGACGCCATGCGCCATTGTTCGGCCCACGGCACCTGTGTGGCGTTCGTCGGCACCGGCGGCACGCGGATCTACACCGCCCCGCCGGTGTTCGACCGCGACAGCACGCTGGCGCGGCAGCAGGCGGCGTGGTGGGCCTCGGAAACCACCCGGATCATGGTGGCAAAGCGCATGTACGCCAAACGGTTCGGGGAAACGCCGCGGGTCACCTCGCTGGACAGCCTGCGGGGGATGGAGGCGGCGCGGATCAAGCGCAGCTACGAACTGATCGCCGCCCAGGCCGGCATCGTGTGGAACGGGCGGCGGTTCGACCGCGCCAATCCGGGGGCCGCCGACCTGCCCAACCAGGCCATCAACCATGTGGTGACGGCGCTGGAATCCTGTGTCGCCATCGCGGTTCAGGCCACCGGCACCCTGCCCCCGCTGGGCTTTCTGCACGAGGACAGCGCCAAGAGCTGGATTCTCGACCTCTGCGACCTGTACCGCACCACGGTCACGGTGCCGCTGGCGTTCGGCTGCGTCAAGCGCGTGGAAGAGGGGGAGGCGGAAAGCCTGGACCGCCTGTGCCGCCGGGCGGTGTCGAAACACGTGCGCAAGAACGCCTTCGTGGACACCGTGATCGACGACATCCACGCGATGCTGTCCTGATGATCGTCATCTGCCTGTCGGGCACCCCCGACCGTTTCCACGGTTTTCTGCGCTCGGTGATGATGAACGTCCATCCCGGCGTGTACGTCAGCATGGATCTGGACGCCGGTTCCCGCGACCGCATCTGGGACATCCTGTCCCAGTGGTGGGAGGCCGATCCCCGCGGCATGGCCCTGATGATGCACCGGGACAAGGCCATGCCCATGGAACTGGCCCTGCGGTCCCTGGGCACCCCCAAACGCACCATCACCGGCTGCGACGGTCATTACGCCCTGGTGCGCAAAGCCCCGGAGGACGCGGCGGGTGACAATGCCCCAAACAAAGAAACCCCTTGATTCCACCAAAGGAATCAAGGGGTTCGATTGGTAGCAGCGGAGGGATTTGAACCCCCGACCAAGGGATTATGATTCCCCTGCTCTACCACTGAGCTACGCTGCCATCGTGGTGTGGGCGCAACTGATACTAAAGGGACCGGGGCGGCTTCAAGGGTTTTTTTTCATTCCGCCTGCGTCCCGGTGATCCACCCCCCGCCCAGCATCCGGTCGCCGGCATAAACCACGCACGCCTGTCCCGGCGCGATGCCGTAATGGGGCTGGTCCAACACCACCTCCGCCGTGCGGCCGGGGCCAAGGCCGATCACCGCGTCCGCCGCCGGCTGGGCCGAGCGCAGCTTGACCGACACCGCCAAACCCTGCCCGTCCGCCAGGGCCGGGCCGATCCAGTTCATGCCGCGCACCAGAACCCGGCGGCGGCCCAGGGCGTCGCGCGGGCCGACAATCACCCGGCGGGTGGCGGCGTCCAGCCGGATGACGTAGAGCGGTTCGCCCCCGTCGCCCTTCTGCCCGCCGATGCCCAGCCCTTTGCGCTGGCCCACCGTGTAGTGGATGATGCCGTCGTGGCGGCCCAGAACCCGCCCGTCCAGATGCACGATGTCCCCCGGCTCCACCCCGCCGGGGCGCAGCTTCGCCACCAGATCGGCGTAGGAACCGGCGGGCACGAAGCAGATGTCCTGGCTGTCGGGCTTGTCGGCCACCGCCAGACCGAACCGCTCGGCCAGCGCCCGCGTCGCGCTCTTGGGCAGGCCGCCCAGGGGGAAGCGCAGGAAATCCAACTGCTCGCGGGTGGTGGCGAACAGGAAATAGCTCTGGTCGCGTCCGGGGTCGGCGCCGCGGTGCAGCTCCGGCCCGTCCGCCCCCATGGCCCGGCGCACGTAATGGCCGGTGGCCAGCGCGTCCGCACCCAGATCGCGGGCGGTGGACAAGAGGTCGCGGAACTTGACCGTCTGGTTGCAGCGCACGCAGGGGATCGGGGTTTCGCCGCGCAGATAGGTGTCGGCGAAATCCTCGATCACCTCCTGCCCGAACCGGCTTTCGTAATCGAGCACGTAGTGGGGGATGCCGATGCGGTCGGCCACCTGGCGCGCGTCATAGATGTCCTGGCCGGCGCAGCAGGTGCCGGGGCGCTGGACCGCCAGACCGTGGTCGTAAAGCTGAAGGGTGATGCCCACCACATCGTACCCCTCCTCCCGCAGCAGGGCGGCGGTGACGGAGGAATCCACGCCCCCCGACATGGCGACCACCACGCGGGTTTCGTGCGGGGGCTTGGGCAGGCCCAGGCTGTTCAGTCCGGTATCGCTTGGATGACTTCCACTCATGGCGCCACAATATGGAACGGGGCGCCCCGGCGGCAAGCACCGCCCGGACGCCCCATGCCGGTATCCTTGCTGAAACGGGTCAGACGGAAACGGTCACTTGCCCGCGTTGCGCGCGCCGGCGGGCAGGCGCACGGTCAGACCGTCCAGTTCCTCGGTCATGATGATCTGGCAGCCCAGGCGCGAGGTCTTGGACAGGCCGAAGGCCAGATCCAGCATGTCCTCTTCATCTTCCGACGCTTCGGCCAGAACGTCGTACCAGTCGGGTTCGACGATGATGTGGCAGGTCGAGCAGGCCAGCGACCCCTCGCACGCCCCTTCCAGGTCCAGGCCGTGCTTGTGCGCGATTTCCAGCACGGACAGGCCGAGGGGGGCGTCCACCTCGCGGCGGGTGCCGTCGGTCTCGATGAAGGTCATCTTGGGCATGAAACGCAAACTCCCTAATGCGCGTCTTGAAAACGGAACGGATGATGGGGTCAGGGCGGCGGGGCACTGCCGGACCGGCGGGCCAGCGCGGCGGCGGTGACGGCCTCCAGCGCCTCCAGCCGTGCCAGCAGCCGGGCGGCGGCGCCGGTCCGGCCGTGGCGGAAGGCATCGGCCAGCGCGCGGATCCCCTCTTCGGTCAGACGGGCGGCCTCGGCGGCCACCTGATCCACCGCAGCGGCCCCGCCGGAAGCCAGGGATGCCGCCAGGGATGCCGTGTCGGGGTCGCGGGCGGGGTCGGCGGGCAGCAGATCCACCCCCGCCCGCCGCAGCAGGGTGCGGGCCCGCTGCAGCGGGTCGTGCAGCGTGGCGTGGGCCTGGGCCATCGCCTCGGCCTGGGCGCGGGCGTTGGCCTGCTGGCGGGGGCCGCGGGCGGCGAAACGGGCGGGGTCGAGCGCGCGGGTGAAGCCGGCCAACTGCCGCCCCAGCACCGCAAGGTCGAGGTCGAAGTGCTGCTCCACCCCCAGCCGGGTGAACGGGTCCAGGGCACGCGGCGGCAGCACCGCCCCGCACCCGTGACAGAACAGCGCGCGCGCACCCACATCCTGCCCGCACTGCCAGCAGGGCTGCAGGCCGCCGTCGATGGCGCCCGCGATGCCGTGCGGGTGCGGGCCGTTACCGCCGCTGGGGCCGTCGCTGGTGGGGGTCATGGCTGTTGTTCGCTTCCGGCCGCGCGCCAAATCGTTGGTAAAACTGACAATCACCATCGCCCCGCTCTCGGCGAGGTGCCGGAAAACGGGGCATGGGACACGGGCGGGTCATACCGGGTGCCGGGCGGCAAAGCAACGGGTTAAACCGCCGCAAGCGCCGGCACCAGCCGCCGGGCCATGGCGGCCCAGGCGGTGACGAAACGGTCAACGTCCGCCGCCGTGCTGTTCCACCCCAGGCTGACGCGGATGACGGAACCGGCCACGTCCTCCGGCTCCCCCATGGCTTCCAGCACGTGGGACGGACGCACCTTGCCGCTGGAGCACGCCGCCCCGGCGCTGACCGACACCCCGGCCAGATCCAGCGCCATCACCTGCGTCTCCCCCGCCACGCCGGGCAGGGCCAGACAGGTGACGTTGCCGGCCCGCGGGGCGCCCATGCCCATCACCCGCACCCCCGGCACCGCGGCCAGCGCCCGACGTTCCAGCCCGTCGCGCAGGGCGGCGAGATCCGGCCCCGGCGCGTCCAGGGCCGCGGCGGCGGCGGCGCCGAAACCGGCAATGCCGACCAGATTTTCCGTGCCGGCGCGGCGCCAGCGCTCCTGCCCGCCGCCGCGGATCAGCGGGTCGGGGTGGCACCCCTCCGCCACCACCAGCGCGCCGCAGCCGGCGGGGCCGCCCAGCTTGTGGGCCGACAGGCTGAGCAGGTCCACGCCCAGCGCCGCCCGGTCCAGCGGCACCCGCCCCGCCCCCTGCACCGCGTCGCAATGGACGATGGCGCCGCGGGCGCGGGCCAGACGCGCCACCTCCGCCACCGGCTGGATCACGCCGGTTTCGTTGTTGACCAGCATCACCGACACCAGCGCCGGCCCCTGCCCCTCGGCCAGCAGCCGTTCCAGGGCGGCCAGATCCACCACGCCGGTGCGGTCCACCGGGATGCGCGCCGCCGCCGGGGCCGCGGCCAGCACCGATTCATGCTCCACCGCCGACACGATCAGGCGCCGCCCGGCAAAGCCACGCAGCGCCAGATTGTTCGCTTCGGTCCCGCCGGCGGTGAACACCACCTCCGCCGGGGTGGCGCCGGCCAGCCGGGCCACCTGGCGCCGCGCCTCGTCCACCGCGCGGCGGACGGTGCGGCCGTCGGTGTGGACCGACGACGGGTTGCCGGTCAGGTCCAGCGCCTCCGCCATCGCCCCGCGCACGGCCGGGCGCAGGGGCGACGAGGCGTTGTGGTCGAGATAGGAGCGGCGTCCGGCGGCGGCCACGGTCATTCCGCCGCGACGGCGGCGCCGTCACCCGCCTCGCCCTCGCCCGTCAGATGGACCAGGGTCGCCATGCTGGTGCCGATGATCCGCCGTTCCACCACGTCGGCCACGGTGACCGACGACAGATAAATGTGGATCTGGTTGCCCAACTCCTCCCACAGGTCGTGGGTCAGGCAGCGGGACCGGTTGGTGCGGCAGCCCTGGGGCGTGACGTTGGAACAGCGGGTGGTGCGAATCGGTTCGTCCACCGCCAGGATGATGTCGGAAATGCGGGTGGCGTCCGCCGGATGGGCCAGCAGATAGCCGCCGCCGGGGCCGCGCACGCTCTTGACCAGCCCGCCCTTGCGCAGCTTGGCGAAGAGCTGCTCCAGATAGGAGAGGGAGATTTCCTGCCGCTCGGCGATGTCGGCCAGGGCCACCGGGTTGCCCTTGCTGGTGGAAGCCAGATCGACCATGGCCATCACGGCGTAACGTCCCTTCGTGCTCAGCCTCATCGCTCTGCTCCCTCCGTTCGTGCCGCGTCCGTGGCGGCCTGCGTCTTTGCAATCATGATCCGGTCACCCGGCGGCGGCATCCGCCTCAACACGCCGCGGCGTCCACCGGGCGGCGCTGGGGGGTATCCCCTTCCCCCACCCCGTTTCCGGGGCCCTGGGGCACATGGGCGGGGTGCGGGGCGACCAGCGCGTCGGCCTGGGCCGCTTCCAGCTCGCCCACCCGCTGGCGCAGGCCGTGCACCTGTTCCAGCAGGCTGGACAGCGCGCGGGCCACCGGGTCGGGAATGTCGCCGCACGGCGTGCCATAGGGCAGGAAATCGCGGGTGGCCACTTTGGGCGTCACCACCTTGGCCGGGATGCCGACCACCGTCGCCCCGTCGGGCACGTCGGCCACCACCACCGCGTTCGATCCCACCCGCGCGCCGTCGCCGACCGTGATGGCGCCCAGCACCTTGGCGCCCGCGCCGACGATCACGCCGTTGCCCAGCGTGGGATGCCGCTTGCCCTGGTGCAGCGCCGTGCCGCCCAGGGTCACCCCGTGGTACAGCATCACGTCGTCGCCGATCACCGCCGTCTCGCCGATCACCACGCCCATGCCGTGGTCGATGAAGAAGCCGCGCCCGATGGTGGCGCCGGGATGGATTTCGATGCCGGTCAGGGTGCGCGCCGCCTGCGATACCAGACGGCCCGGCAGCTTCCATCCCCGCCGCCACAGAGCGTTCGCCACCCGGTGCGCCAGCAAAGCATGAAGGCCCGGATAACACAGCAGCACCTCGATCCGCGACCGGGCCGCGGGATCGCGGGCCATGATACCGTCGATTTCCTGACGAAGATGCTTGAACACCCGCGGACCCATCATGGTATAGTTCGCGCCCCGGTGGGCTTTCTTCCCGACAGCCGCGGTTTCGCCGTCTTTGCCTTGGCAGAAAAACGGGTGAATGCGGGTGCGGCGGGAGGTGCCCCGGATGGCTTAACGACGCATATATGATGACCAAGCAAAACGGTCAAGTATTCAGTTCACAAAAAACATGGCCTCTGCCGGCGGCCCGCATTTGCTTGTCAGCCGCATCACCCGCCGCTTATGGTGCGGCCACGGGCCGGGGTCCGGTTCCGCATTCGTCCTTCGTGTCTTTCCGGGAACGCAAGCGCCATGCCTGAAGTGATCATCAACGGCCCGGCAGGCCGGCTGGAAGGCCGCTACACCCCCGGCAAGGAAGCGAATGCCCCCGTCGCGCTGCTGCTCCACCCCCACCCGCACCACGGGGGCAGCATGAGCAACAAGGTGGTGTTCACCCTGGGGCAGTCGTTTATCAAACGCGGATACGCCACGCTGCGCTTCAACTTCCGCGGGGTGGGCCGCAGCCAGGGCAGCTTCGACAAGGGGGAAGGGGAACTGGCCGATGCGGCGGCGGCCCTGGATTGGCTGCAGAACATCAACCCCAACGCGGCGCTGTGCTGGATCGGGGGTGTGTCGTTCGGGGCGTGGATCGGGATGCAGCTTCTGATGCGCCGGCCCGAGATCGACGGGTTCATTTCGGTGTCGCCCCCGGCGGGCAAGTTCGATTTCTCCTTCCTGGCCCCCTGCCCGTCGTCGGGCCTGATCGTTCACGGGGACCGGGACGAAGCCGTTCCGCAGACGGCCATTTTGAAACTGGTCACCAAGCTGTCCAATCAGAAGGACATCCGCATCGACCACCGCATCGTGCCCGAGGCCAACCATTTCTTCGTCAACCGCACCGACGAACTGGCCCGCGAGGTGGATGATTACCTGGACAGGGCCCTGGGCAACCCGCTGGAAACGGTGGCGGGGTAAATCTCCGGTCATTGTGGAACGGTAAGAACACAGATTTGAATGCAAAAGTATTCATTTGGTATTTATTGACGTTCCATATGTGCATTTCCTAGCATCGGTTCAACCAAGAAGGAGAACCGGATGCTGCCCAAGATCACACCCTCGCGCCGTACCTTTCTCATGGGCCTCGGCCGCTTCGCCGTCGCGGCCGAGGTGGCACGGCACCTGCCGTCTACGGCATTTGCCGCCGAGGGATATTGTCCGCCGCCATCGGCCTGGACCGATCTGGCGAAACAGGTCAGCGGTGGCGTGCTGCGGCCCGACGATCCGTTCTACGCCGACGTCTGCCGGCCCAACAATCTGCGCTACGCCGCCAACCTGCCCGCCGGCATCGCCCGCTGCGTCACCGATGCGGATGTGCAGGCGTGCATCGCGTGGGTGAAGAAGCTGGGCATCCCCTTTGCCGTGCGCTCGGGCGGGCACAATTACGCCGGCTATTCCACCACCGGCGGCCTGTTGATCGACATGTCCCGGATGGTGGGGGCGACGGTGGGCAAGGATGGGCTGGTCACCATCCGGGGCGGCGTGCTCAATTCCTATGTCTACACCCAGATGGAACGGCTGGGCCGCACCGTCACCCACGGGCGGTGCGACAGCGTGGGCGCCGCCGGCTTCCTGCTGGGCGGCGGCATCGGGTTCAACATGCGCAAGTTCGGCATGGGGTCGGATCTGCTGCGCGCCACCACCATCGTCACCGCCGATGGCGAGGTGCGCCCGGTGTCGGGCGAGGATAAGCTGTTCTGGGCGTCGCGGGGCGGCGGCGGGGGTAATTTCGGGATCAACACCTCGTTCACCCTGCAGACCTACCCCATCGAAAAAGTGACGGTGTTCAAGATCACCTGGACCACCAGTCTGGAAAAGGTGCTGCTGACCCTGCTGAAGCGTCTGGCCGAGGCGCCGGACGATTTCGGCAGCAAGATCAGCGTGACCATCCCCAGCCTGTCCGAACGCTGCGCCGGGGTGAAGCCGGAAATCTCCATCCTGGGCCAGTTGCACCCGTCCAAGGTCACGCTGAAGGACATCTTCGGGGATACGTGGGAGATGGCCGCCACCCGCGACGTGCGCGAGGATGTGGATTACTGGCCGGCGCAGGATTTCCTGCTGGAAACCACCTATCCCTATTATTATCAGGAAAAATCCAGCTACGTCACCGCCGCCGGGATCAATGAAGAGGCGGTGGCGGCGATGTTCGACTGGGCGGCGAAGATGCCGGCCACCTCGCTGCCGTCGGCGTTCAAGTTCTTCCAGGTGGGCGGTGCGGTCAACAAGACCAGCCCCACGGCCACCGCCTATGTCCACCGCGGCTACGACTGGCTGTTCAGCATCGAGGCGAATTGGTGGCGGCCCACGGATTCCGTGCCGCTGGTGGACGCGGCACTCGACTGGCAGCAGGGGTTCTACGCCGACGCCAACCGCCGGATGAAGGCGGCGGGCGCGTTCCAGAACTTCCCCGACCCGTCGCTGGCCGATTGGCAGTCGGCCTATTACGGCGAGAATTACCGCACGCTGACCGAGGTGAAGAAGGCCGTCGATCCCACCATGCTGTTCACCTTCCCCCAGGCGATCAAGCCGGCGTAAGCCGTCAGAACAGACTGAGTTGCTGCGTGCGCCGCCGTTTGCGCGCCACCGAACCGCCGTCCCGGCACAACTCTGCCGGGACCGCGGCCAGGAACGGCGACGGCGCCAGAGTCCGCACCGCCCCCCGCCACACCCGTTCCCCCGCGCGGGTCAGGAACAGCCGGTCGCGGGCGCGGGTGACGGCCACGTAGAACAGCCGGCGTTCCTCGGCCAGCGTGGCCTCGTCCGGTTCCGCGTCCCACGAAAACGGCATCAGGCCGGATTCCAGCCCGGCGACGAAGACGTTGGCGAATTCCAGCCCCTTGGCCGCGTGCATGGTCAGCAGCGACACCCGGTCGGCGCGGGCGTCGTGGAAATCGGCCTCGGTGGACAGCGCCACCGCGTCGCGCAGGCGGGCGGGGTCGCCGGCCACCGTGTCCGACGCGGCCAGGGCGGTCAGCCAGCCCGCGGCCTCCGCCACCGCCGCCGGGTCGGCGCCCTCCCCCCGCGCACGTTCCGCCGCCGCCGTCACCCGCGCGGCGAGATCCGCGCCCTCGGCCCCGTCCAGGGCGCCCAGCACCGCCCGCACGCCGGGGTGGCCGGCGATGGCGGCGGGGGAGCTTTTGCGGAACGGAATGCCGGCCCGGTCGAACGCCGCGCGGAAGGCCGCGGCCTGGGCATCGGTGCGGTAGAGCACGGCGCAGTCGCCGAAGCCCAGCGCCCCGCGGCTGGACCGGGTGCGGTTGGCGGCCAGCATGTCATGCCCGCCCAGCAGGTCTTCGATGGCGGCGGCGGCGAAGTCCGCCTCCGCCGCCTCGTCTCCTGCGGCGTGGACCGTCACCGGCTCCCCCATCGCCCGCGTGATGCCGTCGGCGGCGGCGCCGATCACCGCGGCAGCCGCCGTTACGATCGTCCCCGACGAGCGGTAGTTGCGTGACAGGCACAACATCGGGGCCGCCGGGTAATCGGCGGCGAAGCGCTGGAAGCACGCCGCGTCGGCGCCGCGGAAGCCATAGATGGCCTGATGCGGGTCGCCGATCACGCACAGGTTCCCCCCATCCCCCGCCAGCCGGCGCAGCAGGCGGTATTGCTGCTCGTCCACGTCCTGAAACTCGTCGGCCAGGATGTGGGAGAAACGGTCCCGCCACACGGCGGCGACGTCGGGGTGGGTGTCGAGCAGGTCCGCCGCCAGCACCACCAGATCGTCGAAATCCACTCATCCCTGGTCCCGCCCGGCGCGGTCCAGGGCGGTGCGGGCCGCGGTCTCCTCGTCCGTGCCCGTGCCGCCGGTGCGTTTGAGTGACGCGGTTGTACGCCTCGGCCACCGCTTTCGACGCGACCCCGGTGCCGACGATTTCCGACAGGATTTCCGGCAGGGGCACCAGGCTGGTCACCGGCCCGGCGGTGGGCGGCGGCACCGGCACATCGCGGTCGGCCAGCATCTCCACCCGGTGGGCCACGCCCACGGTGACGCGGGTGCCGCACACGGGGCACAGCCCGCCCAGCGCCAGCGTTTCCTTCGGGTCCAGCCGCACGCCGCAGGTGCGGTGCCCGTCCATATGGTATTTGCCCTCTTCGGGGAAGAATTCGACGGTGCCGCCGTACCCCTCCCCGCTTTCCAGCGCCCGGCGCATGGCGGCATAGCCGGGGTCGCCCAGAAAGCGCGTGGTCTCCCGCCCCAGCTTGGCCGGGGAATGGGCGTCGGAGTTGGACACCAGCCGGTAACGGTCCAGCGACGACACCCGCCAGTTCATGGCCGGGTCCGACGACAGCCCGGTTTCCACCGCGAAGATGTGACCGGCCAGATCGCCATAACACTCCGCCACGGAATCGAACCCCGACTGCGACCCCAGCACCGCGAACCACGGCGTCCAGATGTGGGCGGGGACAAGGTAGGAATCCGGCCCCGATTCCAGCGTGATCTCCAGCAGATCGCGGGAATCCAGCCCCAGGATGGGCCGCCCGTCCGACGCAATGTTGCCGATGCGCGCCAGACTGGCCGACAGCCGCACGGCGGCATCCAGATCGGCGGCGTAGACCAGATGATGGATCTTCCGGGTCTTGTCGCCCTTCTTGTAGATGGTGGAGATTTCGGTGGAGAGCATGAACGACACCGGGCGCCGGCACGTCTCGGGCAGCGTCTCCCACACCCGCCGTTCCAGATCGGGTTTCAGGCGGTAGAGCCCGTTGCCCTCCGCCACCAGCGTGTCACGGATTTCCGCCTGCCACGCCGGGTGGACGCAATCGCCGGTGGCCACCACCCGGATGCCCTTGCGCGCCGCCCACCACGCCAGATGCTCCAGATCCAGATCACGGCTGGTGGCGCGGGACAGGCGGGAATGGACGTGCAGGTCGGCGTGAAAGATCATCGGCGGGGCCTCGGTGCGGCGTCGGGTGGTCCATCATACCGGCAGTGTGACCGTCCGCTCCACCCCGATGGCGGTGAGAAAGGCCGGGTCGTGGCTGACCACCAGCAGCGCGCCGTCGAAGCCGGCCAAGGCATCCTCCAGCACCTCGATGGATGGCACGTCCAGATGGTTGGTGGGCTCGTCCAGCATCAGCAGCCATGGCGGCCGCTCCCCCGCCAGCGTGGCGGCCAGCCCGGCGCGCAGCCGCTCGCCGCCCGACAGGCAGCCCACCGGCTGCAAGGCGTCGTGGTTGCGGAAGGCGAAACGGGCGCAGGCGGCATAGGCCCCCCGCTCGTCCAGCGCCGGGTTGATCCGGCGGACATTATCCAGAACGCTGGCCCCATGGTCCAGCAGCGCCCCGTGCTGGTCGAGCAGCGCCACCCGCCCGCCGGGCCGGGACACGGTGCCGCCGCCGCGCGCCAGATCCCCCGCCGCCACCCGCAACAGGGTGGATTTGCCGGCACCGTTGGGGCCGGCAATGGCAACCCGTTCCGGCCCGCGCACCCGCAGCGTCCACGGCCCCAGGGTGCGGGCGCCCACGGTCACCGTCACCCCGTCCATGTCCAGCACCACGGCGGCGGCGGGCAGGCCGGTGGGCGGCAGGGCGATGGTCAGGGGGGTCAGCACCTCCACCCGCCCGCGGGCGGCGGCCAGCCGGGCTTCGGCCTCCCCCACCAGCCGTTCGTTCAGGCGGTGGCGCTGGCCGCCGCTGTTTTCCGCCCGCTCCGCCTGACGGCCCAGCAGGATCTTCGGTTCCGATTTGCGGGCGGCGAAGGCGCGCCCGGCCCGGTCGCGGCGGTCCTTGGCCTCGCGCTGGCGTTGGGCTTCCTGCTGCACCATGCGCAGGCCGGCGTGCGACCGCTCCAGATCACGGGCGGCGGCGTCGCGCTCCGCATCGCGCACGGCGGCGAAGGCCGACCACCCGCCGCCGACGATCCGCACCCCGATAGGGGTCAGTTCGACGATGCGGTCCATCGCTTCCAGCAGCGTGCGGTCATGGCTGGCGACGACGGCGCCGCCCGGCCAGCCCCGGATCAGGTCCATGACCGCCGCCCGCCCCGCCGCGTCCAGATTGTTGGTGGGTTCGTCCAGCAGCAGCAGGTCCGGCGCATCCAGCAGCAACCGGGCGATGCCGGCGCGCGTGCGCTCCCCACCGCTCAGGCTGCCCATCAGCCGGTTGAACGGCATGCCGGGCAGCCCGGCATCGGCCAGCGCCTGAAGCGCGCGGGCTTCGATGGTCCAGTCGGCGGCGGCGAAATCCGCGTCCCCGCCGGTCCCGGCCATGATGCGGTCCATGGCGGTCAGGATGGGGGCGATGCCCAGCGCCTCGGCCACCGTCAGATGCTCCGGCCACGCCTGTGCCAGAGAACCGATGCGCGCGCACCGGATGACGGTGCCGCCCGCCGGTTCGCGCGTGCCGGCGATGATGGCGAGCAGCGTCGATTTGCCGGCGCCGTTGCGGCCCACCAACCCGATGCGCTCCCGCCCGACGGACAAGGTGAGGTTTGAAAAGAGGCGCTCCCCGTCAGGGGTGACGGCGGAAACGGAATCGAGCGTGAGATATGCGGTCATGACGTGCCATGGAATCGAACGAACCGAGGGTGATGCCGGTGTTCGTTTCCATGTCCATGACACGTGTCTCCTGACTTTGGTCTCTGCGATGCTCCCTATCGTCGGATGATACCGGCGATAGGGGCGGTTTCACTCCGCTCCGCCGTGGCCGTGGCGGTCCCGCTCATTCCAGCGGACAGCGGCATAGCCCAGCGCCACGACGATGGCGGGCATGATGATGTAGGCCAGAACCCACATGCTGTTCATTTTAACCCTCCCAAGGTCCGCCGAGCAAAGCAATGCAGCGTTACCGCTGCGCCCAGCCACACCGAGCTTCCGATCCCCAACGCCAAGGACGATACGGGGACCGTCCCCATACCATATAGGAACGCGGCGGCAGGACCAACAACACCAACGGCGACACACGCCGTCGAAGCGCGGTCCAAAGCATTGGCAAGCAGCTTCACGCGCTCATTATGGATCAGGCTCATGTCTGCCGGGCTCCTGGCCCTGTCAGACCCAGACCCAGGTCCACTTCACGACCTGTCCCAACGCTGTGGAGATCGTGATAGGCAGGGAGCACCCGTCTAAGGATGCGTTGTGGATCAACGTCTTACGGGAGAGAGTGGCGGAGCGGGGGGGATTCGAACCCCCGGTACGGTTTAACCCGTACGACAGTTTAGCAAACTGCTGGTTTAAGCCACTCACCCACCGCTCCGCCGGGGTACGCCGCGAACCGCAGCGTTGTGGTGGACGTGTTTCTAGCGGGGCCGCCCACCCTTGTCAATCACCAAGGATGCGGGAAACCCATACAAGCCCGACCTTTTCTTCCCGCTGACCACTGTGGAGAATCTGTGACAAAAACGCATAAAATTTTATATACATTTTAGATCCAGCGCGCTATGATACCCCCATCAACAGTAGGGACCACTCAAACACGGTCGGGGAGACGGATCATGACGATATCCAAGCGCTGCATCGAAACGCTGATCGACCTTGCCGAAATCAAGCTGAGCTGCATGGACGTCACCGACGCCGAGGACCGGCGCGAACGCGAGCTGCTGGAACGCTGCATCGCCGAGTTGAAGGCGGAAGCCTCGGGCGCCAACGGCTCGTTGCTCGCCATGTCCGGCAGCGGACCCAAGCGCCGCGGCCGCCGGCCCAAGCACCTGCAATACCACGAACTCCACGCCGCCTGAGACATACACGGCCAGCGTCTTACCCGGCGCCCGTCTCCACCGCCATCGGGCTGCCGCCCGGTGGAAGAGCCGCGGCCAGGGGGGCCGACCGCGGCAGGGTCAGGCGGAAGCGCGTGCCCTCCCCCTCGTGGGACTCCACGGCGATGCGCCCGCCCAACACCTGGGTCATGGTGTTGAACACGATGTGAAGCCCCAGCCCCGATCCCCCTTCCCCCCGCTTGGTGGTGAAGAAGGGGTCGAAGATGCGGGGCAGAACGTCGGCGGGGATGCCCTTGCCGGTGTCTTCGAACAGGATTTCCACCTGTTCGCCGCCGATGCGGGCGGCGCGGATGGTGATCGTGCCCTGCCTGCCGCCCTCCGGTCCGGCTTCGCCGAATCCGTGGATCACGGCGTTGATGGTCAGGTTGCTCAGCACCTGCGACAGGGCGCCGGGGTAGCTGTCCATGGCGATCCCCTCGGGGCACTCCACCGACACCGCCACCTGCGTGCGCTTCAGCCGCGGGCGCAGGCTGAACAGGATCTCGTTGATGTAGGAGCCGAGGTCGAACGGCCGGCGGTCGCCGGAGCTTTGGTCCACCGCCACCTGCTTGAAGCTCTGCACCAGTTCCGCCGCCCGGTTGATGTTGGCGACCAAGAGGCGCGTGCCCTCGTTCACCCGGCCCAGATAGGCGGCCAGATCGGTCTTGCGCAGGGTATTGCCGGCGAACAATCCCTGGATGCGGTCGGTTTCCTCCGCAATATGGGTGGCGGCGGTCAGGCCGATGCCGACGGGCGTGTTGATCTCGTGCGCCACCCCCGCCACCAGTTGGCCCAGCGATGCCATGGTTTCCGCCTGGATCAGGCTGTTCTGGGCGATGCGCAGGTCGGTCAGCGCGCGTTCGGCCTCGTCACGGGCGGCGCGCATGGCCGCCTCGGCCAGCTTGCGGTCGGTGATGTCGTAGAGCCACGTCAGCAGCGCGCGTTCGCCGTCGAAGTCGATCTCGCTCCACGACGACAGCACCCACACCACGGTGCCGTCGGGGCGGCGGAACGCCACCTCCGCATCGCGGAACGAGCCCGCGGCCTCCAGCCGGCGGATCAGCCGGTTGCGGTCCTCGGGGTTGACGTACCATTCCGCCGCCGAATCGGCGAGAAGCTCGTCAGGCCGCCGCCCGAAGATGGTGGCGCTGTGGGCGTTGCAGAACAGCCACCGCCCGTCCGCCCGCCGGGTGATGTTGACCGAGATGGGGGCCGCCTCCAGAATCGCCAGCAGCCGTTCGCGGCTGGCGCGCAGTTCCTCGTCCCGGCGGCGGCGGTCGGCGATGTCGGTCATGATGCCGACGTACCGCACCACGTCCCCTTCGCCGTCGCGGATCACCCGGCCCTTGTCCTCGATCCACAGCCACGACCCGTCTTCCCGGCACAGGCGGTACACGATGTCATAGGTGGAGCAGCGCCCGTTCAGGCAATCCTCCACACTGGTCATCACCATGGGGCGGTCGTCGGGATGCAGCCGCGATTCCCAGAAGTCCGCCGGCATGTCCGGTTTTTCGCGGTAGCCCAGCATGCGCCAGAAGCTGTCGGACCACCAGCAGGTGCCGGCGGGGATGTCGGCGTCCCACACCGCGGAATTGGTCACCTCCAGCGCCAGTTCCAGCCGTTCGGCCAGATCGCGCATCTCGGCGTCGGCGGCCAGTTGCCGGGTCAGGTCGCGGATCCAGGAAATGTGATAGGGGTCTTTGCCGCGGCCGATGACGAACGACGCCATCGACCCGGTGTAGATCTCGCCGTTGCCCTTGCGCAGCAGCACGGTTTCACCGTCGATGGTGCCGTCGCGGTAGAGCCGCTCCACATAGCGTTCGCGGTCGTCGGGGTTGGCGTAGAGGGAAATGACGCCGCCGGTGGCGAACGTCTGGTCCTGGGCCTTGAAAAAGGCCAGCGCACGGGTGTTGCGGTACAGGTTGCGCCCGGCGCGGGTGTTGATGATCACGCCGATGGGGGCGGTATCGAGAATGCGGTGGAGATGGCCGGTCAACACCCGCCGCAACGGATAACGGCGGCCCAGCAGGAAACCCGCCGCAAGACCGAAGGCCAACGCCAGAACAGCGGTGATAATAGAGTTTACGAACATTCACCCTCCCGCCAGCACCCCATGGATACCGACGCAAGGGAGGATTTCCAACCTCTTTATCAGCAGAAACGGCCAAAGCCCACACGCTGAGAGCTTTGGCCGCATCCCTTTAGCCTTTCAGCTTTTTCGTCAGGATTTCATTGACCAGCGCCGGGTTCGCCTTGCCCTGCGTGGCCTTCATCACCTGACCGACGAAGAAGCCGAACAGCTTGTCCTTGCCGCTGCGGAATTCCTCGACCTTGCCGGCGTTGGCGGCCAGCACCGCGTCGATGGCGCCCTCGATCGCCCCGGTGTCGGTGACCTGGCGCAGCCCCTTCTTCTCCACGATGTCGGCGGGCTTCTCACCCGTCTCGAACATGGTCTCGAACACCTCCTTGGCGATGCGGCCGGAGATGGTGTCGTCGGCAATCAGGTCGATCAGCCCGCCCAGGTTTTCCGCCGAAACGGGGCTGTCCTCGATCTCCTTGCCGGCCTTGTTCAGATAGCCGAACAGGTCGCCGGTGACCCAGTTGGCGGCGATCTTGGGATCGCGGCCCTTGGCCACCGTCTCGAAATAATCGGCGCGCGCCTTCTCGTTCACCAGCACGCCGGCGTCATAGGCCGACAGCTTGTAATCCTCGATGAAGCGGGCCTTCTTCTCGTCGGGCAGTTCGGGCAGGGTCTTCCTGATGTCCTCGACCCAATCGGGGTCCAGTTCCAGCGGCAGCAGGTCGGGATCGGGGAAGTAGCGGTAGTCGTGCGCCTCTTCCTTCGACCGCATGGAGCGGGTGACCAGCTTGGTGGTGTCCCACAGCCGGGTTTCCTGCACGATGGTGCCGCCCTCCTCCAGCACCTCGACCTGACGCTGCGCCTCGTACTCGATGGCGGCGATGACGAAGCGGATGGAGTTGACGTTCTTGATCTCGCAGCGGGTGCCGAACGGCGCCCCCGGACGGCGCACCGACACGTTGCAGTCGCAGCGCATGGAGCCTTCCTCCATGTTGCCGTCGCACGAGCCGATGTAGCGCAGGATCGAGCGCAGCTTGCGCAGATAGGCCCCCGCCTCTTCCGCCGACCGCAGGTCGGGTTCGGAAACGATTTCCATCAGCGCGACACCGGCCCGGTTCAGGTCGATGTAGCTCTTGGCCGGGTGCTGGTCGTGCAGCGACTTGCCGGCGTCCTGTTCCAGATGCAGCCGGGTGATGCCGACGGTGCGCGACGTGCCGTCGGGCATGTCGAGCACCAGCTTGCCCTCGCCCACGATGGGCTGCTGGTACTGGCTGATCTGATAGCCGGACGGCAGGTCGGCGTAGAAATAGTTCTTCCGGTCGAAGACGGAGTGATGGTTGATCTTCGCCTTCAGCCCCAGCCCGGTGCGCACCGCCTGCTCGACGCAGTATTCGTTGATGACGGGCAGCATTCCGGGAAAGGCCGCGTCAACGAAACTGACCTGGCTGTTGGGTTCGGCCCCGAAGGCGGTGGCCGCCCCGGAAAACAGCTTCGCGTTGGACGTGATCTGGGCATGGACTTCCAGCCCGATCACGATTTCCCAGTCGCCCGTTTCGCCCTGAATGTAGCTCATCGATCCGCTCTCATAGATCCCAGAAGGGATGCAAGGGCTGCCGCCCTTGCCGGGGGGTCCGGGGGGCAGCACCCCCCGGCTCACATCACGCCGTAAAGCCCGGCTTGGCCGTGAACTGCGCGGCTTCCTCGATCACGCCGCCGACGCGGAACAGGGTTTCCTCGTCGAACGGCTTGCCGATGAGCTGCAGGCCCAGCGGCAGACCGTCGGCGCCCAGGCCGGCGGGCAGGCTCATGCCCGGCAGCCCGGCCAGGTTCACCGTCACCGTGAACACGTCGTTCAGGTACATCTGCACCGGATCGTCGGAATTCTCGCCGATGGCGAAGGCACCGCTGGGAGCGGTGGGCGTCAGGATGACGTCGCAGGACTGGAACGCCGCGTCGAAATCGCCCTTGATGCGGGTCCGCACCTTCTGCGCCTTGACGTAATAGGCGTCGTAATAGCCCGCCGACAGCACATAGGTGCCGATCAGGATGCGGCGGCGCACTTCCTTGCCGAAGCCGGCGCCGCGGGTGTTCTCGTACAGCTCGTTCAGCGAGCCGCCATCGACCCGCAGGCCGAAGCGCACGCCGTCATAGCGGGCGAGGTTGGACGAGCATTCCGCCGGGGCCACGATGTAATAGGTGGGCAGCGCGTATTTGGTGTGCGGCAGGCTGATGTCCACCGGCACCGCACCGGCGGCCTTCAGCCACTCAATGCCCTTCTGCCACATGGCCTCGATCTCGGCGGACATGCCGGGGATGCGGTATTCCTTGGGAATGCCGACGCGCAGGCCGCGGATGTCGCCGGTCAGCGCCTTTTCGAAATCGGGCACCGGGATATCGACGCTGGTGCTGTCCTTGGGATCGAAACCGGCCATGGACCGCAGCATGATGGCGCAGTCGCGCACCGTGCGGGCCATCGGCCCCGCCTGATCCAGCGAGGAGGCGTAGGCGATGATGCCCCAGCGCGAGCAGCGGCCATAGGTCGGCTTGATGCCGGTGATGCCGCAGTACGCCGCCGGCTGGCGGATCGAGCCGCCGGTGTCGGTGCCGGTGGCGCCCAGCGCCGCGCGTGCCGCGACCACTGCCGCCGACCCGCCCGACGAGCCGCCGGGCACCAGCTTGCGCGTCCAGGTCTCCGGCGTGCCGGGGGTCCAGGGGTTCACCACGTCGCCGTGGTAGCTGGTGGTGTTGGACGAGCCCATGGCGAATTCGTCCAGGTTCACCTTGCCCAGCATCACCGCCCCGTCGCGCCACAGGTTGGCGGTGACGGTGGATTCGTACGGCGGGACGAAGCCGTCCAGGATGTGGCTGGCCGCGGTGGTCGCCACGCCCTTGGTGCAGAACAGATCCTTGACCGCGATGGGCAGACCGTCCATCGGCCCCGCCTCCCCCTTCGCCCGGCGGGCGTCGGAAGCCTTGGCCATCGCCAGCGCCTGTTCCGGCGTCTCGGTGATGTAGGCGTTCAGGGGGCGGATCTTTTCCATCGCCGCGACGTGGGCGGCGGTCAGCTCGGCTGCGGAAAAGCTCTTGTCGGCCAGACCCGTCAGGGCCTCGGCCATGGTCAGGTGCGTAAGCTCGGTCATTATTCGACCACCTTCGGGACCACGAAGTAACCCTCGGCCGTTTCGGGGCCGTTCTGCAGCACGGCGTCGGCGTAGCCGCCGTCCGTCACCACGTCGGCCCGGCGGCGCAGCGTCTGCGCGGCGGTGCTGGCCATCGGCGGGACGTTGCCGGTATCGACTTCGTTCAATTGCTCGATGAAGCCCAGGATCTGGCTCAGTTCGCCGGCCAGATGATCCAGTTCTTCCTCGGGCACCCGAATGCGGGCCAGATGCGCGATCTTGGCCACGGTGGCCTTGTCGAGCGACATGCCTGTTACTCTCTTCCGCGACGTCAACAATCAAGGCCGCGAGGCTATCACCCGCCGCGCGGCAGAGCAACGCCGCGCGCCACACCGATGGGCGGCGCGCGGCGTTTCCGGTCCGGGCAGGCCCCCCGCGGGGGCCGCCGCCCTTACTTGGAACGGATGACGGGGGTGAGCTGGTCGCCCCAGTTGCCCGATTCGTTGTGGTAACGGGCCGTGCGCATCAGCTCGACGGTGATGCCGAGATCGACGGCCTTGACCACGGATTCGTTCAGACGGTGCAGGTTGTTGGCAAGAATGCGGATGGCGCTTTCCTGCTCGGGCGTCAGGGCCGAACCTTCATCCGGCGGCGCATCCTGAAAGCCTTTGGTGCTCATCGTGGCTTTTCCTTCCCCTGGTTCGTGGTGGCATCACGCCCACCATGGCAAAAGTCTTTAACACATTGGCGGTGCAGCACAAGCCCGCGCAACGTCCGTCTTTCGCACGGTCCCCTTTGCACACCACCCCGCATCCGGCCTACGCTGATGGTCCGACCACCACAGATCCCGCCGTCAAGGAAAGATCCGATGACCACCGCTCCTCTCTCCGTCGCGTTCCTGGGCCTGGGCGTCATGGGCGGCCCCATGGCCGGGCATCTGGCCAAGGCCGGCCATGCCGTGACCGTGAGCAACCGCACCCAGGCCAAGGCCGACGCCTGGGCCGCTCAGCATCCGGGCCGGGCCGCCCCCTCGCCGGAATCGGCGGTGGCCGGGGCCGACATCGTGTTCATGTGCGTGGGCGGCGACGACGACGTGCGCGCCGTGGGCGGTGCGGCCCTGGCGGCCATGAAGCCGGGGGCCGTGCTGGTGGACCACACCACCGCGTCGGCCCAGGTGGCCCGCGAGATGGCGGACAAGGCGGCCAGCACCGGCCATCACTTCCTCGACGCCCCCGTGTCGGGCGGCCAGGCGGGGGCCGAGAACGGCGTGCTGACCGTCATGGTGGGCGGCGACCCGGCGGTGTTCGAACGGGTCAAGCCGGTGATGGACGCCTACAGCCGGTCCGTCGTGCTGATGGGGCCGGCGGGGGCCGGGCAATTGACCAAGATGGTCAACCAGATCTGCATCGCCGGCCTGCTCCAGGGGCTGTCGGAGGCGCTGGCCTTTGCCGGCAAGGCGGGACTCGACGCCAAGCGCGCGCTCGACGTCATTTCCAAGGGGGCGGCGCAGTCGTGGCAGATGGAAAACCGCGGCCACACCATGGTCGATGACCGCTTCGACTTCGGCTTCGCCGTCGATTGGATGCGCAAGGATCTGGGCATCTGCCTGGACGAGGCGCGGGCCAACGGCGCCACCCTGCCCATGACGGCGCTGGTGGACCAGTTCTATGGCGATGTGCAGGCGATGGGCGGGGGCCGCTGGGACACCTCCAGCCTCATCAAGCGTCTGCGGGGCTGATCCTCAACCTGCAAACTCGTGACGGGGTTGCGGAATGTGCTATCACTCCGATCCAGCCCCGTCACCGTTACGGGCCGTCATCCGTCCAGGAGAGTTTTCGTGAGCGCCGACACCCATGCCCCCGGTCCTCAGGACATCGCCCCCGCGCCCGACGACGCGCTGGTGCTGGCGCTGCCCAAGGGGCGCATCCTGAAGGAGCTGCGGCCGTTGCTGACCCACGCCGGCATCGTGCCGGAAGCGGAGTTCGACAACGACAACAGCCGCCTGTTGCGTTTCGCCACCAACGTCCCGAACCTCAGCATCATCCGGGTGCGGTCGTTCGACGTGGCGACCTTCGTGGCGTTCGGGGCGGCGCATCTGGGCGTGGCCGGCAACGACGTCCTGATGGAATTCGATTACCCCGAGATCTACGCGCCGCTGGATCTGGGCATCGGCCATTGCCGCCTGTCGGTCGCCGAGCCGAAAGAGCTGATGGAAAACGACGACCCGTCGCGGTGGAGCCATGTGCGCGTCGCCACCAAATACCCCGAGGTGACCAAGCGGCACTTTGCCGCGCGGGGTGTCCAGGCCGAGTGCATCAAGCTGAACGGCGCCATGGAACTGGCCCCTACGCTGGGCCTGTGCCGGCGCATCGTGGATCTGGTGTCCACCGGCTCGACGCTGAAGGCCAACGGGCTGGTGGAGGTGGAGAACATCGCCGAGGTGTCCTCCCGCCTGATCGTCAACCGCGCCGCGTTCAAGACGCGGCCCGATGAAATCTCCAACTGGATCGAACGTTTCCGGGAGGCCGTGAATGCCGCTCAGGCTTGATATCCGCGACGCCGGTTTCGCCCAGGGTTTCACCACCCTGCTCCACGCCAAGCGCGAGGTGAGCGAGGATGTCCAGGCCATCGTCCACGGCATTCTGGACGACGTGCGCACCCGCGGCGACGACGCCCTGATCGACTACACCGCGCGCTTCGACCGCATGACGCTCACCGCGGACCGCCTGCGCATCGGCGCGGACGAGGTGCAGGCGGCGCTGACCCGGTGCAGTGCGGAGCTTCTGGCCGCCCTCGACCTGGCGGCGGAGCGGATCGAGGCGTTCCACCGCATCCAGCTTCCCGGCGTCACCGATTACCGCGATGCCGCGGGCGTGCGGCTGGGGGCGCGCTGGACCGCCGTGGGGGCCGCCGGCCTCTACGTGCCGGGCGGCACGGCATCCTACCCGTCGTCGGTGCTGATGAACGCGCTGCCGGCCCGCGTGGCGGGGGTGGAGCGGATCGTCATGGTGGTGCCCACCCCCGACGACACGCTGAACCCGCTGGTGCTGGCCGCCGCCCACCGCTGCGGCATCACCGAGATCTACCGCATCGGCGGGGCGCAGGCGGTGGGGGCGCTGGCCTACGGCACCGCCACCATCCGGCCGGTGGACAAGATCGTCGGTCCCGGCAACGCCTTCGTCGCCGCGGCCAAGCGGCAGGTCTACGGCACCGTCGGCATCGACAGCATCGCCGGCCCGTCGGAAATCCTGGTGGTGGCCGATGGAAAGAACGATCCCGCCTGGATCGCCGCCGACCTGCTGTCGCAGGCCGAGCACGACACCTCGGCCCAGGCCATCCTGATCACCGACGACGCGGGCTTCGCCGATGCGGTGGCCGCGGCGGTGGACGATCACCTGACCCGCCTGAACCGCCCGGCCATCGCCGGGGAAAGCTGGCGCGAACACGGGGCGATCATCCTGGTGCGCGACCTGTTGGCCGATGCCCCGGCGCTGGTGGACCAGTTGGCGCCCGAGCATCTGGAACTGGCGGTGGACGACCCGGACGCGCTGGCGGCCACCATCCGCAACGCCGGCGCCATCTTCCTGGGCCGCTACACGCCGGAAGCCATCGGCGATTACGTGGCCGGGCCGAACCACGTGCTGCCCACCGCGCGCAGCGCCCGCTTCTCCTCCGGCCTCAACGTGCTGGATTTCATGAAGCGGACCACCTTCGTCGCGTGCGACGCCCGATCCCTGAACGCCATCGGCCCGGCGGCGGTGACGCTGGCCGAATCGGAAGGGCTGGGGGCGCACGCCCTGTCCGTGGCCATCCGCCTGAAGGGAGGCACCGCGTGAGCGCCAAGACCAGCCGCCGCATCGTTCACGTCACCCTGGACGAAAAGACCGTCGTCCGCCGCAAGCCGGAGGTGGAGCACGAACGTGCCGTCGCCATCTTCGACCTGCTGGAGGAAAACGAATTCTGCCTGTGCGACCACGCGGAGGCCGGTCCCTATCACCTGCACCTGTCCATCGAGGACAACCGGCTGATCTTCGACGTGCGCGACAGCGACGACGGCGGGCTGGACAAGGTGGTGCTGCCGATCACCGGGTTCCGGTCGATCGTGCGCGACTATTTCATCATCTGCGAGAGCTATTACAACGCCATCAAGAAGGCCACGCCGTCCCAGATCGAAGCGGTCGATATGGGGCGCCGCGGCCTGCACAACGAAGGCTCGGAACTGCTGCGCGAGCGGCTGGCGGGCAAGGTGGATCTGGACCTGCAGACGGCGCGGCGGCTGTTCACGCTGATCTGCGTCCTGCACATTCGCGGCTGAACGGCAACGGCGGAACGGCGTTTCTCATGGCCCATGTCCTACAGCCGCTTCCCGTGGGCAGCGTGCTGTTCGCCTGCACCTACAACATGATCCGGTCGCCCATGGCGGCGGGGCTGCTGCGCCATTTCCTGGGCCACAAGATCTTTGTGGATTCCGCCGGGGTGCGGGATGCGGACGAGATCGACCCCTTCGTCGTCGCGGTGATGGAGGAGCTGGGCATCGACCTGTCCCGCCATGTCTGCAAGACGTTCGAGGAGCTGGAGGACACCTCCTTCGACCTCATCATCTCCCTGTCGCCGGAAGCGCAGCACCGGGCCATCGAAATGACCCGCACCATGGCCTGCGACGTGGAATTCTGGCCCACCTTCGACCCCACCCTGGTGGACGGCAACCGCCATGCCATGCTGGAGGCGTACCGCAAGGTGCGCGACGGGCTGCTGGAACGGGTGAAGGAGCGCTTCCCCCTCAGCCGCGGACCCAGCGTCTAGGGACTATATGACGGTTTTTTGTCGTTAAAATTATATTTTTATCACTACGCGATAAATAGGGAATTGACTCCCCCGCCGCCCGGCTGTAGAAACAGGGACAGACGGGACCACCGTCTCGCGGGAATTTGACCTCAGCAGCTTGCGCCGCGTCACCAAACGCTAAAGCGCCACGATACCGTCGTGGGTCTTTGTCCGATTTTGGATTGTCAGGAGACTCCGGGCATGACCACCCTTTTGCTTGCCCCCGGCATGATTGTGAAGCGCCGCTCCCCCGCCCCTCCGATGAGCCGGCTGTGTCCCATGTGTGGCCCCTGTGGAACCGGGATGCGTTGCGGCTGTTGAGCCGCGCATCCCATTCCCATGGGCTGTCCCCATGGCCCCTACCGATCTGTTCTCTGACGAATCAAGCCGGGCGGACGCTTGTGAGCGCCCCGGTGCAGGAGCGACGACCATGACCAACACCAACGCTTTCGCCATCGAAGTCCACGGAACCCCCGCCGGTCTGGTGGTGGGTGGGCACGGCGGCTACACCTTCTTCGCGTCCGACTGGGCGTTCAAGGAACTGGACCGCCGGGTGTTCCGCCACGTCCGCCACGCCGAACGCGCCGCCGCCCAGGTGCTGGCCGGCAAGCCCCTGGCCCGCAGCCGGTAACCGATACCGCGCCACGGATCACGCACACGAAAATGGCCCCGCACGGGTGTTCCCCGCGCGGGGCCGTCTTTTTTCATGCTGGGGTCCGGGGGATGCGGATCACACCGTGACCGACACCCGCCCGCCGGATGACGCGCCGGCACTGCCGGAAACGCCCGCCGCGGGGACGGCGGTGCCCACCGCCGGCACGCTTCCCGTTCCGCCCCCCTGCCCGCCCAGCGTGGCGGCGGCCTGATAGAGGGCGGCGGCGGACGTGCCGGAGCCGCGGTTGCCGGTGGCGGAAAAGCCCCCCGCCGTGCGGCCATCGGTGGCTGTGCCGTCCGTCTGGCCGGTGGCGGGCGTCTCCCCGCTCCGTCTGTTGACGGTGGCACCCTGGCCGGATGCGGAATCGTGGCTCAGATTGGCGCGGCGGTATTCCTCCACCACCTGCTCGGCGGGGATCTGGTCGCGGGTGGCGCCGGTGTCGGGGTCGCGGTAGAACAGCACGGCCAGCCGGGCCGCCTGATCGTAGCGGACGACCGGGCTGATGTAGATGAAGCCGGAGCTTGCTCCGGCGGCGCCGGACGAATCACCCGTGGATGCCGCCGCCCCGGAGGCAACGGCACTGCTTCCCGCACCGGCGCTGGACGCGCTCCGCGGGGTGGCGGCGGCGGAACGTGCCAACGCGATGCTGTCGATCGCTTTGACGTCCATGGCTGCCTCCGCTCAACCGGCTGCGAAAGACCGCGAACGGATCGATCAGACCACGATGTTCAGGTTGTTGCCGCGGGTGGCGGTGACCTGTCCGGGGCTGGGCGGCTGGTTGTTGGCCGCCTGTGCATCGCGGGTGCTGTTGCTGTTGTCCTGCGATTGCTGATTGGGATCCTGAACCTGCTGAACGGACGCCGTGGGGCCGCTCTGCAGCGCCGTGGTGGAGGGCTGATAGCCACCGTACCCACCATAGCCGCCGACACCGTTGATGCCCATCGCCCTCTCCCTCGCACGAGTGGATAACACCCGGTTAAAAAGGGTAGGCAAAAAATGCCCATTGCGCAAGGGATCAAACGCCGCATGGGCACGCATGGCCGGTCAGCCCGGCGGGGATCAGTCCTCCGGCCAGAAGGCTTCATCCATGAGTTGTTCGAACGGCCAGGGGCAGGTTGCAGGGAAGGGTGCTGCGGACAGGCCGGTTTCCGCGGCCGCTTCACGGCGTGCTCGCCGATAGGATGCCTCAACCGATTCCGGGAGCCGGCCCTTGAGGCTGGGGTTATCCGCCAAATGATCAATCAGATCATCCCGCGTGTTGGCAATGGACGCCTCCCACAACGTGCCCCGCCGGCTTGGCTGATACTGCCACTTCAGCAGGTGGGGCACGAGCACCGTCAGCCGGCTGACCAATTCGCGCTTTTCACTGCGGCCCATGCTCCCGATCTCCTCAGCGATGTTCGCGATGTCGGCGGCGGACAGTTTCCCCGCCCGGAGCAAGGCCGCCTGTTCATTGGCCCAGGCGTAGAAGCCGCTTTCGTAGAGGCTCGTGCCCATAACGAGATCTCCTCGTCCTCATTCTCGGGTTCATCCCTGCGCGTTCAGGGGAAAGCGATTCGCCGGCATGGTCGGTGATTCCCTGGGGGTTCATCCCTGCGCGTGCAGGGGAAAGACCTTTCCCAGCTCTTCCACGACATAGGCTTCGGGTTCATCCCTGCGCGTGCAGGGGAAAGAATTTCGCCCAGGCGTCCAACATGCTGTAGCTGGGTTCATCCCTGCGCGTGCAGGGGAAAGGGTGGCTGGAACAGCCTGTTCTCAAACGTACTTTTTTCCAGAGTCTTGCACTGGTCTTGCCGATTTCCGCGTTCTGTCAGTAACGCAACAACTCGCAAGAGGGCCGTTCCCGCGGCACAAGACGCCACGGGGGGATGGGGTGGTTCTGGTGCGCCACATTATTCACAATATTGAGGACCGGCCACGCCCATACGGGGCGTGATGTGACGATACCGTGCCTTCCGGGGCACCGTCAACCGGGCGCCCGTGGGGGAACCGCCGCCGTCCCCCGTTCAGATGGCGTCACCGGCGGGGAGAACGGGGGCCTGTTCGGCGCGGATCATGTCGGCCAGGGCCGCGGGGGCCATGGGGCGGCCGAACAGATAGCCCTGCAACAGGTCGCAGCCGATGGAGCGCAGGAACCGCTGCTGCTCGGCGGTTTCCACCCCCTCGGCCACGGTGACCAGCCCCAGACCGTGGGCCATGCCGACGGCGGCGCGGACCAGCGCCACGTTCTTGGCGTTTTCCGGCACGTCCACCACGAACGCGCGGTCGATCTTCAGCTTGGCCACCGGCAACTGCTGCACATAGCTGAGCGAGGAATAGCCCGAGCCGAAATCGTCGATGGCCACCTGCACGCCGATGCTTTCCAGCTCGCCCAGGGTGCGCACCGCCGCCTTCAGGTCGCGCACCGCCGCCTGTTCGGTGATCTCCAGCCCCAGATGGTGCTGAAGCTGCGGGTGGTCCCGCAGCAGTTCCTGAAGCCGGTGGGTCAGGTTGCCGCGCAGGAACTGCTGGCCCGAGATGTTCATGAACACCCGGTCGGGCAGCACCCCGTCGGCCTCCCACGCCAGCATCTGGTGGACGGCGGTGGTCAGAACCCAATCGGTGATGGGAACGATCAGCCCGCTTTCCTCGGCCACCGGGATGAATTCCGCCGGGGAAATGGCGCCCAGGGAATTGTGGGTCCAGCGCAGCAGCGCTTCGGCACTCTTCACATGGCCGGTGGCCGCATCGACGATGGGCTGATAGACCAGATGCAGCTCGTTGCGTTCGATGGCGTGGGCCAGATGCATGGTCAGCAGCATCCGGCGGGTGGCGGCGGCGGCCATCTCGGGCGTGTAGAAACAGACGGAGTTGCCGCCGTTGTGCTGCACCGCCTGCAACGCCAGCTTGGCCTTGGTGTTCAGCTCTTCCAGCCGCTGCACCGTCTCGTCGCAGATGGCGCCCCCCACCGACACCCGCAGGCGCACCCAGTGGCGTTCGGCGTAGATGGAGGCGGTCAGGCGGTCGTGCAGGGTGTGGGCCAGTTCCTGCGCTTCCTGCCCGCCCGGCACCCGCGACAGGGCGGCGAATTCGTCGGCGGCGATGCGGCAGATGTAGGTTTCCTTGGGCAGCACCTCCATCACCCGGCTGACCAGCGCCTTCAGCGCCGCGTCGCCGACGTGGAAGCCGAACGCCTCGTTCACGTCGCTGAACTGGTCCACGTCCAGGGTGTAGAGGGCGTAACACCCCTCCATCCCCGGCACGTTGCGGGAATTGGCCAGCACCGATTCGCATTCGTCGAGAAAGGCGCTGCGGGTCAGCACGCCGGTCAGGGCGTCGTGGCGGGCCAGGTATGTCGCCCGCTGTTCCGCTTCCAGCCGGTCGGAGATGTCGCGGATGACGCCGACGAACACCACCTCGCCGTTGATGCGCGCCTCGCCCACGCTGAGGTGGATGGGAAAGACGGCGCCGCTCTTGCGCTTGCCCAGGGAATCCCGCCCGATCCCGATGATTTTGGGCCGGGCGGTGTCCATGTAGGAATCGATGTACTTGTGATGATCGCGGGAGAACGGCGGCGGCATCAGCACCGACAGGTTCTGGCCCAGAAGCTCGTCCGCCTCGTACCCGAACTGCTGGCAGCACGCCTGATTGATGGTGCGGATGACGCCGGCGCGGTCGGCGATGACCACCCCGTCCACCACCGCGTTCAGCACCGTGTTCACGAACGGGTCGCGGCGCAGCAGGAAATCGGCGATGCGCTGGCGGTCGGTGATGTCGTGCAGCAGCCCCAGAAACCCGACCGTGCCGTCGTCGTGCCGGTGGGGCACCACCCCGCCGGTCAGCAGCCGGTGGCCGCCGTCGGGCAGGTTCAGCACCACGTCCACCGGGCTGGCGGCGGCGGCGGCGCGCGCCTCGTCCACCGCGCGGGCCAGGGCGGCGGCGGCCGGGTGGGCGATCTCGGCCAGCAGCCGCCCGGCCAGAACCGCGGCGGCGTCCGCCCCCCCGTCCTGTTCGGCCAGCAGCCGCCCGGCCGGGCCGTTCAGATGGCGGATGTGCCCATGGGCATCCAGATAGAACAGCGCCTGGGGCGTGTGGTCCAGCAGGCTGCGCGCCAGCGACGCCAGGAACGCCACCTCCGGCATATCCGACGGGGCGCAGGGCGAACAGGGTGCCCGATATCCGCCCGCCGGCTGCGCCGGCACGGATCGCATGGATGCTGCCGAACCCGTTTCCACCATCAACCCTCGTGTTCTAGCGCCGCCCCCGGCCCCTGCCCTTGCGGTGGCCGGAACGTTCCTGGCAGCGGCAACCCGTCACAACCGGCACCGGCACCCCCCGCCGCCATCCGTGACCGGTGATACCCGTCAAAAGGCATATAACCTGCGAAAGGTATAGCCATGACTAATGTTCGGAGCAACCGAAACGCGCACGCGTTACGAAATCCCTTGTCTCTCAATAAGAACTAACCGGCCCGCCTCTGCAAGAGTGTAAACATCCATTAGGAATGAAAGAGCGAAATTTTGTTGCAATGCAGCTCTTCGCTCACCCGGTTCCTTCGGGGCGGCAACAGAGGGCTGCTCCCGGCGCATACGATTGTGAAGCGTTTACCGCGCGCCCTCCTCCACCATGCGGTGCAGAAGCCCGATGTTCTGCTGCAAACAGGATTGCAGTTCATAGCCGTCTTGGGCCGTCTTTCGCGCCGCAGAACGGATCGCGTCGAAGGCACGCGGGTCCGCCAGCACATCCACCACCCGCGCAGCCAGGGCGGCGGGATCGAAGAACGGGGTCAGCAGCCCGTTCTCCCCATCGCGGATCACCTCCCGCACGGGGGCCGTGTCGGACGCGACGATGGCGCAGCCCATGGCCATGGATTCCAGCATCGACCATGACAGCACGAAGGGATAGGTCAGATAGACGTGGACCGTGGAAACCGACAGCACGGCCATATACTGCTCATAGGGAAGATGGCCCAGGAAATGAACGCGGGAGGTGTCGGCCTCCACCTCCTTCAGCATGGCTTCCCGCCAGGTCTTGGCATCTTTGGGCGGGGAGCCGTAGCTCACCTCGTCGCCGCCCACCACCAGCACGGTGGCGCCGGGCCGCGCCGCGCAGATGGCCGGCACCGCACGCATGAAGGTGGGGAAACCGCGGTAGGGCTCCAGGTTGCGGGCCACATAGGTCACCACCTCGTCCCCCGGACGCAGAACCCGCCCGTCCGGCAGGGGCACGGCGGCGGCCGGGTCGGGCTGAAGCCGCCGGGTGTCGATGCCTTCGTGGATCACCGCGATCTTGGGCTGAAACGCGGGCGGATGGGTGGAGCGCTGCCAATGGGTGGGAGCGATGCCGCGGTCGCACGCCTCCAGCGCGTGCAGAAGCGGGGTCGCACGCAGGCGCAGGGCCAGACGCGAATCGAGGCTGGGGGCAAAGGACGGATCGAAGCCGAAATCCTGCCCCTCGGGCCGGTAATAATATTCGCAATAGTTGAGATAGGGGGTACGGGGGAAGACGTCCTTGACGAACAGGGTCTCCCCCCATCCCGGATGGCCGGCGATGACGTCGGGGACGAAGCCGCCGTTCTTCAGCGTCAGCAGCATCTTCGCCACCTCCTGCCCGTGATACACGGCCTCCTGGGTGGAGCGCAGGTACAGGTGGGGCTTGGCGTCCGTCTTGCGGGTGGCATAGATCATGCGCCGGACGTTCGGCAGGGGCCGGTCGCCCCGCTTGGTGATGAACACCACCTGATTGGCCGGATCGGCGGCAAGGGCGGCGGCCAGATGCTTGTACTGGCCCGGCATGTTCTGATGGATGAAGACAGCTTTCACGGATTCCCACACCACGCTGACGGCCTGGAACATCCCGGTACGGGACGCCACGGGCGATGAACCATCTTTCTAAATAAAGTGGTTGTGGCGGCGAAAACCAAGCGCTCCACGGCATACAGGGCCGGGCGGGTCAGCGCAGCAGCATTTCCTGCACCAGCACCTTGCGCACGCGCAAGGGACGCAGCTCCTGATTGGCGGCATGGGCGACCACGCTCTTGACCACCGTCACCCCTTCCGCCCCGTTCAGGTCGTCGGCGCCCACGTCGGCCATGCGGGACGACACCGTGTTGGCGATGCGCGGCACATAGGATGCGATGAGGTCGCGGTCCACATCCCCCGGCATTTCCAGCACCAGCCGCACCCGAAGCTGGCGGAACCGCAGCCCGTCGGGCATGGCGAATTCCATGGCCGGCATCTTCACATAGATGTGGCCCGCCGCCGCCTGACTGATGCCCCGCGACGGCTTGACCGGGCCGATGCCGAACACGGTGGCCGTCCCCCACCCCAGCCCGGCCAGACACGCCAGCGCCGCCACCAGCATCAGGATGAGCCGCAGCGGCGACCGTTCCGCCGGAAGCGCCGGGGGCGGCACCTCCCGCTCGGCGCGCAGGCGGGCCGACGGCAGCGGGCGTGGGGGGAACGGGACCGGTGGCGGCGGAACCGGGGCGGCGGCGGTGCCGGGGGTCTCCGGCACGGGCTGCACCGCCTCGCCCGGAGGGGCGGCGGCGGGGGAAACGGGCGCGGGTTCACGCGGCGGTGCGCTGACCTCCGCCTCCCCGGACCCTCCCACAAGAAGTATTGCCGCCTTCATCATTCCCCCGCAGCCCGGCTGCTCTGGGGGAAAGGTTAGGCCGTTCCCCACGGCCCGTCAAATAAAGGCTTTTGATACTGTTCCGATCCTTTTCTAAGGTATCGAAACAATACCCTTTATTTGTCCTTTTTAAATTCCGTCTTTCACCGCGCGGGCCAGGGCGGCGAAACCGGCCACGTCCACCTCTTCCGCCCGTGCGGTGGGGGGGATGCCGGCGGCGGCCAGCAGGGCTTCGGCGTTGCCCAGCGCCTTCAGGCTCTGGCGCAGCATCTTGCGCCGCTGGCCGAAGGCGGCGGCGGTCACCGCCTCCATGGTGCGCCAGTCCGCCGGCTCCGGGTTGGCGCGGGGGGTCAGGCGCACGACGGTGGATTCCACCTTGGGCGGCGGGGTGAATGCCTGCGGCGGCAGGGTCAGCAGCGGCTGCACCTCCGCGCGCCAGTTGGTGATGACCGACAGCCGGCCATAGCTCTTGCTGCCCGGACGGGCCAGCAGCCGGTCGGCCACCTCCTTCTGGAACATCAGGGTCAGGCTGGCATAGTCCTCGATCCGCTTCAGCCAGCCGATCAGCAGCGGGGTCGCCACGTTGTACGGCAGGTTGGCGACGATGGCGCGGGGGGCGGGCACCAGATCCACCGGGTCCACGGTCAGCGCGTCGGCCTCGACGATGGACAGCCGGCCCGCCGCCGCCGCCACCACGTCGCCCAGCGCCTCGATGAAGCGGGTGTCGCGTTCCACCGCCACCAGCCGGGCGGCGGGGGATGCCAGGATGGCGCGGGTCAGCCCCCCCGGCCCCGGCCCCACCTCCACCACCGAGGTGCCGGGGGCGATGGCCGCCCCGCGCACGATGCGCCCCGTCAGGTTGAGGTCGAGCAGGAAGTTCTGCCCCAGCGCCTTGCGCGCGCCCAGGCCGTGCCGGGCGATCACCTCCCGCAGGGGCGGCAGGGCGAAGGGGTCGAAGGCGGGCGGGGTGGCGGGGGCATCGGCGGGGGTATCAGCGGTCATGGGGCGGTTTATAGCCGCAAAGCCGCCGCCCCGTCATCCCATTCGACCTTTCTATTCCTCCAGAAAGGCGCGGACGGCGGCGATCTGCTCCTCGTCCATCAGGGCGGGTGCGTGGCCGGCGCCGGCAAAGGTGACCAGCCGTGCCTTCGGCCCGCGCCGGGTCATCTCCTCGGCAGTCTCGGCGGTCAGGATGTCGGACTTGGCCCCGCGGATCACCAGCACGGGGCAGGTGATGCGGTCCCACAGGTGCCACAGGTCCACCGGGCCGATGGGCTGGGCCTTGAACACCGCGGCGATGCCGGGGTCATAGGCCAGGCCGAAGCGCCCGTCGGGCAGACGCCGGGCGCTGGTTTCCGCCATGTGCCGCCATTGCCGGTCGGTCAGCCGCCCGAATCCCATCAGCACGAAGCGCAGATAGGCCTCCACCGCCGCCATGTCCTCGAACACGGGATCCTTGCCCACGTAATCGGCGATGCGCTGCAACCCTTCCTGCGCCACGAAGGGGCCGACGTCGTTGATGACCAGCCGGCGGATGGGGCTGCCCGGCTGGGCCGCCACCATCATGCCGATCAGCCCGCCCATGGAGGTGCCGACCCAATCCACCGTGTCCACGTTCAGCCGCGCCAGCAGAACCGCCATGTCGGCCACGTACTGGGGATAGCCGTAGAGCGCAGGCTCGGCCAGCCAGCCGCTGCGCCCCCGCCCCACCACGTCGGGGCAGGCCACGCGGCAGCCGCCGCTGAGCGCCAGGGCCAGATGGTCGAAATCGCGCCCGTTGCGGGTCAGCCCGTGCACGCAGACCACCGTGCGCTCCGCCCCCTCCCGCCCCCACTGGGTATAGGCCATGGGGTGGAACCCGGCGGGGCTGAGACAGGCGACGGTGCGTTGGGTCATGGGCATGGGCGGCGTTCTCCCCTTCCTCTTACGGTTCGCTCCTCAGCGCCCGGCCTCCGCGGTCTGGGCGGCGATGCGCGGGCTGGGACTGGTGACACCGGGATCGTAGGGGTGAAGCGTTTGCGGGTAAAGCCGGCGGACAAGCTGAACATAGGACTGCGTTTCGGCATAGGGCGGCACGCCGCGGTGACGGTCCACCGCCCCCTCGCCCGCGTTGTACCCGGCCAGCGCCAGCGTGACGTCGCCGCGGAAATAGGCCAGCAGCCAGCGCAGGTACTTCATGCCGCCGCGGATGTTCTCCTGCGGGTCGAAAACGTCGCGCACGGCGAACCGCTCCGCGGTTTCGGGGATGAGCTGCATCAGCCCGGCGGCCTCCTTGGGCGACACCGCGTCGGTGCGGAACGCGCTTTCCACCTGGATCACCGCCAGCACGAGCTGGGGATCCAGGCCATAGGTGGGGGCCATGGCCTTGACCATCTTCACCACCTCCGCCGGGGGCGGGGCCAGCCCGCGGGCCGGCGCCCCTCCCGGACGGCACCAGGGGCGGATGTGGCCCATGCGGCCGGGGACATAGGCCACCAGCCGCTGCGCTTCCTTGTGCCCGCGGGTGGCGGCGGCGCGCAGCCATGCCAGACCGGCGCGCTGGTCACGCACCACGCCGCGCCCGAACATGAAGCGGCGGGCGACGTTGTACGCCGCCTCGGCGTTGCCGCGTTCCGCCGCCTCGCACTGGGCCAGGAAGGTGTCGCGGACGGCACCCGCCTGCGCCCCCCGCCCCCCGGCGGCCAGCAGAACCAGCGGCAGCGCCACCGCCGCCATCCGTCTCAACGCACGCACCAAACCCACGATTCGATCACCCGATTGCCTGCTCCGCCGCCAACCATGCCGCCGGCAATCGGGGGACGGCAAGAGTTACAACCCTTCGGCGCGATTCAGGGTGATGCCATACTGGGCGGCAAGATCGTATTTGGCGCCGTGAACCGTGCCCTGCCCCTGGGCGATCATCATCTTGCGGGACAGCACGTCATTCTCCCATTTGGGATTGCAGGCGGCGGCCCGGCGGCGGGCGACGATCTCCAGCTTGGGCGTTTCGTCGGCGGTGGCGCCCAGGGCGGCGAAGTCGCTTTCGATCTGCGCCTGCACGGTGCCGGAGATGCCGCCGTTCTGCACCATGATGTCGAACATCAGCGCCACCGCCCGTTCCGACACCAGACCATAGGTGCGGCACAGGGACAGCGCGCTGTTGTAACGGTCCTGCGCCATGGCGATCTGCAGCGCCTGGCATTCGGCCTTGGTGCCCAGGGTCTTGAACTGGGTCTTCCACGGCTCCTGCACCTGATTGTTGGTCTGGATGCCGATGGCCCAGGTCATCTGGTCCGCGTGGGACGCCTGGGTGAAGGTCTGGGTGAAGACGGCGGCGTTGGTGCCGAACACCGCCGACACCACATCGGCGTTCTGGGTGCACAGCTTTTGGAACAGCGGGGCCAGCGTGCCCTGTCCCAGTGCCCACTGGATGGCGCCATAGCTGATGCCCTGACCGTCGAAATTGCCCGACAGGCCGCCGAAGCAGCCGGGCACCGGCAGACCGGTTTCGATGGAGCCGGTGAGCGACAGGCACCGCCACGCCAGCGATTGCCCCACCGCCGGCGTGCCGGCTGTGGCCGTGGTGGTGGCAGCAGTGGTGGCAGCAGTGGTGGCAGCGGTGGTGGCAGCGGTGGTGGCAGCGGTGGCAGAGGGGAACATGAGCCTCCACGTCAACGGCCCCACGATGCCGTCCGCGATCAGCCCGGCGGCGGTCTGAAAGGCGATCACCGCCGTGCGGGTGCCGTTGCCGAACATGCCGTCGATGGCACCGGAATAAAGCTGGCGCGCGGGGTCGGCCAGAAACCGCTGCACCTGCTCCACCTGATCACCCGAAGACCCCACCTTAAGAATCACCATCGTTTCCCCCACGCCCACGGCTGTTTGATGGCGCCATGGAGTGGACAAGCTCTTGGTGTTTGGCAAGAGCATTCATTGGCGTGACTTTACATGGTCATTCTTTGACATTCATTTGTATTCCATTTGACCGCCACGCCGCCCTTGCCGCCCCCGCCCCCCGCTTCCCATCTTTTGACGGTAACGACGGGCGGGGACATCATGGCCGGAATCCGGCGGGTGCTGGGGTGGGCCGCGGCGGCGGCGGTCGGGCTTCCGCTGCTGGCCGCCGGGGCGGCGTGGGGGTGGCTGCGCTGGCAGGTGCCCGCTCCGGGGGGCGACGCCGCCCTGCCCGGCCTGGAACAGCCGGTGACGGTGATCCGCGACGCCGACGGCATCCCCCACATCCGCGCCGCCAGCCCCCGCGACGCCTATGCCGCACTGGGCTATCTCCACGCCCAGGACCGGCTGTGGCAGATGGAGATGGCCCGCCGCGCCGGGGCCGGACGGCTGAGCGAGGCGCTGGGCGGCCAGCCCTTTCTGCTGCGCACCGACCGGCTGATGCGCACGCTGGGCCTGTACCGCCGGGCCGAGGCCAGCCTGTCCGCCCTGTCCCCCGGCACCCGTGCGGCCCTGGATGCCTATGCCGCCGGGGTCAATGCCTACCTCGCCCACCGGCGGGAGGCGCTGCCGCTGGAATTCCAGCTTCTGCGCCTGACGCCCGAGCCGTGGCGCCCCGCCGACAGCGTGGTGTGGGCCAAGGTGATGGCGCTGCGCCTGTCCACCAACTACCGGTCGGAGATCCACCGCGCCCGCCTGCTGGCCCGCCTGCCGCCGGGCCGGGTGGAGGCACTGTTCCCCCCGCCCCGCCCCGGCGCGCCCACCACGCTGGCCGCGCTGGACGGTGCCCCGGACGGTGCCTTGGAGGGGATCGGGCCGGACCGGCTGGCGGCCCTGGCCGCGGCCCTGCCGCCGGAACCGCCGGGGCTGGGGCTGGCCTCCAACGAATGGGTGCTGGACGGGCGCCTCACCGCCACCGGCAAGCCGATCCTGGCCAACGATCCCCATCTGGAGCTGGAGGCGCCGATCCTGTGGTATCTGGCGCGCATCGACGCGCCGGGCCTCAGCCTGGCCGGGGCGACGGCGCCGGGGATGCCCTTCCACCTGCTGGGCCACAACGGGCGGCTGGCGTGGGGGTTCACCATGACCTACAGCGACACCCAGGATCTGTTCGTCGAGCGGGTGGACCCCGCCGACCCGTCCCGCTACCTCACCCCCGGCGGCAGCGCGCCGTTCGTCACCCGCACCGAGACCATCGCCGTGTCCGGCGCCCCGTCCGAGACCATCACGGTGCGGGAGACGCGCCACGGCCCGGTGCTGTCGGATCTGGAGGGTGGTGATCTGGCCGGCGCCGGGGATGTGCTGGCCCTGGCCTTCACCGGGTTGGGCGCGGCGGACACCTCGGTGGAGGCGCTGCACCGGCTGAACCGCGCCGGCACAGGGGCGGAGGTGCGCGCCGCCCTGGCCCTGCACCAGTCGCCGCAGCAGAACGTGGCCTATGCCACCACCGACGACACCATCGGGCTGATCGCGCCGGGGTGGGTGCCGGTGCGCCGCCGGGGCGACGGGCGGCTGCCGGTGCCCGGCTGGACCGGGGACTACGACTGGACCGGCATGATCCCGTTCGACGAACTGCCGCAGGTGGAAAACCCGCCGTCGGGCCGGCTGGTCAACGCCAACAACGCCGTGGTCGGCCCGGACTATCCCCACCTGATCGCCGCCGAATGGCCGGAGCCGCTGCGCGCGCGCCGGATCGCCGCCATGCTGGACGGCGGCGGCCCCTTCACCCTTGACGGCGTGACGGCGCAGCAGATGGATGCCGTGTCCACCGCCGCCGGCGACCTGCTGCCGCTGATGCTGGCGGTAACCCCGGCCAGCCCGCGGGCGGAACGGGCCGTCGCCCTGCTGACGGGCTGGGACCGCCGCATGGACCGCACCCGGCCCGAGCCGCTGATCTTCGCCGCGTGGCAGCGGGAGCTGTCGCGGACGCTGTTCGCCCAAGACCTCGGCCCCCTGTTCACCGAGGGGCTGTGGGAGAGCGCCCGGCTGGTGCAGGACGCCCTGACCGCCGGCTCCGGCGGTGGCTGCGGCCCGGCGGATGATGCCTGTGCCGCCGTCCTGTCGGCCAGCCTGGAACGGGCGCTGGACGGGCTGGCTGCCGGCTACGGCGGCGACCCCGCCGGGTGGCGTTGGGGGGATGCCCACCGGGCGGTGCTGTCGCACCGGCTTTTGTCGCTGATCCCCGGTATCGGGCGCCTGTTCGACCTGTCGCTGCCCGCCGACGGCGGCAACGACACGGTGAACCGCGGTTCCCACACCCTGTCCAACCCCGGCGCCCCCTTCGCCCAGGTCCATGGGGCGGGCTTGCGGGCGGTCTATGATCTGGCGGATCTGGACCGTTCGCGCTTCATCATCGCCACCGGACAATCGGGAAATCCCCTATCGCCATACTGGGGCAATCTGGTGCACCGTTGGCGGGACGGCGGCTTCGTCGAAATGCCGCCGGAACCCACGCCCGCCGCCCGCCTGACGCTCCACCCCATCCCCGCAGGACCATCACCGTGACCTCCTTCCCCCCTGCCCCCGTCCCTGCCCCAGGCCCCGCCCCTGCCCCCAGGTTCGTGACGATCGACGACATCCGCGCCGCCGCCGCCCGGCTGGCCGGACACATCGCCGCCACCCCCGCCGTGGCCGCCCCCCGCCTGTCGGACGAGGCGGGGTGCCGCCTGTTCCTGAAGCTGGAAAGCCAGCAGGCCACCGGATCGTTCAAGGAGCGGGGCGCGCTCAACAAACTGCTGATGCTGCCCGAGGACGGGCGGCGGGCCGGCGTCATCGCCATGTCGGCGGGCAACCATGCCCAGGCCGTGGCCTGCCACGCCACGCGGCTGGGCATCCGCTCCACCATCGTCATGCCGGCCTTCACCCCCTTCACCAAGGTGGAACGGACCGAGGCGCTGGGCGCGCGGGTGGTGCTGCACGGGGAAACCCTGAGCGATGCCCAGAGCTTCGCCGCCACCCTGGCGCAGGAAGAGGGGTTGGCCTTCGTCCACCCCTACGACGATCCCCTGATCGTCGCCGGCCAGGGCACGGCGGCGCTGGAGTTTCTGGAGGCGGTGCCGGATCTGGACGTGCTGGTGGTGCCGATCGGCGGCGGCGGGCTGATGGCCGGCATGGCGGCGGCGGCCCGCACGCTGAACCCGCGCCTGACCATCCTTGGCGTGCAGTGCGCGCTCTACCCCTCCATGAAGCAGGCGCTGGCGGGGGAGCCGGTGACCTGCGGCGGCGTCACCCTGGCCGAGGGCATCGCGGTGAAGGCCCCCGGTGCCCTGACCCGCGCCATGATCGCAGCGTTGGTGGACGAGGTGCTGCTGGTGGACGAACCGGCGCTGGAGGGGGCCGTCTACCGCCTCGCCACCGTGCAGAAGCTGGTGGCGGAGGGGGCCGGGGCGGCGGCGCTGGCCGCGGTGCTGAGCAACCGGGACCGTTTCGCCGGCAAGCGCGTGGGTCTGGTGGTGTCGGGCGGCAACATCGACGCCCGCCTGCTGTCGCAGGTGCTGGTGCGCGGTCTGGTGCAGGAGGGGCGGATCATCCGCCTGCGCATCGGGCTGAACGACATGCCCGGCGCCCTGGCCCGCATCACCCGCATCCTGGGCGATGGCGGCGCCAACATCGTGGAGATCCACCACCAGCGCCTGTTCCACGACGTGCCGGTGAAGATGGCGGAAATCGACGTGATCCTGGAAACCCGCGGCCACGCCCACGCCCACACCCTGATCGAACGCCTCCAGGCCGCCGATTTCCCCACCGAACTGATGAGCGAGGTGAGCTGAGGGGATCTCACCCCCGCACGGGGCCGAGCAGCGATGCCGCCAGGGCGACCAGCGCGTCCTCAAAGGCGGGCGTACCCGGCAGAGGGGAATCCTCCAGCACCGCGGCGCGGATGGCGCCCAGAACGGCGCGGGTCACCACGAACAGGACCGCCGGGTCCGGGGTGGGAAAGGACGGGTGGGCGCGGCGTTCCAGAGCGGTGTGGATGCGCGCCGCCGTGTCCCGCGTCATGGCGATGACCTCGGGCGTGTGGTCCATCAGCCACGCGCGCCTCAACAACGCCCGTCCGCCCGGCGGGGCGGTGCCGAACGACAGGATCAGGTGACGCACGAAGCGGCGCAGATGCACCGCCGGATCGCCGCCGTCCATCTCGGCGCCGGCCAGGATGCCGTCGAGTTCGCGGACGACCCGCCGCTGTTCCAGGCCGATCATGGTCAGGATGACCGAATCCATGTCGGGAAAGTACTGGTACAGCGTGCCGATGGACACGCCCGCCCGCTCGGCCACGCGGTTGGTGTTCAGCCCCCCTTCCCCGTCGCGCCCGAGAATCTGAGCGGTGGCTTCGAAAATCGCCGTGATGGTCTGCCACGCCCGCCGTTGGCGCGGAACTTTACGCATGGTTTCAATGGGTTGATCCATGACCGGCACCCTGGGGGCACGAACGGGGAAAGCGAGTTTTCCCCGCCAGGATGCCGGGCTATGGTTGGAAAGTCCAGACGGAAGGAATGGTCATGTCAAACCTGAAGATCCGAAAGCTTTCCATCGACATCGAGCGGATGAACCTGCCCTCTCAATGGAACGGCGGCAATGCCGTACGGACACAGGTCTTCAATGCCTTGTCCATGATGTTTCCCGTTGGCGAGAAATACTTCATCGACAGCTTGATGGAAGCGGAAAAACATCCGGCCTTTCATGGACCGGCCGAGGACGTGCCGCTTTTCATCCGGCAGGAAGCCATTCATTCGGCGCTGCACCGCCGCTTCAACACCCGGCTGCACGCCCAGGGGCTGCGCAACATTGTGGAACCGCTGATCGCGTGGCGCATCCGCCTGGGCGAGCGTTTCGACACCCGCAGCAAGCTGGCCATCACCGTCGCGTACGAGCATTTTACCGCCGTGCTGGGCAACGCCGTGCTGACCGACGCATCCTGGCTGGACGGCGCGGCGGAGGACGTCCGCACCCTCTTCCTGTGGCACGCGGCGGAGGAATGCGAGCATCAGGCCGTCGCCTTCGACGTCTACCGGGCCATGGGCGGCGGCTATCTGCGGCGGGTGCTGTGGATGCTGTACGTCACCCTGCTTCTGCTCACCGACACCACGGTGCAGACCGTGGTCAACCTGTGGCGATCCGGCGCCCTGTGGCGCTGGAAGACCGCGGGAGAGGCCGCCCGCTTCCTGTTCGGGCGCGGCGGCCTGTTTCCCGCACTGGTTCCGGCGTGGCTGGCGTGGTTCCGCCCCGGCTTCACCCCGCACCGGCCCGGCGGCGGTGCCGCGGCCCAGCGCTGGCTGGAACGGAACAGCCGTCATTACCGCCTGGTCCCCGGTTCCGGCCCGGATCGGGACGGGGACCGGGCGCCGGCTCACCCCACCGTGGCGTAGGCGCCGCGGAAGTACAGCAGCGGGCGGCCGTCGGCGCGGGATTCAAGACGGCGGACGCGGCCCACCACGATCACGTGGTCGCCACCGTCCAGCAGGTCGTGGCGGTCGCACTCCAGCACCGCCAGGCAGCCCTTCAGGATCGGCGCGCCGGTGTCCCAGGTGTCCACGGCCAGCCCGCCCCAGCGGTCCTGCAGGTCGCGGCGGGAGAAGCGCACCGACAGCTCCTGCTGGTCGTCGGCCAGAACGTTCACCGCAAAGCCCGGCGCGCTGGAGAAAGCCGCCAGCGACTGCGACGAACGCGCCACGCAGAACAGCACCAGCGGCGGATCCAGCGACAGCGAGGAGAAGGAATTGACCGTGATCCCCACCGGCACGCCGTCGGCCCCCATGGCGGTCATCACCGTGATGCCGGTGGCGAAGCTGCCCAGCGCGTTGCGGAACGCCCGCGAGTCGATGGCCGGGGCGGGGGGGACGGCGGGGGTTTCAGGGGCAGCGCTCATGATCGCCTGTGCTGTGTGTGATGAAAAAATGGGCTGTCCGGGATTAACCCACCGGCACGCTCAACGCAAGCCCTCCGGCGTGGGCACGCCGCCGCACCCGGCATAGCGTTAAAGGGATCTTAATAAAAAATGGCGATGGTCGGGGCGTCTTTTCCCCGCCGTTTTCCCTTGGTCCGTGTCCCGGTTCCGCCATGTCCAATTCCGCCGGCGGCGAACAGCCGATCATCATCAAGAAGAAGAAGGGCGGGCACGGCGGCCATCACGGCGGCGCGTGGAAGGTGGCCTACGCCGATTTCGTGACCGCCATGATGGCGTTCTTCCTGCTGCTGTGGCTGCTGAACGTCACCACGTCGGACCAGCGCAAGGGCATCGCCGACTATTTCGCCCCCGTCAGCGTCAGCCGCGAGACCTCCGGGTCCGGCGGCATTCTGGGCGGCCAGACCATCACGGCGCCGGGCGCGCAGATTTCATCCTCGTCGCCGGTGTCGGCGGACGTACCCTCCTCCGGCCCGCCGGGCCAGCAGGCGGAGGAGAGCGAGAACCCCGATCCCGACGCGCTGGCCAGCACCCAGCGCAGCGGCAACAGCGAGCTGACGGGCCAGGGCCCGGCGGACACGCCCAAGGATCCGGCCAGCCAGCGCCCCAACGAAAACCGCCTTGAGTACCAGCAGCGGCTGGAGCAGATGGCCAAGCAACTGGGCGTTCCCGGCCAGAAGATGGGCGAAAAGCTGTCGGATTTCGCCGAGCGGCTGAACGAGGCGTCCCAGACCCTGCAGATCCAGAAGACCGAGGCGCAGCAGTTCCAGCAGGCCGCCAGCGAGATCCGGCAGGCCATCCAGTCCATCCCCGAACTGGAGCCGCTGGCCCAGAGCCTGATGATCGACCAGACGCCCGACGGTCTGCGCATCCAGATCGTGGACCAGGACCGCATCAGCATGTTCCCCGGCGGATCGGCCCAGATGTACGGCCCGACACGCGCCCTGATGGGGCAGCTCGCCAAGGCGCTGTCGAAGCTGCCCAACCGCCTGTCCATCAGCGGCCACACGGATTCCACACCGTTTACCAACGGCGGCGGGCGCGACAACTGGGATCTGTCGTCGGAACGGGCCAACGCCACCCGCCGGGCGCTGATTGCCGGCGGCATCCCCGAAAGCCGCATCCAGGACGTGGTGGGCCGGGCCGACCGCGACCTGCTGGTGCCCGACCAGCCCAATTCCCCCCGCAACCGCCGGATCAGCATGATTCTGCTGCGCGACGGTGTTGCCCCGTCCAACTGACCGGGGCGATTGTTTCCGAAAAACACAAAAACGGCCCCCTGTTAAACAACAGGCATTTGCCCAAAGTGTAAGCAGAACGAGAGCCTTTTCGCCGTTGCACACGCAGCCGGCGGTTTGGCCCTGTTCAAAGCCGCCGGAATTGGATCATAATCCCTTTAGTGCTCGCACCGGGCGCGGACAGCCCTTTCTATCCCCCTCGTCGAGCAAATTGAGCGGAGGAGTCGCCGAGCGTGACCGGGACTAAAGCGGTTGATCTTTTGTCATCTTATGACTCCGGCGTTTATTTCGATGAACTGTTCGGCAAGCCGGGGATGGAGGCCGCCCACACGGCCCTGATCCGGGAGCGGCTGGCGGCCATCGACTTCGACGATCTCAGGCGGCGCGCCGCCGATGTGGAAAGGGAGCTGTACAACCTCGGCATCACCTTCCTCGTCTATTCGGAAAAGGATGCGGTTGACCGCATTCTGCCGTTCGACATCATCCCGCGGGTGATCTCGGCCCAGGAATGGGCGCATCTGGACGCCGGCGTGCAGCAGCGCGTCGCCACCCTGAACCTGTTCCTGCACGACATCTATCACGACCAGAAGATCCTGAAGGACGGGATCATCCCGCCCGAACTGGTGCTGGGCAACCCCAATTTCCGCCCCCAGATGGTGGGGCTGGACATCCCCCACAACACCTACATCCACATCATGGGCGTGGATCTGGTGCGCGACCGCCACGGCACCTTCCGCGTGCTGGAAGACAACGGGCGCGTGCCGTCGGGGGTGTCGTATGTGGTGGAAAACCGCCACATGATGCAGCGGATCTTCCCCGACCTGATGCAGGGGATCGGCATCCGCCCGGTGGACAACTACGGCCACAAGCTGTTGGAGGCGCTGTACGAAATCGCCCCCGCCTCGGCCGGCGACGATCCCCAGGGCGCGCTGCTGTCGCCCGGCGCCTACAACTCCGCCTATTTCGAGCACATCTTCCTGGCCCGCGAGATGGGCGTGCCGCTGGTGGAGGGGCGCGATCTGGTGGTGGAGAACGACCGGGTCTACATGAAGACCACCGACGGCCTGGCCCCGGTGCATTCCATCTACCGCCGCATCGGCGACGATTTCCTCGACCCCCGCGCGTTCAACCCCGACAGCCTCTTGGGCGTGCCCGGCATCTTCGATGCGTACCGCAAGGGCAACGTGGCGCTGGCGAATGCCATCGGCACCGGGGTGGCCGACGACAAGGCGGTCTATTGCTACGTCCCGCGGATGATCAAGTACTATCTTGACCAGGATCCGATCATCCCCAACGTGGATACCCGCATCTGCCGCGAACCCGACGCGCTGCAATACACGCTGGACCATCTGGACGAGCTGGTGGTCAAGCCGGTGGGCGAGGCCGGCGGCTACGGCATCACCATCGGCCCGCGCGCCAGCAAGGCCGAGCTGGAGGACTGCCGCACCAAGCTGCTGGCCGACCCGGCCAACTACATCAGCCAGCCGGTGGTGGACCTGTCGGTGTGCCCGACCATGGTGGACGGCGACATCGAGCCGCGCCACGTGGACCTGCGCCCCTTCGCCATCACCGGGTCCAAGACCTGGGTGCTGCCCGGCGGGCTGACGCGGGTGGCGCTGAAACGGGGTACGCTGATCGTGAACTCGTCCCAGGGCGGCGGCTCGAAGGACACCTGGGTGCTGGAGGATCGCGCGTGAACCTGCTTGCCCGTTACGCCGAGTGCATTTTCTGGATGGCCCGCTACATGGAGCGGGCCGAGAATTTGGCCCGCATTCTGGACGTTCAGGAAACCTTCGCCCGCGACAGCAAGGGCGACATCAACTGGCTGTCCATCGTCCAGCTCTACGCCGACGAGACGGCGTTCTTCGAACGCCACAGCGAGGCGACCGCCGAAACGGTGATCCAATTCTACGTGCTGGACCCGCAGAACACCAGTTCGCTGACGTCCATGATCCGGGCGGCACGGGAAAACGCCCGCATCCTGCGCCCGTGGATCTCCACCGAGATGTGGACGCAGATCAATGTCTTCTACAACAAGCTTCTGGAATTGAAGCCCAAGGACGTGACCGCGCGCGGGCTGGGCCGCATCTGCGCCTGGATCAAGGAGGAGTGCCAGACCCACACCGGGATCACCGAGGGCACCTTCTACCGCGACCAGGGCTGGTACTTCTACCAGATGGGCAAGTACATCGAGCGGGCGGACCAGACCACCCGCCTGCTGGACATCAAGTATCACACGCTGGTCCCCACGGTGGGCGACGCCCCCCCCGACGGGTCCACCCTGGACGTGTCGCAATGGTGCACGGTGCTGCGCTCGGCGGCGGGTTATCACGCCTTCCGCCGCGTCTACCCCCGCGGCATGAGCCCCGCCACCGTCGCCGGCTTCATGCTGTTCAACGAGGGGTTCCCGCGGTCGGTCGTCATGTGCGTGCGCCAGATCGACGGGTTCCTGACCCGGCTGCGCTCGCGCTATTCGCTGCGCCGCGGGGCGGCGGCCATGGAATCGGTTGACGAGCTGCTGGGCGCGCTCCTGAGCCGCCCGATCGAGGCGGTGATCCGCGAAGGCTTGCATGATTATTTGGATTGGGTGCAAAGACAGCTTATCCTGATCACCAGCGAGATCGGGCAAGCGTTCTTCGGTCTTGAGCCGCCGGCCCCGCCCGCGGTTGAGGCTCCGGCCACGTCCCAGAGCGGCGGGCAGAGCCAAAGCCAGGGTGACGGCCAGGGTCAAAGCCAGACGCAAGCCGCCGTTCCGTAACCGCCACCCCAGCAAAAGGCATCGCCGCCGATGTCGGTCATTCCGCCGCATCACCGCCCGCTTCAGCAGTTCTTCCGGTCGGGGCCCATGCCCTGCCCCTATCTGCCGGGACGGGTGGAGCGGAAGCTGTTCACCCGGCTGACCGGCATCCACGCGGCGGAGGTCAATTCCACCCTGTCGCGGGCGGGCTTCCGCCGCAGCCACGACATCGTGTACCGCCCGGTGTGCCCGTCGTGCCAGGCGTGCGTGCCGGTGCGCATCCCGGTGGCCGGGTTCACCCCGTCGCGGTCGCAGCGCCGGGTGATGCGCACCAACCGCGATCTGACGGTGGCCGAGGTGCCGGCCATCGCCAGCACCGAACAGTTCCGGCTGTTCGCCGCCTATCAGGCGTCGCGCCACGGGGATTCGGACATGGCCCGCATGGGCATGGCCGATTTCGCCGCCATGATCGACGAGGGCCGCGCCGACACCCACCTGCTGGAAGCCCGCGGCGGCGGGCGCCTCACCGCGTCGATGCTGATCGACCGGCTCCAGGACGGCTATTCCGCCGTCTATTGCTATTACGACGCAGATCAGGAATCCCGCAGCCTGGGCAGCTTCATGATTCTCAGCCTCGTGGAACGGGCCCGGTCCCAGGGCCTGCCCTATGTCTATCTGGGCTACTGGATCGCCGGCAGCCGCAAGATGGCCTACAAGGCCCGCTTCCATCCGCTGGAAGCGTTGACGCCCGACGGTTGGATGCGCTTGCCGGAAGACAACGAGCCGTAAGCGTACGGCCCGCCCACCCGCTAAGTAAAAACCCGTATGCCCCCGCGGCAGCCCTTGCACGGTCCTTCGTGCATCGTTTATGCACGCTACAGCAAATGGTTGGTGCTACCATTGCTTTGCCCGGCATCAGCGGGACATAACCCGCAATGCCGTACGGTTAACAGGGTTCAAAGAGACAAAATCCCGGCGCAAAGCCGGTCGGTGAAAACGCCTGACCATCCGGCAGGCAGACCAAAACACGCCGGCCGCAGCCGGCGGCACGGACAGGGAGGTCACGTTGAACATCCTGCTGCGTTTGAGCAGGGTGATCGACGCCATCAACAACGGTGTCGGCCACCTTACGTACTGGCTGGTCCTGGTCGCTGTCATCATCAGCTCAGGCAACGCCACGGTACGGTACGTCTTCAACACCAGCTCCAACGCCTGGCTGGAGCTGCAATGGTATCTCTTCTCGGCCATCTTCCTTCTGTGCGCCGGGTACACGTTCCTCAAAAACGAACACATCCGCATCGACGTGGTTGTCGGGCGCTTTTCCAAGCGGGTTCACGCCTGGATCGACGTTTTCGGGATCCTGTTCTTCCTGTTCCCGATGGCGGTGCTGATCCTGGTGCTGTCGTGGCCCATGGTGGTGTCGTCGTACACGATCCATGAAATGTCCAACAACGCGGGCGGGCTGCTCCGCTGGCCGGTAAAGCTGCTGGTGCCGGTGGGCTTTGCGCTGCTGGTGCTGCAGGGCGTCTCCGAACTCATCAAGCGCATCGCCTTCCTGCTCGGCCTGACCGACGAGCCGGGCGAGAAGATGCATGGGCATTCGTAACCCGCGGAGCCGCCGACCATGACGACCTTTCTGATTGCGAATATGGCGCCGCTGATGTTCGGCGCCCTGATCTTCCTGCTGCTGATGGGCTTTCCCGTCGCGTTTGCGCTGGCGGCCAACGGTCTGGCCTTCGGCTTGATCGGGATCGAACTGGGGCTTCTGACCCCGGCGCTGTTCCAGGCATTGCCGGAGCGCGTGTTCGGCATCATGCAGAACGACACGCTGCTGGCCATCCCCTTCTTCACCTTCATGGGCCTGATCCTCGAACGGTCGGGCATGGCCGAGGATCTGCTCGACACCGTGGGGCAGTTGTTCGGGCCGATCCGCGGCGGTCTGGCCTATGCCGTGATCTTCGTGGGCGCGCTCCTGGCGGCCACGACGGGGGTTGTGGCGGCCTCGGTGATCTCCATGGGGCTGATCTCGCTGCCGATCATGCTGCGCTACGGCTATGACCGGCGTCTGGCGTCGGGCGTGATCGCGGCGTCGGGCACGCTGGCCCAGATCATCCCGCCCAGCCTCGTCCTCATCATCATGGCCGACCAGTTGGGCCGTTCGGTGGGCGACATGTACGCCGGCGCCATGCTGCCGGGTCTGGTGCTGACCGGGCTGTACGCGCTGTACGTCTTCGGCTTCTCCATGGTCGATCCCAAGGCGGCCCCGGCCCTGCCGCCGGAGGCGCGCAACCTGCACGGCATGGCACTGCTGACGCGGGTGGTGGTGTCGCTGGTGCCGCCGCTGGTGCTGATCTTCCTGGTGCTGGGCACCATCTTCCTGGGCATCGCCACTCCGACCGAGGGCGGGGCCATGGGGGCCGCCGGCGCGCTGATCCTGGCGCTGATGAAGCGCAAGCTGTCGATGGACCTGATGAAGCAGGCCATGGACAGCACGGCCAAGCTGACGTCGTTCGTGGTGTTCATCCTGGTCGGCTCGACGGTGTTCGGCCTGGTGTTCCGCGGCGTCAACGGCGATCTGTGGGTGGAACACCTGCTGACCAGCCTGCCGGGCGGGGAGATCGGGTTCCTGATCGCCACCAACGTTCTGATGTTCGTTCTGGCCTTCTTCCTCGACTTCTTCGAGCTGGCGTTCATCCTGGTGCCGCTGCTGGGCCCGGTGGCCGAGAAGATGGGCATCGACCTGATCTGGTTCGGCGTGCTGCTGGGCGTGAACATGCAGACCTCGTTCATGCACCCGCCGTTCGGCTTCGCGCTGTTCTACCTGCGCTCGGTGGCACCGCGGAACGCCTACACCGACAAGGTGACGGGCAAGCGGACCGAGGGCATCACCACCACCCAGATCTATTGGGGTGCGGTGCCCTTCGTCTGCATCCAGATCGTCATGGTGTGCATCGTGCTGGCTTTCCCCGATCTGGTGCTGGCCGGTCTGGACCGCCACGAGAAGGTGGATCTGGATAGCATCAAGATCGAGGTGCCGACCATCGACTACGGCGCCCCGCCCCCGCCGTTCGGGGCCGAGGGCGGCGATGGCAGCGCCCCGGCGGAGCCCGATCCCGGCGCCGATCTGATGAGGCAGTTGCAGCAGCAACAGTGATGACGATGGGGGGAGGCCGGTGGCCTCCCCCGTCTCCTATCAGGCCGTCCGGTCCCCATGGGGGCGGGCAAGACGGAGATCCGGCTCCATTCTCTCGTGAAGCAGGCGCAGGATGATGATGCACCGGGGGCCGCCGGGGGGATCATCCACGATGTAATAGAGCATATGGGATGCCGCACCGCGCCGGCCAGCCGCGGTTTCCAGGTGAAGCGCGCGAAGGCCGGGCACGATATGCCCCCGGTCCCATGAACCGCCACGCGCCGGGTCGGCGGCGGCCATGGTGACCGCCTTGGCAATCAGCGCCTTATAAATATCCCGCTGGCGGGTTCCGAACCGTTCGGCGGTTTCCTTCAAAACCGCCCTGAAATCCTGTTTTGCCGCCTCGGTAACGCGGTAGGCGGACACAGGCTCACTCCTCGATATCGTCCAGGATCATGCCGATGGGGCGGTCATCAAAGCGCCCGACCGTCCAATCACCGATGCCGGTCATGACGGCGCGGCGCAGCATCTCCTGCTTTTCCTGGGCAACGGCCTTTTCCCGATGGAGCAGACGAAGCGCCTCCCGCACCACCTCGCTTTGCGAGGTGTAGTCACCGCTGGCCACTGCATGTTCGACAAACGCGGCCAGCCCTTCGGGCAGGCTGATGGTCATGGTGGGCATCTGACACCTCGCCGTTGCTGCCGCCAGCGTGGGATTCCCGCCACCATTTGTCAACGCCGCGGATAGCAGCGCCCTCCCCCCAAACACCAAGGCCCCGCGCGGGGGATATCCGTGCGGGGCCTTGGGGCATCGGAACCGGCAGTACGACAGGGTCAGATCAGCGTCTGGACCTTGCGGTTCTGCTCGCGGGTCTTGAGGAAGCGCAGGGCCGGGTAATCCTCTTCGGTCCGGCTCATGTGCCAGGCGTTGCGGGCCAGGAAGACCAGCGCCCCGTCGTGATCCTCGGCGATGGCCGAACGGTTCAGGTCGATAAACTTCTTCAACTGCACCTCGTCATCGGTCTCCACCCAGCGGGCGGCGTCGATGCCGGCGGTCTCGAAGTGGGCGGCGATCCCGTATTCCGCCTGGATGCGGGAAGCCAGCACTTCGAACTGCAGCGGACCCACCACGCCGACGATCCAGTCGGCCCCGGTCAGGGGCTTGAACACCTGGCTGGCGCCTTCCTCGGCGAAATGCTCCAGCGCCTTGCGCAGGTGCTTGATGCGCATGGGATCGTCCAGCCGGGCGCGCTGGAGCACTTCGGGCGCGAAGCTGGGCACGCCGGTGAAGCGCAGTTCCTCCCCCTCGGTCAGCGTGTCGCCGATGCGCAAGGAACCGTGGTTGGGGATGCCGATGATGTCGCCGGGCCACGCCTCTTCCGCCAGTTCGCGGTCGCGGGCCAGGAACAGCACGGCGTTGTTCACCGCCAGGATCTTGCCCGAGCGCATGTGCTTCAGCTTCACGCCGCGGCGGAAACGGCCCGAGCACAGGCGGAAGAAGGCGATGCGGTCGCGGTGGTTGGGGTCCATGTTGGCCTGGACCTTGAACACGAAGCCGCTGACCTTGTCCTCGTCGGGCTGCACGGTGCGGGTTGCCGCAGGCTGGGGCCGCGGCGGCGGGGCGACCTCGGCCAGACCGTCCAGCAGCTCATGCACACCGAAGTTGTTGATGGCCGAGCCGAAGTAGATGGGCGTCAGCCGGCCGGCGCGGTATTCGTCGAGATCGAATTCCGGCATCAGCCCGCGGGCCATCTCCACATCCTCGCGCAGCTTGGCGGCGGCGTGGGCGGGCAGAAGCTCGTCGATCTTGGGATCGTCCAGCCCGTGACAGGCGATGCCCTCGCTGGCCACGTCGCCCTGCGTCTTGTCCATCAGCACGAGCTGGTCGCGGATCAGGTCGTAGCAGCCCAGGAAATCGCGGCCCATGCCGATGGGCCAGCTTGCCGGGGTGACGTGGATCTGAAGCTGGTCCTCGATCTCCGACACAAGGTCGAAGGGGTCGCGGGCCTCGCGGTCCATCTTGTTGACGAAGGTGATGATCGGCACGTCGCGCAGGCGGCAGACCTCGAACAGCTTGCGCGTCTGGGCTTCGATGCCCTTGGCGCCGTCGATGACCATCACCGCGCTGTCCACCGCCGTCAGGGTGCGGTAGGTGTCTTCGGAGAAGTCCTCGTGGCCCGGCGTGTCCAGCAGGTTGAAGGTGCGTCCACGGTAATCGAAGGTCATCACCGAGGCGGTGACCGAGATGCCGCGTTCCCGCTCCACCTTCATCCAGTCCGACCGGGCGCGCCGCTGTTCACCGCGGGCCTTCACCGCGCCGGCAAGCTGGATGGCGCCGCCGAACAGCAGCAGTTTTTCGGTGAGCGTCGTCTTACCAGCGTCGGGGTGCGCGATGATGGCGAATGTCCGGCGCTGGGATACGGCTTCCTGAATCTCGGACATGCCAGAACCCAAGGTGATGAATAGGCGTACGGGGGCATCGCTGCCCCCGCGGGAACGGCACTTTACATAGCAGCGTGCCCCACCGCAGACCAGCGGCGATTCCGGTGGGGCGTCACGCAGCGCGCACGGTGCGGATGAAGTGGTCCACCGCTTCGCGCAACGCCACCGCCTGACGGTTCAGCGCGTCCGCCGACGACAGCGCCCCGCCGGCCAGCTCACCCGTCTGCTCGGCAGCCTGGGTGACGGAGGTGATGTTGTGCGTCACTTCCTGCGTGCCCTGGGAGGCTTCGCGGACGTTGCGGGCGATTTCGGCGGTGGCCGCTCCCTGTTCCTGCACCGACGATGCGATGGTGGCGGTGATCTCGCTCATGCGCCCGATCGTGCCGGTGATGTGGCGGATGGCGTCCACGGCGCTGGCCGACACCGCCTGGATCTGCTGCACCTGGGTCTGGATGTCCTCGGTCGCCTTGGCGGTCTGGTTGGCCAGCGTCTTCACCTCGCTCGCCACCACGGCGAATCCCTTGCCGGCCTCGCCCGCGCGGGCGGCTTCGATGGTGGCGTTGAGGGCCAGAAGGTTGGTTTGGGACGCGATGTCGTTGATGAGGTTCACCACCTCCCCGATCTTGTGCGCCGCGTCGGCCAGCGAGCCGACGGTTTCGTTGGTGCGCCCGGCCTCTTCCGCCGCGGTATGGGCAATAGCAGAGGATTCGGTCACCTGCCGCCCGATCTCGGCCACCGATCCGGTCAGTTCCTCGGTGGCGGCGGCCACGGTGTGGACGTTGCTGGACGCCTGTTCGGCGGCGGCGGCCACGGCGGCGGACTGGCGGTTGGTCTCGTCGGCAGCGGCGGCCAGGGTTTCGGCGTTGCTGCGCATGCCGTCGGCGGCCTGGAGCACATGATCGACGATGCCGCGCACGCTGCTTTCAAAGGTGGCGGCCAGATCGTGCAGCGACCGGCGGCGCTCCTCGGCGGCGCGGGTGCGCTCCTGCTCCTGGGCGGCGTGAAGCTGGCGGTTCTCGCGGCCCGCATTCTTGAACATCTCCAGCGCCGCGGCCAGACGCCCCACCTCGTCCCGCTGATCGGCGCAGGGCACGGGGATTTCCAGATTGCCGCCGGCAACCGCGGTCATGGCGTCGGTCATGGCCCGCATGGGGCGCGTCACCGTCAGCGCGATCATGACCGATGCCAGCACCATGCCCAGCAGGATCCCCGCCGCACTGATGGCAGTCAGTTCGAACCGGGTGTCCGTGTTGACCTGGGCGGCCTCCGCCACCTCGCGCTTCAGCACCTTTTCGTTGCGTTCGGTGATGGCCTGAAGCCGGGCGGCGGCGATGCGGTACTGTTCGTTCAGACGGATCAGCGCGGCGGCGGCGGCGGCGATATCGCCCTTTTGCGTCAGGGCGTTCACATCGGCGTCGATGGTTTCCATCTTTTCCAGGGCCGCGCGGGCGGTGGCGATGTCGGCCCGGCCTTCGGGGAAGCGGACCCGGCTTTCCAGCTCCGTCACAAAGGCCATCACCCGGTCATGCTCCTGGTCGGAGGCGGTGTCCAGTTCCTTCAGCGCCGCGGGGTTGGCGGCCAGGGGCATCGCCTGCACCAGACGGGTGTAGTTGGCGAACGCGGTGTTGGTCTTGGTCCCCAGCAGGGCCAGTTCGGCGGAGGCGGCAACCCCTTCCACCTCCTTATAGATTCCGGCCATGCCGTTCTGCCCCAGCACGGTCAGGATGACCGCCAGAACCGACAAGGCCCCCACCACGATGCCCAGTTTCGGACCGATGCCGATGGTCCCCAGCCAACGCATGTTCGTGCTCCCCTTTTTCGACACCCCGAACAGGGGTGTCTTCCTGCTTGTGCCGACACTTTTTGTGATGGCTTGCTTAAATTTAATTTTCAAAAAGAAGGCAACAAATTTGCCTTAAAATGCGCGGCTTAACGCCGCAGCCAAAGGTAATCAAAAGGGGCGGCGCCCATTGGACGCCGCCCCCCGGCCGTACATCAGCAATCAGGACGCGAAAAGGATCAGCGGAACCCGTCGCCCCCCGCATCCGGGGCGATCTGCTTCACGTGCCAGATCTCATCGGCGTATTCGCGGATGGTGCGGTCCGACGAGAACCAGCCCATGTTGGCGGTGTTGAGGATCGCCTTGCGGGTCCACTCCTCCGAATCACGGTAGAGCGCCATCACCTCGTCGTACGTGCGGCAATAGTCGGCGAAATCGGCGGTCACCAGGAAATGGTCGCCGCCGTCGGTCAGTGCGTTGACGATGGGGTGGTAGCGGCGGGGATCGTCGGGGGAGAACACGCCGGTGGACACCATGTCCAGGGCCCGCTTCAGGCTGGGGTTGGCGGCGATCACGTCGCGGGGGTTGTAGGCGCCGCCCTGGCGCAGGGCGTTGGCCTCGTCCGCGGTCAGGCCGAAGATGAAGATGTTGTCCTCGCCCACCGCGTCGCGGATTTCCACGTTGGCGCCGTCCAGCGTGCCGATGGTCAGCGCGCCGTTCAGCGCCAGCTTCATGTTGCCGGTGCCCGACGCCTCCATGCCGGCGGTGGAGATCTGCTGCGACAGGTCGGCGGCGGGGATGATGATTTCCGCGCCCGTGACGTTGTAGTTGGGCAGGAACACCACCTTCAGCAGATCATGCACCGCCGGGTCGTGGTTCACCACCTTGCCCACATCGTTGATGAGTTTGATGATCAGCTTGGCCTGGTGGTACGAGGGGGCGGCCTTGCCGGCGAAGACCTTGGTCACCGGCACCCAGCTCACCGTGGGGTTGTCGCGGATCTCGTTGTAGAGCGCGATGGTCTGCAAGATGTTGAGAAGCTGGCGCTTGTATTCGTGGATGCGCTTGACCTGAACGTCGAAGAGGCTGTCCACCGGCACCTCCACCCCGGTCTGCCGGGCGATGAAGGCGGCCAGCCGCTTCTTGTTCTTGCGTTTGGCCCGGCGGAATTCCTCGCGGAACACCACGTCGTCGGCCTTGTCCTTCAGCGCTTCCAGGTGCGACAGGTCGGCGATCCACCCCTTGCCGGTGCGGCTGGTGATCAGGTCCGACAGGGCGGGATTGGCCTGCTTCAGCCAGCGGCGCGGGGTGATGCCGTTGGTCTTGTTGCAGATGCGGTCGGGGAATTCGTTGTGCAGGTCGGCGAACACCGTCTGCTTCATCAGGTCGGTGTGCAGCGCCGACACGCCGTTGACCTTGTGCGAGCCGATGAAGGCCAGATTGCCCATGCGCACCCGCCGCTCGCCCCGCTCGTCGATCAGCGACAGCCGCGACAGCCGCCCGTTGTCCCCCGCCGCCCGCGCGTTGGAGCGGTTGAGGAACTTGGCGTTGATCTCGTAGATGATCTGCATGTGCCGCGGCAGCACCCGCTCCACCAGCCGTACCGGCCACGCCTCCAGCGCTTCGGGCAGCAGGGTGTGGTTGGTGTAGGAGAAGCAGCGGCTGGTGATGTCCCACGCCCGGTCCCACAGCAGCCCGTGCTGGTCCACCAGCAGGCGCATCATCTCGGCGATGCCGATGGCGGGGTGGGTGTCGTTCAGCTGCACCGCCGCCTTTTCCGGCAGCAGGTCGAAATCGGAGTGGTCCTGGAGGAAGCGGCGCAGGATGTCCTGAAGCGAGGCGGAGGTGAAGAAATACTCCTGCTTGAAGCGCAGCTCCTTCCCCGTTTCCGTGGCGTCGTTGGGGTAGAGCACGCGCGACAGGTTCTCCGTCATCACCTTCTGCTCGACCGCCTTCATATAGTCGCCTTCGTTGAAGTGGCCGAAGTTGAAGTCGCGGGTGGCGCGCGCCGCCCACAGGCGCAGCGTGTTGATGGTCTTGCCGCCGTACCCCACCACCGGGGTGTCATAGGCCATGGCCAGCACCCGTTCGGCATCGACCCAGCGGTAGGCGCGCTGGCCGACGGAATCGCGGAATTCCTCCACCCGGCCATAGAACTGCACGGGGTACATCACCTCGGGCCGGGGGAATTCCCACGGGTTGCCGAACTGCAGCCAGTTTTCCGGGTATTCCACCTGCCAGCCGTTTTCGAACCGCTGTTCGAACAGGCCGAACTCATAACGGATGCCATAGCCGTATCCGGGGTATCCCTGGCTGGCCAGGCTGTCGAGGAAACAGGCGGCCAGACGGCCAAGCCCGCCGTTGCCCAGCGCGGCGTCGGGTTCGGAATCGGCCACGTCGTCCATGGACAGGCCCAGCTTGTCCAAGGCCTGCCGGCATTCGTCCAGGATGCCCAGGTTGGACAGGCTGTTGGTCAGCAGCCGCCCGATGAGGAATTCCAGCGACAGGTAATAAACCCGCTTGGCGTCCTCGTGATAATAGGTGCGGGTGGTGTCCATCCAGTGATCGACCACCCGGTCGCGCACCGACAGCGCCACGGTGTAGAACCAGTCGCGGCGGGTGGCGGCGCGGGCGTCCTTGCCCACCGAATAGACGAGCCATTCCAGGAACGACCGTTTCAAGCCTTCCACGTCCATGCTGCGGCGTTCGATGTCGCGGGTCTTGTACCGAGCATCCATGTGTCCAGTCTTCCTCGTTGGCGGCCGGCCGGCCGGGGCTGGGGTGCCATCGGCGGCAGGGTGTTTCACACCCGGTCAGCTTAAACATGAACCACCGCACCGCGCAAAGATCCTTTGCGCGGCGCACCCGCCGGTGGGGAGGGTGCGGGCGGCGGTTATGAGGATGGCGCAACCGGCGGCCAAATCCACCCTGTGGATATCCCCCTCCCCCTTTTTGCGGGGTTCCGTTTGCCCGCTTGACCACGCCGTCCGACCGGGGGGCCGATGCCGTCCGGGGAACAAGCAGGCGGGTCGCCGCGTTCATAGGCCATGACGACGATCATACGGACGACCGGACAGACCACCGGACGAAGGGTGGCAGGCGATGGCGGCGCAGGGCGCCCACCATGCCGCCGCCCTGCCGAAAACGGGTAGAGCCGCTTCCCCCGGCGCCAATCCACGGCACCACAGCCGATCCGGGTCCGGCCCAGCGCCGGCCCCGCGGGGACCGCTTTTACCGATAACAACCAGGAGGATGTGAGACGATGGCCTATTCCTTCGAAGCCGAATTGCTCCGTTGCATTCCCGGACTGCAGCGCTATGCCTGCAAACTGACCCGCGACGCAGCGGCGGCGGAGGATCTGACCCAGGATTGCCTGGCCCGTGCCCTGTCCCGCTCCCATTGCTTCGAACCCGGCACCAACATGCAGGCATGGCTGACGACCATGCTGAAGAACCTGCACTTCAACAATCTCCAGCGCGAAAAGAACGTGACCAAGGTGGAACTGTGGGACGGCGCCATGTCGGTGGAGGCCGGGCAGATGGCGCGGCTGATGGTGCGCGACGTCACCCGGGCCTTTTCCGCCCTGACCCCCAGCCAGCGCAAGGTCGTGAAGCTGGTCGCCATCGAAGGCCGCCCGTACCAGGAGGCGGCGGAGCGGCTGAACGTGTCCATCGGCACCATCCGGTCGCGCCTGTGCCGGGCGCGCGAACGGTTGAACACGGTAATGGCGGCCTGAACGGCGGCAATCCGCCCGGAAGGGGTGGAACAAGCCCCGATTCCGGGCGTTACACCCGAGACGACACCGACAGGGGGCCTGACCGGAATGGCGTGTTCACCAGCAGCCGTCCTGATAGAGTGGCGGTGCGCACCACGGGCAGCAGGCGGAAGGACGATGCCGGGCAACAGCAATTCCGACCCCTCTCTTCCGGCCATGCCCCCCGAGACCACCCCCGAGGCGCCCCCCGAGGCCAATGGATCCCAACGGATGGCGATCATGAAGGATGAGACCGTCACCCGCTTCCGGCGGGAGACCCGTACCCCCCTCCAGACCCCCACGGCACAGGATGCCGCTCCCGATGCCGGTCCGTGGGACGACGGGCTGCCCGATCTCAGCCGTCAGCACGTGGCCGCCCTGCACCGGATGTATGATCCGATCCTGAACGAGCCGATCCCCGACCGGATGCTGACCCTGTTGCGCCGCTACACACGCTAGCAGCACGGCCGACATCCGCAAGGGGGCCGGCTGGCCGCGCGCCGGCGTTGCGATGCAACACCGGACACTGAATTTCCTTTCAAATCCAACCGACCCGCGGCATACCCCTTCACGGACGGACCGTATCCGTCTATGGGATGAGGTATGGTGCACCCCCTCGACGACCCGACATTCCTGCTGGGGCCTGTCCTCTACTTCCGCGGAGAACAAGGCGACCGCTGGCGTCTGTCCGCGCTTTTCGTGTTGGAAGGCGATGCGGAACCGGACGACCTGCGCGTGGACGGCGTGTCGTTGCCGGTGCCCCCGCGCCACGTGGGGGCATGGCGGGGCCGGCATGTCTGGCGTTTCGATTTCGCCGTGCCGCGGGGACGCGAGGATGGGGAGGCCGGGTACGGTTTCCCCAGCGGTCCGCGGTGGAGCACGACCGTTCCCGCCCGCCAGCGCCGCCCGCGCATCGCCTTCGTCACCGGCAGCGGCACCGCGGACGAGGCGGCGTGGGACAAGGCCGGCGGACCGGAAATGCGCAACCGCCTGTGGCGCGGGCTGATGGAGGCCCACGCGGCAACCCCCTTTCACCTGCTGCTCCACGGCGGCGGCCAGATCGACGCCGATTCCGTGTGGGAGGATTGCCCGCTGCTGGCCAAATGGGCCAAGGGCAACGACCCCCAGCGCTTGGCCCGCCCCTTCACCGCCCCCATGGCGGAAGAGGTGATGGACTTCTACTTCTCCCACTACATCGCGCTGTGGAGCCGGCGGGAAATGGCCGATGCCCTCGCCCGCATCCCCTCGCTGATGATGTGGGACGACCACGACATCTTTTCCGGCTGGGGCACGCTGGGTGACGGGGCGCAGGCCGCGTCCGTCAACCGCGGCGTGTTCATGGTGGCCCGCCACACCGCCGCCATGTTCCAGTTGGGTGCCGCCACCGACGCCATGCCGGAACTGGCCTGGGGCACCGACATGGGCACCTTCACCCAAGGGGTGCGGCTGGGCGATGTGGGCATCTTCGCCCCCGACCTGCGCACCGAACGCACGGCGGGCCGGGTGTTTTCCGACCGCACGTGGCGGGCGCTGCCCGAATGGCTGGCGCGGTTCAACGGCTGCCGCCATCTGCTGCTGCTGTCGGGGGTGCCGCTGGTGTTCAGCGACACCAGCCAGGTGGAACGGCTGATGGACCGTCTGCCCGGACGCCAGGGGGTGGAGGAGGATCTGCGCGGCCAATGGCGCTCGCAGGCCCATGCCGAGGAATGGCGGTATCTGGTGGAGCTGCTGGCCGGCTTTTCCCTGCGCAGCGCCTGCCGCATCACCGTGCTGTCGGGGGGGATCGGAGCCGGGGCCTGCGGCGTGCTGCACGGCGGCGGGGTGGACATCCGCCAGGTGATCTCCGCCGGCATCGTCCAGCCGCCCCTGTCCACCATCACCGCCTTCGGCCTGGAGCGGCTGGCCGCGCGGGAGGATGAGCCGATCGACGGCTATTCCCTGTCCATGCTGCCCTTTGCGGAGAGCGGCAGGCGGCTGATCCGGGCGCGCACCTGGGTATCGCTGGGGTTCGACCCCCGCGCGGCCCTGCACGCCCAATGGAACGCCGAAGGCCGCCCCGACCGCTACCGGGTGAGTTTCTAAACCCGCTCCACCACGAACACGGTTCCCGGCACCGGCTGGCGGCGTTCCTGACGGGACGAGCACGGCTCCAGCAGACGCACGGCCAGCCCCGCGGCCCCCGCCGCCGCGCGGATGTGGGAGTCGGCATGGGCGTACCGGCGGGCGGGGCCGAGGGCGAAGCCGTCCCCGCCCCGCCGTTCGACCGTGGCGGCGAACCAGCCGCCGGACCGCAAGGCCCGCGCCGCCGCCGCCATCACCGGGTGCAGGTCGCCCAGATAGACCAGGACATCGGCAGCGGTCAGCAGATCCCACGATCCCGGCTGGGCCTCCATGGCCTCCACCACGTCGCCGACGCTCAGCATGTCATAGAGCCTGCGGGCGCGGGCCTTGTCCACCATGCGCGGCGCAAGGTCCACCCCGGCCAGCATGCCCACCGCCGGGCGCAGCGGCACCGCCATCAGCCCGGTACCGCAGCCCAGATCCAGCGCCCGTTCCCACCGCGCCGCCCGTCCCGCGGCCCCCGCCGAGCGCAGCAGCGCGTCATGAAGCAGGGCCGGTCCGGTGTAGGCCAGTTTGGTGACCAGATCGGCGTCGAAACGGTCGGCGTAGCGGTCGAACAGGGCGCGGACATAGGCCGGGTTCAGCCCCTCGTCCCCGCCATCGAGCGCGGCCAGCACCGCCGCCGCCCCGCGGGCGTCCGCCGGATCGGCCTCCAGCGCCGCGGCCAGGGCGGCGCGGGCCTTGTCCGGTTCCTGCAAGGCCGCCCAGGCGCGCCCCAGCGGCACCAGCAGCGCCGGGTCGTCGCCGAAGCGGCGGCGGGCCGGTTCCACCAGTTCCACCGCGGCCAGCGCGTCACCGGCATCCACCAGCACCCCGGCCAGAACCGCCGTCACCGCCGGGTCGCCGGGGGCGAGAAACGCCGCCTCCCGCACCTCGTCCAGCGCTGCCGCGGTTTGCCCCGCCGCCGCCAGGACCGCACCCAGCCCCAGACGGGCCGGGGCCGAATCCGGGCGTTCGGCCGCCAGCGCGCGGAAGGCCGCTTCCGCCACGCCGTCCCCGGCGGCGGCCAGGGCTTCCGCGTGGGCCAGCCGCCACGCCCAGCGCGCCCGGCCCCCCGCAGACTCTTCTATAGTGATGGCGCGCCGATAGGCCGCAGCCGCCCCCGCCGGATCGCCGGCCAGGGCCAGCGCCTCCCCCCAGCCGGCGCAGGCGTCGGCCAGACAGGCGGCATCATCGTCGTCACCGGGAACGGGGGGAAGAGCGGCGGCCTGTTCCAGAACGGCCGCCGCCGCCACAGGATCCCCATGGGCCAGATGGCCGAAACCATCCTGCAAAAGCGCTGCCCGCCGGGCCGCCGCAGAGCCGGCGGCGTGATGCTTCGAATCCAAAGCTCTGACCCGAATCAAGTGACAAAAGTGAGGGGCGCAGAGTAATGCCGCACCGCACCGGCCCGCTGCAAGGGGAAAAATCTTTGATTTCATGCTGTGGCAATCACGCCACAGAAACACGCAACACCCCCCATTCGGCGTGGGGTGAAACGGTTCTATTTCTCAGATTTTTTTGGTTGGTTTTCAGGAATTTGCCACCTTTTTCTAAAATACCTCCGTCCGCTGTGGCATTTGCGACATGGGGTTACCTCCTGCGGCGAGGGTGGTAGGACCGGAACGCAAGGCTGTTGACAGACGGCGAAGCTTCGCAAACAGTTCAGCCGGCGCCTGATGGTAGGCGCTGACTTTTGGCAGGAGGCGGTCGTCGGACGAGTAATCGGCGGCCGGAAGACAAATCCGCGCAATGACGCGCGGTGCCCGCGGGCAAGCGGGCCGGAACCGTGTGAGGAGGATGGGCTATGGCGAAACAGGTACGACGCACCGGAGCGTTGATCGGCGGATGGGTCGCCGCAGCACTCTTCGGTCTCGGCCTCGCAGGCGCTCAGCCCGCTGCCGCTGCCGGCAAGCTCTCCGACGCCAACGCCTGCGTCCAACACGCGGCGGAAGCGGAACAGGCGCTCGATATTCCCCGCGGCCTTCTTCTCGCCATCGCGCTGGTCGAAAGCGGCCAGGACGGCATCCCCCACCCCTACGCCATGAGCGTGAACGGGCGTGCGGTGAGCGCCCGCAACGTCTCCGACGCCTCCCGTCACCTGAAGGACCGCCGCGGCCAGATGCGCGGCAACGTCTATGTCGGCTGCATGCAGTTGTCCCTGGCCCATCACCGCAGCCAGTTCCAGCCCGCCGAGGCGATCGTGGAGCCCAAGCAGAACGTGTGGTACGCCGCCCGCCTGCTGGTCCGCCTGCACACCGACGAGGGAAGCTGGAAGTCGGCGGTCGCCCGCTACAACGGCGGCTCCACCCGTCAGGCCCGCAATTATGTCTGCAAGGTCTGGCAGAACCTGAACGAACTGGACACCCGCAGCGCGCGGCTGCTGGAATCCGCCGGGTGCGATGACTCCGGCAACGGCTCCGTGACCCCCGCCACCCGCCGCAGCTACCGCAACGCCCAGCAGGTCGCGGCCATCGACTGACGGCTGGTGCGTGAGAAATCCGCTGGCACGGGCCGGACGGATCGGTTAAACCGCCCCCCATGAATTACCGTCACATCTATCACGCCGGCAATTTCGCCGATGTGATGAAGCACGCGGTTCTGGCGCTGGCCGTGTCCCACCTGCGGGTCAAGCCGGCGGCCTTCCGCTTCATCGACACCCACGCCGGCATCGGGCGCTACGACCTGTCGGCGGACGAGGCCCAGCGCACCGGGGAATACCGCGACGGCATCGGGCGGCTCTTTGGCCGGCCCAGCCCCCACCCGGCGCTCGCCCCCTATCTCGACGTGGTGCAGGCGCTGAACCCGGATGGGGTGCTGCGTGTCTATCCCGGCTCGCCGCTGCTGGTGCGCCATCTGCTGCGCGGGCAGGACCGCATGACGCTGGCGGAACTGCACCCCCAGGACGCCCAGACGCTGAAGGATCTGTTCGCCCGCGACCGCGCGGTGTCGGTCCACCACACGGACGGATACCAGTCGCTGAAGGCACACCTGCCGCCGCCGGAAAAGCGCGGGCTGGTGCTGACCGACCCGCCGTTCGAATCCCCCGACGAATTCGCCACCATGGCCGCCGCCCTGGCACGGGCGCACAAGCGTTGGCCCGGCGGCATCTATGCCCTGTGGTACCCCATCAAGGAGCGCCCCGCCGTCTGGCGCTTTCACGAGGCGCTGGCGGGCGCCGGCATCCCGCGCATCCTGACCGCCGAACTGACCATCCACGGGGAAGACACCCACCTGCGGCTGAACGGCTGCGGCATGGCGATCGTCAACCCGCCGTGGAGGCTGGACGAGGCGCTGACGGCGGTGCTGCCGGCGCTTCACGAACGGCTGGCGGTGACCGGCGGCGGCAGCCGGGTGGACTGGCTGGTGCCGGAATAGCCGTCAGCGCGACGCCGCCCGTTCCGCCGCATCGCGGGCCACCGCGGTGGCCGTCTGGGTCAGGCGGATGCCGTGGTTGAGCGCCAGGGAGATTTCATCCTTCAGCCACTGGCTTTGCACCGCAAAAGCGCTCTGCGGATCGCGGGCGCGCACCAGAGCGGACCACGCATCCATGCGCCTGTCCATGGTTTCCTGGCTCATGGCCACCCATTCCTGCCACAGGCTCTGTAACCCGCTCACCATCGCGGCGTTGTAGAGCGTCAGGGTGTCGGCCTGGCGTTGCATCGGCTCCGCCATCCGCTGCACGGGTTCCGCCATGCGCTGCACCGGCTCGGCGGCGGCGTTGCGCACGGCCTCGGCAGCCTTGCGGGTGGTGGCGGCGATATCCCTTTCCAGGATGTTCTTTTCAAAGGCCATCGGACTCTCCGCTTGCATGAGGGACCGCCCTCTCAACAACGCACCTGCAAAAAGATCACGCGCCTTTTTCCCGGGTTCCAAGGGCCGCCGCCTCTTGGGTCGGGGGGCCGGGGAAAACCCCTGACATATCGGTCGGCCGCACCCCACATCAAAAGGGCGATCCCTGTCCTGCGAAGGGGAAAATCATGCTCATCGGCGTGCCCAAGGAAATCAAGAACCACGAATACCGTGTGGGCCTGACGCCCGGTTCGGTGCGGGAACTGACCCATCACGGCCACGGCGTGCTGGTGGAAACCGGCGCCGGCGCCGCCATCGGCCTGGATGACGACCTGTACCGCGCCTCCGGCGCCGCGGTCGCCCCCCATGCCGCCGCCGTGTTCGCCGAGGCGGACATGATCGTCAAGGTCAAGGAGCCGCAGCCCACCGAATGCCGCCTGCTGCGCCCCGGACAGGTGCTGTTCACCTATCTCCATCTGGCCCCCGACCCGGAGCAGACGGCGCTGCTGCTGGATTCCGGCGCCGTCGCCATCGCTTACGAAACGGTGACCGATGCCCGCGGCGGGCTGCCGCTGCTGGCCCCCATGAGCGAGGTGGCGGGCCGCATGGCGGTGCAGGCCGGCGCCCATTGCCTGGAAAAGGCGCAAGGGGGCCGCGGCGTGCTGCTGGGCGGGGTGCCCGGCGTGCCGGCGGCGCGGGTGGCGATTCTGGGCGGCGGGGTGGTCGGCACCAACGCCGCCCGCATGGCCGTGGGGCTGGGGGCGCGCGTGACGGTGCTGGACCGGTCGCTGCCCCGGCTGAAGGAGCTGGACCAGATGTTCGGCCCGGCGATCCAGACCATCGCCGCCACGGTCGATGCGGTGGAAGAGCACGTGTTGTCCGCCGATCTGGTGATCGGGGCGGTGCTGCTGCCCGGTGCGGCGGCGCCGAAACTGGTGACCCGTGCCCAGGTGGCGCGCATGGCCCGCGGGGCCGTGGTGGTGGATGTGGCCATCGACCAGGGCGGCTGTTTCGAAACCTCCCGCCCGACCACCCACGCCGCGCCCACCTATGTGGTGGACGGGGTGGTGCATTACTGCGTGGCGAACATGCCGGGGGCGGTGGCGCGCACGTCCACCTTTGCGCTGAACAACGCCACCCTGCCTTTTATCCTGGCTCTGGCCGGGCGGGGATACCGGGCGGCCCTGCTGGACGACCCGCACCTGCGCCGGGGGCTGAACGTGCACCAGGGGATTTTGACCTGCGAAGCGGTGGCGGCGGCCCAATCCCTGCCCTTCCAGACCGCGGAAAGCGTGCTGGAGAGCTGAAACGGCCGCGACTCCGTGCGGGCATCGGACAAACGAAAGCGCCCTGCGGATTCATCATCCGCAGGGTGCCAGGACGAGCCAGAAGACCGCTTACTCAGGCCAAACGCTCAAACCCGAATCACGCCGCCGTGTTCACGGGGAAGCCGCTGTAATCCAGCGACGCCGACCAGAAACGTTCCAGCTTGCGCAGGATCTCGTTGCACTTGGTCAGCTCTTCGTCCGAGAAGCCGGCCTTGTCCAACGCCACCAGATGGCGTTCGAACATCAGGCTGATCTTCTCGCGCAGATCCAGCCCCTTGTCCGACAGACGCACCCGCACCGACCGGCGGTCGTGCGGCGAACGCTCCTGGACCAGGTAACCGTTTTCCACCATTTTCTTGACGTTGTACGAGACATTGGAGCCAAGATAATAGCCACGCGCGGTCAATTCACCGACCGTCATCTCGTCTTCGCCAATGTTGTACAGGATCAGGCTCTGGACGTTGTTTATATCCTGAATGCTCAAACGGTCCAGTTCCGTCTTCAGTACTTCCAGAAAATGGCGATGCAGCCTTTCAATCAGAAGAATGCTTTCATAGTAGGGTTTGCGCACCGCGGTCTCCTTTGGCTCGAACCGTCGTGGTAACAAGGGTAAACGCCTATTAACCCTGTTCCGCGCCGGGATAGCTTAAGAACAGATTAACCCATCGTTCGTGGACAATCATCTTAATAATGTCAATTAAGCATCTTAACCACCGTCCACGCCAAGAGCTAGGGGGCCAGCGCGCCGGCAAACGCCCTCCATGGTGCAAGAGACTATATTCACCCCCCGGAACACAAGTGTTTTACCGATGCGTGACATGCAACCGCATCGTGCATTCGCCCGTGCGCAATCACGTGCAACGCGGGTGAGGTACATCCTTACCGGACCGGGCGGAAAAGGGGGCGGTGGGGGTGCCCCTCTCGACAAGGACGGGGGGCGGACCCACATGGGCGCTACCGGCTCCGGCCCTAACCCGCGCGAGACTCCCGGCATGAAGATCGCCGTTATCCTCAACCGACAGGCCGGTACCCTGTCCGGCCTTCCCTTCGACGAGGCGGTGTCCACCATCGCCGCCGCCTTTCACGCGCACGGGGCGGAGGTGGCGGTGACCGGCACCGACGGCCCCGGCTGCGGTCCCCGCATCGCGGAGGCGGCGCGCTCGGACGCCGACGTGGTGGTGGTGGGCGGCGGCGACGGCACCATCGCCACCGCGGTCAACCTGCTGATGCCGGCGGGAAAGACGGTGGGGTTCCTGCCGCTGGGCACCATGAACCTGCTGACCCGCGACCTCAACACCCCCCTGGAGCTGGACGCGGCGGCGGCGGCGCTGGCCGCCGGCACCATCGGCGCCATGGACGTGGGCGAGGTCAACGGCGAGGTGTTCCTGAACGCCTCCGTCCTCGGGCTTTATCCCACCGTGGTGCAGGAGCGCGAACGGCAGCGCAGCCGGCTGGGCCTGCGCAAATGGCCGGCCATGGGGCTGGCGATGGTCAAGGGGCTCTACCGCCTGCCCATCGTCGATGCCCGGCTGGATCTGGGCACCGAATACGGGGAGCGGCTGGGAACGGTGCGGGTGCGCACGCCGATCCTGGCGGTGTCCAACAATCCCTATGCCCATGGCTTCGGGCCGGTGGTGCGGCGCACGGTGCTGGATTCCGGCAAGCTCGGCGTTTACGTCGCCCACCATCAGGACGCCTGGGGCATGATGCGGCTGATGGGCCGGATGATGCTGGGCACCTGGCAGCAGGATCAGGAGCTGGACGCCTTCCATTCCACCGGCCTGACGGTGCACAGCCGCCGCCGCCACCTGCGCGTCGCCAACGACGGCGAGGTGCGCCGGCTCAAGCCGCCCCTGGTCTATGGCATCCGGCCCAAGGCGCTGCGGGTGCTGGCCCCCCAGGGCGCGCCGCTGGGAGGCGCCCCGCTGCACGCCGCCGAACAGGCCGGACAGCCCTGATGCGGACGGTGGCGCACATCTCCGACCTGCATTTCGGGCGCATCGACCGGGCGGTGGTGGAAGGGCTGGTGGCCGATCTGATGCGGGTGGCCCCGGATGTGGTGGTGATTTCCGGCGATCTGGTGCAGCGGGCGAAGGAGAGCCATTTTCTCCAGGCCCGCGCCTTTCTGGAACGGCTGCCGTTTCCGGTGATGGTGGTGCCGGGGAATCACGACATCCCCGTCTATAATGTGTTTCTGCGCTTCACCAACCCGCTGGGGCTGTACCGCCGCCACATCGCCCGCGATCTCAGCCCCGTGCGGGTGGATTCGGACATCGCCATCCTGGGGCTCAACACCGCCCGTTCGGCCATCCTGGATTTTTCCGAAGGCCGGCTGAACCAGACCCAGATCGCCCGCATCCAGGATGTGTTCGGCGCCCTGCCGCCGGCGGTGTTCAAGATCCTGTTCACCCACCACCCGTTCCTGCCGCCCCCCGACGCGCCGGGCACGCGGCTGGTGGGACGGCACCGGCTGGCGCTGCCGGCGCTGGAGGCGTGCGGGGTCGATCTGCTGCTGGCCGGCCACCTGCACCGGGCCTACAGCGGCGACATCATGACTCATCACACCCAGGTGGCCCGGTCGATCCTGGTGGCGCAGGCGTCCACCGCCACCTCCACCCGCCTGCGCAACGAAGCCAACGCCTACAACAAAATCGTGATCGGCACCGACGGCGGCGCCCACACCGTGACGCTGGAGGTGCGGTCGTGGGAGGGGGCCTTCTTCACGCCGGGGCTGGTGTCGCGCTACCGCCGCGACGGCGGACGCTGGACCCTTGTCCATCAGGACACAGGTTTTCGCCCCGCCGATGCCCGGACGGCTTGAGGTTGCCGCGCATGCGGGCGTAACATCCGCCCCGTTATCCGGTCCCGCAACCGTTCGTGAAGTCCCATGCCCGCTTCCGCTTACGGCGCCCTGGGCGCCTTTCCCCGCACGCGCCTGCGCCGCAACCGTGCCGACGCCTGGACCCGCCGTCTGGTGGCCGAGAACCGGCTGTCGGTGGACGACCTGATCTGGCCGATCTTCGTCATCGAGGGCGAGAACCGGCGCGAGGCCGTGACCTCCATGCCCGGCGTGGAGCGCATGACCATCGATCTGGCATCCGAAGCGGTGGCCGGCGCCCGCGACCTGGGCATCGCCTGCGTGGCCCTGTTCCCCGTGGTCCCGGCGGCGCTGAAGTCGGAGGACGGGGCCGAATCCTACCGCCCCGACAACCTGATGAACACCGCCATCCGCGCCATCAAGGCGGCGGTGCCCGACGTGGGCCTGCTGTGCGACGTGGCGCTTGACCCCTACACCAGCCACGGCCACGACGGCATCGTGCGCGACGGGCGCATCGTCAACGACGAAACGGTGGAGGTGCTCGCGCGTCAGGCCCTGTCGCAGGCCGAGGCCGGTGCCGACATCGTGGCCCCGTCGGACATGATGGACGGGCGCATCGCCGCCATCCGCGACCTGCTGGACGGGCACGGGCACGAGCTGACCCGGATCTGTTCCTACGCGGCCAAGTACGCGTCGGCCTTCTACGGCCCGTTCCGCGACGCGGTGAACTCCGGCGGCTTCCTGAAGGGCGACAAGCGCACCTATCAGATGGACCCGGCCAACGCCGAAGAGGCCCTGCGCGAGGTGGCGCTCGACCTGAACGAAGGGGCGGACATGGTGATGGTGAAGCCGGGCCTGCCCTATCTCGACATCATCCGGCGGGTGAAGGGCACCTATGGCGTTCCCACCTTCGCCTATCACGTGTCGGGCGAATACGCCATGCTGCGCGCCGCCGCCGGCAACGGCTGGCTGAACTACGAAAACGCGCTGATGGAAACGCTGATGTCGTTCAAGCGCGCCGGCAGCGACGCCATCCTGACCTACGCCGCCCCCGACGCCGCCCGGCTGCTGAAGCAGGGCTGATGCGATGACCGGTTCAGACGCTTCCCCCTGAACCGGCCGCCGTACCCGCGCCCAATCCCCCGGCCCGCCGCCAGCGGGCCGGGGGATTTTTTATGGTGCCCCGCCAATCAACCCAAAGGTACGAACGCCGGCTTGCCGGCGTTGACTCGGTTGTGCCCACAATGTATCTTTCGACAATCCATAGTAAATTAATATTCACATAAAAGGGGATAAAATGGCAACGCTGAGCGTGAACACATACTCCTTTAACATGGAAAATATGAGCATTGGCAACATTCGATATTTACCAACCACATCAGCAAACGCAACGAACGTCCGTTTGTCCGAATCATCCAGCTCATATATCGATATCGGTGGAAGTTTCTACTACAATGGCACAAATTTAGATAATAACAAAGGGTTCGTAAATTCGATTAAATATTACCTTAATGGTGATAAATTATTTGATTTATCAATAACACCCCTCAGTGTTTCGGCATTTCTGAGTCACCTTTATTATGGAAATACGAACACATTCCTATCGACGGTCCTTCAGTGGGGCGACTATCTGGATGGGGGCGCCGGCAACGACCTCATGCGCGGGTACACAGGCAACGATTTCCTGCATGGCGCCGCCGGCAATGACCGGCTGTACGGCGATGCGGGCAGCGATTCCCTGTACGGATCCTATGGCAACGACGTGCTGAGCGGAGGAAGCGGCAACGATTTCCTGTTCGGGCAGGAAGACCACGATACCCTGTATGGCGAGGCGGATCACGATTACCTCGACGGTGGCACCGGTAACGACATGCTGCACGGCTGGACCGGCGACGATACCCTGATCGGCAACACCGGCAACGACGTCCTGCTCGGGCAATGGGGCAACGACGTGTTGTCGGGCGGGGACGGCGACGACCAGTTGTATGGCGACGAGGATAATGATTACCTCGACGGCGGCACCGGCAACGATGTGCTCCATGGCTGGACCGGCAACGACACCCTGTACGGCGGCCCCGGAAACGACACGATGCTGGGACAGCAGGGCAGCGACCTTCTGCTGGGTGGCCAAGGCGACGACCGCCTGTATGGGGACGAGGGCAACGACCACCTGGACGGCGGGGACGGCAACGATCAGCTTCACGGCTGGACCGGCGACGACACCCTTGCCGGGGCCGCCGGCAGCGACACCCTGCTGGGGCAGGACGGCAACGACACCCTGCTGGGGGGGCTGGACGACGATTTCCTGTACGGCGACGCCGGGGCCGACCGGCTGGAGGGGGGGAGCGGCGACGACCAACTCCACGCGTGGACCGGCAACGACACGCTGATCGGCGGGGCCGGCAACGACACCCTGTACGGGCAAGGCGGGGCCGACCTGTTCTATTACACCACCGGGACCGGCAACGACGTCATCATGGACTTCAACGCCGCCGAGGGGGACCGCATCCTTCTGGACCGCGGCACGCCTTATATGCTCAACACCGCGGCGAACGGCACCGCCTGGGTTTCCTTCTCCGACGGCAGCGCCGTGACGCTGAACGGGGTATCCGCAGCCCGGTTCACGTCGTCCTGGATCCAGTATTTCTGAACCCGCCGGCATCCCGCTTGATACGGATCAACGCGGGAAAGGGCGGCTTTGCGGCCAACTGCGGCCCAGCACACCCGCATCCTGGCCCGAGGGACCGCCCCATGAAGTACGTCGATGAATTCCGTGACGCCGGTCTGGCCCGCACCCTGGCCGGGGCCATCGCCCAGGCGGTGCGGCCCGACCGGGTGTACCGCATCATGGAATTCTGCGGCGGACACACCCATGCCATCGCCCGCTACGGCCTTCCCGACCTGCTGCCGGCCAATGTGCGGTTGATCCACGGGCCGGGGTGCCCGGTGTGCGTCCTGCCGGTGGGGCGGATCGACGACGCCATCGCCATCGCCCGCCAGCCGGGCGTGATCCTGTGCACCTATGGCGACGTGATGCGGGTGCCGGGATCGGGGCGCTTGTCGCTGGTGAAGGCCAAGGCCGACGGGGCCGACGTGCGCATGGTGCTGTCCACCCTGGACGCGGTGAGGATCGCAGAGGCCAATCCCGACCGCCGGGTGGTGTTCTTCGCCATCGGGTTCGAGACGACCACGCCGCCCACCGCCGTCGCCGTCCTGACCGCCCAGGCCAAGGGGCTGACCAATTTCCTGGTCTATTGCAACCACGTGCTGACCCCCGCCGCCATTCAGGGCATCCTGAACGCGGAAGAGGCGGCGACGGTGCCGCTCGACGCCTTCATCGGCCCGGCCCATGTCTCCACCGTCATCGGCAGCCGCCCGTACGAATATTTCGCCGAAACCCGCCGCAAGCCGGTGGTGGTGTCGGGGTTCGAGCCGCTGGACGTGATGCAGTCGATCCTGATGCTGATCCACCAGATCAACGACGGGCGGGCGGAGGTGGAGAATCAGTTCATCCGCGCCGTCACCCGCGACGGCAACACCAAGGCGCAGGCGCTGGTGGCGCAGGTGTTCGAAACCCGCCCCAGCTTCGAATGGCGCGGGCTGGGGGCGCTGCCCGACAGCGGCCTGCGCCTGCGCGACGGCTTCGCCGCCTTCGACGCCGAGCGGCACTTCACCCTGAGCGGCGGCAGCGTGCCCGACCACAAGGCGTGCGCGTGCGCCGACATCCTGCGCGGGCTGAAGCGCCCCGCCGACTGCAAGCTGTTCGGCACCGTCTGCACCCCGGAAAACCCCATGGGATCGTGCATGGTGTCGGCGGAGGGGGCCTGTGCCGCCCATTACACCTATGGGCGGTTCCGCGACCACGCGGCGTAAGGTTACGGGGACCGGCTCTGGGCGGTTGCCGCCAGCACCGCCGCCTGCGTCCGGTTGCGCACGCCCAGTTTCTGCATGATGGCGCGCACGTGGACCTTGACCGTCCCCTCCAGCACACCCAGGGTGCGGGCGATTTCCTTGTTGGATTGCCCGGCCAGGAGCAGGTCGAACACCTCCCGCTGGCGTTCGGTCAAGCCGTCCAGGCGGGGGGCTGCGGCGGGCGGCACACCCCCACCGCCGTCCAGCACCGCCCGCGGCAAGGGCAGGAAGGTTTCCCCCGTCAGGGCCAGCTTGACCGCGTGCTCCAGCACCGCCGCCGTGCCGCTTTTCAGAACGCACCCCCGCGCCCCGGCCCGGATCGCCGCCCGGATCGCGGTGGAGTCGCCGCCTTCGGCCAGCACCAGCAGCGGCGCCGGATCCACAGCCTTCAGCAGCCGCCCCAGGCGGCCCCCGTCCGGCGGAACAAGATCCAGGTCAACCAGCACCAGCGCCAGATCGGGGATGGATGCCGCCCGTGCCACCGCCTCGGCCACCGATTCCGCCTCGGCCACCCGCACCCCCGGCTGGCCGCCGCGCAGCGCCAGGATGAAGCCGTGGCGCACCAGCGGATAGGGATCCACCAGCAGAATCGTCCCCATGGCCGCAGCCGGACGTGCACCGCCGTTCACCGCATAAGAAAAAGCCTGCATCGGTTGATGCCCTTGCCTTGATTTCGATAAAAATGGAAAAATCAGAAGTATTGGCGTTATCCCAAAGTTTTCTATGGTTACAACCGCCTTCTCCTATAGAAGATCGGACAGACAAACGCAAAGAAACTATTTTGCATAAAAAGCACAACTCTTTTGGCGCGGGGAAAATGGGCGATGACGGAAGCACTCGTAACATTGATCGACCACGATCAATTGTTCTCGGCAGCGCTGGAAGCCCTTCTTGACGGCAGCCCGTTCCGTATCGCGGCCACGGCCCCCACGGTGGCGGCGGGGGTGGCGTCGCTGAAGCATCCTCCCTCCCCCGACATTGTGATCGTCGCTGCGGCGCTGCTGGATGGCGGGGCCCTCCCCTGCCTGCGCGCCCACACCGGCGCCCGGCTGGTGGTTCTGGGGTCCAGCAGCGGCGGCGAGCCGTTGGCCCAGGCGTTGCGCGGCGGGGCCGACGCCTATCTGGACAAGGGAATGTCGCGGGAATCCCTGATCCGCGCCCTGCATCTGGTGGCCCTGGGGGAAGCGGTCTATCCCTTGAGCGCGGCGGAACTGCTGACAACCGCCGCCCCGTCCCCGCCGCCGGCCCCCACCCCGCCCACGGCGGACGGTGGCGGCATGCTGTCGCGGCGGGAGCTGCAGATCCTGCAATGCCTGCTGGCGGGGCAATCCAACAAGGCCATCGCCCGCCGGCTCTGCATCACCGAATCCACGGTGAAGATGCATTTCAAGAACGTGATGCGGAAGATTCAGGCCCAGAACCGCACCCAGGCCGCGGTGTGGGCGATTCAGAACGGCCTGTCGCCCGACCCGCCCTGAACCGCCGCGATGGATGCCAGAAAGGCAGCCGCCGCCCGGCTGCGGGTGCGCTCGCGGTGGGTCAGCGCGTGGAACGGGCGGTCGGGAAAGGGCACCCCCACCCGCACCAGGGTTCCGGCCCCCAGATCCCGTTCCGCCACCATCGCCGACAGCACCGTCGCCCCGCCGCCGGCCACCACCGCGGCCCGCACCGCCTCGTTGGACGGCAGTTCGAACGCCACGCGCAGGGCGGCACGGTCCACCCCGAATCCGTCCAGGGCCGCTTCGAACACCGAGCGCGTGCCCGATCCCGGTTCACGCAACACCCACGGCCCATCGGCCAGAACGCCGGGGGGCAGGGCCTGTTGCCCCGCCCACGGGTGGCCGGGGGGCACCACCAGCGCCATGCGGTCCCAGCCGACCACGGTCTGGGCCAGGGCGGGATCGTCCACCGCCCCTTCCACGAATCCCAGTTCCGCCGCCCCGTCGGCCACGCCGCGGGCCACCTGTGCGGTGTTGCCCACGGCCAGATGCACGTCGATGCCGGGAAAGGCGGAACGGAAGCCCACCAGATGGCGGGGCAGCCAATAGCTGGCGATGGTCTGGCTGGCCTGCACCGCCAGGGTGCCGCGCACCAACCCGCCCATGTCGGCCAGCACCCGTTCCGCCGACGCCGCCCGGGCCAGCACGGCGCGGGCCTCGTCCAGGAACACCCCGCCCGCGGGGGTCAGTTCGATGCGCCGCCCGACCCGGTGGAACAGCGCCACCCCGTGACGGGTCTCCAGCGCGCGGATGGCCGCACTGGCCGCCGACTGGGTGATGTTCAGCGCGTCCGCCGCCCGCGTCATGTGCTCACGCTCGGCCACGGCCACGAAGATGCGAAGCTGTTCCAGGGTCATGGGCGGTGTTTTACACCACCGCCCGCACCAGCACGAGGCTGAAGCCGGCGATGAACAGCCACGCCGCCGCCGCCAGAACCAGCGGACGCAGCCCCTTGGCCTTCAGCGCCCGCAGGTCGGTTTCCAGCCCCAGCGCCCCCAGCGCCACCGTCAGCAGCGCCACCGACGCCGCACCCGCCGCCGCCGTCACCGACGCCGGCAGGGGGAACAGGCTGTTGACCAGCACCAGCGCCGCGAAACCGGCGACGAACCACGGGAACGGCGGGCGCGCCGCCCCCTCCTCACCCGCCATCCCGCCGCCGCCACGGGCCAGCCACAGACCCAGCGCCATCACCACCGGGGCCAGCATCACCACCCGCGCCAGCTTGGCGACGGTGCCGATCTCCCCCGCCTCCACGCCGCGCTGATAGGCGGCGGCCACCACCTGCGCCACCTCGTGCACCGACGCGCCGACCCACAGGCCATAGGCCGCCGGGTCCAGCCCCAGAACCGCCGCCGCCAGCGGCAGCAGCACCATGGCCAGCGTGCCGAACAGGGTGACGCAGGCCACCGCATAGGCCACGTCGGCATCGTCGGCCCGCGTGACCGACCGCACCGCCGCCACCGCCGAGGCCCCGCAGATGGAGGTTCCGGCGGCGATCAGCATCCCCACCCCCTGCCCCACCCCCAAGGCCCGGCCCAGCCACAGGGTAAAGAGGAAGGTGCCGCCCAGTGCGGCCGCCAGCACCAGCACACCCCCGCCGCCGATGGCGCCCACCTGGGCCAGCGTCACCTGCGCCCCCAGCAGCACCACCGCCAGCCGCAGCAAGGTGCGCGCCGCCAGCCCGACACCGGGCCGCAGCCGGTTCGGCATTCCCGCAGCCGCGCGCACCCCTACCCCCAGAACAATGGCGAGAATCATCGGGCTGAGAGCGGCCACCCCCAGGGCGTGGCGGGCGCCGAACGCCCCCGCCGCCACCGTTCCGGCCAGCGCCAGCCCCGGCGCCATGCGCCGTCCTGCCGTAAGCACCGTCTCCATAACCACGCTCTTTCCACAGTTTTGTTTTTGCTGGGAAAGAATGTGAAATTACGACCGATCATTCCAACGGATTGTTTTTATGGTTTCGATCATTTTTGGTGATGAAACGAGCGGTCTGGCATCCCCCTACCCCAGCTTGACGTACCCGCGCTTGACCACCCGTTCGGCGGCATCGAACACGGCGGCCATTTCCTCGTACGCCACCCGGGCCTGGGCCAGTTGCTTGATCGCCGCGGGGTCGGGGTGGCGCTGTTCGGCAACGTGGAGCCCCAGCGCGACGTAATCGGCGCGCAGCTCGGCCACCCGCACCGCGACCTTCAGAAATGTTTTTTCATCGAGATGGGGCAACTGCTTGCCGATCACCTCGCAGTTGGCTTCCATGATGGCCGCTTCCATGGTCTGGAGGAACTGCACCACCCGGCGGCGGGTGCCCTCGTCCATCATCTCCGGCGTCAGCAGGGTTTCGCTGTCCCGCGGCTTCTTCTTTCCAATGATGGTGCCACCACCGACCATAAGCGCCCCCTTCACCCGAATGACGCGAGATTTCACCGCATCCTACCACACACGCGGCGGCCATGCTCCGCCGGCCAAACAAAAAGCCGCCCGGCGTGTCCGCCGGACGGCTTTTTGGCTTCGAAACGGTGGCCCGCCTTACTTCTTGGCCTTCAGCGCCGCCAGACGCTCCGACAGGGACGAGGCCGCCGGCTTGCCCGACGCAGCGGCCATGGCGGCGGCGATGTTGGGGTCTTCCTTTTCCGGGTTGGACGGGGTGAGCAGCTTGGCCTTGGCGCTGGCCGCCTCGGCTTCGGCCAGATCCTTGGCGGAGGCGTCCTGCATGGCCTTCAGGGCCACCGACAGGCTGCTGGTGGCGCCGGTCAGGCCGGCGACGCGGCGGGCGGCCTCGGCCTGGCGTTCGGCCACCTCGCGCTGCTGTTCGGCGCGGGCCATGTCGCGGTGAGCGCGGTCGAGGTCGGAGCGGGCGCGCTTCAGCTTGGCCCCGGCCTCGGCATAGTTCTTTTCCAGCATTTCCAGGAAGCTCAGGGCGTCCTCGGCGTCCTTCACCTCCCGCTCCACCTCGGGCGTCATCTCTTCCAGCAGGCCGACGATGGTCTCCAGGCTCTTTTCCAGCGACGCCTTGCGGGCCGGGTCGGTGGCGGCGTCGAGCTGGGCCTGGAGCTGTTCGGCGGCGGCCATGCGCTGGGCCAGCAGCGCCTTGATGGCGTCGGCTTCCTTCTGCTCCTTGTCATAGGACTGACGGGCCTGCGCGACCTCGCGGCCCAGGGAATCCAGATGCTGTTCCATGGTGCGCAGTTCCGCCTCGGTCGCCGACTGGGGATCCCAGCGGACCAGGGCCTCCATGGCGCCCTGCATGGCCTGATCGGTCTTAACGCCCACCAAGTTGCGGATGAAGGTAAACATGGATGGATTTCCTTATGAACGAAGGATCGGGCGCCGGATCGGCTCGCCGCACAGATGGTGTGAGGGGCACCCCCTGTGAAGGGGGGCCGGGGGGTGAAACGTCAGCCGCGCCGCATCAGCCGGCGATGGCCGCCGCGTTGATCAGGGCAACCGCCACCTGCATGCCCGCCAGCACGGCGGCGGAGGCCACGTTGCCCTCTTCGATCTGGCGGTGCAGGCCGCGGATCAGCAGGGTGGCGGCGGCAAAGGCGATGAGCTGGAGCACCAGCGCCACCGCGCCCCACAGGATGATGTCGATCACCATGGCGTTGGTGGCCAGCGTGGCGGCCAGCGGAATGGCCAGCGCGGCGATGGACGCGCCATAGGTCAGTCCGGCGGCGGCGTTCCCCTCCGCCACCAGCCGCCGTTCGTCGAAGGGGGTGATGCGGCTGTACACCGCCACCCCGATCACCAGCAGGACCAGCGTGACCAGCAGTTGGACCAGCAGCACCGGCAGGCCGGAGCCGAGCGCCTGGACAATGGATTCAAAGGTTGTGGGCATGGCGGCGGACCGTTCGTTCGTCAAACAGGGATGTGGATCAGGACAGCGAAAGCTGCGCGGGGTTCACGTCGATGCCGGCGGCGATGTCCACCCACGCCTGCCCGTTCCGTTCCACCACGCTGACCAGGATGTATTCATAAGGCGGGGCCGGTTCGGCGGCACCCGTGGCCGCACCGTACAGCATGGCGTGGTACTGGGTGGTCTCGGTCCCGCGCAGGGTTTTGCGCTCTTCGGACAGGGGGACCGGCTGCACCCGCCGGTCGCCCGGCATCCAGGTGCGGGCATAGAGCTTGCCGTCCTTGGTCTGGAACTCCGGCCAGCCCACCATGCCCTCCGACGGGTCGAGCCAGAAGGCCCACTCGTCGCCGTCCGCCGGGGCCACCTGGTCGATGGGCACGAAATAGCGGCATTCGTCGGGCACGCTGTTGGCGTCCAGATGGATCTGGAAAAAGCCCCCGCCCGGCAGGTACAGCCGGTACAGCGCGGCGTTGCCGGCGGTCAGCGTTCCCACCGCCTCCACCGACACCAGACCGTTGCCGCCGGTGGCGGGGGCGGTCACCTTGGTCGCTCCCTGGGCCAGGATGAAGGGTGTGGGGTCGATGGTCATGGCCATCCCCACCCGGAACAGCGACGGGCGATAGGGCTGGCCGGACAATTTGGAACCGACGTAATTCCCCAGACTGCCGAGCATGGGTTCGGACTCCTGCGGGTTGGATGCGGGGGATGGGGCGGCGGACGCGGCGCGGGCACGGGCACGGATCCGGCGCAGGATGACGATGGCCGCAACGGCCAGGACGACCAGAACAAGAAACGCCACCCAGCCGGATCCGCCGCTCTTGGCCGGGGCCGTGGCGGGCGCGGTCTGACTGTCGCCCGCCTTCGCCACCTCCGCCGGAATGTCGGCGGGCACGCGGCCCGGCTGGCGGGGGGTGCCGGCCTGTTCGGCCACGCGGGCGTCGAGCAGGGCCAGATTCTCGCGCACCTGCGGGTCGCTCTGGGCCACCCGCTCGGCCTCCGTCCGCCATTGGCGGTAGCCGGGGTCGTCGGCGTTGTCGTGGAAGAAGGCGGCGTGCCCCGGCTGGGTCAGGGTGCTGAGCATGAACCACAGGAACACCCCGTCCCAGATGCCGAACCGCCGCGGCCCGTTCATGGCGTAGGCCGGCGGCGTCCAGCCGTACCCGCGGTAGACGTCGGGGTATGGCCGCGGCGCCGGGGCCGGCTGGGCGCTGGGCGTGCGGGGGGGCGACGGGTAGCGGAACCCTCCGCCCGACGAGGACGATCCCCCGAACCACCCGCCGCCCGACGAGGACGGCGCGGATGAAGACGGAGAGGCCGGGGCCGATGGCGCCGACGGGGCCGGGGCGGTGGGAGGGGGCGTGCGGTAACGGTTCAGCGCGTCCGCCGATCCCTGACGGCTGACGGCGCTGTCGCCCGCCGATGCCGGCGGCGGCGCCACGGTGGCCGAGCCGCTGGGGCGGGCATAGCCGCCGCTGGAGGTGGCGTTCCCCGCCGCCGTGCCCTTGCTGCCGTCCGACCACCCGCCGAACAGCGACCCGATGGACGGGGTGCGCGATGGGGCGGCGGACGAGTCGGACGAACCGGAGGACGAGCCGAAGAAGGACGAGGACGGGCGGCCGTACCCGCCGCTGCCGCTGCCTGTGCTGCTGCCCACCGACGGAGTACGCGAGGACGACGGGCGGGAATAGCCCCCCGACGACCGGCCCGACGACGAAGACCGTGCACGGGCCTCCGCCGGGGCGATGGTTTCGACCGCCAACACCGTGGCGGCGCCGACGGCCGCCAGCCGCAGGACCGGAGCCCCGGCCGCGGGTTGCAGCGCCACCAGGGCCGACAGAAAACCAGCCCGCAACCATTTGCCGATGCGCTTCGGCCTCATCCCGACGTCTCCCCCAAAGCCGTGCGCCATCATATTGGGGGATAATCCAAAAAGCGCAACGGCCACGCAAACGGGGCGGGGCGGGCGGACCCCATCGGCCCCGCCCGCCCCGCCCCCCGTTCCTTATATTATCGGCACCGCATCACAGCGGCAGGCCGAGCCGGCGGTCCAGCGAGAAGCGGTCCCCGCCCTTCAGCGCGATGGCCACCGCGGTCAGCCCCCACATCAGCGGGTATTCATAGCCGCCGCTGGTCCAGAAGAAGCCGTTGCCCAGGTGGACCTGGACCACCGCCACCCCCATCAGGGCCGCCACCGCCAGCGCCGCCGGGCGGGTCAGCAGCCCCAGCACCAGCGCCAGGCCGCCGAAGAATTCCACCAGACCGGCCAGCAGGGCAAAGACGATGCCGGGGTGCAGCCCAAGCTGGGTGGCGAAGAACTCGCCCGTGGCGGTCAGCCCATAGCCGCCGAACAGGCCGAACAGCTTCTGCGCCCCGTGGGGCATCAGCAGCAGCCCCGCGGTCACCCGCACCAGCGGATCGCTGAACACGGACAGGCGGTCGATCACGGCAACACGGTCACGCAGGCCGGTGGAGGAGAGGGCGGAGAAGGACATGGCGGTGTTCCTTGGTCTCGGGTTCGGTCTGGAAGTCGGTGGCGGCCGGTGCCGCCGTTGAAAGAACCATACCCGTTCTCTTTCCCCCGATAATCAGCCGCGTTTTCACATGATTGTTCCTTTTCATGAAACAATACCAGGGATGCCGCCCGGCAAACCCTGCCCGCCTGCTTTTGCCGGGGGGGCGGTCCTTGCCCACGGCAAAAAGCACCCGCCCCGTGGCACGGGGGCGGGTGCTTTTTGCCCGTCGGTATTTTTGAACAGGCCCCTTTTTACCAGGGCATGATGATGTCGAAGAGCTGCTGGCCGTAGCGCGGCTGCTGCACGTCGGTGATCTGGCCGCGGCCGCCGTAGGAGATGCGGGCCTCGGCGATCTTTTCATAGGTCACGGTGTTCTGGGCCGTGATGTCCTCGGGCCGGACCACGCCGGTGATCTGCAGGTCGCGCAGCTCGTAATTCACCCGCACCTCCTGCCGGCCCTGGATGACCAGATTGCCGTTGGGGAGCACCTGGGTCACCAGGGCCGCGACCTTCAGGTTGATCTGTTCCTTGCGGTTGACGCCGCCGTTGCCGGTGTTGCTGGTGGAGCTGGTGGCGCTGATCAGATTGGCGCCCGTGGCCTCTTCGGGGAGGATCTTGTTCAGCCCCGCCGCCCCTTCCAGCCCGAAGAAGCCGGGGATGCCGGCGTTTTCGGAGTTGTTGCGCGACCGCGTGGTGGTGTTGTTGATCTGGGCCTTGTCGTCGATGGTGATCGAGACGGTCATGATGTCGCCCACCTTGGCGGCCCGCTGGTCCTTGAAGAACGCCTTGGCCCCCGTCCGCCACAGGGAGTTGGGGTTGCGTTCCGCCGGCACCGGGGTCGGCATGGGCAGGCTGACCGGCTGGTAGTTGGGGTTGGCCTGCGGATCCTGGATGCGGGTCATTTCCGGGGCGCTGCCGATGTCGGACATGCGCGACAGGGCGTTGCAGGCCGGCAGGCCGGCGGCCACGGCGCCCAGCAGCGCCAGACGCAGGACCAGACGGGATGCGGGGGTGCGGGAAGCGGCGGTACCAGTCATGGCGGCGGTGCCCTGATGAGCGGGGATACGGCGGGTGATGGCGGTCATGGGAGCTTTCTCCTCACTGCGTCAGGGCCGGTGTCACGGGCTTTGCCACGGACACGTGATTGGGGCCGGCCACGGTGGCCTCGATGATGCGGTTCGATTGGGTGTTGACGACGCGGATCACGTCGCCGCGCCCGCCGTCCTGCAGGGCCTTGCCCTGGGCGGTGAGCTGGATGGCGTTGGACACCAGGCTGATGGTGACCAGGGCGCCCTTGTCCACCACCCGCGGGGTCTGCACGTCGCGCAGGCGGACCGGCTGGCCCACCGCGATGCCGCGGCGGGGCACCATGCCCACAAGCTGCACTTCGCTGTTGGCGGTGTCGGCGCCGGTCTGGTCGGCGCGCACGTCGGTCATGATGATGTCGTCGGGGCCGATGGTGTCGCCGGGGGCCACGCGGCGGGACAGGACCGGCACCTGCATCACCCCCCACGCCCGGCCCGACACCGGCACCCGCACCGCCGGGCTGGAGCCGGGCACCACGAATTCGGCGGCGAAACGGCCCGACACGGGGGCGAAGAACAGGTTTTCCACCTTCAGCCCCTGCACGCCCTCGCCCCAGGCGCGCACTTCCAGCGCGCGGTTGTCGAATTCCACATGCACCTGCCCGGTGCCGATCTGGGGTTCCAGCGCCCGGGCCATGGCGGCCTCGGCGTGCGCCCCGCCATAGACCACCATGTCGGCGGCGGCGGGGGCGGCCAGCGCCGGGGCCGCGGTAAACGCGCCAACCGGGGCCAGGAACAGCGCAGCGCCGAAAGCCAGGGAGGACATGAAACGGGACATGGCGGATACTCCAGAGACGATGAAAGGTAATCAGGAAGACCGGGGCGCCGTTACCGGAGCTGGGTGGCCGCCTGCATCATTTCGTCGGTGGTCTTGATGACCTTGGAATTCATTTCATAGGCACGCTGGGCGGAAATCAGGGTGGTGATTTCCTGCACGATGTTGACGTTGGAGGTTTCCAGCGCCCCCTGGACCAGCCGCCCGAAACCGGGAGCGCCGGGGTTGCCGCCCACCGCTTCGCCCGATGCCGTGCTTTGCAGGAACAGGTTGTCGCCGATGGCTTCCAGGCCGGCGGCGTTGGCGAAGGTCGAAAGCTGGATCTGGCCGACGTTCTGCTGCGCCACCTGCCCGTCCAGCTTCACCAGCACCTCGCCCGAGGAGTTGATGGCCACGTCGGTGGCTTCCGCCGGCACGGTGATGGCGGGCTGAAGCTGGTAACCGTCGGCGGTGACGATGATGCCCTCGGGCGACAGCTTGAAGTTGCCCGCACGGGTGTAGGCGGTCTCGCCGCTGGGCAGCAGCACCTGGAAATAGCCCGAGCCGTTGACGGCCACGTCCAGCTTGTTGTCGGTGACGGTCAGGTTGCCCTGTTCCAGGATGCGGCCCACGGCGGCCACGCGCACGCCCGCCCCCACCTGCACGCCGGTGGGAACCACCGTGCCGGCGTCGGACGAGGTGGAGCCGATGCGGCGGAAGTTCTGGTACAGCAGATCCTGGAATTCCGCGCGCTGCTTCTTGAAGCCCGTGGTCGTCGCGTTGGCGATGTTGTTGGAGATGGTTTCGACGTTGAGCTGCTGGGCCAGCATTCCGGTGGCGCCGATGGCGAGGCTGCGCATGGTCTTGGTTCCCTTCCTACCCGGAGTTGACGACGACGGACGGTCAGACCGCGCGGCCCATGCGCTGGATCATGGTGCGGATGCGTTCGTGTTCGGTGTCGATCATCTTCTGGGCCTGTCCGTATTGCCGCATCACCTCGATCATGGAGGTCATTTCCACGACCGGCTTGACGTTGGAATTCTCAAGCATTCCCTGTGCCACTTTGGTGTCGGGGCCGATGGGCTTGGGTTCCTCGTCGGTGACGTACAGGCCGCCGCCGGCCTCGGTCATCAACTGTTCCTTGTCGAAACGCACCAGATTGAGCCGGGCCACGTCGCCCAGCTCGGTGCGCACGGTGCCGTCGCCGCGGACCTCGATGTTCCTCACCCCCGCGGGGATGGTGATCGGCTGGCCGTTGTCGCCCAGCACCGGCAGGCCGTTGACGTCCACAAGCTGCCGGGTCTCGTTCATCGAGAAGTTGCCGTTGCGGGTGTAGCGGCGCCCGCTCATGGTATCGACGGTGAAATAGCCGGGGCCGGTCAGGCCCAGATCCAGCGGGTTGTTGGTGGACGCCAGCATGCCCGGCGTCAGATCCCGCACCACCGCCCGGTCCTGGACGAAGCTGGCCTGCTCGTGCATCCCGGGCCGTTCCAGGAATTCGGTGAACAGCATGCGCTGCTGCTTGAAGCCGGTGGTGTTCATGTTGGCGATGTTGTTGGCGATGGTGTCCATCTGCCGGCGCAGCGCGGATTGACGGGACAGGGAGATGTAGATCGAATTTTCCATCGTACGGCCTCTTCGTCCTGCTCTTCGTCCATGGTGTGCGCCGGGGTGGCGCCGGTGGAAAAGGCATTGCACAGGGCGTGCCAAATGCCGGGCGGCATCGGAAACCACCGGAACATGGGCAGGACGGGGCGGCCACCCCCACGAGACCGGGGGGTGTCGGCAGCTTTTGCCGGGCAAGGGCCGCCCTGGGGCGGGATCGGCACCGGAAAGCCGGGCCGATCTTGCCGGGTATGGCGCGGCAGCACGGGGGCGTTCCCGCCCCCGGCTGTCACCGGGTGCGGGCCTTGAGGCCCGGAAACGGGCGGCCGCGGGCAAACCGCCGGACAGCCCGGGGCCGGCAGCGGTTTTCCAGCGGTGCCCGGTTCAAGAACCGTGCCGGAAAAGGTGGCGATCGGGGGCATAAGGCTTTATTAACTATCATCTGGGTACGGTGGCCACCGTCGGTCCAAAGCCGGCCGCCGTGATGGGCATGACGGGTGCGAGGACGGGTTTTTCATGACAGCCGAAGCAGAAGGCGACGTTGGCGAGGGCCTCCCGCGGAAGAAATTCAGCGGCAAGAAGCTGGTGCTGTTCGTCGTCCTGCCGCTGGTGCTGCTGATCGGGGCCGGGGCCGGGCTTTATTTCTCCGGCATCCTCAATTCGCTGCTCGGCCACAAGGAGGAGGAGGAGGCGCCGCCCCCCAGCGAGCAGCCCCCGCCCGAGGAGCACGCCGGCCCGCCGATCTTCTACGACCTGCCCGACATGCTGGTGAACCTGAACGCCGCCGGCAAGCGCCCGGCGTTCCTGAAGATCCGCATTTCGATCCAGGTGGCCAAGCAGGAGGACATCCCGTCCATCGAGCACGTGCTGCCGCGCATCGTCGATAATTTTCAGGTTTACCTGCGCGAGCTGCGGCTGGAAGATCTGAGGGGATCGGCCGGCATGTACCGGCTGCGCCAGGAGCTGCTGCTGCGGATTTCCGCCGCCGCGTTCCCGGTCAAGGTCAAGGACGTTCTGTTCCGCGAGATGCTGGTTCAGTAACGGGGACGCGCCATGAGCAACACCGAGGAGCTGAGCGAGGACGAACGTCTTGCCGCGGAATGGGCCGCACTGGCCGAGGAAGGGGCCGGCGGCGACATGGGCGACATGGGCGGGGGCGGCGACGGCGGCTCCACCCGCGTTCTGAACCAGGACGAAATCGACAGCCTGCTGGGCTTCGACCAGGGCGGGGCCGGCGACAGCGACAATTCCGGCATCATAGCACTGGTCAATTCGGCGCTCGTCAACTACGAACGCCTGCCGATGCTGGAGGTGGTCTTCGACCGCCTCGTCCGCATGATGTCCACGTCCCTGCGCAACTTCACCTCGGACAACGTGGAAGTCTCGCTGGACCAGATCTCCTCGGTGCGTTTCGGCGACTACCTCAACTCGATCCCCCTGCCCGCCATGCTGTCGGTGTTCAAGGCGGAGGAATGGGACAACTACGGCCTGATGGTCGTGGATTCGGCGCTGATCTATTCCATCGTGGACGTGCTGCTGGGCGGGCGGCGCGGCACGGCGGCCATGCGCATCGAGGGGCGGCCCTACACCACCATCGAACGCAATCTGGTCGAACGCATGGTGCACGTGGTGCTGTCGGACCTGTCGGCGGCGTTCGACCCGCTGTCGCCCGTCACGTTCCGTTTCGACCGGCTGGAAACCAACCCGCGTTTCGCCACCATCGCCCGGCCCGCCAACGCCGCCGTGCTGGTCAAGCTGCGCATCGACATGGAGGACCGCGGCGGGCGCCTGGAGCTGATGATCCCGTACGCGACGCTGGAGCCGGTGCGCGAGCTGCTGCTCCAGATGTTCATGGGTGAAAAGTTCGGCCGCGACTCGATCTGGGAAACCCACCTCGCCTCGGAATTGCTGGTCACCGACGTGGACATATCGGCGGTGCTGGACGAGGTGACGATGACGCTGCACGATGTGCTGAACTGGCGTGTCGGCACCCGCATCCTGTTGAACGCCACGCCCGACGGTGCCATCGAGCTTCGCTGCGGCGACGTGTCGATGTTCCAGGGACGGATGGGGCGCAAGGGCGGCCACATCGCCGTCAAGATCGAAAAGGAACTGCCCAAGCAGGAGGTTATGCGGCTATGAGTCCGACGCTGACTTTGGCGCTCGACCTTCTGATGGTGATCCTGCTGGTCGCCACCATCGTCTACGCCATCATCCTCAACCGCCAGATCGTCCGCCTGCGCGAAAGCCGGGGCGAGATGATCGAGCTGGTCAAGGGCCTGAACGAGGCCATGGCCAAGGCCGACGCCAGCGTGCGCGGGCTGAAGCGCACCGCCAGCGAAAGCGGGGAATCGCTCCAGCGCACCATCGACAAGGCCGCCGGCCTGCGCGACGAATTGCAGTTCATGATCGAGGCCGCCAACACCCTGGCCGACCGGCTGAGCGGCCAGACCGATGCCGTCCGCGCCGTGTCGCGCAGCGCCGGCGAGCCCGGCCTGGGCGACCGCGGCGGGCTCGACCGCGGCGGGCTGGGTGAGCGGGGACTGGGTGAGCGGGGACTGGGCGACCGCGGTCTGGGTGACCGGAGCAGCCTGGGCGAGCGGGGGCTGGGCGAGCGGGGGCTGGGCGAGCGGGGGGGCAGCAACGGCCTGAGCACCCCGCGGTCCGTGCGTCCGTCCGGCGGCGGTGGCCTGGGCGGCGGCAGCGGCCTGGGAGGCGGCGGCACCGGCGGTGGGGGTTTGGGCGGCGGCGGCCTGGGCGGCGGCCCGCGCCCGGCGGCCATGGCGGCCCTGCGCCCCCTGCTGGACGAGGATGCGCACGGCGACGACGACGCCCTGCCCCCCCTGGTCCGGCGGACCACGGGCGGTGGCACCGAGTCGGGCTATGGCGGCGGCGAACGGGTGCGCGAGGGGGAGGAAAACCTGTCCCGCGCCGAACGCGAACTGCTGCGCGCCATCGAAAACCGGCGCTGAGACCGGATCGGAAGACGGGGAAAACGGCGACTCGGGGCACTGCGGGGCCACACTGTTGCCGTTTCGATACACCCCTAATGCCATGCATTTGAGTTAATCGGTTCTTTATGGTTCGCACGCACACTGACCGTACAGTGAGCGTCCGACCCGCGCTATCGAGGCACCCGCCATGACCTATCCCGGCACGACCAACCAGGGATCGCCCAATCCGGGACAGCCGGCGGCCACCCGCTCCACCTCGGCCAAGACCACGGCGCGCGCCGCCGGTCCGGTGACCGCCTCCCTGCCCGCTCCCCGCGCGGCGGCCCCGGCGGCGGCGCCCAAGCGTGCGGCCCCCAAGAACACCGCCAAGGAACGGGCACCCAAGAAGGAAAAGGCGCCGTCGGTGCCGCTGGGCGAGCGGCTGAAGGGCTGGTTCAACGCCCTGCGCCCGCGGGTTCTGCCGATCATGATCTTCATGGCGGTGCTGATGCTGGGGTTGCGGGTGGGCGACCTGTGGCGGCTGGTGATGCGCGATTCCCAGATGCCGGAATTCCCCACCAGCATGGCCCAATCACCCCAGAAGCCCGGCGAGGACAAAGCCGCCGCCGGGGCCAACGGCGCCAACAAGGGCGGCGCCACGGCGCCGAAGGCCGAGGCCGCCCGCGGCGAGCAGGCCCCCGCCGCCGAACGCACCGCGGGTCAGGCGGTGCCGGCCTACAACACCGCCTCCCTGGGGCCGTCGGGTGAGCGGACCGGCCCCACCGACCCGGAAATCCTTCAGCACTACGCCGAGCGCCGCGCCGAACTGGACCGCCGCGCGCGCGAGATCGACCAGCGTCAGGCGCTGCTGGAAGCGGCGGAAAAGCGCATCGACCAGAAGCTGCAGGAGCTGGACAAGGTCCGGTCCGACATCCAGAAGCTGCTGAAGACCGGCGACGAACAGCAGTCGGCCCAGGTGGAAAGCCTGGTGAAGATCTATGAGACCATGAAGCCGAAGGAAGCGGCCCGCATCTTCGAGGAAATGGACATGCCGATCCTGCTGAGCGTGATCCAGAAGATGAAGGAAACCAAAACCGCCCCGATCCTGGCGGCCATGGAGCCGGTGAAGGCCAAGGAAGTCACCGCCGCCCTGATGGAACGCAAGACCCTGCCGCAAGCGCCGCAGTAAACCGGACAGCCCCTCGCCCCACCGGGGGGAGGGGGAATACCCCCCTACACCGCCAGATAGGCCCGCCGCGTTTCCCCATCGGCCATCAGATCCGCCATCGGCCCGATGTGCCGCACATTCCCCGTTGCGATCACCACGGCGCGGTCGGCCACCAGCCCGGCAAAGGGCAGGCTCTGTTCGCACAGCAGCACCGCCAGCCCCTCGCGCTTCACGGTGGCGATGGCCTCCGCCATCATCTCCACGATGCGGGGGGCCAGCCCCTCCGACGGTTCATCCAGCAGGATCAGGCGCGGGTTGCCCATCAGGGTGCGGGCGATGGTCAGCATCTGCTGCTCGCCGCCGCTCATGCGCCCGCCGGGGCGGTGGCGCATCTCGGCCAGATTGGGGAACAGGTCGAACAGCCGCTCGGCGGTCCAGGCCGGCGCGTCCGCCCGCGGCGGGCGGCGCCCCACCTCCAGGTTTTCCAGCACGGTCAGACCGGCGAAGACACGCCGGTCTTCGGGCACATACCCCAGCCCCAGCCGGGCGATGCGGTGGGGGGGCAGGCGTGACGTATCCTGGCCGGCAAAGGTCACGCGCCCGCGGCGGTTCTCCACCAAACCCATGATGGCGCGCAGCGTCGTGGATTTGCCCGCACCGTTGCGGCCCATCAGCGCCACCACCTCCCCCGCCGCCACCGACAGGGAGACGCCGTGCAGGATGTGGGCACGGCCGTAGAAGGCGTGGAGATCCTCCACCGTCAGCAACGGCTCGGTGCTCATGGCTTACCTCCGCCGAACAGGGCACCGGAGCCGAGATAGACCGCCTGCACCTGGGGATCGGCACGCACGGCGGCGGGGGAGCCCTCGGCGATCAGCGCGCCCTGGTGCATGACGATGATGCGGTGGGCGTGGGCGAACACCGCGTCCATGTCGTGCTCGGTGAACAGCACCGCCACCCCCTGCTCCCGCGCCACGCCGGCGGTCAGGTGCATCAGCGCCTCCCGCTCCGCCGGGGCCATGCCGGCGGCGGGTTCGTCCATCAGCAGCAGTTTCGGCCCGTTGGCCAGCGCCAGCGCCAGTTCCAGCCGCTTGAGGTCGCCATAGGCCAGCACCGCCGCCGGGCGATCGGCTTGGCCCCCCATGCCCACCCGCGCCAGCAGGTCCATCGCCTCGTCCCGGTACAGCCGGGCCGCCGGGCGCCACCAGCCCAGCAGGCGGCGGTGATGGGACAGCAGCGCCGTCTGCACGTTCTCCGCCACCGTCATGCCGGCAAAGGTGGCGGTGATCTGAAAGGTGCGCCCCACCCCCAGCCGCCACACCGCCCGCGGCGGCAGCCCGGCGATCTCGCGGCCCAGGAGCCGCACCGACCCGGCGTCGGGCCGCACCTGCCCGTTCAGCATGTTGAAGCAGGTGGATTTCCCCGCCCCGTTCGGGCCGATCAGCGCCAGCATCTCCCCGGCGGCCAGCGTGAAGGACACGCCGCGCACCGCCTGCACCCCGCCGTACGCCTTGGCCAGCCCGGACACCGCCAGCACGGTCATGACTCGTGGCTCCGGCCGAAACGGCGGGTCAGGGCGCCGACGATGCCCTGGGGGAAGGCCAGCACCAGCACGATGATGATGCCCCCCAGCACCGCGCGCCAATAGGGAACGTGACGCAGCATCTCCGTCTCCAGCCCGTGGAACACCACCGCTCCCACCAGCGGCCCGGCCAGCGTCTGCACCCCGCCCAGCAGCACCATCACCAGCCCGTCCACCGAGGTCGGGATGTCGAGGTGGGTGGGAAACACGCTGCCCTTGGCAAAGGCGTCCAGGCCGCCGGCCAGCCCGGCGAAGGCCCCGGCGGCGGTGAAGGCCACCCACTGGTTCCGCCGCACGTCGATGCCCAGCGCCTCCGCCCGCAGCGGGGAATCGCGCCCGGCCCTGAGCGCCCAGCCGAACGGCGCGAACACCACCCGCCGCAGCGCCACCACCCCGGCCACCACCAGCACCAGCGTCAGTTCGTAATAGGCCCAGCGCGCCGCGAACGGTCCCGACGGCCATACCCCCAAAACGCCGTTGTCGCCGCCGGTAACCGCCGTCCACTGGAACGCCACCGACCACAGGATCTGCGCGAAGGCCAGCGTCAGCATGGCCAGATATACCCCCGACAGCCGGACGCAGAACCACCCGGCCACCAGCGCCCCCGCGGCGGCCAGCAGCGGCGCCGCCGGCAGACCGGCGCCCAGCCCCAGCCCGGCGTGCCTGACCACCAGGGCGGCGGCATAGGCCCCCAGCCCGAACCACGCCGCGTGCCCGAACGACACCATGCCCCCCGGCCCCATCAGCAGGTGCAGGCTGGCCGCGAACAGCACCAGGATCAGGGTTTCGGTCAGCACCACCAGCGCGTAATCCCCGGCCACCAGCGGCACGCACGCCAGCGCGGCCACGGCCCCCACGGCCATCCACCCGGCCCATGGGGGTGCGGGGCGCAGCACCGGTCCGGCCTCCCCCCCGCGCGCCTCCACCGGCGGGCGGCCCAGCAGGCCATAGGGGCGCAGCACCAGCACCACCGCCATCACCAGGAACACCAGAACCAGCGTGATTTCCGGGAAGATCAGGATGCCGAACGCCTGCAGCTGCCCGATCAGAAGCGCGGCGAGAAAGGCGCCGCCCACACTGCCCAAGCCGCCGACCACGACCACGACGAAGGCGTCCACCACCATGGTCATGTCCATGTGCAGGTTGACCGAGCCGCGGGGGATCTGCAGCGCCCCCCCCAGCCCGGCCAGCAGGCAGCCCAGGAACAGCACGGCGGTGAACAGGTGCGACGGGTTCACGCCCAGCGCCGCGGTCATTTCGCGGTCCTCGGTCGCCGCGCGCACCAGCACGCCCAAACGGGTCTTGTGGAACAGCAGCCACAGGCCGGCGAACACCACCGGCCCCAGCGCCATCAGGAACAGGTCGTAGAGCGGCACCGGCTGTCCCCACAGCCGCACCCGCCCGGTCAGCCCCGGTGCCCGCGGCCCCAGCAGGTCTTCCGGCCCCCAAAGCGCCAGCACCGCATCCTGCACCACCAGCACCACGCCGAAGGTGGCCAGCAACTGGAACAGTTCCGGCGAGCGGTAGAGCCGGCGCAGCAGCCCCCGCTCCATCACCGCCCCCAAGGCACCCGCGGCCACCGCCCCGGCGGCGATGCCGCCCCAGAAGCCGGCGGCACTTTCCACCGTCAGCGCCACCCAGCACGCCACATAGGCCCCGATCATGTAAAAGGAGCCGTGGGCGAAGTTCACGATGCGGGTGACGCCGAAGATGATCGACAGGCCCGACGCCACCAGAAACAGCGACGACGCCTGGGCCAGCCCGCTCAGGAACTGGGACAGGAGGAAGCCCACCCCTCCGGCCCCTTATTCCGCCGGGCGGAGCGTGGCGGCCTCGGCCTCCGGCGGCAGGAAGGCGGCGCCGTCGGCGTAGCGCCAATCGACCATGGTGCCGACCCCGTTCTTGACCGCCGTGGTGCCGACGAAGGCGCCCATGGTCGATTGATGGTCGGCGGCGCGGTAGGAGATGATCCCGAACGGGCTTTCGACGCTCAGGCCCTTCATGGCGTCCAGCAGGGCCGGCGTATCGGTCGATCCGGCCTTGGCGATGGCGGCGGCGATGGTCTTCACGGCGGTGTAGCCCACCACCGAGCCCAGCCGGGGGAAGTCGTTGTATTTGTTCCGGTAGGCGGTGAGGAAGCCCACATGCTCCGCCGTCTTCACCTGATCCCACGGATAGCCGGTGACGATCCAGCCTTCCGGCGCCTCGTCCTTCAGCGGCACCAGATATTCCGGCTCCCCGGTCAGCAGGCTGACCACGGCGCGCCCGTCGAACAGGCCGCGGGTGGTGCCCTCGCGCACGAACTTCGCCAGATCGGGGCCGAAGGTGACGTTGAAGATGGCGTCGGGCTTGGCGGCGGCCAGCGCCTGCACCGTCGCGCCGGCGTCGATCTTGCCCTGGGCCGGCCATTGCTCGGCGACGAATTCCACGTCGGGGCGCTTGGCCTTGAGCTTTTCCTTGAAGGCGGCGACGGCGGCCTGCCCGTATTCGTAATTGGGGGCGACGGTGGCCCAGCGGCGGGCTGACAGCCTGGCCGCATCCTCCACCAGCATCCCCGCCTGCATCGCCGTGCCGGGGCGCAGGCGGAAGGTGTAGGGGTTGCCCTTGGCCCAGATGATGGCGTCGGTCAGCGGCTCGGCGGCCAGGAACAGCACCTTGTTGCGCGCGGCCACATCGGCCACCGCCAGCCCGATGTGGGAGAAGTAGGTGCCGGTGAGCAGCGCCACCTTTTCATTGGCGATCAGCTCGTTGGCGGTGCGCACCGCGTCTTCGGGCTTGCCGCCGTCATCGCGGGAGACCACCTCCAGCATCCGCCCGCCCAGCAGGCCGCCGGCGGCGTTGATCTCCGCCACCGCCAGCTCCCAGCCCTGACGGTAGGGGATGGTGAAGGCCGGCAGGCCGGTGTAGCTGTTGATCTCGCCGATGCGGATGGGGTCGGCGGCCAGCGCCGGCGCGGCGGCGGCCAGCGTGACGGCCAGCGCCGCGCGGAACCCCTGGATCGACAGGCGGGACAGAATCGACATGACGGACAGATCCCCCAATGCAGGCCGGCAAACGCTTCGGCATCTCATGGGGGGAATTCTGATACCCGCCACCGAACGCGGGCGCAACAGATGGTCCGTGATGCGCCCAAGAAAAAAGCCCCGGCTTCGTCCGGGGCTTCTTCATCAATCGTCGCGCTGGGTGCGTTCCATCCGCTCGTGCCGTTCCTGGGCTTCCAGGGACAGGGTGGCGATGGGGCGGGCGTCGAGGCGGCGGACGCCGATCGGCTCCCCCGTTTCCTCGCAATAGCCGTAGACGCCATCGGCGATTCGCTGCAGCGCCTCGTCGATCTTGGCGATCAGCTTGCGCTCGCGGTCGCGGGTGCGCAGTTCCAGCGCCCGGTCGGTTTCCGCCGACGCGCGGTCGGCGATGTCCGGTTCCAGAATGCCGCCTTCGGACAGGCTTTGCAGGGTCTCGTTGGACTCGGCGAGGAGATCGGCACGCCACCGCAGCAGCTTTTGCCGGAAATACTCCCGCATCACCGGGTTCATGAACTCCTCGTCTTCCGACGGCTGGTAGTCTTTGGGCAGAAGCGACGACATCCGAGGAAATCCCGATCTTTAGGGGTCTTCGTAGCGGGGCGGAGTATAGGTATCCCAAAGCGTCGCCGCAACCCTGCGCGTCATGCTGCGGTGCCGAACAAGCCCTTGGCGGCAGACGGGAATCGGCGCTCCGGCCCGGTTCAGACGTTCTGCTGCAGCTTGGCCAGTTCCACCTGCGCGCGCAGGTCGATCTCGTCGAGCACCTCCGCCAGCTTGGGATCGTCCACCTGAACCTTGCGGGAGTTGACCACGCGGGCCAACTCGACCAGCTTTTGCGACGGCAGCGTCCCGGCCAGCAGGCCGTGCTGGATCTCCTCCAGCTTGTCGAGCATTTCCTTGGCGCGCATCTTGCCGCGCGAGGCCCGCGCGGTGGCGTCGTCCACCTCCTGCGCGGCGAGCACACTGGCGACATGGGCGACTCCGCCCAGCGGCGCCGTGGCGCCCGGCCCCTGGACCGAGGAGCCGTCACCGCTGAGCTGCTTGGCAAAACCGCTGCCGGCCGTGCCATCCGTCTTGCCGGTGCGGCGGACCGAACCGCCGCCGCGTACAGAACCGGAGCCTTCTACTTTCATGGCCTGACCAACCGTATGATGCCAAAGGAAACGCGGACGCGCCCCGGATTGCGCCGGATTTTTCTTAGATGGCGCGAGTTTACCATCCGGTCAAGGTTTGCCGCAATCGGGCAAAAATTGCCGGGCCGCCGGGGTCTCGTGCTTCGGCGATGGCGGATCGGGGGCGGGTTTCCATGGCTTCGGCCGATGGCACGCCCCCTGCATGGCCGAACCCCGGACCGCCAGAACGGCGGCCGGACATCTTCCACCGAAAGATGACGCCATGCTGTCGAAAACGACCCGCCGCCCCTTCGCCTTCCGTTCCGGCATCCGCCGTGCGTGCGCGCTGGCCCTGGCCGCCCTGCTGCTGGTTCCCGCCACCCTGCCGGCGCCCGCCCTGGCCGCATCCGCCCGTATCAAGGACGTGGTGGAGGTGGAAGGGGTGCGGGCCAACATGCTGATCGGCTATGGGCTGGTGGTGGGTCTGAACGGCACGGGCGACAGCCTCAACAACTCCCCCTTCACCGAGCAGAGCCTGACCGGCATGCTGGAGCGGATGGGGGTGAACATCCGCGGCGCCAACCTGCGCACCAAGAACGTGGCGGCGGTGATGGTCACCGCCACCCTGCCCGCCTATGCCGCCCAGGGCACCCACATCGACGTGACCGTCGGCGCCATGGGCGACGCCAAGAGCCTGCTGGGCGGCACGCTGCTGGTGACCCCGCTGCTGGGCGCGGATGGGGAGGTCTATGCGGTGGCCCAGGGCCCCATCGCCGTGTCGGGCTTCGCCGCGTCGGGCCAGGGCGCCAGCGTCACCCGCGGCGTGCCCACCGCCGGGCGGATCGCGTCGGGTGCGGTGGTGGAACGGGAGATCCAGTTCTCCCTGGCCGAGCTGCCGGTGATCCGCCTGTCGCTCCGCAACCCCGACTTCACCACCGCCCAGCGGGTGGCGGCGGCCATCAACACCCAGCTTCGCGGGCAACTGGCCCAGGCCACCGACCCGTCGTCGGTGCTGCTGCGGGTGCCGGACGGGCGGCGGGGCGACGTGGTGCGGCTGATGACCGAGATCGAACAGCTTCGCATCACCCCCGACCAGATCGCCCGCGTGGTGGTGGACGAGAAATCCGGCGTGATCGTGATGGGCGAGAACGTGCGCATCAGCACCGTCGCCATCGCCCAGGGCAACCTGACCATCCGCATCACCGAAACCCCGCAGGTCAGCCAGCCCGGCCCGTTCAGCGACGGCCAGACCGCCGTGGTGCCGCGCACCGACATCCAGGTGGACGATCAGTCCAACAACCGGCTGGCCGTGATGCCGTCGGGCGTGACGCTCCAGGAGTTGGTACAAAGTTTGAATGCGCTGGGAGTAGGCCCGCGCGACATGATCGCCATTCTGCAATCGATCAAGGCCGCCGGGGCGCTGCAAGCGGATATCGAGGTGATCTGATGGATACGGCCCTCTCTTATACCAGCAGCCTTCCCGCACCCCGTCTTCCGGCGGATGTGGAGCGGTTGCGGGCGTCGTCCGGCGGCTCCTTCCGGGCGGGCCTGGCCGACAGCTTCGCCGCCGCGTCGGCCGGGGCCAAGGTCATCGCACCGCTGGACGAGAGCAAGATCGACCCGGCAAAACGTGCCCAGCTGCGCAAATCCGCCGAGGAGTTCGAGACCCAGTTCATCGGCCAGATGTTCTCCCCCATGTTCGACACCGTGGATGTGGACGAGACCTTCGGCGGCGGCCAGGGCGAAGAGATGTTCCGGTCGTTCCTGACCACCGAATACGCCAAACAAACCCAGAAGCGCGGCGGCTTCGGCCTTGCCGACAGCGTTTACCGCGAGTTGCTGCGCGCCCAGGAGGCCAGCCATGGACAAGGTTGATATCCGCTCCACCCCCGGCAAGCCCAAGGCCACCCCCGCGAACCTGCCCAAGAACGCCCAGGAACGGGCCGCCGCCCTGACCGGGCTGATGGACCGCCTGTCCGAGCACCTGGACACGGAAGCCGCCGCCGTCGTCGCCCGCCGCCCCGCCGCGGAACTGGCCGAGCTGGCCCGCTCCAAGCAGCCCATGATCCTGGTGTGCGAGGAGCTGTCGCGCATCCTGCGGGTGGACCGCGACGGCATGGCGGCCCTGCCTGCCGAGATCAAGGCCGGGCTGAGGGAAGCGACGCGCCGCCTGACCATCGCCACCGCCGAGAACGCCGCCACGCTTCAGCGCATGTCGGGGGCGCAGCAGGTTCTGGTCAACACGCTGGTGGACGCCACCAACCGCTACCGCCGCACCCAGCCCGGCGTCGCCTACCAGCAGGCGGTCCCCCGGCCCAACGGCCCCACCACCGTGTTCGCCACCCCCAAGCACGGCCCGGCCACGGCGGCGACCCTGAACACCCGGCTGTAAGCCGCCCCCTTGTCCATGCCGAAACGAAAAAGGCCGCGCCGGTGGGTGCGGCCTTTTTCGTCCCGGCAAGAACCGCCGCCACCCGGCCAAATTTGCCGCCGGACGGGGCACGGGCGGCGGCGCGTACGGAGTCGGCGGCGGAAATCCTGCACCGGAAACTGGCCCGGCTTTTGCTTTATTCTTTCCGTGCGGCCCCCGGCCGGCACGGCAGGCTGTTCTGAAGGGATGCGATCCATGGAAATCCAGTCCTCAACCCAGGGCTTTTCGTTCGACACCCTCGGGTCCGCCGGCGGCCAGTCGGGGACCAAGGACGACATGTTCGCCCAGATGATCGCGCGCATGATGGACACCTCCTCCGCCAAGCGGCAGGAGAACACCCAGCAGGCCGACAGCCGCCGCGCCGCCCGCTCCGCCAGCCAGGACGACCAGGACGCCCGCGCCGCCGACAGGAGCCGGGCCGCCAAGACCTCCGCGGAGAAGACCGCCGCCGACAAGGCGGAGGCCGGCAAGGCCAACGCGGAACGGGCCAGCGCCGAACGGGCCGCCGACAAGGCCGACGCCCGCACCCGCCTGACCGGGCGGTCCGACGCCATCCCGGCCCAGCCGGCGGACACCCCCGCCCCGGCCCCCCGCACCGCCGAGACCGAACGCCCGGTCCCGGCCCGCACCGATGCCGGAAAACCGGCCCCGGACAAACCCGCCGCCAAGCCGGCCACCAAGGCCGACAGCGGCAAGCCAGCCGACAAGCCCAGCGCCGGTGAGGATGCGGCAGCCCCCAAGGCCGCCGCCCCCACCGACGAGACGACCCCCGACGACACCGCCGCCGACCCGGCCCTGGATGGAGAGATCCTGACCGGCGCGGCGGCGGATGACGACGCATCCAAGACCGTGGTGATCGAGGCGCAGGTCACCATCGTCGAGACCACGGTGGAGGTGATCACCCCCACCCAGCACTTTGCCATGACCATGGCCCAGGGCACCGGCACGCTGTCGGTGTCCGCCGATGACGGCGGCCAGGCCACCGACGCCGACGCCATGACGGCCAAGGCCGCCGACCCGGCCGCCGCCCAGACGGCCGCCGCCGGCACCCTGCCCGCCGGTGCCCGGCCCATGGCCGCCCCCCTGGACGGCAAGGCCCCGCACCTGCCCGCCGATGCCAAACCCCAGGATGCCGCGGCCAAGACCGACGCCCCCTCCCCGGACACCCCCGGCCTGATTCCCGCCGACGCCCTGCCCACCGACGATTCGGTGGAACTGCCGGAAAGCATCGCCGGCCTGTTCCAGAACGCGGGCCAGGGCAGCGGCGCGGTGAAGGATGCGGCGGCCAAGGGCCAGGGCGGGGCCGGCGGCAACCCCCACGGCCAGCAGCCGCAGCAGCAGCCCTTCGCCGACCCCGCGGCGCTCAATCCGCAGGGCACCGCCACGGCCCAGGCCACGGCGTCCGCCACCAGGACGGCGTTCGAAGCGGTGGCCGCCACCGTGGGGGCCGACACCGCCCAGCCGCTGGCCGCCACCCGTGACGCCGCCGCCGCCGATCCGACGCAGGCGGTGATGGCCCCCATCGACGGCGTGAAGACCACCGCCGCCGCCGAGGGCATCCGCCCCGCCGCCGCCATGCACCCGTCGCGCGGCACCGCCGCCATGCCCCAGGGCGTGCCCGACCAGATCAGCGTGAACATCCAGAAGGCGGTGAAGGACGGAAAGGATCATTTCTCCATCCGCCTGAACCCCGAGGATCTGGGCCGCATCGACATCCGCCTGGAAATCGCCCAGGACGGCCGGCTGCAGGCCAACATCTCGGTGGAAAAGGCCCAGACCCTGGAACTGCTCCAGCGTGACCAGCGCAGCCTGGAAAGCGCGCTGAACGGCGCCGGGCTGAAGGCCGACAGCGACAGCCTGAACTTCAGCCTGCACAGCGACGGCAAGCCGTTCGCCGACGAAAACAACCCACAGGACGGCGGACGCCGGGGCCGCGGGCGCGGGAGCGCGGATCCCGACGAACAGGCCGAACAGGACGCCGCCATCATCCACACCCTGACCCTGGGGCCCGGCCGCTTCGACGTCCGCGTCTGACGCGCCGCCCCACCGCCCTGTAAAGCCCGAGGATCCCGGCCATGACCACCGTCAACACCAACAACTACGGCGCCTCGACGCCGACGACGACCAAGAACAACAGCAACAAGACGGACGATACCAAGACCACGGACAACAAAACCACGTCGGGCAAGGACACCTCCTCGGCACTGTCCAACCTCAGCCAGAACTACACCAGCTTCCTGAAGATGCTGACCACGCAGCTTCAGAACCAGGATCCCACCAAGCCGATGGATGCGAACGAGATGACCTCTCAGCTCGTTCAGTATTCGATGGTGGAACAGAGCATCTCGACCAACAGCAAGCTCGACAAGCTGCTGACCCTGCAGCAGCAGAGCACGGCGTCCACCAACCTCGCCTATCTGGGCCGCACGGTCATCTACAAGGGGGACGAGTTCAACTACAACCCCGAGGGCCAGATCCCCAGCCTGTCCTACAACCTGGAAACCTCGGCCAAGAGCGTCGAGGTGAAGATCATCGACTCCAACAACAAGACCGTCCGCACCCTGAAGGGTGAGACCACCGCCGGCGTGGACCATGTGGTGACCTGGGACGGCAAGGACGATTCCGGCAATCAGGTGTCCGCCGGCAACTACACCATCAACGTCGTTCCCACCGGCCAGACCACCGACGAGTACATCAAGCGCACCACCTACACCTACGGCACCGTGTCGGGCGTGCAGTACAACACCAACGGCGAGATGGAAGTGGTCGCCAACGGTCTCGCCATCCCGGTGTCGGAGCTGAAGTCGGTCCATTGAGGACAAGGCATCATTGATATCCGCCAAGATAGCCGAAGCCCTTTCCCGGCGGCCCCCTAGCCGTCCGGGGAAGGGCATACCCATTATTTTAGTGGTAAAATATTAACCCTATCGGTTAGGTATTTTTTAAACTGCTTGGCGTAATGTCCCATCCGCAATGTCTGGAACAGCAGTGGCGGATGGAGCGTCCCCGCATGTCATCTCGCGATTTTGACCACAGCGACGATGGCTCCGTTGGAGCATCGGGCATAGGACCGGGCGGCCGCCCCATGACGGAACTGGATCTGCCTCCCCCCGATACCAAACGGTGGGTGATGCGCAGAAAGGCCGAGGTGGTGGCCGGCGTCCGGTCCGGGCTGATCAGTCTGGAAGAGGCATGCCGCCGCTACACCCTGTCGGTCGAGGAATTCCTGTCGTGGCAGCGGCTGATCGACAGCCACGGCGTGCGGGGCCTGCGCGCCACCCGCCTGCAGGACTACCGCAACGACGCGGCCCCGGTGCGGGTGCGCGGCCCCGTGATGAGCGGCCCGGCGGAATAATCCCCCTTTACGGAGCGGGTGGCGCGGCGTGGAGCAGATAGGCCAGCGCCCCCACCGCCAGCCCCAGCATGATCACCAACCCATAGGTCAGCCACGGCAGCCGGACCCGCTCGCCCCCCCGGCGCCCGTGCGCGCCCGCCGGCCCGCCGCGGACGGTGCGTGACGCGTGCCCGGCGGCACCCTTTTCCGGCTGGGGGGATGGCGTCTTTCCCGCCCCCGCCACCCGCGGCGTATGCCCCGCCTGCCGCGGGTCGTGAAGCTGAAGGAGCTTCCAGTTGAATTCCGTGCCCGGCGCGTCGGAATCGGGATTGTAGTCGAGCTGTATCAGCCGGAAGAACGCCTTGGGGTTCACCGACACCATCAGCCGGAACCGGGCCTCGGCCTGGGGCAGCGCATCGCCGACCTCCAGCGTTGACCAGCCCTTGCCGCGCGCTTTCTGGATGGCGTAGCGGGGTTGCTGGGGGTGGCTGTCGGCGGGCATGGTCGGGATTCGGGGGGTGGGTTGCGGGCGGGCCGCACTCTATCATGGCGTCCCCCGCCGTCCATGCTATCGTGCGCGCCGCCCGCTTATCCTGGATAAGGACCACCGCCCGTGCGCGTTCAGGCTGTTTTCGCCCATCCCCGGCCCGACAGCTACGCCGCCGCGGTTCACCGGACCGCCGTGGCGGCCCTGCGCCGGGCCGGGCACGAAGTGCGGGAAACCGATCTCTACGCCGAAGACTTCGATCCCCGCATGACCGCGGCGGAGCACGCCACCTTCAAGGAGCCGGTCTACGACGGGTCGGCGGTGGCCGAGCTGACGGCGCGGCTGCAATGGTCCGAAGGGCTGGTGCTGACCTATCCCCACTGGTGGTTCAACATGCCGGCAGTGATGAAGGGATGGTTCGACCGGGTGTGGGCGCCGGGGGTGGCCTATCGCCACGACCCGGCGGGGGGCAGCATCCAGCCGCTGCTGACGGGCTTGCGCAAGGTCACGGTGCTGACCAGCTTCGGCGCGCCGTGGTGGGTGGTGGAACTGGCCATGCGCAACCCGGCCCGCCGGATCGTCCGGCTGGGGCTGGTGTGGGCCTGCGCGCCGCAGGCCCGTTTCGACTATCTGGCCCATTACGACATGGACCGTTCCACCCCCCGCAGCCGGGCGCGCCATCTGGAACGGGTGGACAAGCGGCTCGGCGGGTTCTGAGCCCCGCCGTCACACCGCGACCGCGTTGCGCCGCACGGTATCGGCGTACCAATAATAGCTGGCCTTGGGCCGGCGGGCCAAGGTTTCGCGGTCCACCGCCACCAGCCCGAAATGACGGGCGTAGCCCTCCGCCCATTCGAAATTGTCCAGCAGGGTCCAGGCGAAGAAGCCCTTGAGGTTGGCCCCCTGGGCGATGGCCTGATGGGCGGCGGCCAGATGGGCGCGCAGGAAGGCGATGCGCTCCCCGTCCTCCACCTTCCCTTCCGGTCCGACCCAATCGTAATAGTCGGCGCCGTTCTCGGTGACGTAGACCGGCGGGTTGCCGTAGCGGTCGCGCAGTTCCAGCAACTGTTCCAGCAGCCCGTCGGGTTCCACCGGCCATCCCATGCCGGTGCGCCTGGTTCCCTCCGGCGGGCCGTCGAAACCGGTGCCGAACAGGCCGTCGGTGGTCAGCCGCTGATAAAGCCGGCTGTAATAGTTGAGGCCGAGGAAATCCACCGGCTGGCGGATGGTTTCCATATCCCCCGCCTTGGTCAGGGGGGCGAAGTCCGCCTCCAGCGGTTCGGGGTAGCGGCCCAGGAACAGCGGGTCGGTGCAGGACCGGTTCCACACCGCATCCCACAGCACCGCCGCCGGGCGGTTGGCCTCCAGCCCGCCCGCGGCCTTGATCGGCTGCACGGTCAGCACGGTGCCGAGCGACCAGTCCGTGCGCCCCGTCTGGCGGAGCGCGGCCAGCGCCTGACCCTGGGCGCGGTTCTGGTTGTGGATGGCGGCGAAGTAATTGGCGGTGCCCCGAAGCCCCGGCGCATGGTCACCCGTGCCGTGGCCGAAGATGGCGACCACCGACGGCTCGTTCAGCATGGCCCAGCGCTTCACCCGGTCGCCCAGCCGCCCGGCCACGGCCAGGGCGTAATCGGTGAACCACCCGGCGCTGTCGCGGTTGGTCCAGCCGCCGCGGTCCTGCAGCGCCTGGGGCAGATCCCAGTGGTAGAGGCAGGCCCACGGCTCGATCCCCCGCGCCAGCAGCGCATCCGTCAGCCGGTCGTAGAAATCCAGCCCCTTCGCGTTCACGGCCCCTGTGCCCGTGGGCATCACCCGCGGCCACGCGATGGAAAAACGATAGGCGTTCAGTCCCATCCCCGCCATCAGGCCCACATCCTCCAGATAGCGGTGATAGTGGTCGCAGGCGACGTCGCCGTTCTCCCCCGTCACGATGCGGCCCGGCGTGTGGCTGAAGGTGTCCCAGACCGACGGCCCGCGCCCGTCCGCCGTCACCGCCCCTTCCACCTGATAGGCGGAGGTGGACACGCCCCAGACGAAGCCGGGGGGAAAGGCCAGGGCCTGTCCGCCCGCCTGCGCCAGGGCCGGGGCGGCGGTGCGGCCGCCGGCCAGCGGCCCCGCTCCCAGAGCAGCCCCGAGCGTGGCCAGGGAGGCTTTCAGCAACGAACGGCGGTGCATCATGCGATCCTTACCTCTGTGCGGCGCCACCGGCCCATGGGCTGGCCGGGGTGTCTTGCGGTGCCCGCTTATGTGGCACGCTTTGCCCGCCGGTAACAGGGGGTGGTTGACAGAAGCCCCGATATAGGATATTTATCCTATTTATCACGCCCCTTCCCATGCCCGCGTTTCCCGCCCGGAACGCGGGCTTTTCTTTTTGCGGAGCCAGCGCCCATGTCCACCCTGATGCCGCGGGACGACAACGACCACGCCATTCCCGCCCTGCGCCTGAAACCCGGCGGCGCCCACACGCTGCCCCTGGATGCCGCGCCGCAGACCGCGGCACTCGACGCGGCCACCCGCGTGATCGGCGTCTATGCCACCGCCCCCGCCCGCATCCGCACCGGCCCGGCGGGCACCACGGCGGCGGCCGGCGACCATTACCTGCCGGCGGGCGTCTATCTTTACCTGTCGCTGGGCGACGGACGGAAGGGGCGGCACACCCACCTGTCGGCCCTGTCCGCCGGCACGGACGCCGGCACCCTGCACCTGTCGGAGATGGAGTGACGGGGATGCTGCCGTCCCTGGGCCGCGGCCTGATGCCGGCGATGGCCGCCGGCCTGATGCTGCTGACGGGGGATGGGCTGCTGACCGAAAGCGGCCATCGGATCGTCACCCAAGCGAACGCCCCCCTGATCCCGGAAACCACCCCCGCCACGCCGGCGCCGGAGGCCGCGGATCTGGGCCTGCTGGCCGAAGACGGGCGGCTTCTGCTCACCGAACGCCCCGTGCCGGTCCTTCTGGCGGCGGAAGCCGGCCTGGACATGGCCTGCGAAGACCTCACCCTTTTGATTCTGGAGACAGCATGACCTCGGTAAAGATCAGCGAACTGCCCGCGGCGGCGGACCTGACCGGCGCGGAACTGGTGCCGGCGGTGCAGAGCGGCACCACGGTGCGCACCGCCGTATCCTCTCTCCGCGCCGGGCTGGCGGCGGCGGACCTGTCGAACGTGACCGCCGCCACCTTCGCCGCCCGCGCCCAGTCCGCCGGCATCACTCCGGTCCCCCCCACCCCGCTGTCCACCGCGCTGCCGGCGGCGCTGGGCACCGCGGCGGCGGGCACGGCGGCGGACGCGGCGCGCGGCGATCATGTGCACCCCCTGCCCACCCCGGCCACACTGGGGGCTGCGGCGGCAACCCACGCCCATGCGGTGACCGACACGGCCGGGCTGCAGGCGGCGCTGGACGCCAAGCTGGCGCAGGGCCGGCACACGCTGTGGCTGCCCGCCGCCGCCTTCCTGCCCCGCACCACCAGCGGGGCGGGCTGGGGTATGGCCGAGACATCCACCGCCCGCATCGTCCGCCGTACGCTGGATTTCGATCCCGCCACCCAGGAGCATGCCCAGACCACCGTCGCCATGCCCAAGAGCTGGGACCGCGGCACGGTTGCCTTTCAGGTTCTGTGGCTGGCCGCCGCCGGGTTGGGCGGGGTGGTCTGGGGAATGCAGGCGATGGCGGTGGGCGATGGCGATGCGCTGGACGCCGCGTTCGGCACCGCGGTCACCGTCACCGACGCCGTGAACGCCGCCAACGCCGTGAACGCCGCGGCGGAAAGCGGGGCGCTGACCGTGGCGGGGCCGCCGCTGGCGGGGGATCTGGTGGTGTTCCAGCTTTACCGCGCGGCATCCGACGCCGCCGACACGCTGGCAACCGACGCGCTGTTGCTGGGGGTGCGGCTGTTCATCACCCTGTCGGCCGCCACCGACGCATAAGGACTGCCTCCATGCTGATCCTGAACGCCCTGACCGGATTTGGTGCCACCGCCCCCACCGGCACCGATCCTTATTTCACCAGCACCGTCCTGCTGATCCAGCCGTCCGTCACCGACACGGTCATCGCCGACCTGTCGCCGGCCCGCCGCACGGTCACGGTGAACGGCGCTCCCAGCCTGTCATCCTCGGCGCCGTGGAGCGGCGGACGCTCCATCGCGTTCGACGGAAATAACTGGCTGTCCTGTGCAGATTCCGACGATTTTCACATGCCGGGTGATTATGTGATCGAGTCGGTCTTTCTGCCCAGTTCCCTGCCCAGCTACCTGCCGATCGTGACCCAGGATGCCGCCGGTTCCGATCTGGGGTTCAGCATCTATACCTACCCCGAAGACGGGCATCGGCTCTATTACACGCAATATCATTCCTCCGGCTTCAACCGGGTGACCACCACGACGCCGGCGGCGGTCGGCACATGGATGCACCTGACCATCGTCAAAAGCGGTTCGCTGCTCAGCATCTACTGCAACGGTACCAGGGAAGCCGAAATCACCACTGCCAGCGCCATGAGAAACGGGGCCGGCGTGGTGCTGATTGGCGCCTCCACCTCCGGCGGAACCTATCGGTTCTACGGGGCCATCGCCGGCATCCGCATCACCAAGGGCACCAGCCGCGGTCTGAGCGGGGCCACCATTCCGGTGCCGGCCGCCCCCTGGCCCACCACGGCATGACGGAAGTGCCGAAGCTCCCCTGCCCGCGTGGCATCCGGGGCAATCCCCTGTCCCCGTCACCGCTGGCGCGCTATATTCCCCTCGATGAATGGAATTCTCCTCGTTCTTCTGGGGGTGGCGCTGCTGGCGGTGCTGGGCTCCCTTCTGGCCGGCGTGTTCGTCATGGCCCGCGGCGGGGAGACGGACCGGCACTGGTCAAACCGGCTGATGCGCCTGCGCGTGGGTTTGCAGGGGCTGGCGCTGGTGCTCTTTCTTCTGGCTTTGATGACGCAGGCATGACGGAATGGTGACTCTCACCCGCATCTACACCCGCGGCGGCGACCGGGGTGAAACCTCGTTGGGCAACGGTGCACGGGTGCCCAAGCACCATCTGCGGGTCGAAGCCTACGGCACGGTGGACGAGGCCAACGCCGCCGTCGGGCTGGCCCGCCTGCACACGTCCGGCGACCCCGAGTCGGACGCCATGCTCGCGCGCATCCAGAACGACCTGTTCGATCTGGGCGCCGATCTGTGCACGCCGGAGCAGGCGGACCCGCCCTACCCCCCCCTGCGCATCACCGACGGGCAGGTGGACCGGCTGGAAGCGGAAATCGACGCCATGAACGCCGGGCTTTCGCCGCTGAAATCCTTCATCCTGCCCGGCGGCACCCCGGCGGCGGCGCATCTTCACATGGCGCGCACCGTGGTCCGGCGGGCCGAGCGGCTGATGACCCATCTGGCGGAGCACGAGGCGGTCACCCCCGCCGCCATCCGCTACGCCAACCGCCTGTCCGACCATCTGTTCGTGCTGGGGCGGCGGCTGAACGGCAACGGGGCCGGCGATGTCCTGTGGGTTCCCGGCGGAACGCGCCGATGAAAACCGATCGGGAAATGATTTTTTTATACGGAACCGTATGGAATCGGCTTGGGCGGCGTTGACACGTACCGCACGGCAACCTATCGTCCCCTCGCTGCAAAGCCACCGTTTTTGCGCCCCATAAGGGGCCGCTGGACGCCACTGCAAGAGACGGATGATGAAGATCCTCGTTCCCGTGAAGCGCGTGGTCGATTACAACGTCAAGGTCCGCGTGAAGGCGGACGGGTCGGGCGTTGAAACGGCCAACGTGAAGATGTCGATGAACCCCTTCGACGAAATCGCCGTCGAAGAGGCGGTTCGCCTGAAGGAAGCCGGCACGGCCACCGAGGTGATCGCGGTGTCGGTCGGCCCGGCCCAGGCCCAGGAAACGCTGCGCACGGCGCTGGCCATGGGTGCGGACCGCGCGGTTCTGGTGCAGACCGATGCGGAGACCCAGCCGCTGGCCGTGGCGAAGGTGCTGAAGGCGCTGGTGGACCGGGAAGGTCCGGCGCTGGTGGTTTTGGGCAAGCAGGCGATCGACGACGATTGCAACCAGACGGGCCAGATGCTGGCCGCGCTGCTGGGCTGGCCGCAGGGGACGTTCGCGTCGAAGGTGACGGTGGCGGACGGTGCGGTCACCGTGGTCCGGGAGATCGACGGCGGTCTGGAGACGGTGAACCTGACGCTGCCGGCGGTGGTGACCGCCGACCTGCGCCTGAACGAGCCGCGCTACGCCAGCCTTCCCAACATCATGAAGGCGAAGAAGAAGCCGCTGGAAACCGTCACGCCCGACGCGCTCGGCGTCGATGTGGCGCCGCGGCTGACGACGCTGAAGGTGGCCGAGCCGCCCAAGCGCAAGGCCGGGGTGAAGGTGGCCGACGTGGCCGCCCTGGTGGACAAGCTGAAGAACGACGCCCGCGTTCTGTGATTTGAGGTGATCGGACCATGACCATTCTCGTTGTTGCGGAACACGACGGCGCCTCGCTGAAGCCGGCGACGCTGAACGCGGTGTCCGCCGCCGCCAAGATCGGTGGCGACATCCATGTGCTGGTGGCCGGCCAGGGCGTCGGCCCGGCGGCGGCCGCCGCCGCCACGGTGGCCGGCGTCGCCAAGGTGCTGAAGGCGGACTCCGCCGACCTCGCCCACCAGCTCCCCGAAGCGGTGGCCCCGCTGGTGGTGGCTCTGGCCTCCGGCTATGGCCACATCCTGGCCCCGGCGACCTCGGCGGGCAAGAACCTGCTCCCCCGCGTGGCGGCCCTGCTGGACGTGGCGGCGGTGTCGGACATCACCGCGGTGGTGTCGGACGATACCTTCGAGCGCCCGGTCTACGCCGGCAACGCCATTGCCACCGTGCGCTCGGCGGACGCGGTGAAGGTGATCACCGTGCGCACCACCGCCTTCGACCCCGTGGCCGCCGAGGGCGGTTCGGCGGCGGTCGAGGACGTGGCCTCGCCCGGGGCCGCGGCCACCGCCCGCTTCGTCGGCCAGGAACTCACCAAGTCCGAACGCCCCGAACTGACCCAGGCCCGCATCGTCGTGTCCGGCGGGCGCGGCATGCAGTCGGGCGACAATTTCAAGCTCCTCGAAGCCCTGGCCGACAAGCTCGGCGCCGCCGTCGGCGCCTCCCGCGCCGCGGTGGACGCCGGCTTCGTGCCCAACGATTACCAGGTCGGACAAACCGGCAAGATCGTGGCGCCCGAGCTGTACATCGCCGTCGGCATCTCCGGTGCCATCCAGCACCTCGCCGGCATGAAGGACAGCAAGGTCATCGTCGCGATCAACAAGGACGAGGAAGCGCCCATCTTCCAGGTGGCCGATTACGGTCTCGTCGCCGACCTCTTCAAGGCGGTGCCGGAGCTGACGGAAGCCCTTGGCTGAAGTGCGAGAGTAACGCCCCCTTAAACTTTCCGATCCACGGGGAAGCTCCATGCCGACGATCAAGAAGATTGGTGTGATTGGTGCGGGCCAGATGGGCAGCGGTATCGCCCATGTCTGTGCCCTGTCCGGCTATGACGTCATCATTTCGGACATCAAGGAAGACGTTCTTCAAAAAGCCCTGGCGGGCATCGCCCGCAACATGGATCGCCAGATCCAGAAAGGGAAATTGAGCGAAGACGCCAAGCAGGCCGCCCTGGCCCGCATTTCCACCGGGACCGATCTCTCCGTCTTCGCCGATGCCGATCTGGTCATCGAAGCCGCGACCGAGAACGAAGCGCTCAAACGCGACATTCTCAAGAAGCTGGTTCCGAACCTGAAGGCGGATGCCCTGATCGCGACCAACACGTCGTCGATCTCCATCACCCGCCTGGCCGCCAGCACCGACCGCCCGTCCAAGTTCCTGGGCATGCACTTCATGAATCCGGTGCCGGTCATGCAGTTGGTCGAACTCATCCGCGGCATCGCCACGGACGAGGAAACCTTCAGCACCATCAAGGAGCTGACGGCGGCCATCGGCAAGACCGCGGCGGTGTCGGAAGACTTCCCCGCCTTCATCGTCAACCGCATCCTGCTGCCGATGATCAACGAGGCCGTCTATACCCTGTACGAGGGCGTGGGCGGGGTCGAGGCCATCGACACGGCGCTCAAGCTGGGTGCCAACCACCCGATGGGGCCGCTGGAGCTGGCCGACTTCATCGGGCTGGACACCTGTCTGGCCGTGATGCAGGTGCTGTACGAGGGTCTGGCCGATTCCAAGTACCGCCCCTGCCCGCTGCTGGTGAAGTACGTCGAGGCCGGCTGGATCGGCCGCAAGGTGGGCCGGGGCTTCTACGACTATTCCAAGAACCCGCCGGTCCCGACCCGCTGACCGGCGCCTGTTTCGTCCCTGCGAGATACCCCCACCGGTTTCAACACGGGTGGGGGTATTTTGTTGTCTCAGAACGCCCAGCACGGGATCTTCCGATGCCTTGGATCGTCGCTTTTGTTTTCGGCGTCTTTCTGGTTTCGACCTATATCCAACAGCAGAATGCGGGCAAGACGCTTGAGGACACAGCCTATTGCCGGATGACGGCATCCGAAATCGCCAACCCGGCCGAGAAAGCCATGGCCATGGCCGATTGCCAGAAGGCTCTCGGCGCCAAGCGGCAGCAGGTCAAAAGCCACCCCTGAGCGCCCGTCCTTATGGTCACCCGCCCGTCCTGACCAGCCCTGCCGGGGGCTGAGGGGCCGCCCCGTCCGCCGCCCCGGCCATCGTGCGCAGGAAGGCCGTCATTTCCGGCGAGTCCCACTCCACCCCGCCTTCCAGCCGCGCCGCCTCCCGCCCCTCGGGGTCGATCAGCAGAGTGGTGGGCAGGCCGCGGGGGCCGAGCGCGGTCATGCTCTCCCCCTTGGGGTCGAGATAGACGCCGAGTTTTGCGATTCCCAGCTTGGCATAGAACGGCACCACCGCCGCCCCGCCGCCGCGGTCGGTGGACAGGGCCACCACCTGGAACCGGTCGCCGCCCAACGCGCCCTGCAGCCGGTCCAGCGACGGCATTTCCTTCACGCACGGGCCGCACCACGTGGCCCACAGGTTCAGCAGAACCACCTTCCCCTTGAACTCCGCCATGGTGCGGGGGCGCCCCTCGCCGTCGGTGAAGGTGAAGGCGGGCAAGGGTTTGGGCGGCACCGTGGGGCGGAAACGGTCCACGCCCGCCCCTTGCGCCGCGGCGGCCTGATGGCCCGTGGGGGCGCCGGTCCCGTCCAGCCATGCGCCGGCCCACACCCAGACGGCAGCCACGGCGCTCACACAAAAGATTGCAGCCACGACCAATCTGCGGATACTCATTTGACCTCGCCTTTCCCGTGCCACAAAAGCCGTGACCGTCGTTCCATGAGCGCCGACCAGACCCCGACGACCCAGCCCGCCAGCAGCCAGATGTGGGGGGGCCGCTTCGCCCGCGGCCCTGCCGCCATCATGGAGAAGATCAACGTCTCCATCGGCTTTGACAAGCGCCTTGCCGATCAGGACATCGCCGGATCGAAGGCCCACGCCGCCATGCTGGCCGCCCAGGGCATCATCACCGCCGACGACGCTCTGGCCATCCGCGATGGCCTGGACCGCGTGAAGCAGGAGATCGACGCCGGCACCTTCCAGTTCAAGACCGAGCTGGAGGACATCCACATGAACGTGGAGGCCCGCCTGACCGAGCTGGTGGGCGATCCCGCCAAGCGGCTGCACACCGCCCGCTCGCGCAACGATCAGGTGGCCACCGATTTCCGCCTGTGGGTGCGCGACGCCGCCGACCGCATGGACGCCGGGCTGACGGCGCTGCAGGCAGCCCTGATCACCCTGGCCGAAGCCCACACCGACACCGTGATGCCGGGCTTCACCCACCTTCAGGCGGCCCAGCCGGTGACCTTCGGCCACCACCTGCTGGCCTATGTGGAGATGTTCGGGCGCGACCGCGGGCGGTTCCGCGATGCCCGCGCCCGGATGAACGAATGCCCGCTGGGGTCCGCCGCCCTGGCCGGCACGCCGTTCCCCATCGACCGCCACGCCACGGCGGCGGCCCTGGGCTTCGACCGCCCGACGGCCAATTCGCTGGACGCGGTGTCCGACCGCGACTTCGCGCTGGAATATCTGGCCGCGGCGGCGATCTGCGCCACCCACCTGTCGCGCTTCGCCGAAGAGATCGTGCTGTGGTGTTCGGACCAGTTCCGCTTCATCCGGCTGTCGGATGCCTTCACCACCGGCAGCTCGATCATGCCGCAGAAGAAGAACCCCGACGCCGCCGAGCTGGTGCGCGCCAAGTCGGGCCGCGTCATCGGCGCGCTGTCCGGTCTTCTGGTGGTGATGAAGGGTCTGCCGCTGGCCTATTCCAAGGACATGCAGGAAGACAAGGAGCCGGTGTTCGAAACCGACGACACCCTGGCCCTGTGCGTGGCGGCCATGGAGGGCATGGTGCGCGACATGACGCCGAACCCGGCGTCCATGCGCGCGGCGGCGGAGCGCGGGTTCCTGACCGCCACCGATCTGGCCGACTGGCTGGTGCGGGTGCTGAAGATGCCGTTCCGCGATGCGCACCACGTGACGGGCCGGGCGGTGAAGGCGGCGGAGGAGCGCGGCACCGGCCTGTCGGACCTGCCGCTCGACGTGCTCCAGGCCATCGAGCCGCGCATCACCGCCGACATCTTCGGCGTGCTGACCGTGGAATCGTCGGTGGCCAGCCGGCTGAGCTTCGGCGGCACGGCACCGGAGCGGGTGCGCGGCGCGGTCCAGGCAGCGAAGGAACGGTTCCTGTGACGATCATCTCCCACCTGACCCACCGCCGCACCATCAGTCTGGCCACGGGCGTTCTTCTGATCGCCTTCGTGCTGGCGCTGGGCGGCTGCGGGAAGAAGCCGCGGACGGTGGACCCGCCCCAGGGCAGCGAGGCCGACCGCTTCCCCCAGACCTACCCCAACCCGGCCACCGACCCCGCGCCGGGGAAGACCGGATCAGGACTGTCGTTCCCATGACCGTGTTCGCATACCGCAACGGCATCCTCCACGCCGAGGATGCCGCCCTGACCGCCATCGCCGACGCGGTGGGCACGCCGTTCTACTGCTACTCCACCGCAGCGCTGCGGGCCAACTGGGCCGCCTTCGCCGGGGCCTTCGCCGGCCAGGACGTGGGCGTGTGCTACGCGGTCAAGGCCAACTCCAACCTGGCCGTCATCCGCACCTTCGCCGAGCAGGGGGCCGGTGCCGACGTGGTGTCGGAGGGGGAAATGCGCCGGGCGCTGGCCGCCGGCGTGCCGCCCGAACGCATCGTGTTCTCCGGTGTGGGCAAGACCCGGGACGAGATGCGCGCGGCGCTCAGCGCCGGCATCTTCCAGTTGAACGTGGAATCCATCCCCGAACTGGAAGCGCTGAGCGAGGTCGCGTCGGGCATGGGGGTGACCGCGGACATCGCGTTCCGCGTCAACCCCGACGTGGACGCCAAGACCCACGCCAAGATCGCCACCGGCAAGAAAGAGAACAAGTTCGGCATCGACTATGACCACGCCCGCGATGTCTACGCGCGGGCGGCGGCGCTGCCGGGTGTGCGCCCGGTGGCGATCGCGGTCCACATCGGGTCGCAGCTGACCGATCTGGCGCCGTTCCGCGCCGCGTTCCTGCGGGTGGCCGACCTGCTGCACGTTCTGCGCACCGACGGGCACGACATCCGCCGGCTGGACCTGGGCGGGGGTCTCGGCATCCGCTACAAGGACGAGGCGCTGCCGTCGCCCGCCGACTATGCCGCCATGGTCACGTCCATCACCGGCAACCTGGGCTGCCATGTGACGCTGGAGCCGGGGCGCACGCTGGTGGGCAATGCCGGGGTGCTGGTGGCCCGCACCATCTATGTGAAGCAGGGGCTGCACCGCCAGTTCCTGATCGTCGATGCGGCGATGAACGACCTGATCCGCCCGGCGCTCTATGATTCCTACCACGGCATCCGCCCGGTGGTGGAGGCGGCATCCGACGCCACCACCGTGCCCATGGACGTGGTGGGGCCGGTGTGCGAAAGCGGCGACACCTTTGCCCTTCAGCGCCCGCTGCCGCCCATGGCGGCGGGGGATCTGGTGGCGTTCGATTCCGCCGGGGCCTATGGCGCCGTCATGTCGTCCGGCTACAACACCCGCCCCCTGATCCCGGAGGTGATGGTCAACGGCGCCGATTTCGCCGTCATCCGCCCCCGCCCGCGGATCGAGGACATCCTGGCCGCCGAACGGATGCCCGGCTGGCTGTGACACCGTGCCCCTGTGAGAAGCCGGTGAGAAGGGCGGTTCCCCGCGGAACCGCCCTTCAATTCTTAGGGAAGCTATGGTTTCCTGAGTGGTAATACCCAAAAACGCGAAGGGAGCCGAACACCATGGAATGGAACGAGGCCTACGCCATCGGGCCGGGTCCGGTGGATCAGGATCACCAGAAACTGTTCCATCTGTTCAACCAGTTTTCCGACGCCCTGGCCACGGGCGACGGCATCGGCGGCGCCCGCCGTTTCCTGGACGAGCTGATGGACTATTCCCGGTATCATTTCCAGCGGGAAGAGGCGCTGATGCGCGGGCTGGATTACCCGGATTACGCCAAGCACAAGCGCATGCACGACGGCTTCGCCGATTTCGTGCGCAAGACCGCCGAAAGCATGGGGGAGACGCCGGATGACGCCGCCTTCCTGCAGAACTATGTAGAGATGTGGCTCTGCGGCCATATTTTGGTCATGGACAAGTGGTTCGGTGAATGGCTGGCCGCCCGCGGGCAGGCCGGCACCGACACGGGCGCCACAGCCTGATCCGCACCGGCTCCCCCGCCGCCGGTCCGGTGGTCGATCAAGTCTGACGCGCGGATGGGAGACGTGGTCATGACGAAGACGCCAGCCCCCCCCACCCCGCCTGCCGAACCGCGCGGCGCGCTGGCCCGCGCCCGCGCGGCGCTGGTGTGGGAGGCGCTGTGGCCCGGCCTGTGGGCCGCGGCGGCGGTCGGCGTGCTGTTCACCGCCGCCGCCCTGTCCGACGTGTTGCCGCGGCTGCCCGGCTGGCTGCATCTGGCCGTGCTGATCCTGTTCGCCGTGGGTTTCGTGGCGGCCCTGGCGCTGGGGCTGCGCCGGGTGCGGCTGCCGGGCCGGGACGAGGCCCGCCGCCGGCTGGAGCGCGACAGCGGCCTGCCCCACCGCCCGCTCAACACCCTGCGCGACCGGCCCAGCGGCGGCGACCCCATGGCCGCCGCCCTGTGGGCGCTGCACCAGGAACGGGTGCGCGCCCGCGTCACCCGCCTGCGCGTGGCCCTGCCCCACCCCAACGTGGCGGCGCGCGACCCGCTGGGGCTGCGCATGGCCGCCTTGCTGCTGCTGTTCGCCGCCGGGGCCGGCACCTGGGGCGGTTGGGAACCGAGGCTGCGGGCCGCGGTGTCGCCACGGCTGGACGGCGGGGCGGTGATCCGCGCCGCGGTGCTGGACCTGTGGATCACCCCGCCGGCCTACACCGGGCAGGCGCCGGTGTTCCTGAAGCCCGACACCCCCGGCCCGGTGACGGTGCCGGCCGGGTCCAAGCTGCTCGCACGGGTCGCCGGGGGGCTGGGCACCCCGTCCCTGACCATCGACGGGGCGGCGGACGGCGGCAGCCGGCCCTTTGCCGCCGTGGACGGCGACACCCACCAGATCGAACGGGAACTGGCCGCCGGCACCCGCCTGACGGTCACCCAGGGCGGGCGCACGCTGGGAAGCTGGCCGCTGGCCGTGGTGCCCGACGCGGCCCCCATCATCGCCTTCGTCACCCCGCCCGCGGCCACCGAACGGGGCATGATGCGGGTGGAGTTCGCCGCCCGCGACGATCACGGGCTGGCCAAGGCCGGCGTTCTGGTGACGCTGCAGGACCGTGCCGGCGAACCGGCGGTGGAACTGCCCCTGCCGCTGGGCGGATCGGCGCCCAAGGAGGCCCACGCGGCCAGCACCCACGACCTGACCGCCCACCCGTGGGCCGGGCTGCCGGTGTGGGTGCAGTTGGTGGCGACCGACGGGGCGGGCCAGATCGGCCTGTCCGACACCATGGATTTCGTCTTGCCCGAGCGGGAATTCCGTCATCCCGTGGCCCGCGCCATCATCGAGCAGCGCCGCATCCTGACCCGCAGCCCCGCCACCCAGCGGGAGCCGGTGGCCAACGCCCTGTCGGAGATCTCGGCCACCCCCGGCACCTACAACGGCGACATCGTGGTGTTCCTGTCCCTGCGGGCGGCGGTGGCGCGGCTGGTGTTCGACGACACGGCGGACGCCATCCCGGCGTTGCAGACGCTGTTGTGGGAAATCGCGGTGCGCATCGAGGACGGCGGGCTGTCGCTGGCCCAGCGCGACGTGCGCGATGCCCAGAACCGGCTGGCCGAGGCGCTGGACCGCAACGCGTCCGATGCCGAGCTGCGGCAGTTGATGGACGAGTTGCAGCAGGCCATGGACCGGCTGATGCAGGCCATGGAACAGAACCTGCGCCAGGCGCTGGAGCGCGGCGAAAAGATCCCCGAGGTGCCGCCGGAACTGGCGCAGCAGATGATGGATGCCGGCGACCTGCAGCGCATGATGGACCAGATGCGGTCCCTGGCCGAGACCGGGGCGCGGGACGCGGCGCGGCAGATGCTGTCCCAGCTTCAGCAGATGATGGAGTCCATGCAGATGGGCGCCATGCAGCCGCCATCGGGCCAGAACGAGGCGCTGAACGCCATGCGCCAGCTTCAGGATCTGGCCAAGCAGCAGCAGGGCCTGCTGGACCAGACCTTCCGCCAGTCGCAGGAGGGGATGGACGGCGGCGCCAACCCGTCGGCGTCGGGCATGCCCGCACCGGGCGGCCAGAGCCAGGGCGGCCAATCCCCCCGCACCCGCGGTGCCGGGCGCCAGGGCAACAGCGCCAGCCCCCTGATGCAGAAGCAGGCCGAACAGCAGGAACAGCTCCGCCGCCAGTTGGGCGAGGTGATGCGCCAGTTGGGCGAGCAGGCGGGCGACATCCCCGCCCCCCTTGGCCGCGCCGAACGCGCCATGCGCGATGCCCGCGAGGCGCTGCAGCGCGGCCAGCCCGGCGGCGCCGTGCAGCCCCAGACCGAGGCCATGGACAACATTCAGCAGGGGCTTCAGACGCTGGCCGAGCAGATGATGCAGCAGATGATGGCGTCCCCCGGCATGGGGATGGCCCGCCAGCCGATGAACCGCATGGGCCAGGGCCGCGACCCGCTGGGCCGCCGCTCCAACAGCATGGGCCAGGGCCTGGGCGAGGATGTGAAGGTGCCGACCGAGGCCGAGGTCCAGCGCGCCCGCGAGATCCTGGACGAGTTGCGCCGCCGCTCCGGCCAGTTCAGCCGCCCGCAGCCGGAACGCGAGTACATCGACCGGCTGTTGCGGCCGTTTTAAGACGTTCCTTTGCGGAATGCCGGCACGGATGCTTGAACCCGTCCGCGCGCGGCGTCACTTATCCCAGACGCACACCCGCACGAGACGAGAGACGACCCCGATGGACCACGGCAGCCCCCGCGCGATTCTGCTGAAGGATTACACCCCGCCCGCCTACCGCATCGACACGGTGGACCTGCGCTTCGATCTGCGGGACGACGCGGCGGAAGTGCGGGCGGTTCTGGTCATGCACCGCAACCCGGACCATCCCGGCGGTCCCCAGCCGCTGGTGCTGGACGGGCAGCGGATGGAGTTGGTGTCGGTGGCCCTGGACGGCACTCCGCTGGGGCCGGACGCCTATGTGCTGACCGCCAACGACCTGACCATCGCCCAGGTGCCGGACCGCTTCACCCTGGAAACCGTGGTGCGGATCAAGCCGCAGGAGAACACGGCGCTGGAGGGGCTCTACATGTCCTCCGGCACCTACTGCACCCAGTGCGAGGCGGAGGGGTTCCGCCGCATCACCTATTTCATCGACCGTCCCGACGTGATGGCCCGCTACACCACCACCATCGAGGCCGACGCCCAGCGCTTCCCCGTGCTGCTGTCCAACGGCAATCTGGTGGACCGGGGCACAGCGGACAGCGGGCGCCACTGGGCGCGGTGGGAGGATCCCTTCCCCAAGCCCTGCTATCTGTTCGCGCTGGTGGCCGGGGCGCTGGTGTGCGTGGAGGACAGCTTCCGCACCGCCTCGGGCCGTGACGTTGCACTGAAGATCTATGTGGAGCCGGGGAACGAGGACAAGGTGGGGCACGCCATGACCTCGCTCAAGAAATCCATGGCGTGGGACGAGGCGGTGTTTGGTCTGGAATACGACCTGGACATCTTCAACATCGTCGCCGTCGGCGATTTCAACATGGGGGCGATGGAAAACAAGTCGCTCAACGTCTTCAACACCAAATACGTGCTGGCGAAGCCGGAAACCGCCACCGACGGTGATTTCCTCGGCATCGAATCGGTGGTGGCGCACGAGTATTTCCACAACTGGACCGGCAACCGCGTCACCTGCCGCGACTGGTTCCAGCTTTCCCTGAAGGAAGGGTTGACCGTCTTCCGCGACCAGGAATTCAGCGCCGACATGAATTCCCGCGGCGTGAAGCGCATCGGCGACGTGCAGGGGCTGCGCACCGTGCAGTTCACCGAGGACGCGGGCGCCATGGCCCACCCGGTGCGCCCGGATTCGTACGTGGAGATCAACAACTTCTACACCCCCACCGTCTACAGCAAGGGGGCCGAGGTCATCCGCATGATGCACACCCTTCTGGGCAAGGAGGGGTTCCGCCGCGGCATGGATCTGTATTTCCAGCGCCACGACGGGCAGGCGGTGACCTGCGACGATTTCGCCGCCGCCATGGCCGACGCCGGTGGCATCGACCTGACCCGGTTCAAGCTGTGGTATTCCCAGGCCGGCACGCCGGTTGTGGACGCAACCGGCAGTTATGATGCCGCCGCCGGCACCTACCGCCTGACCCTGCGCCAGACGGTGCCGCCCACCCCGCGCCAGCCCACCAAGGAGCCGATGGTGATCCCGGTGGTGACAGCGCTGCTGGGGCCGGACGGCGCCGCCCTGCCCCTGCGGCTGGAGGGCGAGGCTGAGGCCGCGGGCACCGAGCGGGTGCTGGTGCTGGACCGGGCGGAGCAGGTCTTCACCTTCACCGGCATCACGGCCCGCCCGGTGCCGTCGCTGCTGCGCGGCTTCTCCGCCCCCGTCACCCTGCGCACCGACCTGACCAGCGCCGACCTGACGTTCCTGATGGCTCACGACAGCGACCCGTTCAACCGGTGGGAGGCGGGCCAGACGCTGGCGACGCAACTGCTGCTGCGGCTGGTGGAGGATGTGCAGGCGGGCCGCCCGCTGTCGCTGCCGCAGAGCTTCATCGACGCGGTGGCGGCGGTGCTGGCCGATGCGCCCAGCGACCCGGCGTTCGGGGCGCAGGCGCTGGTGCTGCCCAGCGAATCCTATCTCGGCACCCGCATGGCGGTGATCGACCCCGACGCCATCCACACCGCCCGCGAGTTCGCCCGGCGGACGCTGGCCCGCGCGCTGAAGAACCGCTGGCTCGCCACCTACCGCGCCCACAGCGTGGATGACGGGGCGTTCTCGGTGGACGCCGCCGCCATCGGGCGGCGGGCGCTGAAGAACATCTGCCTGGCTTACCTGATGGCCGACCCGGACGACGGGGAGGCGCTGGGGCTGTGTCTGGGGCAGTTCCACGGCGCCCGCGCCATGACCGACGTGATCGCCGCGCTGCAGTTCCTGGCCGCCAGCCCGGCGCCCGAGCGGGCCGACGCCATCGCCGCCTTTTACGAGCGGTGGAAGGACGAGCCGCTGGTGGTGGACAAGTGGTTCATGGTCCAGGCCACCGCCCCCCGCGGGGACGCGCTGGCGGTGGTGCGCGGGCTGCTGGACCACCCGGCCTTTTCCATCCGCAACCCCAACAAGGTCTATGCCCTGATCGGCGCGTTCCCCGGCGGCAACCCGGTGGCGTTCCACGACCGCGGCGGGGCGGGCTATGCCTTCCTGGCCGACCAGATCCTGCGCATCGACCCGATGAACCCGCAGGTGGCGGCCCGGCTGATGGGGCCGTTCTCGCGGCTGAAGCGGTACGACGCCGAACGTCAGGCGCAGATGATCGCCCAGCTCGAACGCATCATCGCCACCCCCGGCCTGTCCCCCGACGTGTTCGAGGTGGCGTCCAAGAGCCTGGAAGCCGCCCAGAAGGGCTGACCCCGAAACAAGACGGGCCGGAGGGTTTCCCCTCCGGCCCGGTCACCGGACAACCTTGCGGTTGCCGAGGCTCACTTGTTCGACGCGAGGAAGGCGATGAGGTCGGCGACCTTGGCTTCGTCCTTCAGACCGGCAAAGGCCATGGTGCCGCCGGGAACGACCGCCTTGGGGTTGATGATGTAGGCCTTCAGGTTGTCTTCGGTCCAGGCATAGCCGGCGGCCTGCTTTTCCATCATCGGCTTGGAATACTTGAAGCCGTCGATCGTGCCGGCGGTGCGGCCGACGACGCCGAACAGCGACGGGCCGACCTTGTTCTTGCCCTGCTCAACGGTGTGGCAGGCGGCGCAAACCTTGAAGACTTCCTTGCCGGCCGCGGCATCGCCAGCCTGCGCACCCATGGCGGTCAGGGCCAGGCCGGCGACGATGGTGGCGCCCATCAGCAGCTTCTTGCTCATCGATCCATTTCCCCTTTTGGAATCTTGCATTATTGCGGACAGCCGACCCGAAAGAAGCCGGCTCGAACGAGGCGCAGAATACACAGTTTCAACGCCCCGCCAACCCCAACAAACGCACGACGGGGGTTTTCTCATCCCATCGTTTAATGCCCGAACGTCAAAATTCCCGCCAACACCGCGACGACCGCCAACGCCACCCACGGCACATAGAACCCGCCGCGTCCACGGGTCGCAGGGATGGGAATGGGCACTTCGGGCGGGGCCGGGATACCCGGCACCGGCATGATCGGAACGGTGGTGTTTGGCGGCACCGACTCGGACCCTGCAGCTTCCGCGGGCGGCGGCGGCAGGGCCACGGCGTTGGACAGCCGGGCGAAGAAATCGTCGGCCATCTTGCGCGCCGCGGCATCAACCAGCCGCGATCCGATCTGGGCCAGCTTGCCGCCCACCTGGGCGTGCGCCTCGTAATGCAGCACCGTTCCCGTGGCGTCGGGGACCAGGGTGACACGCGCGCCCCCCTTGCCGAAGCCGGCGGCCCCGCCGGTGCCCTCCCCGGTGATGGTCATGGCGTTGGGTGGGTCGATGTCGGACAGGGTGACCTTGCCGGAAAACTTGGCGCTCACCGGCCCGACCTTGGCCACCACGCGGGTGGTGTAATCGGTGTCCGACAGCCGCACCACCTCGTCGCAGCCGGGGATGCACTGGCGCAGGATCTCGGGGTCGTTCAGCGCCGCCCACACCCGGTCCCGCGGTGCGTCCACCCGATGGCTCCCGGTCATGTCCATGGTCTTCCCCTCCCTCGTGTTCGTGCGTTCGGGCCGGCCGGCACAGCCGGCGTTAGGGAGAAAGTGCGTTCCCGGTCCCGCCGTTGCCAGCATCCCCAACCATTTTCCGGCTCTTGCCGTTCCGTTCCCGGCCCGGCATGCTGATGGCCGGACACGCAGGACGGATGCCCCCATGACCATGGCCACCCCCGCCCCCAACTGGTTCGACCGCGGCGGGGCCGCCTATGCCCTCCACCGCCCCGATTACCCCGACGCGCTGGCGGATGCCCTGGCGGAACGGGCACCGCGGCGGGATTGCGCCCTGGACGTGGGGTGCGGGTCGGGGCAGTTCGCCCGGCTGCTGGCGAACCGCTTCGCCCATGTGACCGCGCTCGACCCCAGCGCCGACCAGTTGGCCCACGCCACGCCCCACCCCCGCATCCGCTATGTCCAGGCCCCGGCGGAACGGCTGGAGGTGGCGGACGGCAGCGCCGCCCTGGTCGCCGCGGCCCAGGCCGCCCATTGGTTCGACCTGCCGGCCTTTTACGCCGAGGTGCGCCGGGTGGCGGCACCGGGGGCGGTGGTGGCCCTGGTCAGCTATGGCGTGCTGCGGCTGGATGGTGGCGAGGGGGAGGCAGACGCCCGCTTCCGCCGCTTCTACGCCGGCGAGATCGGCCCCTATTGGCCGCCGGAACGCCGGCTGGTGGACGAGGGCTATGCCTCCATCCCCTTCCCCTTCGCCGAAATCCCGCTGCCGCCGCTGGTCATCCGCCGGGATTGGACCCTGACGGAGCTGTTGGGCTACATCGGCACATGGTCGGCCACCCGCCGCGCCCGCGAGGCCGGGGCCGGCGCGCTGCTGGACCGCTTCGCCGCCGATATGGCGGCCCTGTGGGGCGATCCGGCCACGGCCCGGCCCGTCACCTGGCCGGTCAACGGGCGCATCGGGACGGTGTGATCCGTCACTCGGGCCTGATGGTCACCGTGGCGGTCATGCCCAGACGCAGGCGGGCCGCTTGCGCGTCGGTCAGGGGCGGAAGGTCGATGCGGATGGGAAAGCTGGCAACCCCGCCGGCCCCGTTCTCGCTGGATGCCTGCCGGGCGATCCAGGCCACCGTGCCCGTCACCGGACCGCCGGCGAAGGCATCGCCGCCGACCTCCGCCCCCTGGCCGATGCGCAGGGCGCCCACGTCCATCTCGTCCACCCGCGCGGCGATGGAAACGGTGGCGGTGTCGGCGATCACCGCCATGATCTGGTTCGCGGCCAAGGTCGCCCCCGCCTCTATGGCCGTGGGGGCGGAGGCTCCGGCGGCCACCCCACCCCCGCCCCCCGGCGGCGGTTTCAGCACCAGCCCGCCCACGGGCGCGGTGACGGTGGCACGGGCAAGCTGGCCCTTCAATTCATCCAGGCGGGCGGCCGCGTTGGCGTGCTCCAGCGCGGCGACCCGGCGGGCATCGGGACCGCCGCGGGCGATGACGGCGGCCAGATCCTCCCGCCCTGCGGCCAGGGCGGCGGCCTGCACCTCGGCCTGGCGGCGCAGATCCTCGTATTCCTGCCGCGGAATGATGCCCTGGTCCAACAGGGGCTTGGCGTCGGCCAGCCGGCGGCGGGCCTGGGCCGCGTCCTGTTCCGCCGCCACGGCCTGACGGCGGGCGCGCAACACCTCGGGCCCGGTGTCCCAGCCGTTGAGTTCGTTCACCCGCTGGGTGGCCTTCAGCAGCGCGCTTTCCGCTTCGCGCATCCGCATGTCCAACTCCAGCCGGTCCATCACCGCCAGCACGGCGCCGGCGGCCACGGGGGCGCCATAGTCGAAGCGCCGCTCCCGCACCACCCCGGCAAAGGGGGCGATGACGTTGACCGTGCGCCCCGGTTCAATCACCCCGATCACCGACAGCGGCACCGCCGCCGGTGCGGCCGGGGACGGTTCCGCGGTCGGGGCCGCCGCGGCGGGCGCCTCGCCACCCCCCGCCATTCCACCGGACCGGGCCGGCAACCAGCCGGCAGCGGCCCATCCCGCCGCCACCCCGGCCACCACCAGCGCGCCCAGCGCCCAGCGCCCCGCCCCGCCCCACCGGGACCGGGGCGTCAGCAGCACCACCCCGCCGCCATCGGAGCGCGCCGGGTCCAGCGGCAGAACGGTGGCCGTGACCGTCACGGCGCGCCCACGGCGGCGCACGCGCAGGGTGCGGGTGCTCAGAGCAGGACCACGGGCCAGACCGGCCAGAGCCTCCCCCAACAGTCCTTCCCCGCCCAACCGCTCCAGCGGCTCGCCCACCCCATGGCCGGGGCGCAGCCCCAGCAGCGCCCGCGCGGCGCCGTTGACCGCCGTGACCGTGCCGCCATCGTCAAACCCAACCGCCGCCACGGCCAACGCCGCCAGCCCGTCCACCGGCCGGCTCCCCACACCCGTCATCCCCGCCCCCGTGTCACCGGGGACCACAGTGACGGCATTCACGCGGAGATGTCCACAGCCCGCGCATCCTTGGCAACGGTGGCGAAATCCTTCCGAGCACCACTGTCCGGCAGGGTTGCCGTGGCGGCGGACGACAGGCTGACGATCGACGCCGGGGCCAATGAAACCGCGCCACCTCCCGACGGAGACACCGTGCCAGCCGGCTTCGCACCCGCGCTGCGGGGGGCCGCCGTCACGGTGGGAAGGGTGCTGCCGATGACCGTCATGCCGGAACTCCCATAGCCTTGGCTGCCGTCAGGCGGTGATGTCCACGGCGCGGGCGCTGCCGCCCTTGTCCTTCGCCTTCAACCCGGCCTTCAATTGCTCGGACAATTGAACCGCCTGCTTGTATTCCGGCGTATCCTCAAGCTGGTTCGCCGGGTTGCCTCCGCGCCTCAGGTTCTCGAGACCGCCTTTAATCAGCTTCACCAAAGGGCTGTCGCTCTCGACATTCTCAGGCTCCGTGCCCTCCTGGCGAGAGAAAAGATCATAGTTGAGTTCAAGATTTGCCCGCTGATTGGCCCAGGTCATACTGGTTTTTTCCTCGTCACTCACCGTGTCGAGGAACTGAATGCCGGCTTTCTGCATGGCGGCAGTGGGCTTTCCGGGCGCATTTACGTCAACGCCCATTGCCTTGTAACGTTGAGCATCCATAACGTTCTGGGCGCCAACCTGCTCCGCTTCATTGAACTGGCCGCCCTCATTGCTGGCAATGGCATAAAGCGAACGGCGATCCATGCCACCAAGCATCGTTTGCCAGTCCGAGAAGCTCGTATAGATATCTCCCGCCTTCCCACTGGCTTTGTAATCGGCATCCAGCGCCGCCCGCGCATCCTTAGCGACCGTGGAAAAATCCTTCTTCCCCCCCATAGATGGTTGAACCGATGGTGCGGAGGAAGTTTCGCTGGTAGGCACCGCTCCTGATGACATCCCTTTCCCACCTGTCGACTTCACAGTGGTGTGCGTCGAAAAAGAAGATAAAGTGATGGATACAGCAGAACTAATGCTTACCATATCACATACTCCGTTTCTTGTGCTATTTGCACAAATTATAATATTTATGTAAAGAGCGGATTAATTCTCAAAATCCGCTCTTACATGCACAATGCCAAATTATTATGGAGCAATTTTCAAGGTAACGCTCCAGTTACCATCTGTCGTCACAGATGTAATCGTGCTGGTGCACGTGACACCCGAGGAACTTTTCGTTGTCGTAATCGTGGGATAGTTCCAAGGGCCAGTCAAAGAACTGCGGGTACGAGAAAGCACCCAATTGCAATAACGGGAATTGTCTGAACGAGTATACCGAACAGAACATCCATTAGAAGTTGAGTAAGGGCTATAAATAGAGGAATACCCGATACCCCCTCCCCCCAGACTCCCCAAGGTCGTGGTTCCCTGGCACCCTGACGGCGAAGAGAAATTTGTCAGAACGGTCGTGCCGTTGTTCACGGTCACAGTCACGGCGCTCTGCGCCGACGCCGTGCCGGCGAAACCGAACAGGGCACCGGCGCATAAAATGCCAAGAAGCTTCGTATTCATAACGATTGATACTCCGTCTCTGGAGGAAAATGATTGTTATCGAACGGTGGGAAGAGACAGCACCCTTGACGGACTCATCACCGCCGCAAGGAACGATGCCGAAACAAGACGGTGCCTCATGATTCCATCTCTCCCGGATGGGGGAACGGGGTCCGCCGTTCCATCCTTCGTCGTCCGTGGCCTGGCCGCTGGTTTTTCGATGCGCATACTTGGGCATACACCTAAGAATGCGATCTAATTATTTGTACGCGGCATAGTTGATAATGGCCCAGCCACGGCAAAAAAGCAAACGCCTGCGTGCAAAAGACCCGTGACAATTCGTGCTATAGGTTGGTTACTCGCCCCGCAGCGACGCGATGGGATCGAGACGGGAGGCGGACACCGCCGGATAGAGGCCGGACAGCAGCCCCACGGCAACCGACATGCCAAGCCCCAGCGGAACGGCAACCGCCGGCAGCGCCACGTCCCACCCGGCGGTGCGGGCATAGACGGCGGCGGCGGCCACGCCCACGGCGGTGCCGATGCCGCCGCCGGTCAGCGACAGAGCGGCCGATTCCACCAGCACCATGGCGCGGATATCGCGCGGGCGGGCACCCAGCGCCAGGCGCAGGCCGATTTCGCGGCGGCGCTCCACCACGTTCATCAGCATGACGTTCATCACCCCCACCCCGCCGACGATCAGCGAGATGCCGCCGATGGCCGACAGCAGGGCGGTGTAGACGGTCATCTGCTCCGCCTGGGCGGCGATGAGTTGGCGGGCGGTCTGGGTGTGGACCGGGCGCGGGCGTGGGGAGGCGGCGAAATGGGCGGCGACGGCGGCAACGGCGGCGGAATCCTCCGCCCCCGGCGCCTTGCGCAGGATGATGGTGGCGATCTCCCCATCCGTGCCCAGCCCTGCGGCCAGCCGCTTCATGCCCGGCTGGGGGATCAGCACGGCGCCGTTCAGATCCACCGGCAGCAGCGGGTTGGGCACCACCGGGGCCAGGATGCCGACCACCGTGTAGCGGTAACGGCCCAGCGCCACCGTGCCCCCCGGTGCGGTGCCCAGCAGCCGGGCGGCCTCCGCCCCCAGCACCGCGACGGTCAGGGCGGCGTCGGCGGCCCCCAGCGGGCGCCCGGCGGCGGCGGTCAGGCGGGCCAGCCGGAACATGTCGGGGGTCACCCCGGCGATGGGCAGCATCAGCCGGGTGCCGGCGCGGGGGATCTCCACCCCCGCCACCGCCAGCGGGGCGGCGTCGGTGATGGACGGCAGGCGGGCCAGCGCCGCCACATCCTCCGCCGTCAGGGCGAACACCGCGCCGGAGGGGGCGAAATCCTTGCGCACCGCCAGGATGTCGATGCCCATGGCCATGAACTGCCGCACCGATTGCTGCTGGGCGTTGTGGCCGATGGCGATCATGGCGATGACGGCGGCGGTGCCGATGACGATGCCCAGCAGCGCCAGCAGCGACCGTTGCCCCGCCGCCCGCAGGTTGCGGAAGGCGTCGGCCACCAGTTCGCGCCACACGCCGGGCGCCCAGCGCCCCCACCCGCTCATTCGCCGCCCCCTCCCCCGGCTCCTGCCCCGTCCGGCGGCAGCAGCCGCCCGTCCTGCATGACCAGCCGGCGGGGGCAGCGGGCGGCGATGGCCGGGTCGTGGGTGACCATGACGATGGTCAGCCCGGTTTCGGCGTTCAGCGCAAAGAACAGGTCGATGATGGTGCGGGCGGTGGCGCTGTCCAGATTGCCGGTGGGTTCGTCGGCCAGCAGCAGCGCCGGCCCGCCGACGATGGCGCGGGCCACCGCCACCCGCTGGCGCTGGCCGCCCGACAGGGCGTCGGGCCGGTGGTGCAGCCGCCCGCCCAGCCCCACCCGCTCCAGCGCCGCTGCCGCCCGGTCGCGGCAGGCGGCGGGCGACAGGCCGCGGTAGAGGAAGGGCAGCGCCACATTGTCCAGCGCGCTCAGCCGCGGCAGCAGGTGGAACGCCTGGAACACGAAACCCAGACGCCGGTTGCGCAGATGGGCCAGACGGTCGGGGTGGGCCGCCCCCACATCCTCCCCATCCAGCAGGATGCGCCCGGCATCGGGGCGGTCCAGCAGCCCGATCAGGGTCAGCAGCGTGGATTTGCCGGAGCCGGAGGCGCCGGTCACCGCGCACACCTCCCCCCGCGCCACGGTGAACGACACCCCGCGCAGCACCGGCACCCGCGCCGCGCCGTCACCCAGGCTCTTGTTAACGCCGTCCAGGGACAGGATGGGGGCGGTCATGGCGGGGCGCCGGGATCGTCCCGGGTGATCGACGCCGCCGGCTCCCCCGCCGGCCGGGCATAGGCCGGCAGCGGCAGGTCCGGGCCGGCGGGCGGCGCCATGACCGGAGCCGGCAGCGGGTCGGGGATGATGTCCGCCGGGGCGGCACACCCCGCCGCCGCCAGCACGGCCAGGGCGGTGCCGAGCAGCCGGCGGGCCGCTGCGGGCCTCATGGCCGCCCCTCCGGCACCGCCGCGTCGTCGTTCAATTGAATGCCCCAGGTGTCGAGGGTGGCGCCCGCGGTCTGGTCCAGGGCGATCAGCGCGTCGAGATAGGCCACCAGCGCCGTCAGCTCTCCGTTCTCCGCCGCGCGCAACTGGTCCTGGAAGGTCACCACCTGGAAATTGCTGGACCGACCGGCGCGCAGCTTGACGGTTTCGCTGTCCAGCGTCTTCTGCGCCAGTTCGCGCACCTGCCGGCTCAGCGTGTACTGCCGCCACGCGGTGTCCAGGGTGCGGGCGGCGTCGCGCACCTGCTGGTCCACCTGGGTGCGCAGTTGCTCCAACTGCACCTCGCTCTGGCGCAGGCCGACGGCGGCCTGCACCTCCTGCTGCCTGATGGCGGGGTTGTTGAGGGGGATGCTGAGCTGAAGGCCGGCGCGCAGGTCGGTCTTGGTGTCCGGCAACGCCGTGGTGGCCCCCCACGCGGTGCGCCCCGCCCCCGGCGCGTTGACGCCCACCACCAGCGACAGATCCCACAGTTGCTGATTGCGCGCCACGTCCAGCCCGATGCGGGCACTGTCGATGGCGACCATCTGCGCCAGATAGTCGGGGCGGTTTTCGAAGGCCAGCGCCCGCACGGTCTCCACCTCCACCCGCACGGGCCGGGCGGTCAGGGTGTCGGCGGGAACGATGCGGGTGTGCAGGTCCAGCGCCAGCAGGCTGAGCAGGGCCAGACGCGCGGAATCGAAGGCGTTTTCCGCCTGCAGCACCCCCAGCTCCTGCACCGACACGCTGGATTGCGCCTGGGCCAGGTCGATGTCGGCCATGCGCCCGGCGGCGATCAGGGCGCGGTTGGTCGCCTCAAGCTCGCGGGCACGCTTCAGGGCGGCCTTGGCCAGCACGATCTGCTGGCGGGCCTGGATGAAGCGGTGATAGGCCCCGGCGATGGCGGTCACGGTGTCGGCCACCGCCGCCTTCAGCCGAAGCTGGTTGTAGCGTTCGCGCAGCCGCGCCTCGCGCACCGGGGCCAGGGTGACGTCGGGGCCGGCGCCGCGCAGCAGCGGCTGGATCACCGTCAGCGACAGCGACGATTGCCCGGTCAGGCTGTTGCCCCCCTTCTGCCGCCGCCCGGTCTGCACCGCATCCCACGCGAAGCTGATGGAGGTGCCGAGCGGTGTCAGCATCTGCACCACCGGCGTCACGGTGGCGTCCGCCGTGCGCGCGGCCCCGGTGCGGTCGGCGGTGATGCCGGCAATCAGCACGCCCTTGGGCGACAGCAGGGATTCCGCCACCGTCAGGTCGTATTTGTCGAGCACCCGCTGGAGGTAGGCGCTCTTGACCGCCCGGTTGCGGCGCAGGCCGAGATAGACCGCCTCCGGCAACGTCAGGCGGATCTCCGGCCCGGCGGGAGGCACCGGCGCCGTGGCCCCCGCCGGCTGGGCATAGCGCGGCAGCGGCCCCACCTGCCCCGCCGCCGGGACGGCCACGAGCAGCACGGCGGCGAACCACGCCGCCGCCCCGAACGGGGGTGTGCCCCCGGCCCTCGATCGTCCCCACATGCGCGTTCCGGCCACCCATACGGCCCAGGAGGCATTGTCCGGGGGGACGATGCAACCCTGCGGCGGTTCTGCCGCCAATGCAGCCCAACCGGCAGGCGTGTGTCAAACCGAAAGTGGCCGCACCGCCAAAGCCGCGTCAGGCCGCCGGCTCCGGCACGCCGGCGGCGGGCGCATAGGCCGTGCCGTACAGCACCAGCGTGGTCTGGCCCGTGACGGAAACCGGGCCGGACGGGCCGGTCTGGGTGGTTTCGTAAAAGACCGAGGCGCCATGGCCCGTGGGCACGCCGCCGGGCACCGATGCCGCGGTGATGGTCAGGGTGCCGCCGCCGGTGACCGTCAGCGACCCCGGCCCACAGATGTTCACCGGCACCGTGGCATCCTGCCCGCCGGTGTCGATGGTCAGGCCGGACGTCACGCCATTGTCCATGGTGCCCTGAATCACCAGCCCGGTCAGGCCGGTCAACTGATCCGTGTTCAGAACCGTGCCCGCCTTGACGATCATCACGGTGTCGATCACCGACCAGACGGCCCCGCCGGCCTTTTTCTCGGCATTGCCGGGATCTTGGGAGCCGTAGAAGGCCAGCGTCAGTGTCTGCTCGGTGACGAGGGCACACTGGAAGCCGTAGAAGCCCGTTGCCCGGATCTGGCTTCCCGGCATCACCCCCATCGACTGGGGCGACGGCGCCGGGGTGTCGTAGAACGGCGCGAAGCTTTCCAGCGTGCCGCCGGCCCCGTTGACGATGTAGGTGGTCGGGTCGGTCCTGCCCCCCACCATCTGCAGCCTTTCATAGCTGTGGACGTGCCCGGCCAGCACCAGATCGACGGTTTGCCCGGCCTTGGCCGCCACCTGATCCACAAGCTGGAAATAGGCTGTCGGCCCATGGTCCTGCGACGACGAATACGGCGGCTGGTGCATGAACACGATGTTCCACACCGCCGTGGAGGCTTTCAGCGCGTTCTGAAACCACATGATTTGCGGCGCGTCCAGGTTGCCGGAAGAACTCGCCGTGGTGGACAGCGTTCCCAGCAGCACCTCGTTCTTATCGTTGCTGAGCGCGAAAAGCTGGACGAGGGGGGTATCGGCAGCGGGCACGGTGCCCTGGGACACGGAGTAATAACGGATGCAGGGGCCATCCTTGTCCACCGGACTCAATGGCTGCTCCAATCCGGCAAAATTCATCTGATAGTTGTCGTTTCCCTCCATCAGATATTCTTCCTGCGTCTTGGACTCGGTGAGGGAGGGGGACGGCGCGGTAACGGTTTTCCGATATTTCTGCTTCCACCAGTCATGGTCCCCGATCGCCGGGAACAGACGCATGGTTTCCGATGGGGTGACGCCAGGCGGGGTATAGGGATTGGGGGAGAGCGCCAACTGCTCCACGTCGTAACTGACCGACGGGTAACACAGGAAACCACCATACAGTTTGCCGACGGCGTTGATGTAATCCGTGCTCGTCGCCGGCTCGTTTTCATCGCCCTGGCTCCACGGGCAATAGACCTGATCCCCCACCGAAACCACGAAATTCGATGGGATGGCGGGGGAAACATACTGTTGCATGGCCGTGGCCACACCCGCCGCGGCCATGGCGACGACGCTGGTGGTGCTGTTGTTGGCATCGACGCCGCCCGACCCGTAATCGCCGACCACACCGAAGGTAACCAGAGGAGCAAGGGAAGCAGGAGAGGGAGTTCCGGTCATGATGGCCTCTTATTTTTTGGTACAAGGCGGGCGAAAACCTCGTTGATACGCAAAGAACGCACCCGGATACTCGCCAAAGCCCAATCATGGCACAGTAAAAATTGCAACCAAACGCCGACAATCACATAAATAAGTTCTCAAATAAGATCACATTTTGTCAGATTTGATGAATTGAAGATTGATTGTTTTCATTACCACCGCACCGGGGGCCGGCAGCCGAACAAAGAAAACGGGCGCCGAACCACGTGTCCGGCGCCCGCTTCATCACCCTGACGGCCCGATGACCGGATCAGAACGGAATTTCGTCGTCCAGGTCGTTGTGGACCGGGCCGCGGCCACCGCCGCCCTGACCACCGCCACCGCCGCCGTAGCCGCCGCCCTGGCCGCCACCGCCACCACCGTAGCCGCCGCCACCCTGGCCGCCGCCGCCGTAACCGCCCTGGCCACCGCCATAGCCGCCACCGCCGCCGCCATAACCACCGCCCTGGCCGCCCCCGCCACCGCCGTAGCCGCCGCCGCCGCCGCCGCCGCCTTCGCCGTCACGGCCGCCGCCCATGAAGTCGATCTCGTTCACGCGCACCGACAGGCCGGCACCGCGGGTGCCGTCGCGCTTTTCGAATTCGCGCAGCGTGACTTCGCCCGACACCACCACGGCCTTGCCCTTGGTCAGGTGCGGGGCCAGGGATTCCGCACGGCGGCCCCAGATGGAGCAATCGACCCACTGGGTCGTCTTGCGGTCGCCGAAGCCGACGTCGTTCGCCACCCGGAAGCCCAGAACCTTTTCCCCGCTCTGGACCGAGCGCAGTTCCGCATCGGCCCCCAAACGCCCGCTGAAGGTCCACACGTTCATCTCTTGCCTACTCCTCTCATCCGGGCGCCCGGCTCGGGCGGCGCCTGCTTGGTCTGGTGGGGAAAAAACAACGCCGCGGGGCCGGCGTCAACCGGCCCGTGGACGCCCGCCGGAACCGGCGCTGCGGCGGGCGGTTTAGGGCTTGCGCAGCCCACGGGCTGCTGGTAAGAACAATAGAGGAACACCCTGTGCGATTGCAACGATCCTGACGTTTGCCGTCCTCCGGCCCACCGTTCATCGGCCCGCCGTTCACCGGCCACCGTCCACCGGATGAAGACCCCATGACCAAATGCCTCAGCGTCCGCGGTGCGCGGGAACACAATCTGAAGAATGTCGATGTGGATCTGCCCCGCGACAAGCTGATCGTGATCACGGGCCTCAGCGGGTCGGGCAAATCCTCGCTGGCCTTCGACACCATCTATGCCGAGGGCCAGCGGCGGTACGTGGAAAGCCTGTCGGCCTATGCCCGCCAGTTCCTCGAACTGATGCAGAAACCCGATGTGGAATCCATCGAGGGGCTGTCGCCGGCCATTTCCATCGAACAGAAAACAACCTCGCGCAATCCCCGTTCCACCGTCGGCACGGTGACCGAGATCTACGACTACATGCGCTTGTTGTGGGCGCGGGTCGGCGTTCCCTATTCCCCCGCCACCGGCCTGCCCATCGAAAGCCAGACGGTGTCGCAGATGGTGGACCGCGTGATGGCGATGGATGAGGGCACGCGCCTGCTCCTCCTGGCCCCCATCGTCCGCGGGCGCAAGGGGGAGTACAAGAAGGAGATCCAGGATCTGCGCAAGCGCGGATTCCAGCGCGTGCGGGTCGATGGCACCCTGCACGACATCGACTCGGTGCCCGCCCTGAACAAGAAACTGAAGCACGACATCGACGTGGTGGTGGACCGCATCGTGGTGCGCGAGGGGCTGGGCAACCGGCTGGCGGATTCGCTGGAAACCGCGCTGGGGCTGGCCGACGGCATCATCTTCGTCGAGAACGCCGACAGCGGCGAACAGACGGTGTTCTCGCAGAAATTCGCCTGCCCCGTCTCCGGCTTCACCATCCCGGAGATCGAGCCGCGGCTGTTCTCGTTCAACAACCCCTTCGGCGCCTGCCCCACCTGCGACGGGCTGGGGTCGAAGATCTATTTCGATCCCATGCTGGTGGTCCCGGACGAGCGGCTGACGCTGGCCAAGGGGGCCGTCGCCCCATGGGCCGGATCCTCCTCCCCCTATTACGGCCAGACGCTGCACAGCATCTGCGGCCATTTCGGCGCGTCCATGGACACGCCGTGGCAGGATCTGCCCGAGGAGGTGCGCAAAACCATCCTGTTCGGGTCGGATGGCAAGCCCATCACCATGACCTACGACGACGGCCTCAAGCACTACCAGACCCACAAGGCGTTCGAAGGCATCGTCAACAATCTGGAACGGCGCTACCGCGAGACCGAAAGCAACTGGACCCGCGACGAGCTGTCGAAATACCAGTCGTCCCAGCCGTGCGAGACCTGCAAGGGTGCGCGCCTGAAGCCGGAGGCGCTGGCGGTCAAGATCCGCGGCCTGCACATCTCCCAGACCGCCGAGATGTCCATCGGCGCCGCCGCCGACTGGTTCGCCACCCTCAACGGGCACCTGCGCCCCAAGGACCAGGAGATCGCCCACCGCATCCTGAAGGAAATCAACGAGCGGCTGGGCTTTCTCAACGCGGTCGGGCTGGAGTATCTGACGCTGGCCCGCGGGTCCGGGTCGCTGTCGGGCGGCGAGAGCCAGCGCATCCGGCTGGCCTCCCAGATCGGCTCGGGGCTGACCGGCGTGCTCTATGTGCTGGACGAACCGTCCATCGGCCTGCACCAGCGCGACAACGACCGGCTGCTGGCGACACTGAAACGTCTGCGTGATCTCGGCAACACCGTCATCGTGGTGGAGCATGACGAGGACGCCATCCGCACCGCCGATTATCTGGTGGACATGGGGCCGGGTGCGGGCCAGCACGGCGGCAGCGTGGTGGCCCAGGGCACGCCGGCGGAGGTGCAGCAGAACCCCGCCAGCATCACCGCCGCCTTCCTGAACGGCACCCGCGGCATCACGGTGCCCGAGGCGCGGCGGCCCGGCCATCCCGGCCAGTTCCTGGAGATTACCGGCTGCCGCGGCAACAACCTGCAGAACGTGTCGGCCCGCGTGCCGCTGGGCACCTTCACCTGCGTCACCGGGGTGTCGGGCGGCGGCAAATCCACCCTGGTCATCGAATCCCTGTACAAGGCGGTGGCCCGCAAGCTGATGGGGGCCCGCGAGCACCCCGCCGAGCACGACGCGCTCTTGGGGTTGGAGCATCTGGACAAGGTGATCGACATCGACCAGTCGCCCATCGGGCGCACCCCGCGGTCGAACCCGGCCACCTACACCGGCGCCTTCACCCCCATCCGCGACTGGTTCGCCGGCCTGCCCGAGGCCAAGGCCCGCGGCTACGGCCCCGGCCGCTTCTCCTTCAACGTCAAGGGCGGACGGTGCGAGGCATGCCAGGGCGACGGCGTCATCAAGATCGAGATGCACTTCCTGCCCGACGTCTACGTCACCTGCGACGTCTGCCACGGCAAGCGCTACAACCGCGAGACGCTGGAAATCCTTTACCGCGACAAGAGCATCGCCGACGTGCTCGACATGACCGTGGAAGAGGGCAAGGAGTTCTTCAAGGCCGTGCCCTCCATCCGCGACAAGCTGGAAACCCTGGAACGGGTCGGGCTGGGCTACATCCACATCGGGCAGGCGGCCACCACGCTGTCGGGCGGCGAGGCCCAGCGCGTCAAGCTGTCCAAGGAACTGAGCCGCCGGGCCACCGGGCGGACCCTCTATATCCTCGACGAGCCCACCACCGGCCTGCATTTCGCCGACGTGGAAAAGCTGCTGGAGGTGCTCCACGCCCTGGTGGACCAGGGCAACACCGTGCTGGTGATCGAACACAATCTGGAGGTCATCAAGACCGCCGACTGGATCATCGATCTCGGCCCCGAGGGCGGCACCGGCGGCGGTGAGATCGTTGCCGCCGGCACGCCGGAAGACGTGGCCAAGGTGGAGCGCAGCTACACCGGGCGCTACCTCGCTCCCTACCTCGAAAGCGCCCGGAAGACGCGCAAACGCGCCTGAACGAAACAAGCCTCCCGCAGCAGCGTTTCCGCCCCATCGGAAACCTGCCAAGGGAGCGGTTCGATGAAAACGCGCGTTCTGCCCGGTATCGTTCTGGCGACCGGTGCTGCCCTGCTGGTCGCGGCCTGCGGGTCCAGCGAGACCACCAGCCACCGGACGTCATCCACCACCACCACGACCACCACCACGCCGAACTACGGCACCACCGTGGTCACCCCGGCGCCGTCGGGATCATCCACCACCACCATCGAGCGGCGGACCACGACCAGCGAATGACAGAGGCAGACCGGAGGGCGCCGCCCTCCGGACCTCCATGCCTGATGGCTGGATTCCATGGCTGTCCCAGATTCTCCAGATTCTATGGCTGTCCCAACGGCTGTCCCAACGCCATGCTTGCCCATGGCCCCGGACATGGGACGGGCACGCTGCCAGCGATGCCGATCACGGGACCAACCAGAACACACCGCCGGCGGCACCAGCCAAGGCCAATAACCGCCATAGGGCGGACGCCCGCGCCTTGACAGGGTCCACCCGCGGTTTGCTCGCCTTTGTCCTGATCACGGTTGCTCATCCCCGATGAGGCGGGGGAATCCGAAACCTCAGACCTTGTACGCGATGCGCAGGCCGCCCCAATGACGCCCGCGCACCATGATCGGCGCCGACACGTCCTTCATCAGCGCGAACTTCCCCCCGCCCATGTCGCGGCGGTAGGTCTGGAGCAGGAACGGCTTGACGTTCTTGCCGGCGGCCAGCCCCACCCGGTCGTTGAAGATGCGGCGGTTGCGGCAATTGGCGGCGTTCCACACCGGATCCCTGCCCTGGGGCTGGCTGAAGGCGCGGTTGTGGGTGGGGAGATAGCCGTTTTCGTCCACCGCCACGCAGAACACCACCCGGCCGTTGCGGGTCAGCGTCTCCTCCTGCACCTCCGGCAGCACACGATCGCAGAAATTGGTGAAGCGGGCCATGTACTGCTGCGGGTCGGAGCCGCCGATGGGCTGATACTGACGGTCGAACAGGTCGCCTTCCGCCACCTCACCGCGGGCCAGCCCATCCTCGAACCGGGTGGCGATGCGGGCCGCCGCCTCCTTGGCCATGCGGATGAAGGGGGTGTCCACCGTGTCCACGTCCAATTCGGCGGTGACGCCGATCAGCCGCTCGCTCATGCCCAGCAGGTTGTGGATGCGGTCGCGGGCCTGGGCCAGATTCTCGTTGGAAAGCTGAACGCCGACCGCGAGATCGCCGATCTCCCGCTCCAGCTCGCGGCAGTTCAGCGCGATGTCGGACGAGGCGTTGTCGATCTTGTCGGTTTCGCTGTGCAATTCGGCCATGGCCCGGCCCACGGTGTCGATCACCGCCCCGATGGCCGTCGTGCCCTCGCTCACCGCGCGGGCGCGGCTGGCGCTGGCCGCACTCTCGCCCATCAGGCGCTGGGCCTGCTCGTTGAGGTACTTCAGGGTCGAATCGATTTCCGCCGTCGCCTCGCTGGTCTTGGTGGACAGGGCCTTGACCTCCCCCGCCACCACGGCGAAACCGCGCCCCGCCTCGCCCGCGCGCGCCGCCTCGATGGTGGCGTTCAGCGCCAGAAGGTTGGTCTGCTTGGCGATGGCGTAGATTTCCTTGGCCACCTTGCCCACGCGCTCCAGCGCCTCGCGCAGGCCGACCACCTGGGTTTCGATGCCGCCGACGGAATCCACCAGGGAATGGATGTCGTCCAGCGACTGCTGCACGCGGTCGTGGGACGCCTCCACGTCCCGCCGGGCGCGTTCGGTCACCTGGCGCGCGATGGTGGAGGCCGCGGCGATGCGCTCGGTGCTGCTGGTCATGCGCGAGCCGGTGTCACGAAGCTGGGCGAACACCTCCGCCTGCTTGTTGATCCGTCCGCTGACATCTTCGACGTGACCGGCGACATCGGCGATTTCGATGCCGAGAGTTCCCGCCTCTGTGGCTATGTCCGCGATGAGGTAAGCCCGGTTGCCGAAGGTGCTGTCCATTGCGTCCGCCGATTCTTGCTGTTTTATGTTTGCGTGTTGGGATCGTTCACTCCCCGAACCATATAATGCCGTTTTCTTGCGAGACTGCAATATCACGGGGACATTCTTGGTACGAAGGAACAACCCATGGGGACAGTTTAGCACTCAAAGGATTAACGGATCGTACCAGCGGCACCGTATGACGAGGCCGATTGACGCGCGGCGAAACGCCGTTTCCGATCCCCTGTCCCATGGTTTCGCCCTTGCGCCGGGCAAAGACACGCCACGGGAGATGGCACCCCGCCGGGCGTCTTGCCAACGGGGTGCGACAAAATGCGCAAAATATCGAAATTAGCGAAAATGCCGGGTCTTTCACCCGCCCTGGACGCGCTCGTCCAGCCGGTCGTCGCGCAGCCCGGCGGGTTCCTGGTGGATCAGCACCTCGGCGGGATCGAAGCGGGTCTTCAGATCCCGTTCCACCGCGTCGGTGATGTCATGGGCGCGGGTCAGCGGCAGGGCCGGGTCCAGCTCCAGGTGCAGCTCGATGAACACGCCGGTGCCGGTGCTGCGGGTGCGCAGGTCGTGCATGCCCCGCACCGCCCGGTGTTCCAGGACGGCGGCGGTGATCCGCTGCCGCGCCGCTTCCGGCAGTTCGTGGTCCATCAGCACATTCAGGGCGTCCCGCGCGATGCCGTGGGCGCCATACACCAGAAACGCGGCGATCCCCAGGGCGAACAGCGGGTCAACCGCCGGAATGCCGGTCCAGGTGGTCAGCACCAGGGCCGCGATGACCGCGCTGTTCATCAGCAGGTCGCCGGAATAATGCAGCCGGTCGGCCCCGATGGCGATGGAGCCGGTGCGGGTGACCACATGGCGCTGATAGGCGATGAGCACCGCGGTCAGCGCGATGGACAGCACCATCACGCCGACACCCACCGCCCCGTCCTCCACCGGCTGGGGGCTGGTGAAGCGGTGCACCGCCTCCACCCCCAGGAACACCGCCGATCCGGTGACGAAGGCCGCCTGGGCCAGGGCCGCCAGCGGCTCCGCCTTGCCGTGGCCGTAACGGTGGGCGGGGTCGGCGGGCTTCATGGCATGGCGCACACCGTACAGCGTGACCAGCGACGCCATCAGATCGGTGCAGGAATCCACCAGCGAGGACAGGATGCTGACCGCCCCCGTCATCAGATAGGCCACCAGCTTGGCGGTGATCAGGGTGAAGGCCACCGCGACGCTGGCGATGGTCGCCCGTCGGCGCAGCCTCTCCGCCTCGGCCGGGCTGATGCGGTCCGCCGTGGGGGGAGTGGTCATGATCGTTGCTGCCCTGCGCTGATGAACATCACCGCTTTCTTATGGGAACAGCCGGTCGGTTGTCCATCCGCCGGGAGGCTGGCCAGCCATGACCTCACGGGTAAACAGAATCCGTTCGTGCAGACGGAACGGGCGGTCCTGCCAGAATTCGATGCGGCGGGGCACAATGCGGAACCCGGTCCAATGGGGCGGGCGCGGCACGTGGCCGATGGCGAATTTGGCGGCGAACTGGGCCACGCGCTTTTCCAGCTCCCACCGCCCCTCCATGGGGCGCGACTGCTGGGATGCCCAGGCGCCGATGCGGCTGTCGCGCGGGCGGCTGTCGAAATAGGCGTCGGCCTCGGCGTCCGTGACGGTTTCCACCGCGCCTTCCACCCTGATCTGCCGCTTCAGCGTCTTCCAGTGAAAGCACAGGGCGGCGTTGGTGTTGGCCAGAAGCTGTTCGCCCTTGCGGCTTTCGGTGTTGGTGTAGAAGACGAAGCCGCGGGGATCGACGCCCTTCAGCAGCACCATGCGCACCGACGGCACGCCGTGGGCGTCGGCGGTGGCCAGCGCCATGGCGTTGGGGTCGTTGGGTTCGCTGCGCTCGGCCTCCGCCATCCAGTCGGCGAAGGTGTCAAAGGGATCTCGTTCGGTCAGATCGGACATGGTTTCCTCGGGTCGAACCGGCCCCGGCCCGTCCATGACGGCAGGACGGCTCCCGGAGGGTGGAGAAAAGAATGGCGCGCAAGCCCCCCCGCGTCACGTCGCAATTCACAGCGGCCACAGGTTTTCGTATATCAGGGGCCACCGGCGCGCCGAATCCTTCTTTCCGGTCCCCGATGGGGGGACGGACCGGCGGCGGTGCATCAACTGTCGAGGTTTGGTTTTCATGTCCGCAAAGACCTTTGGTCCCCTGGCCGGCCCCCTGGCCGCGCCCCTGGCTCTGGCCCTGGCCACGGTGATGCTGTCCGGCTGCTTCACGTCCGGTTCCAGCGGCGGCAGCAGCAGCGCGCCGGGCGGCCCCGTGATCGACGCCCGCATGGGCGCCGGCACGGAAAAGCTCAACGCCTCCGGCGTGGGCACCCTGCTCGGCGCCTTCGTGGGCCGCGACATCGCCGATTCCCTGGACAAGGAGGATCAGCAGGCGGCATCCAAGGCCATGACCCGCGCCTATGCCGCCCACCTGGGCGAGGTGACGCAGTGGAGCAACCCCAAGTCGGGCAACTCCGGCACCATCACGACCACCCGTGAGGGCTACAACACCGCCAACACCTATTGCCGCGAGTTCCGCCAGACCGTCACCGTGAAGGGAAAGACGGAACTGGCCTATGGAACCGCTTGCAAACAGGCCGACGGCGGTTGGAAAATCGTCAAGAATTCCTAACGTTCTTGTCATGCCCCACGGTTGAGGGGCGGAACCGGGCAGCCCATGCGTGATCCGTACACGGTCCTCGGCGTTGCGCGCAACGCCAGCGCCGACGATATCAAGAAAGCCTATCGGAAGCTGGCGAAGCAATACCACCCCGACCAGGGTGGCGGCGGCAACGAGGAACGGTTCAAGGAGGTGTCGGCAGCTTATTCCCTGCTGTCCGACACCGACAAACGTGCCCGTTTCGACCGTGGGGAGATCGACGCCGCCGGGTCCGAACGGCACGCGGGCGGCGGGCGCTGGTCCTCGTCCACCCGCGGACGGGCCGGCGGGACCGGCGGCGGCGGCGACGATGCCTTCGGCGACGATTTCTGGTTCTCCGACCTGTTCGGTGCCCGCAAGCGCGGCGGCGCCGCCGGGGCCGGCGGCAGTGCCGGGGTCAAGGCCAAGGGCACCGACATCGCCTATTCCGTCACCGTGCCGTTCATGGAAGCGGCGCTGGGCACCAAGCGGCGCATCAGCCTGTCCAACGGCAAGAGCATCGACGTCGCCATCCCCCCCGGCACCGACAACGAGCAGAAGCTGCGGCTGAAGGGTCAGGGCCTGGCCGGGCTGGGCGGCGGCACCCCCGGCGATGCCATCGTCGAGGTGCATGTGGAGCCGCACCCCCTGTTCACCCGCCAGGGCGCCGACATCCATCTGGAGGTGCCCATCACCCTGTACGAAGCGGTGCTGGGGGCGTCGATCCGCGTGCCCACGGTCAATGGTGCGGTGTCGGTGAAGGTGCCGCCGGGGTCCAACACCGGCTCCGTCCTGCGCCTGCGCGGCAAGGGGGTGATGAACCAGACCACCAAGAGCCCCGGCGACCAGTATGTGAAGCTGCGCGTGGTGCTGCCCGACCCGCCCGACAGCGAGCTGATGGAATTCATGGAAAAGTGGGCGCGCACCCGCAGCTATGACGTGCGCAAGAAGGCCGGGCTGGAGTAACCCCCCGTCCGAATGGAAAAAGTGGAGCCTGCCGCAACGGTCAGGATTGCGCCCGCCGCATCCTTTCCGGCAGACTCCCGTTCCTGATCCACCCCCTTTTGCCCCGGTTCCGGCGGGAAAGAGTCCAGGCACATGGAAGCGGCCTACAGCATCATTCTGGTCGGTTCGGCGCTTCTGATCCTCAGCATCCTGTCGGGGGCGCTGGCGATCCGCGTGGGCACCCCCCTTCTTCTCATCTTCCTGTCGGTCGGGCTGATCGCGGGGGAGGACGGGCTGCTGGGCATCGCCTTCAGCGATGCGCCGCTGGCCTTTCTGGTGGGATCGGCGGCGCTGGCGGTGATCCTGTTCGAAAGCGGGTTCGACACGCGGCTGTCCGCCTACCGCGCGGCGGCGTGGCCGGCCATGAGCCTGGCCACCGCCGGGGTCGGCATCACCACCGGCGTGGTGGGGGTGGCCGCCCATTACCTGCTGCACCTGCCGTGGGTCGAGGCGTTCCTGCTGGGATCGGTGGTCAGCTCCACCGACGCGGCGGCGGTGTTCATGCTGCTGCGGGTCGGCGGCATCACCATCCGCGAACGGGTGCGCTCGGCGCTGGAAATCGAATCCGGCAGCAACGATCCCATGGCGATCCTGCTGACCATCCTTCTGGTGGAGATGGCAACGTCGGGCCATGTGATGGGGGCCGGGTCCATCGCGCTGGAATTCCTGCTGCAGATGGGTGGCGGCGTGGTGGCCGGGGGCCTGGGCGGGGTGCTGCTGGTGGCCTGCATCAACGGCATGAAGCTGGACAGCGACCTCTACCCGGTCATTTCCCTGACGCTGGCGCTGTTCATCTTCGGCGCCACGGCGGCCCTGGGGGCCAGCGGCTTCCTGGCCGTCTACGTGGCGGGGCTGGTGGCCGGCAACGTGCATCTGCGGGGTGCCCAGGGGCTGCGGCGGTTCCACAGCGGCCTGACATGGCTGAGCCAGATCGTCATGTTCGTGCTGCTGGGCATGTTCGCCACGCCGCGCCATTTCGCCGACATCGCCCTGCCCGCGGTGGCGCTGGCGGTGCTGCTGATCCTGGTGGCGCGCCCGCTGGCGGTGTGGCTGTGCCTGATCCCCTTCCGCTTTTCCGCCAACGAGACGACGTTCGTGGCCTGGGTCGGCCTGCGCGGGGCGGTGTCGATCCTGCTGGCGCTGGTGCCGATCCTGGGCGGGCTGGAAAGCGGACAGGTGATCTTCAACACCGCCTTTCTGGTGGTGGTGCTGTCGCTGCTGGTCCAGGGCTGGACCATCCGCCCCATGGCCCGCTGGCTGGGGCTGATCATCCCGCCGCGCACCGGCCCGGTGGACCGGGTGGAACTGGAGTTGCCGGGGGAGGCCAACCACGAGCTGGTCGCCTACACGGTTCACGCCAAGAGCCCCGCCGCGCGGGGGCAGAAGGTGCCGCGCTGGGCGCGCCCGTCGCTGGTGATCCGCAACGGCACGGTGGTGCCCATCTACCGCGCCAAGCCGCTGATGGGCGGCGACCACATCTATGTCTTCGCCGCCCCGTCGCGGCTGCCGCTGCTCGACCGGCTGTACGGCGGCACCCGCCCGCTGGACCAGGACGACCACCAGTTCTTCGGCGATCTGGTGCTGAACCCCGACGTCACCGCCGAACAGGTGGCGGAGATGTACGGGCTGCCGCTGGCCCTGCCCAACGCCGATCTCAGCCTGCGCGCCCTGTTCGCCAAGGAATTCGGGGCGGGGGTGGAAATCGGCGACCGCATGCGCATGGGCGGCGTGGAGCTGATCGTGCGGGACATGGAGGAGGCGGTCATCACCTCCATCGGGCTGGCGCTGGAGCCGACGCCGGTGTCGCAGCCGCGCATCGCCCTGTTCGAGAACCCCGGAACGCTGCTGCGCCGGTCGTTCGGGCGCTGGCGGGCGGCCATCAGCTTCCGCCTGTGGCAATGGCGGGCGCAGCGGCACAAGAGCGTGCCCCCCGCCGGCATCAACGAATGACCGTCACCGGATGACGAAACGGTCCAGCAGCACGTCGCGGACCTTCACGCCCTTCATTTCCCGGTCCAGAACCTGACCGATGGTGCTCTTGACCAGTCTGGCCCCTTCCGCCCCTGCCAGTTGCGACGGATCGAGCTGGCGGATGCGGTCCGACAGCCGGTCGGAAATACGGTCCAGATACGGCGCCGCGACCGTCGGGTCCACGCCGGGGTCCAGCTCGATCAGCGCCCGCACGTCTATCACCTGCCGGTCGTTGCCCATGGCGAACGACATTTCCGGCAGGCGGGCGTAGTTGCGCGTGGTTCCCGTGACCGACATCGGCGATTTCGGCTTGTTGGCGATCACGGCGGTGACGCCGCCCAGCACCGCCAGCAGCAGCAGAACGCCGGCCACGACCACGGGAAAGCTCAGGGAAACATGCTCGCCGTTCTCGCGGCGCCGGAAAATGATGCGCACGGCCGATCCACCCGCTATGGCCGGGGTACCGACACCCCGCCGCCGAGCGCAGAGTAATCGGACAACCAAAGTGTTTAAAGCCGAAAGCGAGGCGTGCGCCCGCTTCCGTCCCCATGCGGCGTCACGGACGGGACAGTTTGTTCTTTTCCCGATACATGCTGCATTGCGTCAATTCATACCATGACAAGTCATGCGTGCTTTGTTAGCAAAAAGTGTCCACCCAATCATAATCACAAGGAATCTCATTGATGAATACGTCAGTGTTCAAGGCGGTCTTTCCTGCCCTGGCCGTCCTGTCTATTGTCACCGCGGCTGCGACGGCCCAGGCCCAGATTGCCGAATTGCGCAGCAGCAACATCAAACTGTCCATCAACCGCGGGGACGTGTCGGTATCGGGGATTTCATCGGGCGCGGCCATGGCGTTCCAGCTTCACGTCGCCCATTCCAAGGATCTGGTGGGGGCCGGTCTGGTGGCCGGCCCGCCGTTCCGCTGCGCCGACCTGATGCTGGGGCAGACTCCACCGGTCACGTCGGACATCACCGCCACCAACATGTGCACGGCCTATTACAAGAAGATCCCCGCCCTGGCCGTGCCGGGCGTGGCCGGACGCCCCATCGAACTGTCACAGCTCGCCTACCTGGCCAAGGACGCCTTCGACCGCCGGGCGGTGGACCCCAAGGACGGCCTGTGCGGTGACCGGGTGTACCTGATCGCCGGGGGCGACGATCAGACGGTGCCCGCCAATGTCACCAACGCCACCAAGGCGCTGTACGAGACCCTGCTCGGGTCGTGCGCCGACAAGACGGCCACGCAGAACATCGTGTCCAAGGTGGTCCCGGCCATGCCGCACACCATGCCGACCACCGCGTCCCCCAACCAGACGGGCTGCGTGGCCGGGGCGCCCTACATCGCCAATTGCGGCATGGACGGGGCGGCGGACATGATGGCGTACCTGCACCACCGCGAGAACGTGCCCCAGGCCAACCGCCCAGCGGAGCCCAGCAACCTGATCCGGTTCGACCAGCACGCGGTGATCGGACCCGGCAACCCCACGTGGCGGATGCACAAGTACGGCTACATCTATGTGCCGGAAGGCTGCAAGAACGGCCAGTCGTGTTCGCTCCACATCGCGCTGCACGGCTGCCACCAGAACCAGGACCAGATCAACCTGGAAAGCTACGACCCCAAGCACACCTATCTGTTCGCCGCCGACGCCGGCTACAACGAATACGCCGAGCGCAACAACATCGTCGTCCTGTACCCCCAGGCCCAGAACACCGACGGGGTGTCGGGGATCAGCGGCAACCCCAGCGGTTGCTGGGACTGGTGGGGTTATAACGGCGCCGGCTATTGGCGCAAGGATGCCCCCCAGATCCGCACCATCTGGAAGTTCGTGGAGACGCTGAGCCGGCGTTGACAGGCCGGGAATTCCCCAGTCATGGCGGCACAATATTATCATGCCGCCATGGCCACCGGTTTCGGGCAAGACACCGTACGGGCGGGCACCCTCTTGTCCGTGCAGCCCATCTGTCTTATAAAATAAAAAGAGATTTTTCCGACCGGCTCACGGCGCCATAATCTTGAAAGGGAAGAGAATGGTGGTCGATAACATTTGCTGCCATTCCTTCTTCGCACAGATTGATGAGAACAGCATCATCGTCGATCTGGGGGCCAATCATGGGGAATTCGCCCACTCGGTCATCCAGCGCTACGGCAGCCGGGTGTTCTCGGCCGAACCGGTGCCGGAACTGGCCGAACGGATCACCCGGCATCCCCGCCTGACGCTGCTGCCGGTCGCCCTGTCGGGGGCGGTGGGCACGATGCGGATCAACGTCTACCCCGACCGCTGCGCCAGCGGTTTCGATCAGTACGAGGGGGAGCGCGCGGGCCAGACCATCGACACCGATACCGTGACCCTGGCGGAGTTCCGGCGCCGCAACGGCATCGGGCGGATCAACCTGCTGAAGATCGACATCGAAGGGGCCGAACTGGACATGTTCGCCGCCGCCGCCGATGCCGAATTCGCCGACATCGACCAGATCACCATAGAATTCCACGATTTCCTTTACCCGGAAACCCGCCCGGCGGTGGAGGCGGTGAAAAGGCGCTTGCAGCACCTGGGTTTCCATATGCTGCCGTTCTCGCTCGACAACACCGACGTTCTGTTCGTCAACCCCAAGGCCGGGGTGGGCTGGCGGCACCGGCTTTGGGCACGGACCGCCGTGAAGTATGGCCGCGGCATCCGGCGCCGGTTGCAACGCCTGACCTGACCGCCGGGCTTTCCGCACCCGGCCATTGCGTCAACCGTCAAGGCCGGTCACGGGGAACCGCTTCACGGGGCCGGCTGCTGTTGGGTAATGCAGTGGATGCCGCCCCCACCGCGCACGATGTCCAGGGCCGGCACCTGGATCACCTCGCGGTCGGCGAAGACCTTGCGCAGGATGCGGAACGCCTCGTCGTCGTGGGGATCCTCGAACGACGGGGCGACCACGCCGCCGTTGGCGATGTAGAGGTTGGTGTAGGAGAGGGTCAGCCGCATCCCGTTTTCGTCCCGGCGGGCGGGCTGGGGCAGCGTCACCACCTCCAGCGCGCGGCCATGGGCGTCGCGGGCCCGGCTCAGCCGGTCCAGATTGTCGTGAAAAATCTTGAAATTGGGGTCCGCCGGATCGTCGGTGGTCAGGGCCAGCACCACGCCGGGACGGGCGAAACAGGCGATCTCGTCGATGTGTCCGTCGGTCTCGTCGTCCTGATACCCCTCGCCCAGCCAGATGACGGTGTTTACCCCCAGATGGTCCTTCAGGTGCTGTTCGATCTCGTCCCGCGACAGGTGCGGGTTGCGGTTGGGGTTCAGCAGGCATTGTTCGGTGGTGATCAGCGTCCCTTCCCCATCCACATGGAACGAGCCGCCCTCCATCACCAGCGGTGCCCGGAACCGCTCCAGCCCCAGGTGTTCCAGCACCAGCCGCCCGACCTCGCGGTCCTTGCCGCACTCGGCGTAGTTGCCGCCCCAGGCGTTGAACCCCCAATGAACGCCGGCCAGAGCGCCCCGGCCATCGGTGACGAAGCTGGGCCCGGTGTCGCGGATCCAGGAATCCGACAGGGGAACCGGCAGAATCTGGATGCCGCTTCCCCCTGCCCCGCAGGCCAGCGACGCTTCGGCCACGTCGGCCGGATCGCAGACCATGGTGACCGGCTCGAATTCCGCGATGGCGCGGGCCACCTCGGCATAGGCTTGGGTGGCGGCGTCGAACCGGCCTTCGGGCCAGGTTTCCGGGCGGCATGGCCACGCCATCCAGCACCGGGTGTGGGGAACCCATTCGCCGGGCATACGGAACCCGCGGGCTGCCGGTGTCGTCATCGCTGCCATCCCTTCCCCTGGTTTTCGCATCCCTGGTTTTCGCACAAGGCGCCGGGCTTTCCCCGGCGCGCCGTCCAGGATTTCACAGCACCCTAACCAGGGATGGCGGGGTTTGGCAATCACGCCATAGGGAAAGGGCGGTCACGCCCGCCGCAGGGTGCCGATGAAGCCCTCCACATCCCGCCGCAGGGCCGAAGCGTGCCCCGACAGGGTTTCCGCCAGCGTCTGCACGTCGCGGGCGGCGGTGCCGGTGGTGCGGGCGGCGTCGTTCACCCGCTGAATGCTGCCGGTGACCGACCGCGCCCCCGCCGCCGCCTGGTCCACGTTGCGGGCGATGTCGCGGGTGGCGGTGCCCTGCTGCTCCACTGCCGCGGCGATTTCGGCGGCGATGCCGTCGATGCGGCGGATGGTGGCGACGATGGCGTCGATCACCGCCGCGGTTTCGCCGGTGGCCCGCTGCATGTCGCCCACCTGGGCCGCGATGTCCTCGGTGGCCTTGGCCGTCTGATTGGCCAGATTCTTGACCTCGGTCGCCACGACGGCGAAGCCCTTGCCGGCCTCGCCCGCCCGCGCCGCCTCGATGGTCGCGTTGAGCGCCAGGAGATTGGTCTGGCCGGCGATGTCGGTGATGAGCTGCACCACGTCGCCGATGCGGTTGGCGGCCTCCGTCAGTTCGCCCATGCGCCCGCTGACCTGGGCCGTCTGGGTCACCGCATCGCGCGCGATCTCGGCGGAGGCCGATACCTGCCGGGCGATGGCGCCGATGGAATCGGTGAGCGTGCCGGTGGTGGCGGTCACCGATTCCAGATTGGCCGCCGCCTGCTGCGAAGCCCCGGCGGCGGTGGTGGCCTGGGCGTGGGCATCCTCGGCGCTGGTGGTCAGGCTGCGGGCGGTTCCGCTCATGCGCTGGGCGGCCTCGGCCACCGCCTCCACCGTCTGGCGCACCGCCCCTTCCAGGGAATCCGCCAGCGTGCGCAGGGCGTCCCGGCGGGTTCGCTCACTCTCGTCCTTGACCTGCTGCGCGCTGTGTTCAAGACGGGCCTTTTCCTGGGCGTTGGCGCGGAACACCTCCACCGTCCGGGCCATGGCGGCCACCTCGTCGGCACCACCGGTGCCGGGCACCGTGACATCGTGGCGCCCGCCGGCCAGCCCCTCCATGCAATCGCGCAAGGACCGCAGCGGGATGACGATGCTCTCCCCGATCCACATCAGCAGCAGCGTCAGCACCACCGCCATGGCGGCGGCGCCGCTGGCCGCGATCACCGTTGCACGGGACAGGGTATCGCCCATGGCGGTGTTCGCCCCCTGCACCTCGCGGGTGAGGGAAGCCTCCAGGGTGGACAGGGCCTTGTCCTCCTCATCGCCGGCCTGGTCGATGCGGTCGTCCAGAGCGTCGAACGCCTTGTCGTCGGCCTTGGCCGTCACCGCCGCGGTCAGATCGGCGAGCGCCGTCTTCAGCACGCCCAGCGAGGCTTCCAGCTTGCGCACCTCGTCCCGTTCCGACGGGGTGTCGGCCAGTTGCCGCAGCTTGGGCAGGGCATTGGTCAGTTCGGCCACCCCCCCGTCCATTTCCTTGCGCCGCTCGGGCTGCACCACCCCCTCGGCCCGGTCCACGATGGTGTCCATGGCCGCCAGAATGACGTTGGCCCGCACCACCCGCAGGTCGGTGATCAGGCGCAACTGCTCCTGCCGCAGGCTGTTTTCGGAAACCGCATCGGCGACGGTGCCGTTGGTCACCACGGTGGTGAGAGTCAACCCGCCCAGTGCTGCCAGGGACAAGGCCCCGATCAGGCGCAGGCGGGTGCGGATGGAAAGCGAATTCAGAAACGCCATGCCGTGCAGTCTCCCCCGTCCCGGACCGTGCGGTCCGGTGATCATGTCCGCCATGATCCGCGGCACGCGCCCCCCGGCGGCACGTTCCACGGACATCATTCGTCAGGCCACCGCAAAGGGTGGCGCCCATGGGGCGCAGACCTCGGCGGTCATCAGAGCCATCACCGGCGCACCGGCGGGGCTGCCGCACCGGCAGCCCCGGACGGCGGTCAGGATCAGGCGAAAAGGGCGTCGATGTCCGACTGGCTGATGTTGCCGGGGACTTCCTCGGCGGACGGGCCATGCAAATCCAGGTCGCCATCCTTCTTGGTGACCGACGGCGGCAGCGGCATCGCTTCGAACTCGCGGCGGTTCCACACCCCCATCATGGCGTCCACGCGCTCTTCGATGAAGGACAGGGCGCGGACCACCTTTGTGATGCGCTGGCCGGTCAGATCCTGGAAATTGCAGGCTTCATAGATACGGACAATAACTTCCTGCATGTCGTTCACGCGGTCGGCCTGATACCCTTCCGGCATCGACGCGCGCAGTTCCTGCACGACTTCTTCCAATTCCTCGGCGCAGGCCATGATGGTGTTGGTCGCGGCTTCCGTCGCGGACACCACCGCGGTCAATTCTTCCGATGCCTGCTGAAATTTGTCTTCACCGGCCAGCGGATGGCGCAGGGCGGCCATTTCCACCTTGGTGGCCTTGATGCGGCCGGAAATGTCGGCGATCTCGGTCTGGATCTGGTCGATCTGCTGGGCGTCCATGCTCAGGAAGCGGTCCAGACGGCTGCCCAGGTCGTGAATGGCCCGCAGCACCTCCTGATTATCGACCGTGACCGTGGCGGCCGGCAGCGGAGCGGCGATCGCAGGGACCGATGCGTCGGGTGCCACCGCATGATACGGGTTGCCGTTGCGCTTGGCTTTTTGCAGCTCGGCCATGAAAGGCTTTTGCAACTGCGTCATGCTGTCCCTGCCTCTTTTCCGCAACGGCCACGGATTCCTGTGGCCCTGATCGTTGGTCCAGTCGCCGCCACATCCTGGGAACGGAGGACGGTAGTCTAGCGGAGTATTTACGAAGAAATGCTTACATGTCCGTCAAATTTCCTTGGTCTTTTGCCTTTTGGCGTCGGCGCCATGCAGACAGCAGACCTCACGACCCCGATCCTCAGCCGAACAGGGCGTCGATGGCCGACTGGTCGAGGGCCGGGGTTCCATCGTCCTCCTCCGGCTTCGGCACGGCCGCCGGGGGCGGGGGCTTGGGCGGCGGCGGTTTGGGCGGGGCGGCGGCAGCGGCGGCAGCGGCGGCCGGCTTGGCCCCCCCCGGCTTGGGCCCCAGCTTGGGCAGCGGCTTGGCCCCCAGCTTGGGCCCCGATCCGGTCACCGGCGACGTGGTGACCGGCGACGTGGTGACCGGCCCGTCGAACAGGCTGTCGATGTCGGCCTGACTGGCCTTGGCCGCCGGGGCGGGAGCCGGCGCGGCGGGCGCCGGGCTGTCGAACAGGCTGTCGATGTCGGCCTGGCTGGCCTTGGCCGCCGGGGCGGGGGTCGGCGCGGCGGGCGCCGGGCTGTCGAACAGGCTGTCGATGTCGGCCTGGCTGCTCTGCACCAGCGCCGCGGGCGGCGGCGGTGGCGGCGGGGCCGCCATGACCACCGGAGCCGGGGCCGGCGCGGCCATGGGGGCCGGGCTGTCGAACAGGCTGTCCACATCGGCCTGGCTGACGCCCTTGCCTTCCATCTGCGGCCCGTTCAGCAGATGGGCGTCGGGGCGATGATCGGTGATCTCGTCCTGAACGTCCAACCCCCTCAGCCCGTCGTCGCCCCAGATGCCGATCATGGCGTTGACGCGCTGCTCGATGTAGCGCAACGCGTTGATGACCTTGCTGGTGCGCTGCCCGGTCAGATCCTGGAACGAGCAGGCGGTGAAGATGTTGGTGACTTCCGATTCGATATCGCTGCACAGGTCGGATGCGGCCCCGTCGGCGCGCAGGCGCGACGACAGATCCATCAGCCGCTCGGCGGCGTTGAGAATTTCGAACGAGGCCCGCTCGGTCGATGTGACGATGGCGTCCAGTTCGCTGGTCGCCGTCACGATCTTGTTGTTGGACGTGTCGGGGGGGCGCAGGGCCGCAACCTCGCGCCGTGCCCGTTCGATGGAGGCGGCCATCTCCATCAGTTCGCGGCGGAGCACCTCCACCCGCTTCACGGTCTCTGCCGCCTGTGCGTTCTGATCCCACGAACGGCGGAAATCCTGCAGCATGCCGCGGATTTCCTCCGACGCAGCTCCCATAGCCCGCCGATGGTAACGGCGCAGGAACGCACGGCCCTTGGCGGTTCGAGCGACCGCTTCTTCGATCTGCTCGAACTCCTCCTCGGTCAATTGCGGCAGTTGCTCCACCGCGGGCTCCTATCAGCCGGTGCCCAGCACGGACTGGATCTTCTGCTTCAGGGTTTCGGCGTTGAACGGCTTGACGATGTAGTTGTTCACGCCGGCCTGCTTGGCGGCGATCACGTTTTCCGTCTTGCTTTCGGCCGTGACCATGATGAAGGGCGTGGACGCCAGCTTGGCATCCGCACGGATTTCCTTCAGCAGCTGGAGACCGGTCATCGGCTCCATGTTCCAGTCGGAGATCACCAGACCGAACTTGTTCTCCCGCAGCTTCTGGAGCGCGCCGACGCCATCACCCGCCTCGTCGATATCGGTGTATCCGATCTGGGTCAGCAGGTTGCGCACGATGCGCCGCATGGTGGCGTAGTCATCGACGACAAGAATCTTCATCTAAGCGTCTCCGCATTCTTAACGTTGGCAGGGCCGTCCCCGTGCGTCGCATCAATGTGCCAAGGGGTGCCGCGTCTGGTGTGCCGGTCCGACTGTTGATGCCCCAAGTCCGACGAAATGTCATCCATTTGGACGATAACCCCGCCGTGGTGAGACAGTCTGCAGCAGGCTTGGTAAAGAACTTGTTTAACCCTGCGGGCGGCCGGTCACGTTATCACACGGACGGTATCCGGTCGGACCGGCGATTCCAGCCGTACAATTCCCGTGGTGGGCTGCACGGGCGGGACGGTGCCAGATTTCACGGGCGAACGCACGCATAGATTTTTCGTAAAGCACGTGTAATCCCACGATCTCCGGCCGATGCCCCCCGTGCCGCCCTTTACCCCGCCAGCGGGATTGTCGCACGAAGCAACCATGCGGCATCGCCGGGTTCCAGGTGCGGGGCCAGGACGGCGTAAACCCGGCTGTGGTAAGAATCGAGCCACGCGGTCTCCTCCACGCTCAGCAGCGCCGCGTCCACCAGCCGGCGGTCGATGGGGACCAGGGTCAGCACCTCGAACCCCAGCATGGGACGCTCGCCGCCGGGCACCGGGGCCGGCTCGGTCACCGCCACCAGATTCTCGATGCGGATGCCGTATTCCCCCGTGCGGTAATAGCCCGGTTCGTTGGACAGGATCATGCCCGGCGCCAGCGCCACCGCGTTGGGGGCCTTGGCCACCCGCTGCGGCCCCTCGTGCACCGACAGATAGCTGCCGACGCCGTGGCCGGTGCCGTGGTCGTAATCCAGCCCCGCCTGCCACAGCGCCATGCGCGCCAGCGCGTCGAGCTGCGACCCGCTGGTGCCCTTGGGGAAGCGGGCCTGCGACAGGGCGATGTGCCCCTTCAGCACCAGGGTAAAGTGGCGGCGCATGGCCGCCGTGGGGGTGCCGATGGCGATGGTGCGGGTGACGTCGGTGGTGCCGTCCAGGTACTGCGCCCCGCTGTCGAGCAGGTAGAGGCAGCCCGGCTCCAGCCGGCGGTCGGTGGCCGGGGTCACGCGGTAATGGACGATGGCGCCGTTGGGGCCGGCGCCGGAAATGGTCTCGAAGCTCAGGCCGCGGAACCGTTCCCCCTCCTGCCGGAAGGCCAGCAGCCGGTCGGCCGCCGCGGATTCGCTCAGGGTGCCGTCCGCCGCCGCCCCGTCCAGCCAGCGCAGGAAACGGACCATGGCCACCCCGTCGCGGCGGTGGGCCGCCCGCGTGCCGTCAAGCTCCACCGGGTTCTTGCACGCCTTGGGCAGGGCGCAGGGATCGCCCTGGCGCACCACGTGGGCGCCCGCCAGATGCAGCCGGTCGAAGATGCGCGCCGCCGCCGACGCCGGGTCGGCCAGCACCCGCCGCCCGCCGCGGCCCAGCCGGTCCAGCGCCGGTTCCAGCGCGTCGGGCGGCAGCACCCGCACCCCGTCCCCCAGATGGCGCCGGGTGGCGGCGGGCAGCTTGCGGGAATCGATGAACAGGTCCACCGCCCCGCCGTCATCGACGATGGCGAACGACAGGGGCAGCGGCGTGCACGGCACGTCACCGCCGCGGATGTTCAGCAGCCACGCGATGGAATCGGGCTGGGTCAGGATGGCCGCACCGATGCCGTCGCGGCGCAGCGCCTCGGCCACCGCCTGCCGCTTCTCACCGGCGCTCATGCCGGCCAGGGCGTCGTCGTGGGGTTCCACCGGGGCCAGGGGAGCCGGGGGCTGGCCGGGCCACACGGCGTCCACCGGGTTGCCGTCGCACGGCACGAGGTCGATCCCCTCCCGCTCCAGCGCGGTGCGGAGCTTTTCGACCCACCCCACCGGGTGCAGCCACGGGTCATAGCCCAGCCGTCCGCCGCGGGGCACCGCCCCGGCCACCCAGCCGGACAGCGAATCCTCGATCAGGTGGCGAAACGCGTACAGGCTGCCGTCCACCTCCGCCTCGACCTGCAAGGTGTAGCGGCCATCGACGAACAGGGCCGCCGTGGCCGGCCCCACCACCGCCAGACCGGCGGACCCGGTGAAACCGGTCAGCCACCCCAGCCGCTGGGCGCGCGCGGGCACATATTCCCCCTGGTGCTCGTCGGCGCGGGGCACCACGAAGCCGTCGAGCGACCGGCGGCGCAGTTCGGCCCGCAGCCGCTCCAGCCGTTCGGCGGGCGGGGGCGCGGGCTCCACCGGCTCCGCCGCCATCGCCTCCTTCAGCGCGCGCAGGGCCCGCATCAGATCCGCCGAGGGGGCGTCCGCCACCAGCGCCATCCACGCGTCGGGACCGGCGCCGTCCGGTGCCGCCAGCACGCCCCGGATCAGCGCCCGCAGCCCATCAACGGTCACGGTGGCGCCACTGGCCGCGAGCAGGCCGCCCAATCCGGCGCTGTCCAACCCGGCACTGCCCAACAGGGTGTCGTCTATCACCGCAACGGTCCTTCCTGTGATGAAACCCGGATCCATGAGGCTAGGCCGCGCACCGCCCCCGGTCAACGGCGCCACCGGCACAAACGGATACGGGAACCGATCCCTTCCTTGAAGCCCCGGCGGCTTTGCTCTTATCCTCAAGGTGGCGGAACAAGCCGGCACTGCCGCTCAACCGGCAGCAATGCGCAACGGAACGGGGACAAGGGGGGACAGGCCATGGGCGGACGCCGCGTGCGTGCGCTGAACGCGGTTGCCGCCGCCGTGGCATGGGCAACCGTGGCATGGGCAACCGTGGCATGGGCAACCGTGGCATGGGCAGCCGTCACCCTTTGGGGGGGAAGCGTGCAAGCCGACACGCCCGGCGGGCCGGTTCAGTTCATTCCCCATCTGGTCTACCGCACCGGCCCCTACGCGCCCACCGGCATTCCGCTGGCCGACGGCATGGCCGATTACTTCACCCTGATCAACGCCCGCGACGGCGGCGTCGGCGGCGTGCGTCTGGCGTTCGAGGAATGCGACACCGCCTACAGCACCGACCGCGGCATCGCGTGCTACGAGGCGCTGAAGGCCAAGGGGCCGACCGGGGCGGCGGTGGTGCTGCCGCTGTCCACCGGCATCACCTATGCCCTGATCGAACGGACGCGGGCCGACCGCATTCCGCTGTTCTCGTCGGGGTACGGGCGGGCCGACGCCGGGGACGGGCGGGTCTTTCCCTATGTCTTCACCCTGCCCGCCAGCTATTGGACCGGGGCCGACGCCGCCGTCACCCACATCGCCCGGGGGCTGGGCGGCACCGCGGCGCTGAAGGGGCGGCGCATCGCGCTGGTTCACCACGACAGCGCCTTCGGCCGCGAGCCGATCCCCCTGCTGGAGGAGCTGAGCGCCCGCTACGGCTTTGTTTTCGAGAGCTTCCCCGTCGCCCCGCCGGGGCTGGAGCAAAAGGCGGTGTGGCTGCAGGTGGCCCGCCAGTTCCGCGCCGACGACGTGCTGCTGTGGGGCTGGGGCGTGCTGAACAGCGCGGCGCTGAAGGAGGCGGCGGCGGTGGGCTTCCCCGCCGACCGCATCATCGGCGTGTGGTGGGCCGGGTCGGAACAGGACGTGCTGCCGGCGGGCGATGCGGCGCGGGGGTACAAGGCGCTGGCCTTTCACGCCACCGGCGACCGTTTTCCGGCCATCGACGCCATCCGCCGCCATGTGGTGGAGCGCGGGCGGGCGGCGGGCGACGGCAGCCACGTGGGAAGCGTTCTCTACAACCGCGGCCTCTACAACGCCGTGGTGGTGGTGGAGGCGATCCGCACCGCCCAGCGCCGTTTCGGCGCCCGCCCCCTGACGGGGGAGGAGGTGCGGTGGGGCTTCGAATCCCTGAACCTGACGGCGGAGACCATCCGATCCCTGGGGCTGGAGGGGTTCATGGCGCCGTTGCGCATCACCTGCACCGACCACGAGGGGATGACCCCGATTCGCATCCAGCAATGGACCGGCAGCGCGTGGGTTCCCGCCTCGGACTGGATCGAACCGGACCGCGCGCTGATCCGCACCCTGGTGGAAAGGTCCGCCGCCGTCTATGCCGCCGACAAGAGGATCGTTCCCCGCTCCTGTCCCTGAACGCGGGGAATGCCGGGGCGGCGGGGAGCGGCCGGGCTTTCCTACGCCGGCTTCAGCGCCACGAAGCGGTAGAAGCTCAACCCCCTCCCCAGCACCTGCAGCCGCGCCCACCACAGGGCCAGCTCGCGGGCCAGCCCGGCGAACAGGCGCCCGTCGGGGGGCATGTGCTCGATGCGCTCCGACAATTGGCGCACCCGCTCCAGCACCTGCGCCCGGTGGATCTGGGTCAGATCCTCGCCGATGCGCACATCCAGGTTGCGCTGGGTCAGCTCGTCCGTCATGCGCTTGGTGGTCCAGGGGAACAGGTCGGTGGGCTCCTCCTCCTTCCAGGCGTTCCAGGAATCCCACGAATCCGGGGTTCCCTCGATCACGTAATCCATGAACAGCGCGCTGCCCTTGGGCTTCAGGCAGTCGGCAACGTTGTCGAGAAAGAAGTCCTTGTCGCGCACCCGGTGCATGATGCGGTCGGCCAGCACCAGATCGTAGCTGCCCGCCGGGCGGAAGTGTTCGGGGTCATAATGGATGACCGGCGCCTTGCGGTCCATGCCCTGGATCTGGGACCGGCGCATGGCCATGCGGGCCAGCAGCGGCGACGGCTCCAGCCCGGTGACCCAGGTGTCGAAGGCGTTGACGATGGCCCGCGCCACCCCGCCCAGCCCGGCGGCCAGATCCAGCACCGATTTCGACGGGTTGAGGCCGAAGGGGCGCACGGCATCGACCATCCAATGGGCATCGCCGGGGGCGGTGAACCCCTCCCCCCACAGCATCTGGGCGCCGCGCACGCGCTCCACCGACCAGACGGGCCAGCCGCGGCGGTCGAGCTGCAGCCCTTCCAGCCCCTTTTCCTCCGCCTCTTCCGGGGTCATGGGCGGGCCGGCGGCCACAGCCCCGGCGCCCGCGGCGGCGGTGCTGGCCGCCACGGCGTCGGCGTGCGTGCCGACACCACCCTGGCGCAGGCTGAAACGGCGGTCGCTCATGCCCTGCCGGGCCACGCGCGCCTGTTTTTGCAGGGTGGACAGGTCGTAGCCTTCCCACCATGCCAGCAGCCTCGCCCGCCAGTCGGGGTTCAGCCACCGCTCGATCTCACGCGGATGCACGGTTGCCCCCTTTCACCCCCCAAAGCGGCGTATAGCCCGCGTGCGACATCACCCGACCCGAAAAGCGGCATTTTGTCGCGGAACGCCAAGTCAAAAGAGACCAACGCCGCCACTTCGGCAAAGCAGCCACCAAAGACCGAAATCAAAGGCGGAACTTTACCTCGATAAAGAGTGTTGCACGCCTCCCCCCATGGGGTCAATAAACAGTATTTTAACCATTAGACTTCCATTTACTGCGCTATCGTCCGGTCTTTTCCGACAATTTTACGAAAATGAAACGGGGGGACCCGCCGGATGTCCGGCGTGTCACGATGGGCGGCGCCGACCGTCGGCGTGTGCCAAAACTTTCCAAGCCACCCCGCCACCGATCCCGTATGATGCCGGTCGCGTCTTTTCGAAAGGAACATGGCCGTGCCGACATCCAAGACCGGCAACCCCTGGACCGTCCTGCTCAGCAAGCCGGTGTACGAGAATCCGTGGATCAGCGTGACGGAACACGACGTGCTGAACCCGGCGGGCAAGCCCGGCATCTATGGCGTGGTCCACATGAAGCATGTGGCCACCGGCATCCTGCCCATCGACGAGACCGGGCACACGCTGCTGGTGGGGCAATACCGCTTCGCGCTCAAGGCCTATAGCTGGGAGATCCCCGAAGGCGGCGGAAAGATGGGCGTCGATCCGCTGGAATCGGCCCAGCGCGAACTGGCGGAGGAGACCGGGCTGACCGCCCGTCAATGGCATGCGCTGGCCACGCTGCACCTGTCCAACAGCGTGACGGACGAGGTGGCCTACGGCTTCCTGGCCTGGGATCTGGAAGAGGGAATCGCCGCCCCGGAAGAGACGGAGGAGCTGCAGATCCGCCGCGTGCCCTTCGCCGAGGCGTTCGCCATGGCGATGGACGGGCGCATCACCGACGCCATGGCCGTCACCCTGATCCTCAAGGCCCGCCTGATGGCCCAGGCGGGCGCCCTGCCCAAAGAGGTCGCCCGCTTCCTGAAGGGGTGATCAGCGCCGCTCGGGAAACAGCCCCAGCAGCCCGTCGCGGTTGGCCGGGCAGACGCCACGTTCGGTGATCAGCCCGGTGACCAGCCGCGCGGGGGTCACGTCGAAGCCATAGTTGACCGCCCCGCTGCCCGCGGGCGTGATGCGCACCGTTTCGATGCGGCCGTCGGCGGTGCGGCCGGTCATGTCGGTGACCTCCGCCGCGTCGCGCTCCTCGATGGGGATCTCGCGCACGCCGTCGCTGATGCGCCAGTCGATGGTCGGCGACGGCAGGCCGACATAGAACGGCACACCGTTGTCGTGCGCCGCCAGCGCCTTCAGGTACGTCCCGATCTTGTTGCACACGTCGCCGGTGGCCGTGGTGCGGTCGGTGCCGACGATGCACAGGTCCACCTGTCCGTGCTGCATCAGGTGGCCGCCCACATTGTCCACGACCACCGTGTGGGGGATGCCGTGGCTGTTCAGTTCCCACGCGGTCAGGCTGGCCCCCTGGTTGCGCGGGCGGGTTTCATCGACCCACACGTGCAGGGGAACGCCCTGCTCCGCCGCCACATAGACCGGGGCCAGCGCCGTTCCCCAATCCACCGTCGCCAGCCAGCCGGCGTTGCAGTGGGTCAGCACGTTGACCACCTGCCCCGGCTTGCGCGCGGCGATGGCCTGGATCAGGCGGGCGCCGTGCTCGCCGATGGCGCGGTTGATGGCCACGTCCTCATCCGCCACCGCCGCCGCTTCGGCATAGGCGGCCCCCACCCGCGACGAGGGCGGCAGCGGGGCCAGATGGGCGCGCATCCGCTCCAGCGCCCAGCGCAGGTTGACCGCGGTGGGGCGGGTTTCCAGCAGGCGGTCATAGGCGTCGTCCAGCGCGGCATCGGAGGCGTCCTCGGCCATCGCCAGCGCCATGCCATAGGCGGCGGTGGCGCCGATCAGCGGGGCGCCGCGCACCAGCATGGCGCGGATGGCATAGGCCGCGTCGGCCAAGGTGTGCAGCGACACCACGGCAAAGGCGTGGGGAAGCCGGGTCTGGTCGATGATCTCCACCGCGCGCCCATCGGCGGCCGGCCAGATGGTGCGATAAGGCACGCCATTGATTTTCATCGACCCTTACTCCCTGACCGGCTGGTTGCGGCACGAGATTAGGCACCGCCACCAAAGAGATCAACCGTTTGCCCCGCCCCGCCCCCAAAGGGGGAGTTGGCGCCGTCCGGGCGGGTGCGCACCTATGGGCCGTCCCCCATGTTCCGCCGATGTGGTTGCCGATGCCGCTGCGCACCTTGCGTTCCCGCCTGTTCTACCGTCTGCCGGGCGGGGTGCTGATCCTGCTGGCCTGCTCCGTGGCCCTGGTGGTCACCGTCGCCCTTCTGGGGCTGGTGGTGTGGCGGGACCGGGAACAGACGCTGGCCGCCGCCCGGATGGCCGCCGACACCGGCAACCGCCTGCTGGCCGAACGCACCGCCCGCATGCTGATGGCCGGCGACGGCATCATCCTGCGCCTGACCGCCCCGCCCGACGGCATCCCGCCGCTGGCCGCTCCGGTGGAAGCGGTGTGGATGGCCGACACCGCGGGCCGGGCGCTGTCGGGAACCATCATCCCCGCCGCGACGGATTCGCCGGCCCTGATGGCGGCGGTGCAGGCGGCCGGGGGGATGCCGGTGGTCCGCCGCGCGGCGGTGACCCTTGCCGGGGTCGAGCCGCCGCTGATACTCGCCCGCCCGCTGGCCGATGCCGGCGGCACCATCCAGGGCTATGCCGCCGTCGCCCTGACCGGGGGGGCGGTGGACGCCGCCCTGCGCCCGCCTCCGGCGGTGCCGGGCACGGCGGTGCTGACCGGCCTGGGGGGGGCGGTGCTGGCACGGGTTCCCACCACCTCCGCCGCTCCTCCCGAGACCGGCTCGATCCAAACCGACAGCCGCGACATTCCGGGCTACCCGCTGGCGGTGCGGCTGAGCGTGGACGGCGATGCGGCCCTGACCGCGTGGCGGGCGCGGCTGGCGGAATACACCGCCTATGGCGCCGGAACCATCCTGATGACCGTTGCGATCGGCCTGCTGGCACTGCACCGCGCCCGCCGGGAGCGGGAAGCGGAAGACGCCCTTCAGCAGGCCTATGATTCCCTGGGCGAGCGGGTGGACCGGCGGACGGCGGAACTGACCGAGGCCAATGCCCGGCTGGAGCACGCCCTGGCCGACAAGGAGATCCTGCTGAAAGAGGTGCAGCACCGGGTGAAGAACAATCTTCAGGTCATCTGCAGCCTGTTGCGGCTGCAGGCCGGGCGGCTGGACGGGTCCATCCGCGACATCTTCGACGAAAGCCTGCGCCGCATCCAATCCATGAGCCTGGTGCATGAGTTGCTCTACCGTTCCGAAGAACCGGCGCGCATCGACCTTGCCGATTACCTGGAGCACCTGTGCGCGCGGCTTCAGCGCTCCTTCGGTCCCAGCGCGGTGCGCCTGACGGTGGAGGCGCAATCCTGGACCGTGGACGTGGACCGGGCCATGCCGCTGGCCATGATCGCCAGCGAACTGGTGTCCAACGCCCTGCGCCACGCCCACCCCGGCGGCGGCGAGGGGCTGATCCAGGTCACGCTCGCCCCGCCGGGGCCGGACGGCGGCGTGGTCTTGCAGGTGGAGGACGATGGGGTCGGCCTGCCCCCCCACGTCGGCATCGCCGCCGGCAGCGGGCGGGCCACGATGGCGTCACAGGAAAAGGGGCTGGGTCTGATTCTGGTGCAGTCGCTGGTGGCTCAGGCCGGGGCCACCCTGCACATCGCGCGGGAGGACGGAACCCGCTTCACCGTCCGGGTTCCGCCCGCGGCGGCGGCCCGCGCCGCCTGAATCAGGCGCCGCTCAACGCCCGCAGGCGGACATAGGCCATGGCCACCGCCACCGCCGTGCCATAGGCGCCCTCGGAACTCCGTTCCGGCAGCGCCAGAGCGCCCAGGATCGAATCGAGCCGCAGATCCACGGCGTTCTTGCCCGGCACCTTGGTGCGGCTGCTGTAGTACAGCTCCGACACGTCGATGCGGCGGTTGGGCAGCGGGATGCCGATCATCGGCTGGACATAGCGGTCCAGCAGGCCGCCGGAGAAATCCACCACGAACCCCACCAGCGGGCGGCTGCCGATGAAATGCAGCACCCGGCCCAGCGCCGGTTCCGCCGGTTCGGTGGGCCAGAAGCTTTCCTGGATGTGCTGGCTGGTCAGGATGCGGTTGCCGCGCACCCGCACCGCCGCGACCGTCCGCAAATCCGCCTTGGCCGCGTCGAAGGACGTGGCCTCGCATTGGATGACGACGGCCTCGTCCGCCGGCTCGTCGGACAGCAGGAAGGCATAGTCGGGGTCGGTCAGGTGCTGGCCCTTCAGCCGCGCCTTCAGATCGCTCAGCATCGCCACCCCCGTCAATGCATGTTGAGATGAAAGTGATAGGAGACGAATTCCTTGAACTTCTTCACCAGGGCCAGACAATCGTTGAACTGGTCCCGGTCCATCTTCGACATTTCCGCCGGGCGGACGGAGTTGTCGATCTTCCCCTCCTCCGGCCCGTCGGTGTCCACCCGCGCCTTGAGCCGCAGGGTGGAGAGGAAGGCGAAGGCTTCGGCCAGATCGGCGGCGAAGTCGCGCTCCATCAGCCCCTTGTCGGCCAGCGCCCAGATGCGCTGGGTGGTGTTGGTGGGCACCAGATGCTTTTCCAGCGCCAGCGCGCGGATGCCGTGGACGATGGGGAAGATCGCCGCCTTCTTGATGTCGATGGGCTGGGCGTTCTTGCGCTCGAACAGCCCGCCGAACAGGCCCGACGGCGTGTCGAACGCCAGCACCGGGCGGGCGAAGTGGGAGAAGAAGCCCTGGTTGTCCGACAGCCGGTCCAGCAGGTAATGCTTGGCCGCCGCCAGCAGCTCGGGATCGCCGGCCACCGCCTCGGCGTCGAAGAAGATCGCCAGATTGAGCTGGGCGTTTTCGTCGGGGCGGTGGATCCAATGGAACAGCGCGTCCTTGTACGCCGCCAGCGGGCGCGTCCATTCCGGGTTCGACACCATGATGTTGCCGGGGCACGGCGGATAGCCGAACGACACCAGGGTGCGGGTGAATTCCGCCGTCACCCGGTCGAGATCGGGGCAGGTGTAGCCGTCGCGCAGGATCAGGCCGTTGTCCTGATCGGTCTTCAGGATCTGCTCCCCGCGCCCCTCGCTGCCCATGACGATCAGGCAGGCGTTGGCCAGCAGGTCCGGCGGCGCCAGCAACTCGAACAGGCGGCGGAAGATCTTGCGGTTCAGCTCCGTCACCAGTTCGGCGATGAACGGCACCTTCACGCCGGTGGCGTGCAGCGTGCGGATCAGCGTCAGCATGTCGGCGCTGGCGCGGGCCAGATCGTCGGTGGTCGCCGCCTTTTCCACCTGCAGCGCCACCACCTGCGAATGGTTGGACAGCGCGCCCAGCAGGTCGGCCTGTTCCAGCAGGCCGACGATGGCGTCGTCCTCGGTCACCACCACACGGCGCACCGAATGCTTGGTCATCAGCACCAGCGCGTTGAACAGCAGGTCGTCGCGGTCCAGCGTGATCAGATCATAGCGCGCCACCGGACCCACCGGGTCGGTCACCGGGCAGCCATCGACGATGACCCGTTCGCGCAGGTCGGTGCCGGTGACGATGCCGGTGCGCCCGCCCTCTTCCGCCGGCTGCACCAGGATGGCGGTGGTCCGCTGGTCCTTCATGACGACGGCGGCGTCGCGCAGCGTGGCGGCGGCGGGCAGGAACACCGGCGGGTGGATGTACGCCTGCCGGATGGTGGCCATGGTCAGCGCCGCCATCTCCCGCGTGTCGCGGCGGCTGGCCAGTGCCTGGAGCCGTTCGGCGAAGTTGCGGTAGACGTACGCCCCGAAGGATTCGTTGACCCGCGCCAGCTCCAGCAGCGTGTCGCGGGGCAGCAGATAGCACAGCGTGTCCTCGGCCGCTTCGAACACATGCTCCGGCCCGGTGAACAGGGCGCGGATGTCGAAGGTGTCCTTGGGGCCATAGGCGGCCACCACCGTTCCTCCCGACCGCTCGTGGACCAGACCGCCCAGCACCACGAACAGGCAGTCGCTGGTGTGGTCGCATTCGATCAGGGCATCGCCGGTGCTGTAAACACCGATGTCGAGGGCGCGGATCAGCCGCTGCTGTTCCGGCGGCGTCAGCCGGTCGAAGGGCGGGACGGAAAAATCGAAGGCTTCGGGCAAGGCCGGCTCCGGGCACGACATCAGTCGGAAGGGGGACGGGTAAAAAGAAAAGGCGCCCCAAGATCCGGGGATCTTGGAGCGCCCGAAGAGTACACCACCGCCACGCGGCGCGGAAGGTGGTGCGGCTTTTGGTGCCGGTTCGTGGGCCGAAGCCCACTCCCCTTTTAGTGGGCCGAGGCCCCTTCGGCACCCAGGCCGGTCTGCGACCGGATGTACTGGGCCTTGAACTTCTCGCGTTCTTCGGCAGCCTGCGCGCTGTTGTCGGTGATCGAGAAGAACCAGATCCCGATGAACGACAGGGTGATGGAGAACAGGCCGGGGTTGTCGTAGGGGATGATGGCGGTCTTGTTGCCCAGCACGGCGACCCACACCGTCGGACCCAGGACCAGCATCACCACCGCCGAGATCAGGCCGAGGGCACCGCCCAACACCGCACCGCGGGTGGTCATCTTGCCCCAGAACATGGACATCACCAGGATGGGGAAGTTGGCCGAGGCGGCGATGACGAAGGCCAGGCCCACCATGAAGGCGACGTTCTGGTTTTCGAAGGCCACGCCCAGGAAGATGGCGAGGATGCCGATCACCACGGTGGTGATCTTCGACACGCGGATTTCGTCCTGTTCGTTCACACGGCCCTTGGCGATGACCGAGGCGTACAGGTCGTGCGACACGGCCGAGGCACCGGCCAGGGTCAGACCCGCAACCACCGCCAGGATGGTGGCGAAGGCCACGGCGGCGATGAAGCCCAGGAACAGCGACCCGCCCACCGCGTTGGCGGTGTGGATGGCGGCCATGTTGGAACCACCGATGATCATCGACGGGTTCACGGCACCGTTGGCGGCGGCCACCTTGGCGGCATCCAGGAACGGATAGACACCGTCGGCGTTGGGCACCAGCAGCAGCACGATGGCGCCGAAGCCGATGATGAAGGTCAGGATGTAGAAGTAGCCGATGAAGCCGGTGGCGTAGAACACCGACTTGCGGGCTTCCTTGGCGTCGGCGACGGTGAAGAAGCGCATCAGGATGTGCGGCAGGCCGGCGGTGCCGAACATGAGCGCCATACCCAGCGAGATCGCCGAGATCGGGTCATGGATGAGCGAGCCGGGGGCCATGATGGTGCCGCCCTTGGCGTGCACCGACACCGCCTTGGTGAACAGCGCTTCGGGCGAGAAGCCGAACTGGGCCAGGATCATGATGGCCATGAACGACGCACCCGACAGCAGCATCACCGCCTTGATGATCTGCACCCAGGTGGTGGCCAGCATGCCGCCGAAGGTCACGTAGGCGATCATGATGACGCCGACGATGATGAGCGCGACGAAGTAGTCCAGACCGAACAGCAGCTGGATCAGCTTGCCCGCACCCACCATCTGCGCGATCAGGTAGAAGGTGACGGTGGCCAGCGAGCCGCAGGCGGCCAGCGTGCGGATCGGGGTCTGCTGGAAGCGGTACGACGCCACGTCGGCGAACGTGTACTTGCCCAGGTTGCGCAGGCGTTCGGCGATCAGGAACAGAATGATCGGCCAGCCGACCAGCCAGCCCACCGAGTAGATCAGCCCGTCGAAGCCCGAGGTGTACACCAGACCGGCGATACCCAGGAACGACGCCGCGGACATGTAGTCACCGGCGATGGCCAGACCGTTCTGGAAACCGGTGATGCCGCCGCCGGCGGCATAGAAGTCCTTGGCCGACTTGGTCTGTTTGGCAGCCCAATAGGTGATGCCCAGCGTCAGCAGCACGAACGCCAGGAACATGCCGATGGCTTCCCAGTTCGTCGCCTGCTTCTGGACGGCGCCGTCCACCGAAGCGGCGAAGGCCGCCAGGGGAGCGGAGGTGAGCAGGGCCGCCGCGGCCCCGGTGACACGGGTCGTCAGGCGGCTCATCACTTCGTCTCCTCAAGGATCTGGCGGTTCAGCTCGTCGAATTCGCCGTTGGCACGCTGGACGTAGATGCCCGTCAGGATGAACGCCGAAACAATGGTGAACAGGCCGACCGGAATGCCCCAGGTCATGGTGCCGCCGCTGATCGACGTGCCCAGGAAGCCCTTGGCGAAGGCGACCAGAAGGATGAAGCCGAAGTAGATCACGAGCATGACGATCGACAGCGTGATCGCGAACGCGTCACGCTTGGCGACAAGCTCCTTGAATTTCGGATTCTGCAGAATCCGAGCGTTTCTATCTTGCATAGTGCGTCCCCTCGCGAGTGCCAGAGAGTTTTGTAAGGTCGTTGGAAGACACTCGGGCGCTATGGTCTTTACCTAGGCATGGGACGTCAACCGTTTTGATGCGTGTGGCCTGCGAAATTGTGCCTTGACGAACGGACTTGGGATCGTTCCAAACATCCCCGGCAAGCCGGTGCGCAGATTTATGTCGCACTGCACACCAGCGGGGAAACGTCGGTACCTTAGGAATTTGTGCGGGGCAACCAGGGAATGCGGTGAAACGTCACACCCTCCTCCTGCAGCGCCTCGGCCTCCTCCCGCGTGGTCTCACCATAAATTCCACGGGCGTCGGTTTCGCCGTAATGAATCTTTCGCGCTTCTTCGGCGAAGCGGTCCCCGACATAATCGCAACTCTTCTCCACCGCGTGGCGCACTTCACCCAGGTGGCGCATGACCTCGCGCTGGAACGCGGCCATCCGTTCGTCCACGGGCGCCGATGGCGGGGCGGGGGCGGCCACCGCCGGCACGCCCGCTCCCGGATTTTCCCGTTCGGGCACCGACGGGGGCGTCTCGGATTTGCTGCGGTGCGATTTCGCAATGCGGGGTGCCATGGGCGCCTTGCCGATGCGGGCATCGCCGCACACCGGGCAGGTCAGCAGCCCGGCGGCGGCCTGGGCATCATAGGTTGCGCTGTCCCGGAACCATGCTTCGAAGCGATGGTCGGACGGGCATTTCAATTGATAGAGAATCATCGACCGAAAGAACCTCGCACACCACGGCGGTCATACCTATAGTTCCACCCACTTCACCACGACCGCCGCGCGGCGTCAAATGCCGCCCCTGCCGGATGCTCCGCCATGACCGTCTGCCCGCCCTCCGCCCCCCTGCCCGCCGGCTGCGGCGGTGATCCATCGTCCTGGATCGTGCGCTTCGCCCCGCTGGTCACGGCGGGCGGGGCGGTGCTGGACGTGGCGTGCGGCGGCGGCCGGCACCTGCGCCATTTCCACCGGCTGGGCCACCCGGTGACCGGCATCGACCGTGATACCGGCGGCCTGGCCGATCTGCACGCGCACGAGGGGGTGACCATCGTCACCGCCGATCTGGAGGACGGCTCCGCCTGGCCGCTGCCCCATGACGCGCGGTTTGCGGCGGTCGTCGTGACCCATTACCTGCACCGCCCGCTGTTTCCCCGGCTGCTGGACGCCGTGGCGCCCGGCGGGGTGCTGCTGTACGAGACGTTCGCCAGCGGCAACGAACGCTATGGCCGCCCCTCCCGCCCCGATTTCCTGTTGCAGCCGGGGGAGTTGATCCAACGGGTGGCGGGCCGCCTGACGGTGGTGGCCTATGAGCACGGGCTGAATCCCGGCCCGCGGCCCGCGGTGATCCAGCGGCTGGCGGCGGTGGCCCCGCCGGGCGAGCCCCGCCTCTTCATAGGACATTTGCCTTAATCCCCTTTTTCGCGCATCTGTAGGACGGATCGGGAGACCGGGGGTCTGAAGGGTGAGCGTTCCATTGTTCGACGGACGGGCCGGCACCGGCGTCCGTTTCGCCGTACCGGGGGGCCGGTGGGCGGTGCTGTGGTGGGTGTTCGTGGCGGTGACCGCCGTGCTGGCGGCGCTGAAGCCCCTGCGCCCCATCACCCGGATCTATCAGGCCTCCGCCCTTGACTGGTGGTCGGGCGTTCCGGTCTACACCGGCGGCATCCACGGATTTCTCTATTTCCCGTCCAGCGCCTTTCTGTTCGGGCCGCTGGCGGCCCTGCCCCTGCCGCTGCTGGATCAGGTGTGGCGGCTGATTCAGGCGGGGATTCTGGCCTGGGCCGTGTGGCGGGCGGCACGGCTGCTGCTGCCCGACGGCGGGGACCGCATGGCCCCGCGGGTGCTGGCGCTGGTGATCCCCGCCGTGTCCATCAACCTGCTGCGCGGGCAGTGGGAACTGATCATGGCCGCGGTCCTGCTTCACGCGGCGGTGGACGCCGCCTGGGGCCGGTGGGTGCGCGGCGGGCTGATCCTGGCGCTGGCGGTGGCGCTGAAGCCGCTGGCGCTGGTGCCCGCGCTGCTGTTCGCCGTGGTGCGGCCCCGGCTGATCCTCCCGCTGGCGCTGGGGCTGGCGGCGGCCTTCGCCCTGCCCTTCCTGCACCCCGACCCGGCCTATGTGCTGGACCAGTACGCGGCGATGACCGCCAAGCTGCTGACGGCGGCGGAGCCGGACAGCGGACGGTGGTTCAACCTGACCATGCTGCTGAACAGCCTGGGCCTCGGCCCGTCCTACGGCGCCATGACCGGGGTGCGGCTGGCGGCGGCGCTGGCGACGCTGGCGGCGGCGTGGGTTCTGGTGCGGCGGCTGGACGGGCGCAGCGGCGCCATGGCGGTGCTGTGGCTGGCCTTCGCCTATCTCGCCCTGTTCAACCCGCGGACGGAGGAAGGCACCTACGCCAACATCGCGCTGATGGCGGCCCTGGCCGCGTGCGCCGAGGCGGCGCGCACGCCGCGGGGTGTACGTCCGGTTCTGCTGGGGGCGGCGGCGCTGGCGCTTGGCACCCACACGTACGGCGACTGGCTGTACCGCCCCACGGAAACCTGGATCAAGCAGGCGGTGACGCTGGCCCTGTACGCCTATCCCCTCTGGCTGGCCGCCACCCACCGGGCGTGGGCCGAACCGGTGGCCGAGCCGCCCGCCCCCGACACGTACGGCTGGCGGCGGGACCGGGTGGCCTTGGCCGCCTGCCTCGCCGTTCCCGTGCTCATCGGGCTGGCGCACGCTCCCCACCGCCTGCCGGCCCTGGGTGCCGCGGCGGCGGCGTGCGTCACGCTGGGCCGGACGGCACCGGCGCGCCGCTGGCTGAAGGGGCTTTAGCAGGGCGCGGAAAAACGGACCGATGCGGTGGCATTGTCTCCGCTGAAGCTTGGAAATGGTGTTTTCGGGGCCTGTTTTGGTCTGGATGGCGCCTTTTTCCGCGCCCTCAGGCTCCTGGAGCCGCCATTCAGGCGGACTCCGGGATGATTATGCCGTTGTCAGCAGCTTGGGCAGACGGATCAGGTTATAGGCGGCGGCAGTCAGCGTGAACATCCAACCGACGCGGGCGGTGCCGCGGTGACGGGTCTTGCGCAGCCCCGCCCCCTTGATCCAGCCGAAGACCTCCTCGATCCGCTTGCGGATGCGCAAGGACACGGCATAGCCGGGGTGACGGGTGGTCCGGCCATCAATGGCTGAGCGGCGGTTGCTGGTGTTCTGGGCAACGTGCGGGGTGGCGCCCAGGCGGCGCATGTTCGCCACGAAATCCTTGGTGTCGTAAGCCTTGTCGGCGCCCAGCGTGATGCGGTGGCAGCCGGAGATGGCCTCGACCATCGACACCGCCGCCTCGCGTTCGGCCAAGCCCGTAGCCGCCGTCAGCCGGACATCCACCACCAGAGCATGGCGGTTCTCCATCAGCGCGTGGCCCATGAAGGCCAGCTTCGCCGGCTGCCCGTTGCCCTTGCGGTAGAGACGCGCCTCGGGATCGGTTGTGGAGGCATGCGTTTCGTTGGACCGTTTCTCACCGTGAAAGTCGCGCTCGCCGTTGCGGCCCGGCCCCGGCGGCTCACCGCTGCCATCTTTGGGCCGGAAGCTCTTCACGCTGGCCCACGCCTCGATCAGCGTGCCGTCCACCGAGAAGTGCTCGTCCGACAGCAGCGCCTTGACCCGCGGCTGATCCAGCACGGTGGCCAGGAACGTGGCCGCCACATCCCCCGCCAGCAAACGCTCACGGTTCTTGGTGAAGACCGTCACGTCCCACACCGGGGCGTCCATCGACAGCCCGACGAACCAGCGGAACAGCAGGTTGTAATCAAGCTGCTCCATCAACTGGCGTTCCGAGCGCACCGAGTAGAAGGCCTGGAGCAGCAGCGCCCGCAGCAGCTTCTCCGGTGCGATCGACGGCCGCCCGATCTTCGAGTACAGACCCTCGAAGGCTGGCGACATCACCTCCAGCGCTTCATCCACGATGGCCCGGATCGCCCGCAACGGGTGGTTGGCCGGAACCCGAGCCTCACAGCTCACGTAGCTGAACAGACCCTCGCTGCGTTCGTCCGAACCCCGCATCGCCCCCTCGCCGGCCTCATTCTCTACGAAATGAGAGAATCACGACCGGCCAGCCGGGCATAGCCTTTTTCCGCGCCCTGTTAGCCGCCCAGATCGAACGGGCGGTCGTGGGTCAGCGACGGGATCATCCGCCGTGCCTCGGCCACCGCCGCCAGATCGAGGTCGGCGGTGATGATCCCCACCTCCTCGCCGCCATCGGCGATGATCTCGCCCCAGGGGGAGATGATGAGGGAATGGCCGAAGGTCTTGCGCCCCTGGTCGTGGGTGCCGGTCTGGGCCGGGGCCAGGACGAAGCACCCGGTCTCGATGGCCCGCGCCCGCAGCAGCACATGCCAGTGGGCCCGCCCGGTGGGCACGGTGAAGGCCGCCGGCACGGTCAGCAACGATGCCCCCGCCTTGGCCAGAGCCCGGTACAGGTGGGGAAAGCGCACGTCGTAGCAGACGGTCATGCCCAGCCCGCCCCACGGTGTGGGCGCCACCACCCCCCGTTCGCCGGGACGGAAGGTGGCGGATTCGCGGTAGCTCTCCCCGCCCGCCAGATCCACGTCGAACATGTGGATCTTGTCGTAGCGGGCCACGAGCCGCCCCTGGCCGTCGAACAGCAGGCTGCGGTTGGCCACCCGCCCGTCGTCCAGCCGGATGCCAATGGTGCCGGCCAGAATCCACGCCCCGGTTTCCTGCGCCAGACCGGCGAAGAACGGCACCGCGGGGTGCTCATCCTCCCCAGACACGCGGGCGAGCACCTTGTCCCGCCCCTGCACGATCATGGCGACGTTTTCAGGCAGCGCGATCAGTTCCGCCCCCGCATCGCGGGCCCGGCGGACCAGATCCCCCGCAGCGTCGAGGTTGGGCCGGATCTCGGTCCCGGCGTTGACCTGGATGCAGGCCGCCCGGACCCGGCCCCCCGCCCCCGGCGCCATCGCCGGCGCGTCCATCACGCCAGCCCCAGCAGCGGGTCGAGCCTGCCCTGGCTGTCCAGGGCGTGGATGTCGTCGCACCCGCCCATGGATTGCCCGTCGATGAAGACCTGCGGCACCGTGGTGCGCCCGCCGGCCCGCTCGATCATCTCGTCCCGGCGGTTGGGGTACTGGTAAATGTCGATTTCCTCGTACGCCACCCCCTTGCCGTCCAGCAGCCTCTTGGCACGCACGCAATAGGGGCAGAAGGGCGAGGTATAGATCACAACATCGGCCATAGCGGACACTCCACCGTTTGGAATCGTTATAGTCTGAACAGCCCGCCCGCGCCAGCGTCACACGGTCCCTTCCAGATCATACCGCCTTGACCACGCGGGCGATGGTCAGCAGATCCACCGCGGCCGCCCCGCCGGCCAGCAGCGCGCGGGCGCATTCCGCCGCCGTGGCCCCGGTGGTCAGCACGTCGTCCACCAGCACCACCCGCCGCCCGGCCAGATCCGTCTTCGCCCCCGCCCGCACGGCAAAGGCGCCGGCCACGTTGCGGCGGCGGCCCGGCCCGTCCAGCCCGCCCTGGGTGCGGGTGCGGCGGCGGCGGACCAGCAGGTCGGGGATCACCGGCACCCCGCACTCCCGCCCCACCGCCTGGGCCAGCAACGCCGATTGGTTGTAGCGGCGCATCAGCAGGCGCCAGCGGTGCAGCGGCACCGGCGCCAGCAGGCCGGCATCGGCCAGCACGTCCGCCCCGGCACGTGCCAGCCACGCCCCGAACGGGCGGGCGGCGTGGGTGCGGTCGGCGTGCTTGAAGGCCAGGACCAGCGGACGGCTGCCGTCGTCATAGACCATCACCGACCGCGCCCGCCCGAACGGCGGCGGATCGGCCATGCAGCCGGCGCACAGCACCGTCCCCTCCACCCGATAGGCGAAGGGCAGCCCGCAACAGGCGCAATAGGGCGGTGCGATGAAGGTCAGCCGCCGCCAGCACCCGGCGCACAGGCCCCCCTGCCGCTCCACCACCGTGCCGCAGACCAGACAGCGCGGCGGCAGCAGCGTGTCGAGCGCCAACGCCGCCGCGCGGGCCACCCGATCAGCCACCCGATGAGCCAGGGTGCCGGGCGTCATCGCCATCCCCCCGTTCCTATGGCAGGTGCATCATGCGGTCGAACATCAAGAGCGTGAAGTCGCGCAGCGCCATGAAGATCGCCGGGGCCGAGATGAACAGGATGACGATGGTGCCGATGATCTTCAGGTTCTGCTGGATGGTGGCGTCCTGGATGTGGGTCACCGACTGGAACAGGGTGACGACCAGCCCGATGCCGGTGGTGATGAGCAGCGTGGGCAAGGACAGCTTGATGATGATCAGCAGAGCGTCATAGGTGACGCTGATGGCGTCTTCGATGCCCATGTGGGCCGTTCTCCCGTGGGTCCGCCGGGGCACCATACCTCTCCCATCCGGGGGCTGCCAGGGGGATTGAGCGGACGGGGGTTAGGGATTACTCTGCGGCCCCATGAGCGACACCGACATCATGACCGTCTTCGACCGCGCCCTGGTCCGCCGCCGCCGCGACCGGGCCGCACCGGGGTTCTCCGGCTTCAATTTCCTGATGGAGGAAGTGGCCGAGCGTCTGGCCGACCGGCTGGAGGATGTGCGCCGCAGCTTCCCCACCGCCCTTGACCTGGGGTGCCGCGACGGCACGCTGGGGCGGGTGCTGGCGGGGCGCAAGGGCATCGAAACGCTGGTGTCGTGCGACCTGTCCCCCGCCTTCGCCGCCCAGGCCGCCGCCGGGGGGGCCGGCCTGGTGGTCGCGGCGGATGAAGAGGCGCTGCCGTTCGCCGAGGGCGCCTTCGATCTGGTGGTCAGCGCGCTGGACCTGCACTGGGTCAACGACCTGCCGGGTGCGCTTTTGCAGATCCGCCGCAGCCTGAAGCCCGACGGCTTCTTCTGCGCCGCCATGCTGGGCGGGGAAACGCTGATGGAACTGCGCCGCTGCCTGATCGACGCGGAACTGGAGATGTGCGGCGGCATGAGCCCCCGCGTGTCCCCCTTTGCCGAGATCCGCGACGCCGGGCGGCTGATGCAGCGGGCGGGGTTCGCCCTGCCGGTGGTGGATTCCGACACGCTGACCGTCACCTACACCGACGCCTTGGCCCTGATGCGCGACCTGCGCGGCATGGGGGAAACCAACACCGTGCTGGCCCGGCGCAAGGTGCCGGCCCGGCGCGGCATGCTGTTCGACGCCGCCCGCCGCTATGCCGAGCATTACGCGGAAGAGGACGGGCGCATCCCCGCCACCTTCCAGATCCTCTATCTGGCCGGCTGGGCGCCCCACGAAAGCCAGCAGCAGCCACTGGCCCCCGGCAGCGGGCAGGTTCACCTGTCCGACGTGCTGAAACCGGGCGGGTGCGGGTAACTCAGGCGACCCCGGCCAGCAGCCGCCACGCCATCCACCCCAGCACCCCGGCGTTGACCACCATGATGAACGGGGCCACGCGGGCGACGGCGCCACGCCACGCCCGCCCGGCCATGTGCCCGGCCAGCCCCACAGCCACCAGGCTGGGCACGGTGCCCAGCGCGAAGGCGCCCATGCCCAGCGCACCCGTCAGCGCGCTGCCGCTGGCCGCCGCCACCGCCACCGCGCCATAGAGCAGCCCGCAGGGAATGAAGCCCAAGGCCACCCCCAGCCCATAGCCGCGCCAGCCGGTGGGGTTGCCGAACAGCGGGCGGGCCAGCCGCGCCACCCCCTCGCCCCACCCGCGGGTCCAGCGCCCCCCGTGGGGCAGCCACGCCGACAGGCCGCGCACGGCGTATCCCAGAAAGAACAGGGCGGCGAACAGCAGCAGCGCCGCCGACAGCCAGCGCAGGCCCGGCATGGCCCCCACATGCCCGGCCATGGCCGCCGCCGCCCCCCCGATGCCGGCATAGGTGGTGGCACGGCCCAGATGGTACGGCACCGCCGCCGCCCCGATCAGCCGGTGGAATTCGCTCATGCGGTCGATGGACAGCCGCTCCAGCTTGGCCGTCACCTGGGCCAGCACGAAGGGGCCGCACATGCCGGCGCAATGGGTCGCCCCCCCCACCAGCCCGGCGGACAGCAGCGCCACCAGAAAACCGGAGTCACGGTCGATGACCACGGCACACTGGTTGAGACCCTCGTGAAGCAGCGACAGCACATCCACGGCACGGACACCCGGCAGGGGGAAGACGATGCCCGCACCCTACACAGGCCGGGCGCCCGCGGCCTTGCGCTAGGTCAAGGCCGGGGGGAGGTCAGGGCTGGGGAAGCGGCGGCATCGCATCGGCGGCGAAGGCACGCAGCAGGTCGGCCAGGTCACCCTCGTTCACCAGGGATGCCGCTTCCAGCGGGTCCATCCAGCGGCGTTCGCGCTGGCCCTTTTCCGGCCAGGACTCCAGTTCCTGCTCCACCGCCAGCAAAAAGACCTGCACGGCGCAGGCCCGCGCCTTGCCGGACTTCATCCGCTTGTCGTAATGGTAAACCCCACAGGGTTTGGACGACACGCGGCCCAGCAGTCCGGCCTCCTCGAAGGCTTCGCGGGCGGCCATGTCGTGGGGCTTGGTGCGCTTTTCCGGCCAGCCCTTGGGAATGATCCAGCGCCCGGTGTCCCGCGAGGTGATGAGCATCACCTGACGCACGCCGTCGATGTCACGGTACGGGAGGGCCGCGTACTGGTCGCGGGGCTGGCGCTTCACGGCGTTCATATCACCTGTATGCTTCGTAACGGGTTACGGCTCCAGCAGCGTGGCGGCCAGATGGCCCCCCCACACCGCGGCAAGACAAAGAACAACCGACAGCACCACATTCATCCCCGCCCCCAGCCATTCGCCCTCGCGCAGCAGTTCCAGGGTCTGCAGGCTGAAGCTGGAGAAGGTGGTGTATCCGCCGCACAGCCCGACCGTGATGAACAGCCGGGCGTCGCCGGGAACGGCGAACCGCGATCCCGGCGCCGTCAGCGTGGCGGCCAGACCGATCACGAACGACCCCAGGATGTTGATGAGCACGGTTCCCACCGGAAAGCGCAGACCGAAGGCCGCCGCCCAGTTGGAGCACGCGAACCGGGCCATGCCGCCCAGCGCGCTGCCCAGCGCGATCCACAGATAGGTTGCCATTCCCCGTTTTCCCAGCCTGTCCGCCGCCGGATCAGGGCAGCATCTTGCCGGGGTTCATCAGCCCGCGCGGGTCCAGGGCCGCCTTGACGGCGCGCAACATGGCCATTTCCACCGGGCTCTTGATATGCGGCATATCGTCCTTCTTGAACCGCCCCACCCCGTGCTCGGCGGAGATGGAGCCGTCCAGGTCCAGGATGATCTCGTTCACCACATGGCAGATGTCGTCCCAGCGGGCGAGATAGGCGGCGGTGTCGGCCCCTTCGGGCTGGGTCAGGTTGAAGTGGATGTTGCCGTCGCCAACGTGGCCGAACGGCACCGGGCGGATGCCGGGGCACGCCGCCTCCACCGCCGCGGTGGCGCGCGCGATGAACTCCGCCACCTTGGACACCGGCACCGACACGTCGTTCTTGATGGACCCCCCGGCGTGCTTCTGCGCCTCCACGATGGCTTCGCGGATGAACCAGAGCTGCTTGGCCTGCCCTTCGGACGCGGCAATGGTGGCGTCGGTGGCCAGTTCCGCCTCGAACGCTTCGCCCAGGGCGGCTTCGAAGTTGTCGCGGAAGGCGTCCGACCGGGTGCCGGCGGTCATTTCCACCAGCACGTACCACGGCGACGGCTCCGACAGCGGGTCGATGGTGCCGGGCACGTGCTTCAGCGCGAAATCCAGCGCGCGGCGGGCCATCAGCTCGAACGCCGTCACCCCGTCGCCCGACGCGGCGCGCAGGCGGGCCAGCAGTTCGATGGCCGCATCCGGGCTGGGCACCGCGACGAACGCGGTTTCCACCTGCCGCGGGCGGGGATAGAGCTTCAGCACCGCGCCGGTGACGATGCCCAGCGTGCCCTCCGCCCCGATGAACAGGTGCTTCAGGTCATAGCCGGTGTTGTTCTTGCGCAACGACCGCAGCCCGTCCCACACCGACCCGTCGGGCAGCACCACCTCCAGCCCCAGCACCAGATCGCGGGTGTTGCCGTAGCGGATGGTCATGGTGCCGCCGGCGTTGGTGGAGATCAGGCCGCCGATCTGCGCCGTGCCCTCCGCACCCAGGCTGAGCGGCAGCAGCCGGTCCTGGTCCGCCGCCACCTGCTGCAACGTCTGGAGCACGCAGCCGGCGTCCACGGTCATGGTGTAGTTCAGCGGGTCCACATTGCGCACCCGGTTCAGCCGCGACAGGCTGAGCACGATGTCGTGGCCGTCCTCGTACGGGATGGAGCCGCCGACCAGGCTGGTGTTGCCGCCCTGGGGCACGATGGGCTGCCCGGCCTCGGCGCACGCCTTGACCACCGCCGCCACCTCCTCCACCGTCGCCGGGCGCACCACCGCCGGGCTGCCGCCGACGAACCGCCCGCGCGCCTCGGCCAGATAGGGCTGCATGTCCGCGGGGTCGGTCAGAAGCCCCTTGGGGCCGACGATGGACAGGATGCGGTCGAGCAGAGCGGCGGTGCTGGTCATGGCGGCAAGCTTTCGGATGGACGAATCGGAAAAGGGTCGCAGGGAACCTGCACCCTATCCCGTTGCGCCCCCGATTTCCACACCTGCCGGGCGAAAACCCTACCGCGGGGCGGCGGCGCGGCGCAGGCGGTCGTTGATGGCGGTGCCCAGCCCCGCTTCGGGGATCGGCATGACGGCGATGGCCCGCACCGCGGGCTTGTCCAACTGCCGCAGGAAGGCGAAGAGATTGGCCGCCGCCTCGTTCAGGTCGCCGGTGGGCGACAGGTTCAGGCGCGTCACGCCGCCGCGGATCAACTGGTCGGGGCCGAAGGCCAGCAGCGCCTCGTCCGCCGCCACATCCAGCGCGTTCAGCCGCACGCCGGCAGCGGGGGCGTAGTGGCTGAGCAGCTGGCCGGGGGATTTCTTCGGCGACTCCGAGCCATCGCCCCCGACGGTGGCGATGGGCAGGCCCAGGAGGCGTTCCATATCCTCGCGCAGCACGGCACCGGGACGCAGCAGCACCGGCTCGTCCCCCGACAGGTCGAGCACGGTGGATTCCACCCCCACCGGGCAGCGCCCGCCGGCCAGGACCAGCGGCACCCGCTCGCCCAGGCTTTCCACCACGTGCAGCGGCGTGGTCGGGCTGACCGCGCCCGAACGGTTGGCGCTGGGGGCGGCGACCGGGCAGCGGGCGGCGCGCAGCAGCGCTTGGGCCACCGGGTGGCCGGGCACGCGGATGGCGACCGTATCCAGCCCCGCCGACACCAGCAGCGACAGCCCCGCCCCCGCCTTGCGCGGCAGCACCAGCGTCAGCGGCCCCGGCCAATGCTGTTCGGCCAGCGCCACGGCGCGGGCGTCGAAGTCCGCGAAGTCCTGCGCCTCGGCCAGCGAGGGCACGTGGACGATCAGCGGGTTGAAATGGGGCCGCCCCTTGGCCGCGAAGATGGCCGCCACCGCCTGATCGCTGGTGGCGTCGGCGCCCAGCCCATAGACGGTTTCGGTGGGAAAGGCCACCAGCGCGCCGGAGCGCAGCAGGTCGGCCCCCCGCGCCAGGGACGCGGCGGTGGGCGGCTGGATCTGCAGCGGGCGCGGGGCCGCGGACGGGGGGGTGGAGGCTTGGTCGGTCACGGGCGGGGTTCTAGCGGATCGTTCGCACAGGGTCAAAGCGGATGGGGCAAAGCGCCGGGTTGCGCATGGCAGCCCCACGCTTTATGACGGACATCCGGGTCCAGACACCAGCAAGATGCCCCGCCCCCACGAAAAGGAAAGGCACACCATGGCCGGCAAGATCTTCACCGTGGCGCAACAAAAGGGCGGGGCCGGCAAGACCACGCTGACCGCCCATCTCGCCATCGCCTGGACCCAGCTGGGCCACCGGGTCGCCACCGTGGACATCGACCCCCAGGGCAGCCTGTCCCGCTGGGTGGAGGTGCGGGCGGCGGCGCGCGGCGGCGATCCCGGCTTCACCCACGCCCGCATCACCGGCTGGCGCACCCAGGGCGAGGTGGAAAAGCTGGCCCGCACCCACGACGTGGTGGTGATCGACAGCCCGCCCCACGCCCAGACCGAAGCCCGCATCGCCGTGCGCGCCGCCCATCTGGTGATCGCCCCCGTCCAGCCCAGCCCCATGGACCTGTGGGCCACCGGCCCGACGCTGGACCTGGCGAAACAGGAAAAGCGCCCGCTGGTGCTGGTGCTGAACCGCGTGCCGCCGCGGGCCAGGATCGCCGACGAGCTGGTGGCCGCGGTGCAGGACCTGGCCAACCCGCCCGACGTCGCCATCGCCCTGACCCAGGTGGGCAACCGCACCGCCTATGCCGGCACGCTGATGACCGGCCTGTCCGCCACCGAAAGCCCGCGCAAGACCCAGGCCGGGGCCGAGATGCAGGAGCTGGCGGCGGAGATTCTGCGCCGGGGGGGATGAGAGGCGGTCCCCGCGGTGGCCATGAAAACAGTTGCGGGGGCATTGTAATCTATGCATGTTACCGGCATCTTTAGGTCGCAAATGAAACGGCGCGCTCTGGCCTTATCTGTTTGCCGCATCCCAAAGGGCCTTCTCCTTATATGGCGCAAAATATGGCGCAAACAGAGAATCATTCCGGCTTTTCCCACTCCGCGCCAATCGAGATTATTCAACTATACCGTGCCATCGCCGCCATAGCCGTCTTTATGTATCATGCTTATATTTTCTCGAACGCGTTCTTATTGATTAAATCTCCTGACTGGTTCCGGTTTATCTTCGGTCATGGCAAGTATGGCGTCGATTTCTTTTTTACTTTGTCCGGCTTCATCATCCTGAATGCCCATTATCAGGACCAGGATACTCTCGCATCGTCCAAGCGCTATGCCTTGAAACGAGGGATCCGGATTTTTCCGGCATATCTGCCAATATCCATAATATCTTTGATTGTTTACTCCCTAGATCCGAACATCGGATTGAAGACAAAAGAAAACATAAGCATCATATCTTCGCTTTTTCTCATACCGTCCTCTGGCCATCCGGCGCTCAGCGCTGCCTGGACCCTGATTCATGAAACAATATTTTATACGATTTTTTTAGCGTACTTCTTTTGGAGGAAGGCTTTTTTCGCCATCATCGGCCTCTGGGCATTGATCATGGCGCTGAACGTGCTGCTGCCGCTGGGGCTGGCAAGCAACGCGGTTTCCGCCAAGGTTCTCAGCCCCATCAACCTGGAGTTTATCGGCGGGCTGATATGCGCCTTTGTATGGCGGCGCGTCAATGCGGGAACCGCCACGGGAATTGCCCTGCTTCTTTCCGGTGTGGCCGGTCTTGTGGTGGTTGTCGGGACCGGTTTCATCACGAACGTCCATCACCGCTGGATCCTTGGCATCCCCTTCGCGCTCATCCTGCTGGGCGGATGCTATCTGGAGAAGGGGCGCGGCCTCAACATGCCCCGCCCGGCCCTGGCGCTGGGCGATGCAAGCTATGCCCTTTACCTGATCCATGCCCCGCTGATTTCGGTGATGTTCCGGGTGGTTCCCGGCATCAACAGATCCCTGGGCGCCCTTGGCCCGGCCGCGGAATGGGCGGTGACGGTTTCCCTCACCGCCGGGCTCTGCATCCTGGCGGCGCTGCTCTACCACAGGCTTTATGAACGCCCGGTCCTGAGCTTTCTCCACGCCAGGATGCTGAGCCCCTGAGCCGGAAAGAGGTGGCCGGTCAGCGCCGGGTACGGGCCGCCCCCAGACGCGGCTCCACCACCAGCTCGTCGCGGGACGGGGTGAAGGACGGTTCGCGGCGGCTGGCCGGACGCTCCTCGTCGTTGTCCGCCCCCGCCGGGCCGAAGCCGGGGGGCTGCGCCCGCCCGCTGCGCCACCAGCCGAACCCGACGAACCCCAGCGTGCCGGCCAGCACCGCCATCACCACATAGCGCAGCCAGCCGGGCAGGCTCCCGCCCTCGTCCCCGCCCTTGGACAAGAGGGTGGTGGGCACCTCCTTGCCGTCGGCGGTGGTGGCGGTGACCGACGAGCGCGGGGCGGCACTCATCGCCGGGCCGGCGTCTGCGGTCTGGAGGGCGGTGCCATGGCCCGCCCCGCCGCTGCCTTGGGACGGCGAGCTATGCCCTACACCGCCGGACGAGGCCGCCGGAGGGGGGGTGTAACGCTGCGTGCCGCCCGCAGAGGACGAAGCCGACGACGACGCACCCGGCGGCGGCACGGCCACGCCCGCCGGGGCCTGACGCACGATGGGGCCGAGCATCACGTCGCCGCCGCCCTGGGAATGCACGTCGCCGGAACGGGTGGCCGCGCGCGGAGTGACCTCGCGCTCGGTCAGCTTGGGCGTGCTGCCCGGTTTTTGCGAGGCGAGGTTGCCTACGGTGCCCGATGCCTTCCGGTCGCCCATCATCTTGGCCACCGTGGCGGCATCCAGGTTCCCCGTCGCCGGCAGGCCCACCGATTTCTGGTATTGGCTGAGCGCAGCGCGTGTCTGGGGCGTCATCTGGCCGTTCGCCCGGCCACCGATGTTGAAGCCCTTTTCCTTCAGGATGGTCTGTGCCCATTGCACGTCCGCCGCCCCCGGCTCGTTGGCCAGGGCGGGGGCACCCGCCATCCCGGCCAGAACCGCCAGCACCGCCCACGGCACCTTGCGGCCGGTCTTGACCGTCATCCCCTGTTCCTCCTGCGCGCCATCGCTGGTCTATGACGGATTTAGGTAGCAGATTCCGCCGCGCGCTTCGGGCGCGAAATTCGCGTCCCTGCGTTTCGCACACCGTTTCGCCGGCGACGATGGCACCGCCGCAACAGCCACCGTCACCGCCCGCCCGGCCAGATGCGCCCCGTCGCCGGCCACCACCACCGCGCTGCCCCGCGCCACCGCCTGCGCCAGCAGCCGTTCCACCCCCCGCCGGCCCGCCCCATCCAGCCCGCGTAAGGGGTTGTCGGCCAGAATCACCGGGTAGTCGATGGCAAAGGCCAGGGCGGCCGGCAATTTCCGCCGCTCCGCCGCCGGCCAATGGCCGATGGTGCGGTGAAACAGCGTCCCCGGCACCCCGAGCGCGCCCAGAACCCGCCGCGCGGTGTCCGCCGCCGGATCCCACGCCCGCCCCGCCCGCAGGGCCGGACCGGCCACCGTTTCGATTCCCGTCAGGTCCGGCGGCAGGCGCCGGCCCGACTCGACGGTGCCGATGGTGATCCGCCGGATCTCCAGCAGCCGCTCCGGCCGCGCCCCGGTGACCTCCACCTCCACCCCGGCGTGGAGCACCCGCACGGCACCGCATGAGGGGCGCTCATCGCCGGCCAGGATGCGCAGCGCCGCCGACACCGCCCCCGCCGGCCCGGCCAGGGCCACGCACTCGCCGCCGTTCACCGCCAGCGACAGACCGGAAAAGCCGTTTTCCGGCACATCCCACGGCGCGCGGCCCACATCCAGCCCCGTCAGCCAACAGACCATGGCCGCTCCCTCCCGTCCCCCCGTCTTTGCCGCGGGGGATATGATTTTCCCACCAGTGTGCCCGAGCACGCGGCGGAACGGAATCGACCAAAAGTCAGGGCCGGAACGGGGGCTGAATTAAGGAATCGCCGCCAAAGCCGTGCTATCGTTGCGTTTCTTCCCCGAAAGGGGCGCTGCCGGGGGCACAGGAGAATGGCGATGGGACGGGTGGCCGCGCTGGCCGCGGCGGTGATGCTGACGGGATGCTCCGGCCAGCCCAGCTATCGGGAGTGGAAAGCCACGGAGGAGACCCCCATGGCCGCCTATGACGAATGCGGCCTGGAGGTGGACGCGACCATGCGCCTGCGCGGCTATCCCCTGCGCCCGCTGCCGGAAACGCCGCAGGCGGGGTATCGGAAGGAGATCTTCGCGCAGTGCATGCGCAAGAAGGGGTACAAGGCCGACTGACACGAGAGCGCGTGGCCGTATCCCCGATGCTCTTCCGTTTTTCGGTCAGACCGCGCCCATGAAGCGCCAGGACAGCTTCTCGCCGCTGCGGAAGGGCAGAACGGCATCGCCGTCGGGCAGGGTCACCAGATCGAGAACGACCGTGCCGCTGCGCTCCAGCACCACCTGTTCCTCCGACACCGGCAGGCCGTAGAAACGCGGGCCGTTCAGGCTGGCGAAGGCTTCCAGCTTATCCAGGGCGCCCGCCTCCTCGAACGCTTCGGCGTAAAGTTCCAGGGCGGTGGCGGCGGTGAAGCAGCCGGCACAGCCGCACGCAGACTCCTTGGCGGTGACCGGGTGCGGGGCGGTGTCGGTGCCCAGGAAGAACGGGCCTTCGCCCGAAATGGCCGCTTCCACCAGCGCCCGGCGGTGCTTTTCCCGCTTGGCGATGGGCAGGCAGTACAGGTGCGGGCGGATGCCGCCCTGGAAGATGTGCGAACGGTTGATCAGCAGGTGATGCGCCGTGATGGTCGCACCCACCCGGCCCGAGTCCGCGTGGGCGCGGACGAAATCCACCGCCTCCTGCGTGGTGGCGTGTTCCAGCACCACCCGCAAGGTGGGATGGCGCTCCAGCAGCGGCGCCAGGGTGCGGTCGATGAACACCGCCTCGCGGTCGAAGATGTCAACGTTGCCGTCCGTCACCTCCCCATGGATCAGCAGCGGCAGGCCGATCTCGGCCATCCGCTCCAGCACGCGGGCGATGCGGTTCAGGTCGGTGACGCCATGGGCGCTGTTGGTGGTGGCGTTGGCCGGGTAGAGCTTGGCCGCGGTGAAGATCCCCGCCGCCGCCCCCGCCGCCAGATCGTCCGGGTCGGTGGCGTCGGTCAGGTACGCCGTCATCAGCGGCGTGAACTCCACCCCCGCCGGCAGCGCCGCCAGGATGCGGTCACGATAGGCCGCGGCGTCCGCCGCCGTGGCCGCCGGAGGCTTCAGGTTGGGCATGATGATCGCCCGCCCGAACTGCCGCGCGGTGAACGGCAGCACCGCCGCCAGCATGGCCCCGTCGCGCAGATGGACGTGCCAGTCGTCGGGACGGCGCAGGACGAGACGGGGGGTGGGCATGGCGGCGGCTCCCAAGATCCGGGTGGCGGTGATGCCGCCCCTTGTAGCCGCAACGCCCCGCCCGCTCAACCGTATCGGGGGCGGCCGCCCGCGGCTACAGCCATACCCCGCGCACATAGGGGGTGAGCTGGGTGTCCTGCAAGATGATGTGGTTCACCAGCCAGTCGGCGGTGAAGCTGTAGATCCGCTCGGCGTTGGCGTGGGTGGGATCCTGGGTGAAATAGCCCGACAACTGGCTGATGATCTTCACCGCATGGACGTGCTGGGCCTTGTGCTCGGCGAACTTGGGATACTTCACCATCTGCATGATGCGTTCTTCGCGCGCAAAATGCTCGTGGGTGTATTCCAGCAGCTTCATCAGCGTCATCGCCACCTTGGCCGGCAAGAAGGTGCGCGCGTGCAACGCCTCGTCCAACTGGTTGAGGTAGTCGATCAGATGCTTGTGGTCCTCGTCGATGGACGGCTGCCCGACGCTGAGCTGCCGCCGCCAATGTATGGCCGCCATGCCTCCTCCGACCCATGCTTCCCGGCGGTTCCTTAACACGCCGGCCTTTCACCAACACCAAAAATGGTTAAATTCCGGTAAGTATAAATCTCCGGCGGGTGTTCCGCCGCCGGGCCGGTAAAGGGCTGATGCCGGCATCAGCCAATGGTTCCGCACGCAAATGGTCACGCATCACAATCGAACATTGCCTGGTCAAACCCGCCGCCCCGGCGCGCAGCGCTGACAAATCCGTTCTTCGTCATCGCTTTAACACCTATGCGCAGGCCGATGATGCGCGACTTTCGATTACCGGCGGAAGCGGGAAGTCGCCGACACGGCAATGTGACGCACCCGCGCCCGCCCGGTTCGGCATCTCCGTACCGCGCGCAAACGAAACGGGCGGGAGCCGAAGCCCCCGCCCGCCATTCGTTTTCAATCTATAGTTAACGGACCGCTAACAAAGCGGCCGGGTTAGCCAACGATGGAATAACCGCAATCCACATAGGTGGTGTTGCCGGTGATGCCCTTTGCCCCGTCGGTGGCCAGGAAGGCGGTGGTGTAGCCCACCTCTTCGATGGTCACCAGCCGGTGTTCCGGCGCGCGGTCGGCGGCCTTGGACATCAGCTCGTCGAAATGGGCGATGCCCGACGCCGCACGGGTCTTGATCGGGCCGGGCGACACGGCGTGGACGCGGATGCCCTTCTGGCCCAGCTCGGCGGCCAGATAGCGCACGCTGGCTTCCAGCGCCGCCTTCACCGGCCCCATCACGCCATAGTTGTCGATCACGCGGATGGCGCCGAAATACGACATGGTGATGAGCGTGCCGCCGTCCTTCATCAGCGGTTCGGCATAGCGGGCCATGCGGATGAACGAATGGCACGACACGTCCATGGCCTTCATGAAGCCGTCGCGCGACACGTCCACCACGCGGCCGTGCAGATCCTCGCGCGGGGCGAAGGCGATGGAGTGAAGCGCGAAGTCCAGCTTGCCCCACTTCTCGCCGATCTTGTCGAACATGGCCTGAAGTTCGCCTTCGCCCGTCACGTCCACCGGCTCGAAGATCTCGGCCCCGATTTCGCCCGCCAGCGGCTCCACATGGGGCTTGGCCTTTTCGTTCAGGTAGCTGATGGCCAGATCGGCGCCCAGAGCCTTGAACGCCTTGGCACAGCCCCAGGCGATCGACTGGTCGTTGGCAATGCCGAGGATCAGGCCCTTCTTGCCGTGCAGGCTGGCGGCGGCCGGGATGATGGTCGTCATGGTGAAATCCTATAACGAGCGTGGTCGGTGCGGGTGACGGGGGTAAGCGCCCGTCATCCCACGGCTATGCTGCGATGCAATATATCGGTGTTTTTTCTTTGCCGCAATGCGTTAAATAATTGTCATAGAAGCTTTAATTGATTTTCATATCGGCGCCGGAAAGAAAATCCCAACCATTCGGGGCCGCTCTTCCAACGATTTTCGCACGAAAATTGCCCCGTCTTGTTCGGGCGCAAAACAAAGACAGCCCCGGTCCAGCGCGGACGGGGGCCGCTTTGACCGCCTGCGACATAATTACGCTGTTCCCCCTTACGCCTTTCCCGGCGAGAACGAGGGCGGGTCGCTGGCGGGGAAGGATTCCTCCGCCGCTTCGTCAACCGTCTCCTTGCAGTCCGTGCCGTGGATGTCGCCGGGGTGGCGGGTGTAGCGTCGGGCGGGGCCGGGATCGTCGGGGCCGGTGGCGTGACGGCGGTCCATGGCGCTGTAGAGCGGGCAATGGCCGGTCAGGCCGCGGGCGGCCAGGACACCGCCCACCAGCGCCATCACCGTGCCCACCGCCGATCCCCGCCGCAGGCCCGCCACCGTCAACAGGCTGCCGCCCACCAGCGACGCCAGCCGTTCCCCGTCGCCGACGTTGACCGGCGGCCGGTGATCGTGAATCTCCGATCGGATGGACATGGGGTCTGTCTCCTTGAAACGTGCTCAGGGCTGGGGCTGGGACGGGGCCGGCGAATCGGCACCCGTGCCGCCGGGTTCGGCGGGGGCGGTGGCCCCGGTGGTGCCGGGCGGGGGCGTCTGCGCCGTGGCCAGGGCCTGATGCAACCGGGTCACCTCCTGCGACAGCCGGTCCACCTCCTGCCGCAGGGCGGCGGTGTCGCGGCTGGCCGCCACCGCCTCCGCCGACCAATAGGGCGGCACGCCGTAATAGGCATGAACCGCGGTGGCCCATTGGGGATCGGTCATGTCGGGACGGTTGGAGCCGGTGAACTGCGGCGCCCCCTTCATGCGGTCGGCGGAAACGTTCAGCTCCAGCCGGCCGTCGGGCGTGGACGTCATCAGCGCCCACGGCACGGGGAAGGACCGTTCGCCGATGCCCAGGAACCCGCCCAGCTCCACCACGGCATAGACGATGCGCCCGCTGACCGGATCGACGACGATATCCTCGATCTCGCCCAGCCGGCTGCCGTCGGGGGCAAAGACCGAGCGGGATTCCAGATCGTCCGCCGACACCGCCACGGGGCGGTCGGGGACCGGGCGTTCCTGGGCGGCCGCGTGGCCCGGCGCTGCGGCCAGAACCGGCATCGCCGCCACCGCTCCCAGCAACGACAGGGCCAGGACGGCGGGGGTAAGGGCGCGGGCTGGCATCGGTCTCGGTCCTCCGGTCTGACGATGGTCTGGTACCGGAGAGAACGCGTGCGGGCCGGCGGAGTTCCCGCGCGGGCTATGAACCCAGGGATGCGAAGGGGGTGGGGTGCCCGAAGAAACGCCCGGCCAGCCGGCTGACCGTCTCCACCGGGCCGGTGGTCAGGAACACCGGCCCCTGCCCCGCTTCCGCCGGGCCGGGGGCGTATTCCGGGTGGCGTTCCAGATAGTTTTCCAGCGACCGCGCCGTCAGGGTCGGCTGGCACAGCACCTCCACCCCCGGCGGCAGGGCGCGGGTGAACAGCGGTGCCACCAGCGGGTAATGGGTGCACCCCAAAACCACCGTGTCCAGCGGCACGCCGTCCAGTTGCGCCAGCAATTCCGCCACATAGCCGGCGACGCGGGGAGCCATCTCGTCCGCGGTGGCGCCGCGCTCGATCATGCCGGCCAGATCGTTGCACGGCTGCTGGAGCACGCGCACATCCGGCGCGCGCTTGGCGATTTCGCGGGGGAAGGAGCCGCTGGCGACGGTCAGCGGCGTGGCGAACACCGCCACCGTGCGCGGCGGCCCCGCCGGTTCGTCCAGGGGGGGGACGGGCGGCGCTTCCACCATCCACGGCACGCGGGTGATGGCCTCCACCATCGGCACCAGCACGCCCAGCACGTTGCGGCCCGGCCACGCGGTGGGCAGCCAGGTCCGCTGCATCCGCCGCAGCGCCACGGCGGCGGCGGTGTTGCAGGCCACCACCACCAGCCGGCACCCGCGGGCGAACAGCGCGTCCACCCCGCGGCGGGTCAGCTCGTACACGTCCTCTTCGCTGCGCAGGCCATAGGGGGCCTTGCCATGGTCGCCCAGATAGACGAAGGGCCGGTCCGGTGCCGCATCCACCAGCGCCCTCAGCACGGTCAGCCCGCCGTGCCCAGAATCGAAAACCCCGATCACCCGTCCGCCACCATCGCTGATCCACCTCCCCCACCCTTACTCCAGAAGAGGGGGTGGGGGAAGGGAGCGTATATCAGCCGTCCACCCCCGCCCGCACCGCCGCGCACGCCATCAGCACGCGTTCGGGCGTGGCGGGGATGTCCAGGGTCACCGGGTGGGCGTGGTTGCCCACCGCCGCCACCGCGTCCTTCAGCGCCAGCCACGCCGACAGCGCCAGCATCAGCGGCGGCTCGCCCACCGCCTTGGAGCGGTGGATGGTGTCCTCGCGGTTGGGACAGCCGTCGAACAGCTCCACGCGGAAATCGGCGGGCACGCTGCGGGAGGTGGGGATCTTGTAGGTGCTGGGGGCGTGGGTCTTCAGCCGGCCCTCGGCGTCCCACCACAGCTCCTCGCACGTCACCCAGCCCAGCCCCTGGACGAAAGCGCCCTCCACCTGCCCGCGGTCGATGGCCGGGTTGATGGACCCGGAACAATCCTGCACCAGATCGGCGCGGGGGAAGCTGTATTCGCCGGTCAGGGTGTCGATCTCCGCCTCGGTCACCGCCACGCCCCAGGCGAAATAGAAGAAGGGCCGCCCCCGCCCCGCCGCCGCGTCCCACCAGATCTTCGGCGTCTTGTAGTGGCCGGTGGCCGACAGCGGCACGCGGTTGAGATAGGCCAGCCTGGCCGCCTCGGCGAAGGTCAGGGCGTGGTTGCCGGCGGTGATGCGGTTGGCCTCGAACACCACCCGCTCGATGGCGACACCGAAATGCTCGGCCAGAAAGGCGGCGATGGCGTTCCTGACCGTCAGCGCCGCCGTGCGCACCGCGTGCCCGTTGAGGTCGGTGCCGGTGGAGGCGGCGGACGGCGGGGCGTTGGGCACCTTGTCGGTGTTGGAGGCGGTGACGCGGATGGCATCCACGTCGATCTGGAACACCTCCGCCGCGATCTGGGCCATCTTCACATGGATGCCCTGCCCCATCTCGGTGCCGCCGTGGTTCACCTGCACCGAGCCGTCGGTGTAGACGTTGACCAGCGCCGCCGCCTGATTGAGATGGCGGGCGGTGAAGGAGATGCCGAACTTCACCGGCGTCAGCGCCAGCCCCCGTTTGCGCACCCGGTTCGCGCGGTTGAAGGCGTCGATCTCCGCCCGGCGGCGGCGGTAGCCGCTGGTGCGCTCCACCCGGTCCAGCAAGGTGGGCAGGATGTCGGTGTCGGTCACCGTCATGCCATAGGGCGTCACGTCCCGCCCCGGCCCGTACAGGTTCGCCCGCCGTACGTCCAGCGGGTCGCGGCCCAGCGACCGGGCGACCGCGTCCACCACATGCTCGATGGCCGCCATGCCCTGCGGCCCGCCGAACCCGCGGAACGCGGTGTTGGACACCGTGTGGGTCATGCAGCGGTGGCCGGTGACCGTGGCGGCGGGCAGGAAATAGGCGTTGTCGGCGTGGAACATGGCCCGGTCCACCACGCCGTTGGACAGGTCGGGCGACATGCCGCAGCGGGCCGCCAGTTCCACATCCAGCGCCCGGATGCGCCCGTCGTCGTCGAAGCCCACGTCGTAGCGCACATGGAAGTCGTGGCGCTTGCCGGTCATCAGCATGTCGTCGTCGCGGTCCATGCGGAATTTCACCGGGCGCCCGCAGGCCGCCGCCAGCACCGCGGCGATGGCCGCCACGTGGGCCGCCTGGGATTCCTTGCCTCCGAAACCGCCGCCCAGCCGGCGGCATTCCACCGTGACGGCGCTCATGGGGCGGCCCAGCACCTTGGCGACGGTGGCCTGCACCTCCGACGGGTGCTGGGTGGAGGAGTGGATCAGCATCGCCCCGTCCTCGCCGGGGATGGCATAGGCGATGTGGGTTTCCAGATAGAAGTGATCCTGCCCGCCCACCCGCAGCGTGCCCGACAGCCGCCGGGGCGACGATTCCAGGTCCGCCGCCGCGTCGCCGCGGCGGAAGGTCTGGGCCGGGCTGACGAACAGCCCCTGGTCCAGCGCCTCCTCCGCCGTCAGCACGGCGGGGAGATCCTCGTAATAGACGGCGATGCGGCGGGCGGATGCCCGGGCCTGCAGCAGCGTGTCCGCCGCCACCGCCACGATCGCCTGACCGGCATAAAGCACCGTGTCCCCCGCCAGCAGGGGATCGCCGGGCAGCACCGCCCCCACATCGGTTTCCCCCGGCACGTCATCCAGCGTCACCACGGCGTGGACGCCGGGTGCTATGCGCGCCTGCGCCAGATCCATGCCCAGGATGCGGGCGTGCGCCCGTTCCGACAGGTGCACGGCGGCGTGCAGCGTGCCCGGCAGTTCCGGCAGGTCGTCCACATAGCGGGCGGCGCCGGTCACATGGCCGGCGCCGCTGTCGTGGGCGATGGCGCTGTGGACCCCGCCGCGGATGGGGCGGGCCGCCGGGGCGGCGCCGGTGGGTGAAATCGTGTCAGTCATGGGCCGCCTCCCCCGCCGGTGCCGGGCCGGCGGTGTCATGGAAGAACCGCAGCAGCAGGTTGCCCGCCACCAGACGGCGGTAATCGGACGAGGCGCGCATGTCGTCCAGCGGCGCGAAATCCCGGTCCAGCGCCGCGCGGGCGGCGGTGACGGTCTCCTCGGTCCACGGCCGGCCGGGCAGGAAGGTTTCCAGCGACCGCGCGCGGGCCGGGGTGGCGGCCATGCCGCCATAGCCGGTGCGCAGGCTGTCCACACGCCCCTGCCCGTCCAGCCGCAGCCGGAAGGCGGCGCAGACCGCGGAGATGTCCTGATCCCGCCGCTTGCTGACCTTCCACACCGCGAACCGCTCATCGGGCTTGGGGATGGGGATGACCACACGGGCCACGATCTCCCCCGGCATCAGCACCGTCTGGCGCCGCCCCACGTAGAAATCCTCCAGCGCCACCGTGCGCCATGCCCCATGGCGGTACAGACCCAGCGAGGCGCCCAGCGCCAGCAGCGCCGGCATGGTGTCGCCGATGGGGGAACCGTTGGCGATGTTGCCGCCCAGCGTGCCCATGTTGCGCACCTGCGCCGCCCCGATGCGGGACACCAGATCCGCGAACGCCGGAATCCGCCGCCGCAGCAGCGGCAGCAGCCGGGCATAGGTCACCGCCGCCCCGATGTCGAGGGAGCCGTCCTGCTCCTTGATGGTCAGAAGCTCCTCCACCGCCCCCAGATGAATGACCGCGGGCAACTCCCGCCCCTGCTTGGTGACCCACAGCCCGACGTCGGTGCCGCCCGACACGAACACCGCGTCGGGATGGTGCGACACCGCCGCCGACAGCGCGTCCAGCGTCGGCGGGGCGAGGAACACCGTGTCCCCTTCGGCCAGGGTCAGCCCACCCGGCGCCGGCTCCACCGATTGCAGCAGGGAGATGATGCCGGCCTCCGCCCGGTCGAAACGGTCGCGGGTGCCGCGTTCGCTCAGCAGCCGGCGGGCGGCATCGACGATGGGGCGGTAGCCGGTGCAGCGGCACAGGTTGCCGGCCAGCGCGTCGTGAATGGCGTCGTCGCCCGTGGGTGCGCCCTCGTCATGGACGAGCGCGAACAGCGCCATGACGAACCCCGGCGTGCAGAACCCGCATTGGGAGGCGTGGGCGTCCACCAGCGCCTGCTGCACCGGGTGCAGCGCGCCGTCGCCGGCGGCCAGATCCTCCACCGTCAGCAGCAGCCGGCCATGGAGCATGGGCAGGAACAGGATGCAGGCGTTGACGGCGCGGTAACGGACCCGCGGCACCCCCGCCGTATCGGTCACCAGATCGCCGACCACCACGGTGCAGGCGCCGCAATCGCCCTCGGCGCAGCCCTCCTTGGTGCCGGTGCGGCCCTGGGACCGCAGCCATTGCAGCACGGTGGTGGTGGGGGACACCCCGTGCACCTCGACCACCCGGCCACCCTGCACGAAACGCACGGCTCCGCTCATCATCCCTCCATCGACGGCTGTGTCCATGATGGAGAAAGCTGACGCTGACGGCAACCACACGTATGGCGGGGGGTGGAGGAATGGAGGCACCCGGCCTCCCCTCTCCCCGGTGGGGAGAGGGGGAAGAACGGGGATTTTACGCCCCCACCATCCGTTCCAGCGCGGCGACGGCGTTGCGGGCCAGCGGCAGCGTGTGGTCGCGGGGGCCGCCGCCGGGACCGTGGGCGATCCGGTCCACCACATGGTGCAAGGCCCGGATGACGCCGGTCAGCGTCGTCGGCTCCGTCCGCCGCAGCAGCGCACTGGTCTCGTCCCAGGTCAGCGCCGCCACCCGGTCCCGCAAATCGTCGTCATCGGGAGACAGGGTCTTCCACCCCGCCACCTGACGCTCCATCACGTCCAGCAGCACCGTCACCGGGTCGGCGTTCCGGGAATCGGCGGTTTGGGAATTTTGCACGCGCAGGGGTGTGCCTGTGGTATCCACCACATTAGCCATGAGTCGACTCCTTGGGTTAGTCGAGTTGTGGTCAGGCCGGGGCGGGTGTTGCTACCACCCGCCCCGGCCGTCCTGAAAGGCTGAATCAAAGGACGGCGCTTGTCAATCGCAGACGTCGCCGCACCAAAAGCCCCTGAATACTCGGATATACACAAAAGCCCCCTCTTCCGGCAGGAAGAGAGGGCTTCGTGACTGGTGCCTGTGCTTTACGCTCAGGTGTCCAGGAAGCTGCGCAGCTTGCGCGACCGCGACGGATGCTTCAGCTTGCGCAGGGCCTTCGCCTCGATCTGGCGGATGCGCTCGCGGGTCACGTTGAACTGCTGGCCGACCTCTTCCAGCGTGTGGTCGGTGTTCATGCCGATGCCGAAACGCATCCGCAGAACCCGTTCCTCACGCGCGGTCAGCGACGACAGCACGCGGGTGGTGGTCTCGCGCAGGTTCGCCTGAATGGCGGCGTCCAGCGGCAGCACCGCGTTCTTGTCCTCGATGAAATCGCCCAGATGGCTGTCTTCCTCGTCGCCGATGGGGGTTTCGAGAGAGATCGGCTCCTTGGCGATCTTCAGAACCTTGCGCACCTTTTCCAGCGGCATCATCAGCCGCTCGGCCAGCTCTTCCGGGGCCGGCTCGCGGCCGATCTCGTGCAGCATCTGGCGGCTGGTGCGGACCAGCTTGTTGATCGTCTCGATCATGTGCACCGGGATGCGGATGGTGCGGGCCTGATCGGCAATGGAGCGGGTGATGGCCTGCCGGATCCACCAGGTGGCGTAGGTGGAGAACTTGTAGCCGCGGCGGTACTCGAACTTGTCCACCGCCTTCATCAGGCCGATGTTGCCCTCCTGGATCAGGTCCAGGAACTGCAGGCCGCGGTTGGTGTACTTCTTGGCGATGGAGATGACGAGGCGCAGGTTGGCCTCCACCATCTCCTTCTTGGCGCGGCTGGCTTCCTTCTCGCCCTTCTGCACCGTGGAGACGATGCGGCGGAACTCGCCGATGGGCAGGCGGGAGGCGTCGGAAATGCTGCTGATGTCCGACCGGGTGCGGACGATGTCGTCGCCGTACTTCTCGACGAAGCGGCCCCAGGTCTTCGGGTTCAGCCCCTTCACCCGGTCCACCCAGTTGGGGTCGAGTTCGTGGCCGAAGTAATGGTTCAGGAAGTCCTCGCGCTTCACACGGCAGTCGGTGGCCATGCGCAGGAGCTTGCCTTCGAACCCGGTCAGCTTGCGGTTCAGGCCGTAGAGCTGTTCGACGAGCTGTTCGATGCGGCCGTTGTTCAGGCGCACCGTGTTCATCAGCTCGACCATCTCGGCCTTGAGCTTCTCGTACTTCTTGTCCGCGGTCTTGGCCACGTCCTCGCCGCGCTGGAGCGCGGTCAGGCGCTGCTCCTGGATCTTGTGCAGCTTGTCGTAGGTGGCCTTGATGTTCTCGAAGGTTTCGAGAACCTGCGGCTTCAGCGCGGCTTCCATGGCCGACAGGGACATGTTGTTGTCCTCGTCGCCTTCCGCGTCGCCCTCCATCTCGGGGCGCTCCAGCCCTTCCGGCTGTTCCTCGGCCTCGGCCTCGGGTTCCGCGCCCTCGGCCAGGGCTTCGGGCGGGATGCCGTCGGGCAGCCCCTCACCGTCCGGGCCGCCGCCATAGGTGGCGTCCAGATCGATGATGTCGCGCAGCAGCATCTTCCCTTCGAGAAGATCGTCGTGCCACTCCAGGATCGCCTTGATGGTCAGGGGCGATTCGCAGATGGCGCCGATCATCATCTCGCGGCCGGCTTCGATCCGCTTGGCGATGGCGATTTCGCCCTCGCGGCTCAGCAGTTCGACCGAACCCATCTCGCGCAGGTACATGCGCACGGGGTCGTCGGTACGGCCGATGTCGTCGTCGTCCAGGTTGCCGGACGCGCGCCCCTCGCCGTCGCCGTCGCCGCCGGCGTTGGCGGCGTCGTCCTGCTCTTCCGATTCGACGACGTTGATGCCCATCTCGGAGAGCATCGCCATCGTGTCTTCGATCTGCTCGGACGAGGACGAATCCGGCGGCAGGGCCGAGTTCAGCTCGTCATAGGTGACATAGCCGCGCTCCTTCCCGCGGGCGATCATCTTCTTGACCGCCAGCCCCATGCCGTCCATGAGCGGGCCGTCACCCGTCTCGTCCCGCGTTTCCGATGCTTCCACGCCGCTTGCTGCTTTCGTGGCCATGCGACTGCTGCCCCCGCATTACCCCAGAGAAAAAACGAGAATGAACGAAACCGTGTTACGGCACGCTTCCGCCTATCCCGTCGGCTGGTTCCGATCCATCATGAACACCCTGGCTTCGCCATTGGTTATAACAACCCCGCCCTGCCAACGTTCCGTCATTCCTACAACGCCCCGTCGTCAAGGTCGGAATCGTCCGCGATTCCCATTCCGGTCCTGATGACCTCCTGCTGCAGCGCGACGACACGGGCAAGAGCTTCCTCACTGTTCTCGCGAGCCAAGATCTCTTGCGCCTCTCTCAATTCGGCACGCACCTGACGGTGATGCACATGACGCCACGTCGGCCACCATCCCTGCAACGCTTCCTGCGGAGAAGCGTCGGGCTGAGCGAACCGTCCGTGGTCATAGGTCGTCCTGCTGAGCAACGACGCCAAAATGGTATCGAAGCCGGCCGATGACAAATGGCTATGGAGCGCGTCCGCGTCAAGCCTCGAGTCGCCTTCCGGCAGGGACGACAGGGTTGCGATCAGCGTTTGCCGTAGATCTTCCAGCGGACCGGCCGGGAAAACCACCATGCCGAGGTGTTCCCCTACCGTATCGAACAGGTCGGGATGATTGATAACCGCCGCCAGCAGCAGCCGTTCCCGTGTGTTCTCCAGCGTCAGGCGGCGCGGCGGGGTGCGCCGGTGGCCCTGGGGGGCCGATGTGCGGGCACCGGCCAGCCCCGGCGTGTGCCGCCGGGGTACCCGATTCGCACCCCATCCCCCCCCGTTCGCCCCGACTCGGGAATCGCCGGAGCGGAACCGCGGCGGCGGCGCGAAGGCCGCATCCAGCCGGCGGCGGATCTCACTTCGGTAATAGGCCTGGACGTCGCGGTGGGCGATCTGGCCCACCCGGTCCTCCAGCGCCGCCTTGACCGCGGCCTTGGCCTCGGGCGTGTCGGCACGGCGGTTCTCGGTCTCCATCTGCCACAGGGCGTCGATCAGGTGGATGGCCTGTTGCAGCAGCGGCTGGATCGCCTTGGGGCCATGGGTGCGGATCAGGCTGTCGGGATCCTCCCCTTCGGGCAGGAAGGCGACGCGGGCCGAATGGCCGGGGGCCAGATGGGGCAGGATGCGCTCCACCGCCCGCCACGCCGCCCGCCGCCCGGCGTTGTCGCCGTCGAAGCACAGGACCGGCTCCTTCACCTCGCCGGGGATCAGCTTCCACAGCTCCTGCACCTGGGTTTCGGTGAGCGCGGTGCCCAGCGGGGCCACCGCCCCCTCGTATCCCGCCCGCACCAGGGCGATGACGTCCATGTACCCCTCGGCCACCAGCACCGGCTGGCCGTCGGAGGCGGCCTGGCGCGCCCGCGACATGCCGTAGAGCAGCGATCCCTTGTGGAACAGCGGCGTGTCGGATGAGTTGACGTATTTCGGCCCGTCGCCCTCCAGGATGCGCCCGCCGAACGCCACCACCTGCCCCCGCCGGTCGGTGACGGGGAACATCACCCGGTTGCGGAAGAAGGCGTAGGGACTGCGCCCGTCCTCGGGCTGGCGCAGCAGGGCGGCGGTCAGCATGTCGTCGTCGCTGTAGCCCAGCCCCAGCAGGTGCCGCCGCATGGCCCCCGAGTCCGCCGGCGCGAAGCCCAGGCGGAAGCGGGCCATGGCCTCGCCGTCTAGCCCGCGGCGGAGCAGGTAATCCATGCCCGCCCGCCCGGCGGGTCCGCGGAGCTGCTGTTCGAACCAGCGGCAGCTTTCCTCCATCAGGTCGTGGAGGGTCTTGCGCCGTTCGTACTTGCGCCGGTCTTCCTCGGTCGGGCGCGGCACCTGCAGCCCGGCCTCCCCCGCCAGGGCCTCGACCGCCTCGGGAAAGGCCAGATTGTCGTGGCGCATCACGAAACCGATGATGTCGCCGTGGGCCCCGCAACCGAAGCAATGAAAAAAGCCCTTCTGGTCGTTCACATAGAACGATGGGGTCTTTTCATGATGAAACGGGCACGGGGCCTTGTATTCCCGCCCGGCGCGGATCAGCCGCATCCGTTTGCCCACCACCGCCGACAGGGCGAGGCGGGCACGCAATTCTTCCAGGAACTGCGGCGGGAAGGCCATAGGGCTCTTTTCTACCGGTTACCCGGCGTCACGAGGACGCCAGAACCTGCTTCACGATGCCGCTCACCTTGGTGAAGTCCATGCGTCCGGCGTAGCGGGCGCGCAGTTCGGCCATGGTCCGGCCCATGTCCTTGATGCTGGCGGCGCCGATCTCGGCGATCACCGCGTCGATGGCCTGCTTGGTCTCGCCGTCGGTGAGCTGTTTGGGCAGGAAGCCCTCGATCACCGCGATTTCCTCGCGTTCCTGCTCGGCCAGTTCGCAGCGCCCGCCCTGCTCGTACATCGTGATCGATTCCTGGCGCTGCTTGATCATGGTCTGGAGCATCGACAGGATTTCGGTTTCGTCGATCCCGTCCATCACCCCGCGCGAGCGGGCGGCGATGTCGCGATCCTTCAGCGCGGCCAGGATCAGCCGCACGGTGGACACCGTGCGCTGGTCCTTGGCCTTCATGGCTTCCTTCAGCGACTCGTTCAACCGGGTTCGCAGCATCGCAAGGTTCCTTAAAAACAGCGTTGTTGGGCCGATGGGCCGGCCCGGCCCCCGTTTCCGGGACACCAATCATGCGGGAAACACCTAACGAATTGATATCGGACTTCTCAAGCCCCTTTCCAGTGGCGGGGCATCGGGCCTGCCCCCCGCGGGGCTTGCGCTGGCAGAGCGGCCCGGCCATTCCCATATCGGACTTGACCGGACGGGTGGGGCTGTCTATTCGATGGCGGCTCGTCCGCTGGCCTCGTCAACGGGCGGGTCTCGCCGCGCCCGGCCCCCGCGGACGAGCCGCATGTTTCCTACGCCGCCCGCCAGCGGCCGATGCTAAGGTCTGACCCGATGCCCATCTCCCCTCTTCCCGATGACGCCCCGACGGGCGTTCTGGTTCTGGCCGACGGTACGGTGTTCAAGGGCCGAGGCATCGGTGCGGTGGGCGATGCCGTCGGCGAGGTGTGCTTCAACACCTCCATGACCGGCTATCAGGAAATCCTGACCGATCCCAGCTACGCCGGCCAGATCATCACCTTCACCTTCCCGCACGTGGGCAACGTCGGCACCACGCCCGAGGATATCGAGACGGTGACCCCCGCCGCCCGCGGCCTGATCCTGCGCGCCGACATCACCCAGCCGTCCAACTGGCGCTCGACCCAGCACCTGGATGCCTGGCTGAAGAGCCACAACCTGATCGGCCTGGCCGGCGTGGACACCCGCCGCCTGACCCGCCGCATCCGCGACCTGGGCGCGCCCAACGGCGTGGTCGCCCACGCCCCCGACGGGAAATTCGACCTCGATGCCCTGACCGCCAAGGCCGCCGGGTGGCCGGGGCTGGAGGGCATGGACCTGGCCAAGGACGTGTCCTGCACCCAGACCTACGGCTGGACCGAGGCGGCGTGGACCATCGGCGGCGGCTACGCCACCCAGGACACGCCGCGCTTCCACGTGGTCGCCCTGGATTTCGGCGCCAAGCGCAACATCCTGCGCTGTCTGGCCGCGGCGGGCTGCAAGGTGACGGTGGTTCCCGCCACCGCCACCGTGGACGAGGTGATGAGCCACAAGCCCGACGGCGTGTTCCTGTCCAACGGCCCCGGCGACCCCGCGGCCACCGGCGCGTACGCCGTGCCGACCATCCGCGGCCTGCTGGACACCGGCCTGCCGCTGTTCGGCATCTGCCTGGGCCACCAGATGCTGTCGCTGGCGCTGGGCGGGCGCACGGAAAAGATGCCCCGCGGCCACCGCGGCGCCAACCACCCGGTGAAGGATCTCGCCACCGGGCGGGTGGAGATCACCAGCCAGAACCACGGCTTCGTCGTGGTGCCCGAAAGCCTGCCGCCGGATGTGGAGGTCACCCACGTCAGCCTGTTCGACGGCACCAACGAGGGCATCCGCCTGAAGGGCAAGCCGGTCTTCTCGGTGCAGTACCACCCCGAGGCGTCGCCCGGCCCGCAGGACAGCCATTACCTGTTCGACCGCTTCGTCGGCCTGATGGACGGCAAGCCGCTGCCCTGATGTGAGAGGCAAAGGGCCGGGCGGGCGTTCTCCCCCGGCCTTTTTTCCAGTGCGTTTTCCCCGACAACCGTTCGAGATCCGCGGGTGCAGCCGACGACACCGCCGCCGCCAGCCCAGGAAACCCGGATGACGGAGGCGCCGCCGCCTCGCCGCGGCGTGTCCCTGCGCATCGGGCTGGCCGGGCTGGTGCTGGCGGCGATGCTGCCGATGCTGGCCTTTTCCGCCTGGATGGTGGTGCGGATGGCCGATGCCCAGCGGGCCAACGCCGAACACCAGGGCCATCAGGTGGCCCTGTCGCTGGCGGTGGCGGTGGAACGCGAGCTGACGGCGATGATCGCCACGCTGCAGGTTCTGTCCACCGCCCACGGGTTCGTGACCGGTGACATGGCCGAGCTGCACCGGCAGGCGTCGGAGCTTCTGCGCAACAAGGAAATCCGCCGCGAAGGCACCAACATCGTGCTGGCCACCGCCCAGGGGCAGCAGTTGTGGGCCACGCGCCTGCCCTATGGCACACCGCTTCCCGATGCCGGCGGGTCGCCCATGATGCGGCGGGTGGCGGAAACCGGGGAAGCCGCGGTTTCCGACCTGTTCACCGGGTCGATCAGCAACACGCCGCTGGTGACGGTGGGCGTGCCGGTCAAGGACGGCGCCACCCTGCGCTATGTCCTCAGCATGGGCGCGCCCGCTCACCTGTGGGCCGGGGTGATGCAGCGCCAGGGCGTGCCCGAGGGCTGGACCGCCGCCCTGTCCGACACCAAGGGGCGGATCATCGCCCGAGCACCCTTCGACCCCGTGTCGGTGGGCGGCACCACGTCGGCGGCCACCGCCGCCGCCACGGCGGGGCAGCGCAGCGGATCGTTCCGCGACGACAGCAGCCAGACCGGCCTGTTCACCGCCTTCGCCCGCTCGTCCCTGTCGGGGTGGATGGTGACGGTGACCGTCCCCGCCGCCCACATCGACGCCCCGTTGCGGTCGTCGCTGATGCTGATGGCCGCCGGGGGCGGGCTGGTGCTGCTGCTCAGCACGGGGCTGACGCTGCTGGTGGGCCGGCGCATCTCCGACCCCGTGCGCCGGCTGGCGGTGATGGCCGATGCGCTGGGCCGCGGCACGTCCCCCACCCCGCCGCCCGCCGTGATCCGCGAGGTCAGCGCGGTTGCCGACGCGCTGCGGGCCACCAGCCGCCGGCTGAAGGATGCCGACGCCCAGCGCCGCCTGTCCATGGAGGCCGGACGCATCGGCGTGTGGCGCTTCGATCCCCTGACCCGCCGCTTCCACGGCTGGGGCCGCGCCGCCGAGCTGCTGGGAATCGGCCCGGCGGGCGAGCTGGACGCGCCGCTCGACGCCTGGCTGCTGCACGTGCCGCTGGAGCACATCGACGGGCTGATGGCCGCCCTGATGCCCCGTCACGCGACGGTGGAGGAATTCGACCTGGAATTCCCGGTGGAACCGCCGGACTCGCCCCGGCGCTGGCTGGCCATCCGCGGATCGTTCCTGGCCGAGGCGGTTCCCGGCTCCCCCACCTTGTCCACCCGCGCCGTCGGCGTGCTGGAGGATGTGACCGAGCGGCGCCGGATCATGGAGGAGCGGCTGATCGAGGCGTCGGAGCGCCACGCCGCCGACCGCCGCCTGTTCGCCGCCATCGTGGAACGCACCAGCGATCTGGTGGCCGCCATCGACACCAGCCACCGGCTGATCCTGTTCAACACCGCCTATCAGCGCAACGTGGAATGGGCGTTCGGGCGCAGCCCCCGCATCGGCAGCCGGCTGGAATCCCGCGACGGCGGCGCCCCGCCCGACGACGGGGACGGGCCACAGTTCCGCATCCTGATTCCCGGCGAAGCCTTCGGCCACTGGCAGCGCGCCCTGTCGGGCGAGCGGCTGACCGCCATGCGCCGGTTCACCTCCTCCGCCGATCCCGGCCGGACACGGCACGTGGAGGTGGTCTACGACGCCATTCCCGGCAGCGACGGGGCGCCCATCGGCGCCTTCATGGTGGGACGCGACGTGACGGAGCGGGAAAACGCCCTGGCAGCGCTCCGCGCCGCCGAGGATTCCCTGCGCCAGGCCCAGAAGATGGAGGCCATCGGCCATCTGACCGGCGGCATCGCCCACGACTTCAACAACCTGCTCCAGGCGGTGGGGGCCGCCCTCTATCTGGTCGAGATCCGCCAGCCGGGGCCGGAGGTGATGACCCCCCTGCTGACCGCGCAGCAGGCGGTGAAGCGCGGCGCCACCCTGACCCAGCATCTTCTGGCGTTTTCCCGCCGGCAGCGGCTGGACCCGCGGGCGGTGGACGTGGCGGCGCTGGTGGCGGGCATGCAGGGGCTGATGGAACGCACCCTGGGCGGCACCATCCAGATCGTGCGGGAAACGGAGCCCGGCCTGTGGCCGGCGCTGGTGGACGCCAACCAGTTGGAAATGGCCATCCTCAACCTGTCCATCAACGCCCGCGACGCCATGCCCGGCGGCGGCACCCTGACCATCGCGGTCGGCAACGCCGCCTGCCCCGCCCCGCCCGCTCCCGGCGTGGCCCCCGGCGACTATGTGCGCGTCGCCGTGCGCGACACCGGAACCGGCATGTCGGAGGAGGTGGCGGCCCGCGCCTTCGAACCCTTCTTCACCACCAAGGGCGTGGGCCACGGCACCGGCCTGGGCCTCAGCATGGTCCACGGCCTGGCGGCGCAGTCCGGGGGGGCGGTGCTGCTGGACAGCCGGCTCGGCCAGGGAACCACCATCACCCTGCTGCTGCCCCGCGCGCCCTTCGCGGCCACCGCCGAGCCGGACGACGCCGTCCCGCCCCCGCCGCCGCCTGTGGCCACCGCCGCCGCCATCCTTCTGGTGGAAGACGAGGTGCTGGTCCGTCTGGCCACCGCCGCCCTGCTGAGCGAGCATGGGTACGAGGTGGAAGAGGCCGGAACCGGGGAAGAGGCGCTGGAGTGCGCCGCGCGCCGCCGCCCGGATGCGGTGGTGACCGATTACGCCATGCCCGGCATGACCGGCCTGGAGCTGACCCGCCGCCTGCGTGGTCTCTATCCCGGCCTGCCGGTGGTGATGGTCACCGGCTATGCCGAGATCCCCCAGCCGCTCCTGCACGAGGAGCGGCTGGTGGTTCTCCAGAAACCCTATCTCACCGACGATCTGCTGGGCCGCCTGCGCGACGGGCTTTCCGGCAAGGGGACCGTTACGCCAGCCGGGCCGACAGGGTGATCTCCACCCCGGCCAGCGCCTTGGACACCGGGCAGATCTCCTTGGTTTCGGCGGCGATCTTCTGGAACGCCGCATCGTCGATGCCCGGCACCGCCGCTTCCGTGTCCAGGTCGATGCGGGAAATGGCGACCACCCCGCCGGACGATCCGAAATGGACCCGCGCGGTGGTGGCGATGCTGGCCGGCGTGAACCCGGCCTTGCCCAGCCCGGCGGCCAGCGCCATGGAGAAGCAGCCGGCGTGGGCCGCCCCGATCAGTTCTTCCGGGTTGGTGCCGGCCCCGTCCTCGAACCGCGAGGGGTAGGAGTACGGCCCTTCGAACGCGCCGCTGCCCAGGCGCATGGTGCCGCTGCCGTCCTTCAACGCGCCCGACCAACGTGCGGTGGATTCCCGTACGGCCATGGATGGTGCCTCCCTTCGGTGATCTGCCGGGGAACGATATCCCCGCGATTCAACCCTCGCCGCGCGTGCGCGGTTCCGCCCGCACCGATGAAAAAAGCCCCCTTCCCGAAGGAAGGGGGCTTTTCACCAAAGGCCCGTCACGAGAGCCGGAAGGGATCAGGCGGCGCCGTGGTGGTCCTTGGCGTAGCCCAGGCCCTGCAGCGCGTCGGCGATTTCCGACAGGATGGCCGGATCGTCGATGGTGGCGGGGGTCTTGTATTCCTGGTCGTCGGCGATCTTCTGCATGGTGCCGCGCAGGATCTTGCCCGAGCGGGTCTTGGGCAGACGCTCCACGACCACCGCGCGCTTGAAGTCGGCGACGGGGCCGATCTTTTCGCGCACCAGCGCCACCACTTCCTTGACGATATCCTCGTTGGAGCGGGTGACGCCGGCCTTGAGCACCAGCAGCCCCAGCGGCACCTGGCCCTTGAGCTGGTCGGCGACGCCGATCACCGCGCATTCCGCCACGTCGGGGTGGGAAGCCAGAACCTCCTCCATCCCGCCGGTGGACAGGCGGTGGCCGGCGACGTTGATGATGTCGTCGGTGCGGGCCATGATGTAGACGTAGCCGTCGTCATCGACGAAACCGGCATCCCCCGTCTGGTAATAGCCGGGATAATCGGTCATGTACGCCTTCACATAGCGCTCTTCCGCGTTCCACAGGGTGGGGAAGGTGCCGGGAGGCAGCGGCAGCTTGGCGCAGATGGCCCCGGTGTCGCCGCGCGGCACCTCCTGCTGCTCGGCGTTCAGGATGCGGATGTCCCAGCCGGGCATCGGGCGGGTGGCCGAGCCGTACTTGATGGGGAACAGATGGACGCCCAGCGGGTTGCCGGTGATGGCCCAGCCGGTTTCCGTCTGCCACCAATGGTCGATGACCGGAACGTTCAGCTTGTCCTCGGCCCAGTGCAGCGTGTCGGGGTCCGACCGCTCGCCGGCCAGGAACAGCGCGCGCAGGCACGACAGGTCGTACTTGCCGATGAAGGTGCCGTTGGGGTCTTCGCGCTTGATGGCGCGGAACGCCGTCGGCGCGGTGAAGAGGGTGGAGACCTTGTGCTGCTGGATCACGCGCCAGAAGGTGCCGGCGTCGGGCGTGCCCACCGGCTTGCCTTCGAACATCAGCGTGGTGCAGCCGTGCAGCAGCGGGGCGTAGCAGATGTAGGAGTGGCCGACCACCCAGCCCACGTCCGACGCCGCCCAGAACACCTCGCCCGGCTTCATGTCGTAGATGTTGCTCATCGTCCACTTCAGCGCCACCGCGTGGCCGCCGTTGTCGCGCACGACGCCCTTGGGCTGCCCCGTGGTGCCCGAGGTGTAGAGGATGTACAGCGGATCGGTGGCTTCCACCGGCACGCATTCCGCCGGCTCCACGCCTTCCTGCGCAGCAAACCATTCCACGTCGCGGCCGTCCACCAGGGTGGCGGTTTCCTGCGGACGCTGGAAGATGATGCAGGCCGAGGGCTTGTGGGACGACAGCTCGATGGCGGAATCCAGCATCGGCTTGTACTTCACCACCCGGTTCGGCTCGATGCCGCAGGAGGCGGAGATGATGGCCTTGGGCTTGGCGTCGTCGATGCGGGTGGCCAGTTCGTTGGGGGCGAAGCCGCCGAACACCACCGAATGCACCGCCCCCAACCGCGCGCAGGCCAGCATGGCCATCACCGCCTGCGGGATCATGGGCATGTAGACGATGACGCGGTCACCCTTTTCCACGCCGCGGGCGCGCAGGGCACCGGCCAGCCGGGCGACCTGATCCTTCAGCTCGGCATAAGTGATGGTCTGCACCACCCCGGTGACGGGGCTGTCGTAGATGATGGCCGCCTGATCGGCGCGGCCCTGTTCGACGTGGCGGTCAACGGCGTTGTAGCAGGTGTTGAGCACGCCGCCCTTGAACCAGCGGTAGAACGGGGGATTGGAGCCGTCCAGCACCGTATCCCAGCGCTTGAACCAAGTGATTTCCTCCGCCGCATCCCCCCAGAACCCCGCCGGGTCGGAGAGCGAACGGTCGTGCAACTGATCATAGGCGGCGGCTGACGTGGTGGTCATGAGGGTGCGTCCCTTATGTTCTGATTGATGCGAATTCCTCCGCCCGCCGCGCAATGATCCGTCACGCGGCGGCAGGCCACTATGCGAGAAATCACCCTAATTTTGCAAATGGCTTTGCAGCTTCGCAGAGCCGAAGCGGCGGTTGGACGCGGCGGGGTCAGACGGGGCACGGGCGGCTGAAACACTGCTCCATCACCTCGGTCCCCCACTGCCCTCCCCGCCATTCGCGCTCCAGAACGAACCCCGCCTCCTCATAGAGCCGGCGCGCCGCGTCCAGCCCGCGGAAGGTCCACAGCCGCGTCGCGGCAAAGCCCTGGGCGTCGCAGAAGGCCATGGCGGCGCTCAGCAGCCGGCGCCCGGTTCCGCCGCCGCGGGCGCCGTCGTCCACAATGAACCAGCGCAGGTGGGCCACTCGGCCCCCCTGCGCGCCGTCCTGGTTCAGGTCTTCGCCGTCGATGGCAAGCGTGCCAATGATTTGCCCCTGGCGCACCGCCACCCACAGGCCGTTGCCCGCCCGGTCCAGCCGTGGCGTGAACGCGGCCATCCCGGCGGCCACCGTGCTTTCGAACACCGCCCCGAAACCGGCGGTGCGGGCGTAATAGCGGGCGTGCATCTCCACGCAGCGCCCGATCACCCCCGGCTGGTAGCCGCAGACGATCTCCGCACCCGGCGCCGCCACCGCCGGGACGCCCGCGCGGCTGGCCCGCAGCGCGGCGGCATAGGCGTTCAGCCCCTCCGCCACCGTGCCCCGGACGGCGGGCGGCAGCACGTCCATGGCCCGGCGCACCTGCGAACGGGCGAAGCGGTGGATGGCCTCCAGCGTTTCCCGGCCCCTGCCGGTCAGGGCCAGCGGCTTCACCCGTCCATCCCGGCCGCTGGCCCCTTCGGTCATCAGGCCGGCGGCCACCAGCTTGCGGACCAGCCGGCTGACGCTGGATTTTTCCAGGCGCAGAAGATCGCACAAGGCGGCGGCGGTCACCGCCTCCCCCTCCCCCACCGCGATCAGGGCATGGACGGAGGACGGGGAGAGACCGGTCCCCGCCAGGGTTTGCCCCATGAAGCCCAGTTCCCGCACCAGCCGGCGGGAGGCGGCGCGGATCACGTCGATGGCCATGTCATCGGTGGGCGCCATCTCACCCTCCATATGGTTGCATAATACAACTATAACCCCGCAGTCACGGTTTCGGGAACCCCTTCCTTTTGGCCGGTCCCGCGGCCGTGCCGGGCCATGGTACAGTCGCGGCAAAATCAAACCGGGGAGAGAGAAACGCCATGAGCAACCCCTACGACACCCACCTGGACCGCAACGCCGCCAACACCGAGGCGCTGTCGCCGCTGTCGTTCCTGCGGCGCACCGCCGACATCTACCCCAACCGCCCGGCGGTGGTTCACGGACCCGTGCGGCGGACGTGGAAGGAAACCTATGAGCGCTGCGTGCGGCTGGCCTCGGCGCTGGCGGCGCGGGGGATCGGGGTGGGCGACACCGTCGCCGTCATGGCCCCCAACATCCCCGAATCCTTCGAAGCCCATTTCGGCGTGCCCATGGCCGGCGCGGTGCTGTGCGCGCTGAACATCCGCCTGGACGCCGAGGCGCTGGCCTTCATCCTCGGCCATGGGGAGGCCAAGATCCTGCTGACCGACCGGGAATTCTCCGGCGTCATCACCAAGGCGCTGGCCCTGATGCCCGCGGACGCGCGCCCCATCGTCATCGACATCGACGACCCCCAGGCCCGCGGCGGCTCCCTGATCGGGGAAATGGATTACGAGGCGTTCCTGGCCACCGGCAACCCCGCCCATGCCTGGACGCCGCCGGCGGACGAGTGGCAGGCCATCGCGCTCAACTACACCTCCGGCACCACCGGCAACCCCAAGGGCGTGGTCTATCACCACCGCGGGGCCTATCTGAACGCCATGGGCAACGTGCTGACCTGGGCCATGCCGCACCATCCGGTGTATCTGTGGACCCTGCCCATGTTCCACTGCAACGGCTGGTGCTTCCCCTGGACCGTGGCGGCCATGGCGGGGGTGAACGTCTGCCTGCGCGTCATCGCGGCCAAGACCATCTATGACGCCATGGCCGACGAGGGGGTCACCCACCTGTGCGGCGCCCCCATCATCATGGGGCTGCTGTGCAACGCCGGCCCCGACCAGAAGCGCGACGTGCCCCGCGGCATCAGGATGATGACCGCCGGCGCCGCCCCGCCCGCCGCCGTCATCGAAAAGATGGAGGGGCTGGGCTTCGACATCACCCACGTCTATGGCCTGACCGAGGTGTACGGCCCCGTCACCATCTGCGCCTGGCACGACGACTGGAACGGCCTGCCGCTGGAGGAGAAGGCGCGGCTGAAGGCCCGCCAGGGCGTGCGCTACGCCACGCTGGAGGGGCTGATGGTCGCCGACCCGGCCACACTGGAACCGGTGCCCGCCGACGGCACGACCATGGGCGAGGTGTTCATGCGCGGCAACACCGTCATGAAGGGCTATCTGAAGAACCCCAAGGCCACCGACGAGGCGTTCCAGGGCGGCTGGTTCCACACCGGCGACCTGGGGGTGCTCCACCCGGACGGCTACATCGAGCTGAAGGACCGGTCCAAGGACATCATCATCTCCGGCGGCGAGAACATCTCCACCATCGAGGTGGAGGGCGTGCTCTACCGCCACCCCGCCGTGCTGGAAGCCGCCGTCGTCGCCCGCCCCGACGAGAAATGGGGCGAGACGCCCTGCGCCTTCGTCACCCTGCGCGAAGGGATGGACGCCGGCGAGGACGACATCATCCACTGGTGCCGCCAGCATCTGGCCCATTTCAAATGCCCGCGCACCGTGGTGTTCGCGCCCCTGCCCAAAACCTCCACCGGCAAGATCCAGAAGTTCGCGCTGCGCGCCCACGCCCGCGCCCTGAACGATCTGGCGGAGGCCGAAAAAGCCCGCCAGGGGTAAAAGCATCACGCCCGGCGGGAAAATGCATCGGCGCGCATTTTCCCGCTGGTCCGTGCACAAACAAAGGATTACTGGTCATACCAAGCCGCCGGAAGCGCGGCGCTCTCCAAACCCCAGCGGCTGATGACGACCGACCACCGCCTTTCAGCGCTTCGCGCACCGCCGCCGGCCTACCGCCCCCTGATCGACAGCGACATGGGCGCCGTGGCCTATCTGGAACGTCAGGGCTTCGGAACCCCGCGGGAGGTGCTGGACCATTACCGCGCCCTGTTCGGGGACGAGGTGATGCGGGTCACCGACCGCGCCGGGCGCATCACCGGCTTTGCCGCCATGTGGCCGTTTCCCCAATGGTTCGGCGGCGCCCCGGTGCCGTCGCGGGCCATCGCGTCCGTCGTCACCGACCCCACCCTGCGCGGCCAGGGCGACGGCACCGCCCTGGTGGCCGGCCTGCTGCGCGAAGCGGCGGACGGCGGCGCCGGGGTGGCGGTGCTCTATGCCTCCACCCGCTCCCTCTACCGCAAGATGGGGTTCGCCCCGGCGGGGGTGATCACCGCCTTCCGCACCCCGGCCCGCGCCCTGTCGGCGGACCGGCTGAGCGCCTTTCCCCGTCTGGCGGACAGCCAGGACACGGGCCGTCTGGCCGCGCTGCGCCGCCCCTTGCTGGCCCGGAGCAACGGCATGGCCGAACGCACGCCGGCCATGTGGTCGCTGGCGCTGCGCGACGACAGCCGCCCCGCCGACGTCTTCCTGCTGCCCGGACCGGACGAGGACGGCCCCGCCGAAGGGTATCTGGCCGTCTGCCCGCCCGACGACCGCCGGCTGGTGGTGGTGGACCAATGCGTCCTGACCCCCCACGCCGCCCGCACCGCCGCCGCCTTCCTGGCCGGCTATGCCATGCAGGTGGATTGGGTGGTGTGGAAAGGTGCCTATGCCGACCCGTTGGCCCTGGGGGCCGTGGACAGCGGCACCGCCATCGAGGAATGGGAGGAATGGCTGCTGCGCGTCGTCGATGTGGAGCGCGCCCTGTCCACCCGCGGCTATCCCGCGGGGCTCAGCGGGTCCGTGGTGCTGGACGTGACCGACCCGCTGCTGCCGGCCAACAACGGGCGGTTCCGGCTGGATGTGACCAATGGGCGCGCGGCGGTCCGCCGCCTGGACGGCCCCGGCCCCTTCGATCTAGCGTTGTCTGTTTGCGCATTGGCATCCCTCTTCACCGGCCATACCGCACCGGCAGCCTTGTCGCGGACCCATGAGATCATCAGCCTTAACGATAGTTTCCTAACTTTACTTTTTTCCGGGCCGCATCCCTGGATGCCGGACCGCTTCTAAGTGGAACGACAGGGCCAGGCACGCCTCAATGCCAAGCTGCGGTCCACAGCTTTGGGTTCCAGAGCCGGAATTCGTTGCAAAAGTTGCACGGGACACGCCGAAACGATTGGTTAAACACTGGGTGTTAACGATTGGGCTGTAGAAGAATCCGGCGTCTATGAGCCGCAGGACGGGGGAGGAGGTCAGCGTCATGACCATCGGTACACGAATAGCACTTGGCTTCGCCACGGTCCTGCTGCTCACGGTGGCCGTCGCCTTCGTCGGGTGGAACAGCCTTGGCACCTATGCCAGCCGGGTTGACGTTGCATCCACCACCGCGGAACTGGACGCCCGGCTGAAGGCCGTCCGGCTGGAAGAGGCGCGTTTCGTCACCGACCGCGCCGCCGACGCCGCGACATCCGTGCCGGGGATGCTGGACGCGCTCCGCGCCGAAACCCAGCGCATCCGCGAATCCCTGGCCGGCTCCGACGGCGAGCGGCTGGTGGGCGACATCCAGGCCGGCATCAACGGCTACCGCGCCGCCTTCGCCAATTTCGTGACGCAGGAGAACGAGGCGGCGGCCCGCACCCGGTCCATGGCCGACCGCGCCAAGGAACTGCGCGGCGTGGCCGAACGCATCGGCCAGCAGCAGGCCGAACGCTACGACCACAACATGGTCAGCCTGCACGACGCCGCCGAAGCCGCCCGCCACGCCGACGACACCGCCAACCGCGCCGACCGGCTGATCGAACACCTGCTCCAGGCCCGCCGCCATCAGGCCGATTTCCTGCGCACCCGCTCCCCCGACGCGGTGAAGGCCACCGAAGCCTCGCTGGCCGAACTGGCCGAAGACGTCAAGGGCATGGTCGAGGACGTCAAGGGCACCAACGACGAGGAGCTGGCCTCCACGCTGGCCGCCTCGGTCAAGGCGTACCAGGACACCTTCGCCGAACAGTCGTCGCAGTCCACCCACGACGACGCCGACACCTTCGAGGCCCGCGTCACCATCCTGGACAAGCAGGCCGATCTGGTGCAGGAGCACGCCCACGAGATCCAGGAAAGCCAGCTCAACGTCGCCACCGCCCTGCGCGAGGCCGCCAACTTCGCCCAGAGCGAGGTGAACGAGGCCATCGTCCTGCGCAACCTGTCCATGCGGCTGGTGCAGTCGGTGCAGGCCGCCATGCTGGGCGAGCGGGATTTCCGCATGAAGGGGGGCGAGCCCGCCCGCAGCGTGGTGATCGAGGCCACCCGCGAAACCCTGCGTCTGGCCGAACAGGCCGGCGCCATCCTGGTAGACGCCGAGGGCAAGGCCGCCGTCACCGCCGCCAAGACCGCGCTGACCGCCTACAACAACGAATTCACCGCCCTGGTCAACGCCGTGGAGAACCAGCAGAAGGCCTCCACCGCCATGGCCAAGGCCGCCACCGACGTCAGCGAGCAGGTCAACCGTCTGGTCACCCTCCAGCGCACCGAGCGCGAGGACGGGCGCACCCAGGCCGGCACCTTCATCGCGTCCGGCCTGGGCGTGGCGCTGGTGCTGGGGCTTTTGCTGGCGTGGTTCATCGACCGGGCCATCACCGTGCCCATGCACGCCATCACCCGCGCCATGAACCGGCTGGCCGAGGGCGACCTGTCGGTGGACATCCCCGGCGCCGACCGCAAGGACGAGCTGCGCCACATGGCCGGCGCGCTCAGCGTGTTCAAGGAAAACGCCCAGGAAATGCGCCGCATGGAGCAGGAACGGGAGGAGATGCGCCGCCAGATCGACGCCGACCGCCGCCGCGCCATGAACGAATTCGCCAACGGCTTCGAAATGTCGGTCAGCACCGTGGTGCAGACCCTGACCGATTCCGCCGATTCCATGGCCCGCGACGCCCAGGAGATGTCGTCGGACGCGGCCCTGACCAACGCCAAGTCGGCGGCCGTCGCCACCGCATCGGAACAGGCCACCAGCAACGTCCAGACCGTGGCCGCCGCCGCGGAGGAATTGTCGGCCAGCATCGCCGAAATCTCCCGCCAGCTCACCGCCTCCTCCTCCGTCGCCCAGGACGCCGCCGACAAGGCGCTCCAGACCAACAGCATCGTCGAGGGTCTGGCCGAGGCCGCCCAGCGCATCGGTCAGGTGGTGGACCTGATCGGCGAGATCGCCGAACAGACCAACCTGCTGGCGCTCAACGCCACCATCGAAGCGGCGCGGGCGGGGGAAGCCGGCAAGGGCTTCGCCGTCGTGGCGACCGAGGTCAAGAACCTTGCCGGCCAGACCGCCAAGGCCACCGAGGAAATCTCCAGCCAGGTGGCCCAGATGCAGGCCGCCACCGGCGGCGCCGTGGGCGCCATCCGCACCATCAGCGACTCCGTCGGCACCATCAGCAACACCGTGACCGACATCGCCCGCGCCATGGAGCAGCAGGGCTTCGCCACCCGCGAAATCGCCCAGAACGTCCATCAGGCCGCCGCCGGCACCCAGGAGGTGAAGCGCCACATCTCCGAGGTCACCACCGCCGCCAGCAAGACCGGCTCCGCCGCCGACGCCGTGCTGCGCGCCAGCCGCGAACTGGCCAAGCAGGCCGACACCCTGCGGTCGGAGGTGAAGGGGTTCCTCAACAAGGTGCGGGCGGCGTAATTCCCCCGAAGCGTTGTGAAGGGGCGCTGCCCCTTCACGCTTCCCCGCCAAGGGCCGGCAGCCCTTGGAACCCATTCCCTTTTCGGCCGCGCCCGCCGGTCCGCGCCCGTCGATCAAGGCAACGAAGCCCTGGGCCCCGGTTGGGGAATTGAACACACCCTGCAAGTCATTATCATTGCCCTGGGCCGTTGACCCGTGGAACAATGGGGGCGTTCCATCACCAGCGCGGCCTTCCCATCGTGACCAGCCAGACGTTCGATGCCCCCTCCTCCGCCCCGCCGGTCCTGGCGCGGCGCACGGTCTTCAGCGGCTGGACGCTGGCAACCCTCGTCATCGCCGCCCTGGTGGCGTTGCCGGTGATGGTGGTGGCAAGCCGGGTGTTCGTACCCACCAACGGCGTCTGGGACCATCTGGTCCAGACCGTGCTGTGGGAATATCTGGGCAACACCGTGCGGCTGGTGGTGCTGGTGGGGCTTGGAACCGCCGTCATCGGCGTCGGCACCGCATGGCTGGTCACCATGTGCCGCTTCCCCGGCAGCCGGGTGCTGGAATGGGCGCTGCTGCTGCCCATGGCGGTGCCGGCCTATGTCATGGCCTATACCTACACCGACCTGCTGCAGTTCGTCGGGCCGATCCAGACGGGCCTGCGCGCCCTGTTCCACTGGACCCGGCGCGATTACTGGTTCCCCGACATCCGCACGGTGGAAGGGGCGGCGGCCATGCTGACGCTGGTGCTCTACCCCTATGTCTATCTGCTGTCGCGGGCGGCGTTTTTGGAACAGTCGGTGTGCGTGCTGGAGGTCAGCCGCACGCTGGGCCGCGGGCCGTGGCGCAGCTTCTTCACCGTGGCCCTGCCGCTGGCCCGCCCCGGCATCGTCGCCGGGCTGGCGCTGGTGATGATGGAGGTGCTGGCCGATTTCGGCACCGTGCAGTATTTCGCCGTCAACACCTTCACCACCGGCATCTACCGCACGTGGTTCGCCATGGGCGAGCCGACCGCCGCCGCCCAGTTGGCCGCCGTGCTGATGCTGTTCGTGCTGGTGCTGATCCTGATGGAGCGCTGGTCGCGCAAGCAGGCCAAGTTCCACCACACCACCACCCGCTACCGCCGCCTGCCCGCCCAGCCGCTGACGGGGTGGAAGGCGGCGGCGGCGCTGACCGCCTGTGTCCTGCCGCTGGTGCTGGGGTTCGTGGTGCCGGGGGGGATCCTGCTGGAGATGGCGCTGCGCACGGGCGACGAGCGGCTGGGGCGCACCTTCATCGACATCGCTACCAACAGCTTCACGCTGGCCGCCATCGCCTCGGCCATGGCGGTGACGCTGGCGGTGCTGCTGGCCTATGGCCAGCGGCTCCAGCCGACGCCGCTGCTGAAAGGGGCGGTGCGCGTGGCCGCCATGGGCTACGCCATTCCGGGATCGGTGATCGCGGTGGGGGTGCTGATCCCCTTCACCCACCTGGACAACGCCATCGACCAGTTCCTGCGCGCCACCATCGGCGTGTCCAGCGGCCTGCTGCTCAGCGGCACCATCGCGGCGGTGCTGTTCGCCTATATGGTCCGGTTCCTGGCGGTGTCGTTCAACACCATCGAGGCCAGCCTGGGCAAGATCCGCCCCACCATGGACCACGCCGCCCGCGTGCTGGGCAGCACGCCGGGCCGCACCCTGGTGCGCGTCCACGCCCCCATCATGACCGGCAGCCTGCTGACCGCCGCATTGCTGGTGTTCGTGGACGTGATGAAGGAATTGCCGGCCACCATGATCGTGCGCCCGTTCAATTTCGACACGCTGGCGGTGCGCGCCTACCAGATGGCGTCCGACGAACGTCTGGCCGAAGCCGCCACCGCCTCGCTGGCCATCGTGGCGGTGGGCATCGTGCCGGTGATCCTGCTCAGCCGCTCCATCCGCAAATCGCGGCCCGGCGGGGCATGAGCCGGTGAGAAAGAGGGGTATGAGGGACGGACCGGCGCGCCAGCCCATGGCCGGGCCGGCGTGGCTCTGGTAAGCTTTTCCCCATGCCCCGCCCCCCCTCCTCCCCCACCATCCCCTATTTCCCCGACGACAGCGGCGACCGTGCCGCGTGGCTGACGCGGCAGGCCGGGCTGTTGCGCTCGGGCCACGTGACGGCGGTGGACGCCCCCCGCATCGCCCACGAACTGGAAGCGCTGGTCGCCAGCGAACGGCGGGAACTGGTGCGCCATCTGGCGGCGGTGATGCTGGTGATGCTGAAATGGCGCTTCCGCCCCGACGGGCGGTCGGTGGCCTGGCGCCAGGCCATCGCACAGGGGCGCGACGGCATCGACGACATCCTGGCCGACAGCCCCATCCTGCGCGCCGAGCTTGAAGCACTGGTCCGCCGCGCCTATCCCCGCGCGGTGCGCGACGCGGCGCTGGAGTGCGGCCTGCCCGCCTCCTCCTTTCCCGCCGAATGGCCCTTTGCCGTCGAGGACATCCTGAACGGCGATATGTAACCGGAGGATCGACCCAGCATGTTCATCGCCATGAACCGTTTCCGCATCGCCCCCGGATCGGAGGAAGAGTTCGAACGCATCTGGCGCGAGCGGCAGACCAACCTGCCGGGCATGCCGGGGTTCGTCGCCTTTCACCTGCTGCGCGGCCCCGGTTCGCCGGAATTCACCCTCTTCGCCTCCCACACCGTGTGGGAGAGCCGGGAGCATTTCGAGGACTGGACCAAATCGGACGCCTTTCGCCGGTCCCACGGCGGGGCGGCACGCTCGGGCACCCTCTATCTCGGCCCGCCGCAGTTCGAGGGGTTCGACGTGGTGCAGGAAATCCTGCCGGGCTGACGTTTCCAAAAAACACCGCGGCCCTTCGGGCACGATCGCACGCTTTCCCGCTGACGGCCGCCCCCCGGCACCCCACATCCTTATTCCGCACGTCCGCACCATCACATCATGGGGAGAGGAAGGGATGAGCCTGTCCGACGATGCGCCGTCCGCGGCCGACGAAACCCTGCGCACCCTGGCGACCGCCGCCATGGATCTGGCGGCGGCGCGCGGGTGGCGGCGGGTGTCGCTGAGCGCGGTGGCCGAACGGGCCGGGGTGCCGCTGGGCACCCTCTACCGTCATGCCCGCAGCCGGTCCGACCTGCTGGCGGCGGTGGCGCGGCTGGCCGATGCGGCGGTGCTGGCCGATGCCGGCGGCGGACCGGCGGACGAGAGCCCGCGCGACCGGCTGTTCGACGTGATGATGCGCCGGTTCGACGCGCTTCAGCCCTTCCGCCCCGGTCTGGCGGCGGTGATGCGCGATCTGCCCTGGGAACCGCTGACGGCGCTGGCCTTCGCGCCCGCCTTCGGCCGGTCCATGGCATGGATGCTGCGCGCGGCGGGGCTGGACCCCGATGCCCGGGGCGGGCCGTTGCTGGTGGCCGGGCTGGGGATGGTGGACGCACGGGTCATGCGGGTGTTTGCCGGCGATGACACGCCCGACCTGTCGCGCACCATGGCGGCCCTGGATTCGGAGTTGCGCCGGGCCGAAAGCACCCTTGAATCATGCTTCGGCATGACGAAACGGGGGCGAGTCGAACCTAATCCCTCACCTTGAGCGTGGGGGAATCGTGCAAAAGTCGTGAATACGCTGGCGAATCGTCGAGTGCGGCGTCTTGTGTGTTGCGCTGCAAAATGACGTTGGCTATTGTTTGGGCACTCTTAAAACAGACCTGCCTGGCCCTGCCGGGTGAGGGGCGGGTCAACCCACGGGGAAAAAACAGATGGCGAATCCGACCGGAAATCCCTTCTTTGACGTGGATGTGACCAAGTTCCTGGGCGACCTGAAGGTTCCGGGCATCGATGTGGAAGCGATCCTGGCCAGCCAGCGCAAGAACATCGAAGCCGTGACCGCCGCCAACCAGCTCGCCATCGAAGGCGTGCAGGCCGTTCTGCGCCGTCAGGCCGAAATCCTGCGTCAGGCTTTCGAGGAATCCAACTCGGTCGTCACCGAAGTGCTGGCCGCCGGCTCGCCGGAAGAAAAGGCCGTGAAGCAGGCCGAATTCGCCAAGGCCGCCTTTGAAAAGGCTCTGGCCAACGCCAAGGAACTGTCGGAACTGGTCGCCCGTTCCAACTCCGAAGCCGCTGAAGTCCTGAGCCGCCGCGTGTCGGAGAGCCTGGACGAGGTGAAGGCCGCTCTGGCCAAGCGGAAGTAAGACGCCTTACGGATTTCCGGACAGGTTGTGTCGGGGGCCGCCCTTGTGAGAGGGTGGCCCCCTTCCGTTTGGGGAAAGGACATCCCGATGACCGCCGGTGCCGGCACGCCCATCACGTACGACGATTTCACCCGCGTGGACATCCGCGCCGGAACCATCATCGCCGCCGAACCCTTCCCGGAGGCGCGCAAGCCGGCCATCAAGCTGACCGTCGATTTCGGGCCGGAGATCGGGACCAAGCGCAGTTCGGCCCAGATCACCCGCCATTACGACCCCGCGGCCCTGGTGGGCCGGCAGGTGCTGGCGGTGGTGAACTTCCCACCCAAGAAGATCGCCGGCTTCCCCAGCGAGATCCTGGTGCTGGGCCTGCCCGACGCCGAGGGCGCCGTGGTGCTGGCCGGCCCCGATCAGGGCGTGCCCAACGGCGCCCGGCTGTTCTGAGACCACGGCGGAGCCGCGGGCGGAGGGTTGTCGGTCACCGACGACACGTCGCCTTCGGGCAGCCCCAGGTCGTGGGCCTTCAGCAGCCGGCGCACGATCTTGCCGCTGCTGGTGTGGGGCAGAATGGGGGCGAAGGCGATGGCCCGCGGTGCCAGCGCCGGTCCCAGCGCCCGGCGTGCGTGGGCCAGGATGTCGGCGGCCAGCCCGTCGCTGGCCGCGATGCCGGGGCGCAGCGTGACGTACCCCTTCACCGTTTCCCCCGCGATGGGACAGGGAATGCCGATGACCCCCGCCTCCAGCACCGCGGGGTGCTGCAGCAGCACCTGCTCCACCTCGAACGGGCCGACCAGATGGCCGCTGGTCTTGATCACGTCGTCGGACCGGCCCACGAAATGGAACCGCCCCGCGGCGTCCCGCCGGGCCAGATCGCCGCTGAGATACCAGCCGCCGGCAAAACAGGCGCGCGTGCGTCCCTCGTCGCCCAGATAGCCCAGAAACAGCGACGGCCACGGCGTGCGCAGGGCGATCTCGCCGACGTCGCCCGGCCCGGCCACCGGCTCCACCCCCTGGCCGGTGCGGCGCAGCAGGGTGGCCTCGATCCCCGGCACCGGGCGGCCGATGGCGCCGGGCTCCGGGGCCTCAATCGCCGGGGTGGCGATCATGATGGCGCCGGTTTCCGTCTGCCACCACGTGTCACGGGCCGGGATGCCGAGAACCCGCGCGCTCCAGTCCACCGCCTCGGCGTTCAGCGGCTCGCCCACGGTGGCCAGATGGCGCAGGGCCGACAGGTCCAGCCCCCGCGCCAGCGTGTCGCCGCAGCGCATCATCAGCCGCAGCGCCGTGGGCGTGGTGTACCACACCGCCACCCGCTGTTCCGCCGCCAGCCGCACCCAGCGGGCGGGGTCGAAATCCCCCTCGTCCACCACCACTTCCGTGCCGCAGGCCAGCGGGGCCAGCACGCCATAAAGGGTGCCGGTCACCCACCCCGGATCGGCGGTGCACCAGTACACGTCCCCCTCGCCCAGCCCCAGGATGCAGCGGGCGGTGGCGTGCTGGGCCACCAGCGCGCCGTGGGCGTGCAGCGCACCCTTGGGCCGCCCGGTGGTGCCGCTGGTCACGTGCAGCAGGGCCACATCGCCGGGGCCGGTGGGGGCGGGAACCGTCTGGGGCGCCGCCCCCTTGACCATCTCGGCGAAGTCGTGGGCCTCGGGCGGCAGCACGCCGTCTTCGGCCAGCAGCAGCACGGCGGGCGGGTCGGCCATGGCGGCGACGGCGGCGGCGGCCTTGCGCTGCCACAGCCCGGCGGTGGTCACCAGCAGCCGGGCCTGGCCCAGTTCCAGCCGCAGCCGCAACGGCTCCGGCCCGAAGGTGGGGAACAGCGGTGCCGCCACCCCGCCGCCCAGCAGCGTGCCCAGAAGGGTGGCGAACAGTTCCACCCGCCGGGGCAGCAGGGTGAACACGGTGTCCCCCGGCTCCATCCCCAGCCGCCGCAGCACGGTGGCGGTGCGCCCGGCCATGGCCCACAGTTCGCCCGCGGTCCAGGCGGTGACCGTGCCGTCCGGGTGGATGCAGCGCAGCGCCGGCCATGCCCCCTGCCCCGCCGCCACCCGCCGGCCCAGGGCGGCCCAGGCCATGTTGAAGCCCCCGGCGGGGCTGGTGCCCAGGGTGGCGCGGCTGGCGTCCCAAACGGTTTCGTCGCGGCGGGAATCCTCGGTCATGGCCACCTCCTGGCGGGGGATGAAAGGGTCAAAGGGTCAGGGTGACGTGGATCACGCCGGGGTCGTCTGGGGTGGCCCGGCGGGTGAAGCCCAGCACCTCGCACAGCCGCAGCATGGGGCGGTTCTCCGCCAGCACCTCGCCGATGATGGCGCGCAGGCCGCGGCTGCGCCCATGGTCGATGATCCGCCGCATCAGCAGCGGCCCCAGACCCAGCCCGGCCATGTCGTGGGCCACCATGATGGCGAATTCCGCCCGTTCCCCGTCGCCGTCGCCCGACAGATGCACGGCCCCGTGGATGGTGCCGCCGTCGCCGGCATCGGTCACCACCAGCCCCATTTCGCGCTGATAGTCGATCTGGGTCATACGGGCGGCAACAGAATGGGTCAGTTCCTGTTTCGGGGCGAAGAAACGCAGGCGGATCTCCTGCGGCGTCAGCCGGCGGAACAGCGCCTGCAGCCCCGGTTCGTCCTCGGGCCGCACGGGACGGACCAGCAGCCGGCGCCCGTCGGGCAGGGCCAGCGCCTGCTCCAGCGCCGCCGGATAGGGCTGGATGGCGAAGGGCGTGCGTTCCCGCCCCGGCGGCACCAGCGTGGCCATGGCCCCGGCGGGGGAAAGGGCCAGCGATTCCAGCCGCTCCAGATCGGCGGCCATGTGCGCCACCCGCACCAGCACCCCGGCCAGCGGCGCCGTCAGCGCCGGGTCCGGCAGCGCCACCCCCGCCACCCGCATCAGCGTTTCGCGGGCCAGCGTGGCGTTCAGCGGCGGCAGCACCGACACGGCAGCCCCATCCGTGCCGGCATGAACGGAGATCACCGGGCCGAACAGCGGGTCGGTGTCCAGCCGCACGGTCAGGCCCGTGCCCTCCGCCCCCGCCGCGGGCAGGCCGTAGCAGCGGCAGAGGTCCCCCGCCTCCGCCGCCGTCAGGGCGGTGCGGGCACCGGCGGCCCCGATCACCGCCAGGGCACCGCCGCGGTCGGGGGCCGGGCCGGGGGACGCCGCGGGCGGGGTCTCGGCCAGCAGCGCCTGCACCGTCCGCCACGCCGCCCCCTGGCAAAAGGCCCGCACCGCCCGGTCGGGCGTGTCGAAGGCCGGCACCTGCCGCCGCGCCAGATCGGGCAGCACCCGTTCGGCGTCGCGGTCGCCCAGCCAGCTCGTCAGCACCGGATGGCCGGGACCGGCACAGGCGCCGGCCACCGCGCGGGCGACGGCGGCGGCGTCCGATTCCACCGTGGGGGCGTGCAGCAGCAGAACCCCATCCACGCCCGGATCGGCGCGCAGCCGGGCCAGCGCCGCGGCATAGGCGGCTCCGTCCGCCCCCTCCCCCAGATCCAGCGGGTTGCCCCCCGCGGCGGGGTGGGCCAGACGGCCACCCGCGGTGGCCAGGGCGCGGGCGGCCAGCGCCCCCACCCCACGCCCGTTGGCGACGATGGCCAGCCGGTTGCCCGTCAGGGCCGGGGCCACGTCCAGGATTTCCAGGGCGTCGAACAGGGATTCCAGCGTGCCCGCCCGCAGCAGCCCGGCCCGGCGGAAGGCGGCGTCGATCACCGGCTCCGGCGTGGTGGCGTCGCCGGTGGGGGTGTGCAGCACGATCACCGGCTTCAGCCGCGATGCCGCGCGGGCGGCGGACATGAAGCGGCGGGCATCGCCGATGCGGTCCAGCGCCAGCAGCACCGCGTGGCAATCCCCCTGCATGGCCAGGGTGTTGAGCACCTCGTCCGGGCCGACGTCGGCCATGCCCCCCAGCACCGCCACGTGGGAGAAGCCCACGTCCCGCCGCGCCGCCCAGTCGAGGATGGAGCCGGCCAGCGTCCCCGACTGGCTGACCAGCGCCACCCGTCCGGCGCGGGGCGGGCGGTGGAAGGCCCCGGCGACCAGCCGCCGCCCGGCGGCGGGCAGCGCGATGCCCAGACTGTCCGGCCCCACCACCCGCACCCCGGCGGCCCGTGCGGCGTCGCGGATGGCGGCGTGGTGGCGGGCGTCATCGCCGCCGTCCGGCGTGTGTGCGCCCACCAGCAGAACCACCCGCGCCCCGTTGGCGCCTGCCTGGGCGATCAGCGCCGGCTGGGCGGCGGGGGCCACGGCGGCCACCCACAGGTCGCAGGGGGCGGCGGGCGGGATGGTGCGGGTGACGGGAACGCCGGCGCCCGATGCGGTCAGGTTGCGGATCAGGGTGCCAGTCAGCGGGCCGTCGCCCTCCGCCGCCACGGCCACGCCGCGGGGCCGGAACAGCGCCTCCATATCCCGGACGCTCATGGTTCGACCGCCTTTCCCCCGTTTTGCCTATGGCTGTGGTCCATGGTTGCCGCCCATGGCCGTGCGCGGCTTGCCTTTTCCGCCCGCCGCCGCCAAGATTTTGATAAGGATCATGCCTGCGCTGGTGACGCGAGGAAAGCGCCAGCAAGCCGCAGGCACGGCACCGGCGCAAAAGGGTGGTGAGACAGGATGATCGAAACCGGCCGGGACATCGACGCCGCCATCATCGGCGCGCTCAGCGCCGTGGCGCCCGAGGTGCGGCCCGACGCGCTGGACCCCGACCGCCCGTTCCGCGACCAGATCGATCTGGATTCGGTGGATTTCCTGGGCTTCGTTCTGGGGCTGGAAAAGCGGCTGTCGCTGAAGGTGCCGGAACTGGACTATCCGCAACTCTCCACCCTGGACGGCTGCCGGGTCTACCTGCGCACCCGCATGGATTCGTGATGACCCGCCTGCGTCTGCGCATCGATTTCCGCCCCGACGGCGCCATCGGCCCCGGCAAGATCCGCCTTCTCGAAGCCATCCGGGAGGAGGGGTCGATTTCCGCCGCCGCCCGCGCGCTGGATATGTCCTACCGCCGGGCGTGGCTGCTGGTGGACGACCTCAACCGCCTGTTCCGCGAGCCGGTGGTGTCGGCGGCGGTGGGCGGGCGCCACGGGGGCGGCACCGAACTCACCGCGTTCGGCGCCGCCCTGATCGAGGAATACCGTGCCATCGAGCGGGACATCTTCGCCGCCGCCCGCCCGCGGCTGGTCGCGCTGGAGGCCGCCCTGGCGCCCGAGGGCAGCCGCCCCGCGGCCACGCCGGGCACCGATGAATCCTTCGGCAAGGATCCCGCCCTGACGCCCGGCTGTGCCGCCGGGCTGAAATCGCTGAGCCGTGCGGTCGGCGGGCCCGCCACCTGTTCCGGCCCCGGTCCCGGCGGGGCGGGAGCCGCCGCCGCGCCCGCCGACGGCGCCCCGCGCAAGCGCCGCGGCCGCCCCCCGCGGGTCCGCCCGGCCGAGGTGCCGTGACCAAATCCTGATATGCGTCACGAACGGGTTGGGGATGCCGGGCAACGGTGCTAAAGGAAGGCCGCTTTCCCTTTTCCGCTGCATCCAAGGACGGACCCATGCCCGCCGTGAAGATCGCCCCCTCCATCCTCTCGGCCGATTTCGCCAAGCTGGGCGAAGAGGTGCGGGCGGTGGACGCCGCCGGTGCCGATTACATCCACATCGACGTGATGGACGGCCATTTCGTGCCCAACATTACCATCGGCCCGGCGGTGGTGAAGGCGCTGCGCCCCCATTCGGCCAAGGTGTTCGACGTCCACCTGATGATCTCGCCGGTGGACCTCTACATCGCCGATTTCGCCAAGGCCGGCGCCGACATCATCACGGTCCACCCCGAAGCCGGCCCCCACGTCCACCGCACCATCCAGCTCATCAAGTCGCTGGGCAAGAAGGCCGGGCTGTCGCTGAACCCCGCCACCCCCCTGGAAGCGGTGGATTACCTGCTGGAAGATCTGGATCTGGTGCTGGTGATGACCGTCAACCCCGGCTTCGGCGGGCAGAGCTTCATCACCTCGCAGTTGCCAAAGATCCGCGAGCTGCGCCGCCGCATCGACGCGCTGGGCAAGCCCATCGACCTGCAGGTGGACGGCGGCATCAACGTGGAAACCGCCCGCATCGCGGCAGAGGCCGGGGCGGACGTGCTGGTGGCCGGAACCGCCACCTTCACCGGCGGGCCGGAGCGTTACGCCGATAACATCCGCGCGCTGAAGGGTTGATCACAGAACATAGGGGATGAGGCAGCGCACCCGCGCCCGGTAGCCGTCCCACGCGGCGCCGTGGCGGGTGCGGCCCGCCCGTTCGCGCACGGGGATGGCGTCCAGCCAGTATTGCAGCCCGCAGGCCAGCGGCGCCAGCAGCCCCCACACCGACCCCGACAGCACGGCAAAGCCGGTGAACACCACCACGTCGCCGAAGCAATCGGGGTGGCGGCACAGCCCCCAGAACCCGGTGGTGACCGGCTGCCCCGCCACCGGCGGATCATGGCTGATGCGGAAGCGCTGGACCGCACTGCCGCTCTGGATCACCGTTCCCAGCAGATAGAGGGCGATGCCGAGGGCGTCCGCCCCGTCGAACGGTCCGGTGCGCGCCATGGCCCCGGCCAGCGGGGCGGCCAGCAGCCAGCCGGCCATGTTGGTCAGCGCCACCGGCACCAGTGCATCGTCAAGCCACCCCAGCCGCCGCTGCGTCAGCGATGCGGAGCCGGTGTGGGCGCCGTATTCGGTGGTGCCGCCGCCGCTGGTGCCGAACCACGCCGGTGCCATCCACCCCTGGCGGAAGGCGTAGAGATAGGCCAGCACCAGCACCAGGATCTGCCGCCACCCCGGCACGCCGCCGGCCAGCAGCAGCAGGGCCGCCACCGGCGGGATGGTGTTGACGGCGAACAGGAAGGTGGCCCGCCGGCTCTTGGTCAGCAGGGTGGCGGCGGCGTTCACCGCGGCCATCCCCTCGATCAGCAGCGCCAGCCACAGGGTCAGGGTGTCCATGGGCGGCGCCACCCGGTCAGTGCAGGTTGCGCTGCATTTCCTCGAAGCTGCGGCCGAAGCCGTTCAGCGCGAAATCCACGTCGCGCTTGCCGCCGCGGGCCAGGTTGACGCGCACCAGCACCGAGGTGCCGTTGCGGAACTGCTCCACCGTGCGGCCCGACACGAAGTTGGGGAACATGCACATGTTCAGCGTGGCGATGTGGGTTTCGATGCGCGGCTGCCGGTCAACGCGGATGGCGCAATCCTCGATCATGCCCTGGCTGGTGGTGACGAACAGGTGATAGTCGGTGCCGGCCGGAATCACGCTGAGCGCCACGAAGCCCGCCTCCTTCCCATCCTCGAACAGGCGGTAGGTCATCATCCGGCACATGCGGGTGTCGGTCATGCGGTCGATGTCGCAGGTGTTGATCCACACCCCTTCCGGCCCCAGGTCCAGGGCGGGTTTGGCGGCTTCCGCGGCGGCGGCCGGGGTGGTGGTGGCGGCGAGGCAGGCGAACAGGGCGGCAAACGGCAAAAAGCGCATCCAGCGCATCGGCCAGACTCCTTGTGCGGGACGGGCGGGGCCAAAGACCCGGCGGTGCGGGGGGATTATAGACCCCATCGAAAGGGGTACAAGCACCCATTGCCCCCACCGCATCAAAGGCTTCGACTATCTGGATAATGAGAAGCGTTATCATTCGCGCTTGACAGGGCAAACGCCGGCGGTCAAGGTTTTGCAACGGTCCGGCCTGCCCCCGGATGTCCCGCTGAACAGTTCGCTTGAGAGAGGATCAGGTACGATGACGGTACGGATGCGCGGTCTGATGGCCGCTCTTTTCGGTACGGCCATGATGGCCGCCGGCATGGCCGGTGCGGCGGAAGTGAACGTCTATTCCTCCCGTCACTACGACGTGGACAAGGATCTGTACGACAATTTCACCAAGGCCACCGGCATCAACGTCAACCTGATCGAAGGCAAGGAAGACGAACTGATCGAGCGCATGCGCAACGAGGGGGCCAACAGCCCCGCCGACGTGCTGATCACCGTGGACGCCGGGCGCCTGTGGCGGGCGCAGGACGCCGACGTGCTCCAGCCCACCCGGTCGGAACTGCTGGAGAAGGTGGTCCCCGCCCACCTGCGCGAGCCCAACGGCTATTGGTTCGGCCTGTCCAAGCGCGCCCGCATCATCATCTACAACAAGGCCGAGGTGAAGCCGGGCGAGATCTCCACCTACGAGGAACTGGCCGATCCCAAGTGGAAGAACCGGGTTCTGGTCCGCTCCTCCACCTCGGTCTACAACCAGTCGCTGGTGGGGTCGCTGCTGGCCGCCGACGGCGAGGCCAAGACCGAGGCGTGGGCCAAGGGCGTGGTCGCCAACATGGCCCGCAAGCCCCAGGGCGGCGACACCGACCAGATCAAGGGCGTGGCCGCGGGCGAAGGCGACATCGCCATCTCCAACACCTATTACTTCGCCCGAATCGCCGCTTCGACCAAGCCGGAAGACCAGGCGATCACCGCCAAGCTGGGCGTGATCTTCCCCAACCAGCAGGGGCGCGGCGCCCATGTGAACATCTCCGGCGCGGGGGTGGCGAAGAACGCCCCGCACAAGGCCGAGGCCGTGAAGTTCCTGGAATACCTCGTCAGCCCCGAGGCCCAGCGGCTCTTCACCGAAAAGAACTTCGAATACCCCATCGTCGAGGGCTCGTGGGTCCACCCCGTGCTGATCGAATGGGGGAAATTCAAGGAGGATCCGCTGAACGCCGCCGTCTACGGCAAGAACAACGCCGAGGCCCTTCGGATCATGGACCGCGCCGGCTGGAAGTAAGCCACCCGCCGGTTGCCCAGAAAGGGCGCGCCCGTCCAGGGGCGCGCCCTTTTCGTCTGGCACCCCCGCCGAAAACGGAACGTTATTTCTTCACATCCGCCACGCGCCCACCGGTCAGGCTGACCAGTTGGTCCGGCGTCAGGCGAAAGACCGCGTTGGGGGTGCCGGCGGCGGCCCAGATGGCCGAAAACGTCAGCAGATCATCGTCGATCAGCACCAGCGGCGGTTCGGCGTGGCCGATGGGGGGCACGCCGCCGATGGCATAGCCGCTCTTGTCCCGCACGAAATCGGGGGTGGCGCGCTCCACCTTTTCCCCGATCAGGGCGGCGACCTTCTTTTCATCCACGCGGTTGGTGCCGCTGGCCACCACCAGCACCGGCACGCCGCTGGTGCGGGCGCGGAAGATCAGGGACTTGGCGATTTCCGCCACGGCGCAGCCGATGGCCGCGGCGGCATCCTCCGACGTGCGGGTGCTGCCCTCATGCTCCACGACGGCGAGGCCGAGGCCGACCGCATCCAGCAGTTCCTGAACCTTGCGGGCGGAGGGGGACAGGGGGGCGCTCATGACGGGTCAGCCCGCCAGTTCGCGCGACCGCCTGGCCGCGGCCGCCACCGCCGCCGTCAGCAGCGGCTGCATGCCGTCACCGGCCATCAGCACCGACAGCGCCGCCTGGGTGGTGCCGCCGGGGCTGGTCACCGCCTCGCGCAGCTGGCCGGCGGGGGTGTCGGACCGGTGCAGCAGTTCGCCGGCCCCGGCCACGGTGGCGCGGGCAAGCTGGACCGCCAGATCCGCGGGCAATCCTGCCTCGCGGCCCGCCGCCGCCAGCACCTCGGCCAGCAGGAAGACATAGGCCGGGCCGCTGCCCGACACCGCGGTCACGGCGTCCATCAGCGCCTCGTCCTCGATCCACGCCACCTGCCCCACGGCGCGCAGCAGCGCATCGCAGAAGTTCCTGCGCTCTTCGGGCACCAGCGGGTTGGCGACGGCCACGGTCATGCCGCGCCCGATGGCCGCCGGGGTGTTGGGCATGGCGCGGACCACCGCCGCCCCATCGCCCAGATGACGGGCGAAAGAGGCGATGGTCTTGCCCGCCGCCACCGACAGGAACACGGTGCCGGGATGCACCAGCCCGGCGCAGCCGGCAAGCACGCCGTCCATCACCTGCGGCTTGACGGCCAGCACCACCACGTCGGCGGCGAAGCCCGCGGGCACGGCATCAATGGCCGGAACCACGCTCACCGCCGGATGCTGCGGCGCGCCGGGGGCGCCGGAGGGGTCCACCACCACCACGCGGTCCACGATGGCCGCGGCCAGCCAGCCGGCCAGCATGGCGCTTCCCATCTTGCCGCACCCAACCAGCAGCAGCGAACCGGCCATGGTCCCGTATCCCTTATCTGTATCGGTGTCTTTTAAAAATCAGGCTTCGCCGTGCGTATCGAGAATGGCGGCGGCCACCGCCTCCGTCGCCGATTTGCCGCCCCAGATGACGAACTGGAAGGCGGGGTAGAAGCGCTCGCACTCCGACAGCGCGATTTCCACCAGATCCTCAAGCTGCTCCACCGTCGCCCCGCGCGACCCGCGCAGCAGGGTGGTCTGGCGGAACATCGGCGTGTTCTCTTCGTTGCAGACGTCGAAATGGCCGAGCCACAGGCGGTTGTTGACCTCCGCCAGCAGGGCGCTGACGGCATCGCGGCGGCTGGGCTGCAGCTTCATGTCGAACTGGCAGGAGAACTGCATGGCGCTGACATCGGGCTGCCAGACGAAATAGAGCCGGTAATCGCACCAGCGTCCGCCGATCTCGACCACCAGTTCGTCCTCGCTGGAGCGTTCGAACGGCCATTCGTTGGCCGTCACGATCTCTTCCACGACATCGAGGGGGTTGTGCATGGACACCGGGGTTTCGACGGCCACTGCCGACATCGTACGTCCTCCTAGGAAAGCGGCGCCGGATCACCCGTGCCGGCCGCTTTCGATACCTCTGGCCGGCCTGTCCGGCGGCGGAGACGCACCCCCGCCGCGGAGAAAGCCCGCCCCAACGGGCACCCTGCCAAAAAGGCCGGCGTGCCCGCAACAGCTTTCGGTCTCATCACCGTTTTGCAACGGATGGCGTGGCTTTCCCGCATCCCGGCCCCCCCCGGGGGATCACTCCGCCGGCTTGTCCTCGGCCGCCGCCGGGGCGGCGGTGTGGGCGCGGCGGCGGGGGGCGGCCTCGTCGTGGCAAAGCTGACGCTCGGCCAGCAGAGTGGCAATGGTGGCTTCCAGGGCGGTCACGCGCTCGGTCAGGGTTTCCTGTTCCTCGCGTGCCTTGGCGGCCATGGCGCGCACCGCGTCGAATTCGTCGCGGGACACCACGTCCATGCGCGACAGAACCCGTTCGAACTGCTGGCGCATCTGCGCCTCGGCCTCTTCGCGCAGGTTGCTGAGCGCGCCCAGCGCCCCGCCGGCCACGCGGGCCAGATCGTCGAGGAGTTTGTTGTCAACCTGCATGGCTTGCGATCCCGATCAATGATCCATGAGACGAATCACGGCACAGGCTTTATGTGAAGCGCCACGGCGCGGGCGTCAATGCCCGGCCCGTCACGGCCCCTCATACAGCAGCGCCTGCAGCTCGTCCCGGCTGGTGCCGGGCTGGCCCAGAAGACCCAGGAAATGATCCCAGTCGGGATCGTCCAATGGTATGTCCAGCCGCGCGGCCACCTGTTGATACGCCGCCGCGCACACGGTGTCGAGGACGAAGCTGTTGACCGATACCCCCGCCGCCGCCGCGGCGTGGCGGATCACCCGGCGCTGGGCCGGTGACGCCCGCAGGTGCAGGCGGTGGACGGTGGCGGGCTTGTGCTGGGGCGGCTTGGCGGGCATCGTCAACCTTGACCAGAAGGGATGCGGCTTGTCCTGAAACGCAGGAAAATCAGGATGGACAACCACACGGCGCAGGTCAACCGCACACGCGGGGGTGCGTCAACCGGCCCCGCACCCCCGCCCCCGCCCGGCAAGGGGCCGTGGGGATGCCGGCTTGCGGGGACCGCGGGGCACGGCCTATAACGGCCCCGGCGTCCAGACTGGAAACGCCCGAACGGCAGGAGCACGCGCGTCATGATCGTTGTCACCGGCGGGGCCGGCTTCATCGGCTCCAACCTCGTCGCGGCGCTGGCCGCCCGCGGCCATCACGACGTGGCGGTCATCGACCGTTTCGGCACCGGCGACAAGTGGCGCAATCTGGCCAAGCACGAGCTGGCCACCATCGTCCGGCCCGAAGACACGCTGGCGTTCCTGGACCAGCACGCCGCCGAAATCGACGTGGTGTTCCACATGGGCGCCATCTCCGCCACCACCGAACGGGACGTGGACGCCATCGTCGCCAACAACGTGGCGCTGTCCATGGACCTGTGGCGCTGGTGCGCGTGGCGCGGCGCGCGGTTCATCTACGCCTCCTCCGCCGCCACCTACGGCGACGGGGCGCTGGGGTTCGTGGACGACGGCGATGTCGCGGCGCTGGCCCGGCTGCGCCCGCTCAACGCCTATGGCTGGTCCAAGCATCTGGTGGACCGCCGCTTCGCCCGCGCGGTGGAACTGGGCGAGACGGTGCCCCCCCAGTGGGCGGGGCTGAAGTTCTTCAACGTCTACGGCCCGAACGAGGCGCACAAGGGCGACATGATGAGCGTCGTCGCCAAGCTGACCCCCACCGTGCAGGCGGGCCACGCGGCGAAGCTGTTCAAGTCCCACCGCCCCGATTTCGCCGACGGCGGCCAGTTGCGCGACTTCATCTGGGTCGGCGACTGCGTGGGGGTGATGCTGTGGCTGCTGGACACCCCCGGCGTCAGCGGGCTGTTCAACGTCGGCACCGGCAAGGCCCGCAGCTTCAAGGATCTGGCGGAGGCCACCTTCGCCGCCCTGGGCCAGGAGCCGCGCATCGACTATTTCCCCATGCCCGACGAGCTTCAGGGGAAATACCAGTATTTCACCCAGGCCAGCACGGACAAGCTGCGCGCCGCCGGCTTCACCCGGCCCTTCACCGAGCTTGAGGAGGGGGTCCGGCGGTACGTGCAGGATTACCTGACCCAGCCCGACCCCTTCGCCTGATCCAGCCCCCTTCATCCACGACCGGAGCCGCCCGCCGATGCTGGCCTATCCCGCCATCGACCCCGTCGCCCTGGAAATCGGGCCGCTGGTCATCCGCTGGTACGCGCTGGCCTATCTGGCCGGCTTCGTGCTGGGCTGGCGCCTCTGCCTGCGGCTGGCGCGCGGCAACCCGCCGGGGCTGCCGCAGCCGGTGGATTACGACGATTTCCTGACCTGGGCCGTGGTGGGCACGGTGCTGGGCGGGCGCATCGGGTACGTGCTGTTCTACAACCTGCCCTATTACATCAAGTACCCGCTGGACACGCTGATGGTCTGGCACGGGGGCATGTCGTTCCACGGCGGGCTGACCGGGGTGGTGGTGGCCATCCTGCTGTTCTGCCGCAAGCGGGGACTGTCGGTCTTCGCCTTCGCCGACCTGATCGCGGTGGTGGCGCCCATCGGGCTGTTCTTCGGGCGCATCGCCAACTTCATCAACGGCGAACTGTACGGGCGCGCGGCCGACGGCGTGCCGTGGGCGATGGTCTTCCCCCACGACCCGCTCCAGCTTCCCCGCCACCCCAGCCAGCTTTACGAGGCGGGGCTGGAAGGGATCGTGCTGTTCGCCATCGTGCTGGCCCTGGTGCGCATTCCGGCGGTGCGGGCGCGGGCGGGGCTGACGGCGGGGATCTTCTTCATCGGCTACGGGCTGGCCCGCATCACGGCGGAATTCTTCCGCGAGCCGGACGCCCAGCTCGGCTTCCTGTGGGGTGGGGCCACCATGGGGCAATTGCTGTCGATTCCCATGGTGCTGTTCGGGCTATGGCTGGCGCTGCGCGCCCGGCCCGCCGGGGAAGCCGCGGCATGAGCGCGGAATCCCTGGCGCACCATCTGGCCCGCCGCATGATGGTGGAGGGGCCGATGACCGTCGCCTCCTTCATGGCCGAGGCGCTGGGCCATCCCCGCTGGGGCTATTACACCGCCCACGACCCGTTCGGCGCGGCGGGCGATTTCATCACCGCCCCCGACATCAGCCAGATGTTCGGCGAGCTGATCGGGCTGTGGGCCGCCGACACCTGGCAGCGGCTGGGCATGCCGGAGCACCTGCGGCTGATTGAGCTGGGGCCGGGGCGCGGCACGCTGATGAGCGACGCGCTGCGCGCCGCCTCCGCCCTGCCGCCGTTCCGCGATGCGCTGTCGGTCCATTTCGTGGAGACCAGCCCGGTGCTGCGCCGGCGCCAGGCCCAGGCGCTGGCCGGCCAGCGCTTCACCGGCGGCGGCCCCCACTGGCACGACCGGCTGGAGGACGTGCCCGACGGCCCGGCCATCGTCGTGGCCAACGAATTCTTCGACGCCCTGCCCATCCGGCAGGTGCAGAAGACCCCCCACGGGTGGAAGGAGCGGCTGGTGGACCTGGACCCGGCCTCCACCCCCGACGCGCCGCGCTTCCGCTTCGTGCTGGATCTGGTGGGCAGCCCCGGCGCCGCCCTGGTGCCCGCCGGGCTGGAGAATGCGCCGGCGGGCAGCGTGTTCGAATCCTCCCCGGCCTCGCTGGCGGTGGCGCGGGTGCTGGGCGCGCGGCTGGCGGCCCAGGGCGGGGCGGCGCTGATCATCGATTATGGCCACGACCTCGGCCCGGCGGTGGGCGAGACGCTGCAGGCGGTGCGCCGCCACGCCTATGCCCCCGTGCTGGACGATCCGGGAGAGGCCGACATCACCGCGCACGTGGACTTCGAGTCGCTGGCCGAGGCGGCGGCGGAGACCGGCGCGGTTGCCTTCGGTCCCGTGGAACAGGGGGAATGGCTGTCGCGGCTGGGCATCGGCCAACGCGCGGCTGTGCTGAAGCGCACCGCCACCCCCAAACAGGCCGCCGATATCGACACCGCGCTGCAACGCTTGATCGGGGCCGATCAAATGGGCACCCTGTTCAAGGTGCTGGCGCTGACCTGCCCCGGACTGGAGGCGCCCGCCGGCTTCGATCCCGTCCCACCGACCTGACCCGGACCCGACCGCCCGTGATTACCCTTGGCGCGCTCAACGACATCACCGCCATCCGCCACGCCTTCTTCACCCGCACCGGGGGCGTGTCCACGGGGCTTTACGCCTCGCTGAACTGCGGGCTGGGGTCCGGCGACGCCCCCGCCGCGGTGGCGGAGAACCGTGCCCGCGCCGCCGCCCGGCTGGACATGGCGCCCGAGCAACTGGTCACCTGCTACCAGATCCACAGCGCCACCTGCGTCACGGTCACCGAGCCGTGGGCCCCGGCGGACGCGCCCCAGGCCGACGCCATGGTCACCGCGGTTCCCGGCATCCTGCTGGGGGTGCTGACCGCCGACTGCGCCCCCGTTCTCTTCGCCGACCCCAAGGCCCGCGTCATCGGTGCCGCCCACGCCGGGTGGAAGGGCGCCAAGGGCGGCGTGATCGAGGCGACGCTGAAGGCCATGGAGTCGCTGGGAGCGCACACCAACCGCGTGGTGGCCGCCATCGGCCCGTGCATCGCCCAGCGGTCGTACGAGGTGGGGCCGGAATTCCCCAGGCCCTTCCTGGACGAAAGCCCGGATCTGAAGGATTTCTTCGCCCCCGCGCGGCGCCCCGGCCATTTCCTGTTCGACCTTGGCGGGTACGTCAGCCGCCGGCTGGTGGATGCCGGCATCGCCCAGGTGCAGCGCTGCCCCAACGACACGCTGCTGGAAGAAAGCCGCTTCTTCAGCTACCGCCGGTCCTGCCTGCGCGGGGAAAAGGATTACGGGCGCGGCCTGTCGGCCATCACGCTGCTTCCGTAACCAACAATTCGCTTCGATAATAATTACTTTTGGTTTGCAATTACCCGACAATTGCGCAAGGATTCTTGGGATCGACACATCCCTATGGATGGGAGCGGCCCGTGATCGAATGGCGCGAATCCCTGGAAATCGACCATGGCGGGCTGGACCGGGACCATCGGGAACAGCATGATCTGATTCGCCGCTTCATCGGGACTCCGGCCACCGACGAGGGGATGCGGGCGGCGCTGCACCTGCTGCGCACCCTGCGGCGGGTGTCGGAACGCCACTTCATCCGCGAAGAACGGGTGCAGGCGGCGGTGGATTACCCGGGCCGCATCGAACACCGTGCCCAGCACCGCCGGCTGCTGGAGATGCTGGACGAGATCACCGAGCAGATGGACCAGACGGCCTCGCTGTTCGATTTCGCCTATCGCAAGACCCACGCCAACGGCTTGTTGGAATTCTGGTTTTTCGATCATTTCGCCCGTGCCGACGTGGGCTTGCGCCGTCACTTGGCCCGCTTCCCCCTGCCCCGCCCGGCGGCTTCGGCCGTGACGCCGCAGTCTCTGGCGGCGGCGGAAACCATGCATCAGCCGCAGGGCAGGCAGCCCGGCCGTTCGTCATAGAAGATTTACACAGGCCGGAGGCTTTGTTATCGTCCGCCGCGTTTTCCGGGGCCTTCCGGCGATCCGCGGATGTGCGGCGCCCTTTGCGCTCCGGCCCCCTTTTCCCACAGAAGAGAGCCGATTGCGATGAAGGTGCTTGCCGGCAACAGCAACCGCCCGCTGGCCGAGGCCATTTCCACCTGTCTCGGCGTGCCGCTCACCAAGGCGAGCATCCGCCGTTTCTCGGACATGGAAGTGTTCGTCGAGATCCTGGAAAACGTGCGCGGCGAGGACGTTTTCGTGATCCAGTCCACGTCGTTCCCCGCGAACGACAACCTGATGGAACTGCTGGTGACCATTGACGCGCTCAAGCGCGGCTCGGCCCGGCGCATCACGGCGGTGCTGCCCTATTACGGCTATGCCCGCCAGGACCGGAAGACCGGCCCCCGCACGCCGATTTCGGCCAAGCTGGTCGCCAACCTGATCACCATGGCCGGCGCCAACCGCGTGCTGACCATGGATCTGCACGCCGGCCAGATCCAGGGCTTCTTCGACATCCCGCTCGACAACCTGATGGCGGCCCCCGTCCTGGAAAAGGACATCCGCGACACGCTGGGCCAGGGCAGCGAGCTGACCATCGTCTCCCCCGACGTGGGCGGCGTGGTGCGCGCCCGCTCGCTGGCCAAGCGCCTGGAAGCCGATCTGGCCATCATCGACAAGCGCCGCGAACGCGCCGGCGTGTCGGAGGTGATGAACATCATCGGTGACGTGGCCGGCCGCAAGTGCGTGCTGGTGGACGACATCGTCGATTCGGGCGGCACCCTGTGCAACGCCGCGGTGGCCCTGATGGACGCCGGTGCGAAATCGGTCAGCGCCTATGTCACCCACGGCGTTCTGTCCGGCGGTGCCGTGGCCCGCATGGCCGTGGCCCCGATCCAGACTCTGGTCACCACCGACAGCATCCAGGCGACCGAAGCGGTGCGCGTCAGCCGCAACATCCGCCAGCTGACCATCGCCCCGCTGATCGCCGAAGCCGTGCTGCGCATCAGCGAAGAGCGCTCGGTCTCCAGCCTGTTCTCCTAATCCTTGACCTTTGGGCCGTGGGTGGCGTATCCACGGCCCCGCAACCGCGCCAGCACCCCTGGAGGCTGGCGCCTTTTCTTTATGGAGCAGACCATGACCAAAGTGATCGCGCTCGCCGCCGAGCTGCGCGCCCGGGCTGGCAAGGGGACCGCCCGTCAGACGCGCCGCGACGGCCGCGTGCCCGCCGTGATTTACGGCAACAAGCAGGCCCCGCTCACCATTTCGCTGAACGAGCGCGAATTCGTCCGCGTTCTGCATCAGCCGGGCTTTTTCACGCACCTGTTCGACGTGACCGTCGATGGTGCGACCCACCGCGTTCTGCCGCGCGACGTGCAGTTCCACCCGGTCACCGACCTGCCGCTGCATGTGGATTTCCTGCGCGTGTCGTCGGAAACCCGCATCACCGTCAACGTGCCGGTGGAATTCGTGGACCAGGAAAAGTCGCCGGGCCTGAAGCGCGGCGGCGTGCTCAACATCGTCCGTCATGACGTCGAAGTCACCTGCGGCGCCGACGACATCCCCGAGCACCTGACCATCTCGTGCGAAGGCTTCGACGTCGGTGCGTCGATCCACATCTCCGCCGTGAAGATGCCGGCCGGCGTGACCCCGACCATCACCGACCGCGACTTCACGGTCGCCACCATCGTGGCGCCGTCGGGCCTGAAGTCGGAAGAGGGCGCGGAAGCCACCGCCTGATCGCTTTGATGCGATGTCCCCTCTCCCCACCGGGGAGAGGGGGTACGGGGTGAGGGCCGGTTCCCGCGCGATAAGCCCGAGAACCGTTGCGAAGCAACGCCAAACCCCAGTTCTGCGAGCCTGACGGCTTGATTTTCGGGCTGATGCACGAAAATCGCCCCCTCACCCCGGCCCTCTCCCCGGCGGGGAGAGGGTGAATGCTCTGGATGGAACACCGATGCTGCTGATCGTCGGCCTGGGGAATCCCGGCGGAGAATACGCCCGCAACCGCCACAACATCGGCTTCATGGCGGTCGAGGAAATCGCCCGGCGCTACCGTTTCAGCCCGTGGAAGAAGCGTTTCCAGGGGCAGACCGCCGACGGGACCATCGGGTCCGAAAAGATCCTGCTGCTGGAACCCCAGACCTTCATGAACCTGTCCGGCCAGTCGGTCGGGGCGGCGCTGACCTTTTTCAAGCTGAAGCCCGAGCAGGTCATCGTCTTCCACGACGATCTCGATCTGCCGCCGGGGCGGATGCGGGTGAAGAAGGGCGGCGGCCACGGCGGGCACAACGGCCTGCGGTCCATGGATTCGCATCTGGGCAGCAAGGATTACTGGCGGGTGCGCATGGGCATCGGCCATCCCGGCGACAAGAATCAGGTCTCCGGCTACGTCCTCCACGACTTCGCCAAGGCCGACCAGCCGTGGGTCGAAGGGCTGGTGGACGCCTGCGCCGAGTCCCTGCCCCTGCTGATCGAGGGCGAGGCCGAGCGCTTCATGAACAAGGTGTCGCTGGCGACCAAAGCGGTCCTGCCCCCGGCGACCAAGCCCGGCAACTCTTAATTTTTTCCCTCAATCGGCGGGCGCGGCCATCCGGCCGCTTGCCTCCGCGCCCATGGGGGCGCCCGGCCGCCGTCGCGGCCGATACCGGGTTCAAGAGAACCCGGTATTGTCCCGTCCCGGCCCCAGCAGAAACCCGCGGGTCTCGGCCACCGCTTCGCGCAGGCCCACCCGGCGCACCTCCACGCCCTCGGGGAAGGCGCCGAACAGGCGGCTGGGCATCATGGGATCCAGCAGGACGAACACGCCCACGTCGTCGGCCCGGCGCACCAGCCGCCCGAACGCCTGTTTCAGGCGAAGGCGCGCGATCATGTCCTCGTACCGCCGCCGCCCGAAGCTGTTGCGCCGCGCCCGGTGCAGGATGTCGGGCCGCGGCCACGGCACGCGGTCGAACACGATCAGCCGCAGCGACCGCCCCGGCACGTCCACCCCGTCGCGCACCGCGTCGGTGCCCAGCAGGCAGGCGTGCTCCTCCCCCCGGAAGATGTCGATCAGGGTGGACACGTCCAGCGGGTCCACATGCTGGGCGTAGAGCGGCAGCCCCGCCGTGTCCAGCGGCTCCACGATGCGGTCATAGACGCTGCGCAGCCGGCTGATGGCGGTGAACAGCCCCAATCCCCCGCCGCCCGCCGCCAGGAACAACTCGCGGTAGGCCGCCGAGACCTGCGCCAGATCGTCCTTGCGCACGTCGGTCACCACCAGCACACGGGTCTGGTTGCGGTAGTCGAAGGGTGACGGCACCTGCGCCCGCACCGCCGGGCGCGGCAGGTGGGAAGCGCCGCTGCGCGCCTCCGCAGCACCCCAGTCGGCCTGAAGATCGCCGGTGCCGTCGGTGAGCGTGGCGGAGGTGACCACCATCCCGTGCGCTTGGCCCGCCAGCGCCTCGGCAAAGGGCACGGTGGGGTCGATCCAGTGGCGGTAGAGGCCGACGTCCACGTCCCGCCCCTCCGCCCGTTCCACCGCGAACCAGTCCACATAGGCCACGGGCGTGGCGTCGGACAGGGATTTCAGCATGTCCCGCCACGCGGCGAGAGTCATGGTGCCCCGGCGGGTCAGGCTCCGCGACAGGGCGTCCAGCCGGCGGCGCTGGTCGCTGTCCAGTTCCGCCGCCTCGTCGTCCAGCCGCTGGGCCAGGCGGCGGGCCAGATTGGTCACCGGCTCGGCCAGCCGGGCCAGGGCCGCGTCCAGATTGGCCGCCGCCTCCAGCAGCCCATCGACGGGATAGGCGGTGTCGGCCTCCAGGCTGTAGGGGCCGGCATCCCCGGCGGTGCGGGCATAGACCTGGGCGCGGGCCAGCAGCAGGAAACGTTCGGTGGGGCCGGTGGGGTTGTCGGCGGACAGGCGCGCGCCCCACCCTTCCGACGGCAGCACGCGGGCGGCCTCCAGCACCGCGTCCAGCAGGGCCGACGCCTCGTCGTCGCCGGCCACCACATCCTCCATGCGGCGCTTCAGCCCGCGGGCACGGCCCCGCCCGCCCTCTTCCACGCCCAGGAACCAGCGGCGCAGCTCGTGCGTTTCCCGCCCGGTCAGATGGCCGGCGAAGGCGCTGTCGGCGGCGTCGAACACATGGTGTCCCTCGTCGAAGATGAAGCGGGTCGGCTGGTTCATGTCGTCACCGCCGCCCAAGGCCGCCTGGATCATCACCAGCGCGTGGTTGGCGATCACCACCTCCGCCCGCCGGGCCCGGCGCACGCTCTTTTCGATGAAGCATTTGCTGTAATGGTCGCAGGCGGAATAGACGCACTCTCCCCGCCGGTCGGCCAGCCCCAGCGTGCGCGGGCGGCCCAGCAGATCCACCAGCCAGCCGGGGAAATCCCCCCCCGACAGGTCGCCGTCGCGGGTGGCCGCCGCCCAGCGCGCCATCAGCCCCGCCGCCACCATCGCACCCATGCCGTACTGGGCGGGGGCGGCGCGCACCGCGTCCTCCAGGTTCAGCAGGCAGAGATAGTTCTCGCGCCCCTTGCGCAGCACCACCCGCCGGGCCTTTTCCGCCGGGTCGGGGAACAGCCGGTCAAGCTCGGCGTCGATCTGATGCTGAAGATTGCGGGTGTAGGTGGACACCCACACCGCCCCGCCGTTCTTTTCCGCCCACACCGTGGCGGGGGCCAGATAGCCCAGCGTCTTGCCCACCCCCGTCCCGGCTTCCGCCAGCACCACGTTGGGGGTTTCCGGCGCGGGCCGGGGGGCGAAGGCGGCGGCCACCGCGCTGGCGTAATCGGCCTGCTGCGGGCGGGGTTCGGCCATCTTGCCCGCCACCTCGGCGGTCAGCATCTGTGCCAGCCGGCGGCGGGCGTCTTCGGGATCGACGGCGGTGTGGGTGGGGGGCGGGACGGGCGCGCCCTCCTCCCATTCCTTCAGGCCGGCCCAGACCTTCAGCCCGGCCAGCGCGCGGGCGCGCTCCGGCCCCTGGGGCATGTTCAGCGCGTGCAGCACCGGACCGGCCCACGGCCACCCGGCCTTGCCCATCTCCCACGCGATGGCCACGGGATCGGAGGACTCCGCCCGCCCCGGTGCGGCCAGCGTGCGCAACAGCCGCGGCACCGCCCGCAGCAACGCCACCGCGTCGGCCTCCGCCCCCTCGGGCAGCGGCAGGCCCAGCGCGTCGGCCAGCCCGCGGGGGGTGGGCAGGCAGAAGGTGGCGGGCTTTACGAACGCATAGAGTTCGAGAACGTCATAGGCCGGGAACGGGTCCATCCCCAGCCGCCGCGCCAGCGCGCGCCCGTGGCACACCACCGGCATGGTCCCGCGCAGCCGTCCGGCCAAGCGGTCGAGCGGCAGGGTTTCCACCTCCCCGTCCGGCGACAGGATCACCCCATGACGCGCGCGCACCACGACGGCAGGCGCCTCGTCGAGAGGAAGATAGGGGGATTGGACGGCGGGACCGGGCATGGCGGCGACTATAGGCGGAAAAAGGGTACAAAGCGAGCACACCGTGGCAAAGGGGTTCCACCCCTTCGCGCTTCCCCGCCAAGGGCCGGGAGGCCCTTGGAACCCTTAGAGAATCTCGGCTGTCCTAATCGCTTCGTCCAACGGTCCCAGCACGTCCGACAAAGCGCCGTCCCATTCCGCCGGGGCGGCGAAGCTGAACATGGCGACGCGGACCGAGGCGGTGGCCTCGACGCCGGCCAGCCACAGGTAATGGGTTTCGCGGCGGCCATCCTCCTCCGTCACCATCACCGCAGTGGCGATGATGCCGCCGCCGGGGCGGTCCTCCAGCACACGGTCCGACGCCCGCCCGTCGTCGGGGCGCACGAAGCGCAGGGCCACTTCCCGCAGGGTATAGGCCGGGCTGTCCTTGGCGGCGATGGTGTCGGCCACCACCCGCAGCACCCCCTGCCCGCCCGGCGGGCGGAGCGCCAGCACCGGCTTGCCTTCGTGCTCCTCCGTGTCGATGGACCAGTCGGCGGGAATCTGGAACCGCACCAGATCGTCCCACGCCACCGTCCGGGTATCCGCTCCGCTCATGCTCTCTCGTTCCCTCATGACAGCGGCTGGAACAGCGCGTCCAGGTCCGCTTCCTCGAAACCGGCAAAGCCGGCGGAATCGGGGTCGAACAGGGCGCCGGCCAGACCGCGCTTGCGCTCCTGCATCTCCAGCATCCGTTCCTCCACCGTGCCGGCGGCGATCAGCTTATAGACGAACACCGGCTTGTCCTGGCCGATGCGGTGGGCGCGGTCGGTGGCCTGATCCTCCACCGCCGGGTTCCACCAGGGATCGTAATGGATCACCGTGTCGGCGGCGGTCAGGTTCAGCCCCACCCCGCCCGCCTTCAGGCTGATGAGGAACAGCGGCACCGTCTCCGCCTGGAACGCCGCCACCGGCGTTGCCCGGTCCACCGTGTCGCCGGTCAGTTCCACATAAGTGATACCGGCCCGCTCCACCTCAACCTTGATGAGATCCAGCATGCTGGTGAACTGGGAGAACAGCAGCACCCGCCGCCCGTCCTCGATCAGGGCCGGCAGGATCTCCATCAGGTAGCCCAGCTTGGCGCTGTCCTTCACCGCCTTGGCCTGCCGCAGCTTGACCAGACGCGGGTCGCAGCACACCTGCCGCAGCTTCAACAGCGCGTCCAGGATCATGATGTGGCTGCGGGCCATGCCCTTGGCCGCCACCTCCGCCCGCACCTTCTCGCTCATGGCCAGCCGCACGGCCTCGTACAGGTCGCGCTGGGTACCGTTCAGGTCCAGGCGGCGGACAATCTCGGTCTTGGGCGGCAGGTCGGCGGCCACCTGCCCCTTGGTCCGGCGCAGCAGGAAGGGCTTGAGCCGGCTGGACAGCAGGGTGCGGCGGTCGCCGTCCCCCTTCTTCTCGATGGGCGTGCGGAACAGCCGGGTGAAGGTCTTGGAATCGCCCAAGAGGCCGGGAAGGAGGAAGGCGAACTGCGACCACGCCTCCCCCAGATGATTCTCGACCGGCGTGCCGGACAGGCACAGGCGGTGCTGGGCGTTCAGCCGGCAGGCGACCTGGGTCGCCTTGGCGCTGGGGTTCTTGATGGCCTGCGCCTCGTCCAGAATGACGGCATGCCAGTCCCGTGCGGTGAGCACCGCGGCGTCGCGTACCAGCAAGGGATAGGTGGTCACCACCACATCCGCCTCCCCCAGCCCGTCGAACAGCGCTGCCCGCGCCGGCCCGTGCAGCGCCACCGTGCGCAGGGACGGGGCGAAGCGTGCCATCTCTCCCAGCCAGTTGGGCACCAGACTGGTGGGGCAGACCACCAGGGCCGGGCTGGTCAGGTGGCCGCCCTCCTTTTCCGCCAGCAGGTGCGCGATGGTCTGGAGCGTCTTGCCCAGCCCCATGTCGTCGGCCAGCACCCCGCCCAGATCGTTGCGGGCCAGGAACTGCAGCCAGGAAAAGCCGTCGCGCTGATAGGGGCGCAGCTCCGCCGCCAGCCCGGCGGGGGGCGGCTGGGCGGTCACCCCGCCGGCACCGCGCAGCCGGTCGATCAGCGTGCGCAGGCGGGTGCCGCCGATCCACCGCAGCTTCACCGCGTCGGCGATGGCGGCCAGCCCGTCGGCCTGCCCCAGCGACACCGCCAGCCGCCCGTCGTCGCCCAGGCTCAGCCCGTCGAACAGCTCCACCAGCACCGCCAGCACGGCGCGCACCCGCTCGAACGGCAGCGCCAGGGTGCGCCCGTTGCCGATGGCGGCGTAGAGCGTGCCGCCGTGGGCCAGCGCCTCCACCCCCTCGCCGGGGCGCAGGCGCTTCAGGGCCGCCACCAGAATGGGGAGCAGGGGAATCCGTTCCCCCTCCACCTCGATGCCCAGATCCAGGGAGAACCACCAGCCGCTCCCCTGGTCGTCGAAATCGGCGCTCCATTCCCCGTCCGCCGCCACCAGCCGGTGACGGAAGCTGGGGTCGGAGACCACCCGCCACCCCTCGGCCTCCAGCATCGGGACGGCGCGGTGCAGAAAATCGGGCCAGCCGGCCTCATCGGGCAGGGACAGGGCGAAGCCGGGCCTGCGCACCGTCACGTAACTGGCGGCCATCACGCCGAGGGGGCGGAGCGTGTTGAAACACTCCTTTTCCGCCCGCACGTTGCGTTCCCGCACGATCACCCGCTGCCCGTCCACCGAACGCAGTTCCTGCGGCGCTGTGGTGGGGTCCACCATGATCCCGCCATAGTCGAAGGTCAGGTGCATCAGGTCGTACGGAATGCCCCCGGCGCCCTTGGGTGAAGGAGGCCAGTAACCGGAGGACCGCATCTCGGTGGACAGAGTCAGCACCGGCACCGGCGGGTCGGCCACCACCACCTCGGTCATCTCCGCACTGGGCGGCGGGATGTCCAGGTGCGGCAGGCGCTGGCGCAGCGCCCGCGACACCACCGCTGCGTCCCGTGCCCGCAACGGCGGGGCCGTCATCACCGCCCGCAGCACGGCGGGGGCCAGCGGCACCGTCAGCTTTCCCACCACCCCGGCGGCGGGATCCACGTAATAGGGGCTGGCCAGGGGCAGCGCCGTCACCCCCTCCACCCCGTCGGGCACGGTCAGAACCGGCCTCTGCTCGCCGCGCTCGGTGGTGGCCCAGCCCAGCGCCCCGGTCCGCGCCGGCCCCAGCGCCAGCACCGGCCCGTCCAGTTTGCCCCACACCAGCCGGCCCGTACCCGCCAGCCGCTCCATCAGCGCGTCCACCAGCGCCGGCTCCTGCGGCAGGTCGGTGTCCATGTTGGACGCTCCGGCGATGCGGGCGGTGGTGCGGTCGTCCGCCGTCACTCCGCGGGCCTGGGAATTGGCCAGGGTGAAGAAGGTGATGGGCCGCCCGCTGCCCCAGCCGCCGGACTTGCGCCGCCGGGCGGCGGTGGGAGTGATGGCGGGAAGCCGCCGGCCCTGGGCCGTATCGGCCAGCGTCAGCACATAGATGACCGCCTCGTCCGCCGGCTGGGCGCCACCGGGACCGGCGGCCACCGCCTCCAGCGCCCGCAGCCACGCCGCCGCCGGGCCGGACAACCCCTCCCCTGCCGCCTGCGGTCCCGGCTGGATACTCATGTCCAGAGCCGCCAGCAGGGCCGCGGCCACATGCTTGCAGTTGTAGCCCACGGGGCAGGTGCAGAACCCCTCGATCAGCGGCTGCCCCTTGCGGGTGCGCCGGATGGTGACCTCCACCTCGTACGGGTCGGGCTCGGTTCCCCACACGGCGGCGCAGACGGTCGGGCCGTCGTCGAACCCCACGTCCGCCACCGCCCCTTTGCGCTGGTAATCGAGGCCGCGCTTGAGCGTTCCCGGATCGAACGCCCGTTCCAGATCGGCACGGGTGAAGGAGGCATCCTCGGGGGACAGATTTCTCATGGCGCGCGCAAAACCTCCTCCACCACCCGTTTCACCGCGTCCCGCACCGGGCCGGGGCGCGGGGTGTCGGCGAAGGTGGTGAACCAGTGTTCCGGCGGGTTGCGCCCGGCGGCCCGGTGCCACGTCAGCGCCCGCAGAATGTCCTCGGCCTCCGGCGTCGGCGTCCCGCACGGGTCGTGGCCGCTCAGGATGGCCCAGATGCCGGCCCAGCAGCGCCCGACCGTCCATGGGTTGTACCCGCCGCCACCCACCACGAGCAAGTGCGGCGCCAGCGGCACCAGCGCCCGCACGGCATCCCACAGGGCATGGTTGGACAGCTCCAGCCGGCTCAAGGGGTCTTCGGCCAGGGCGTCGGCGCCGGTCTGGATCACCAGCGCCTCGGGCGCGAAGGCACGGCCCAGCGGCAGCACGGCGTGGTCCATCACATAGGCCATCTCGCTGTCGTTGAACCCCTGCGGCACCGGCAGGTTCCGCGCCGTGCCGCCGGCCCGGTCCTCCACCTTGCCGGTGAAGGGCCAGCGGTTGTCCTCGTGCACTGAGATGGTCAGGACGCGCCCGTCGCCGGCGAACGCCTCCTCCACCCCGTCGCCGTGGTGGGCGTCGAGATCCACATAGAGCACCCGGCGGAACCCGCGGTCCAGCAGCCGCAGGATGCCCAGCACCGGGGCGTTGAAATAGCAGAAGCCGCTGGCCCGGTCCCGCCGGGCGTGGTGGGTGCCGCTGGCGGGGCTGTAGACGACGCCCGGCCCCTCGGCCAGCCGGTCGGCCGCCAGCAGCGCCGCCCCGGCGGAGGTGGCGGGCCGGCGGTACATCTCGGGGAAGATGGGATTGTCGATGCGGCCCAGGTTGAAGCGCGCGCCCGTGGCCGGATCGACCCGCTGCGCCGCCTCCGCCGCCCACACCGCGTCGATGAAGGCGGGGTCGTGGAACCGCGCCAGCTCCGCCACCGACGCCATCGGCCCGTCGCAGTACACCGCCCCGTCCAGCCACCCCATGGCCCGGCACAGGTCCATGGCGGTGGACACCCGCGGGATCGACAGCGGGTGGCGGGAGCCGTAGCTGGAATGGCGGTAGATCTCCCCGCCGATGAACACCGGCGGACTCATGACGCCGCCCACGCCCGCAGCGCCGCCGCCACGCTCTCCACCACCGGCCCCCACGCGTGGGGCACGGTCTGGCGGAACAGCCGGGCGGTGGGATACCACGGGCTGTCGTCCCGCCCCTCCAGCCAGCGCCAGCAGGCGTCGTGCCGCAGCAGAACCCACAGCGGCAGCCCCAGCGACCCGGCCAGATGGGCGGCGGCGGTGTCCACGCTGACCATCAGGTCCAGCCCGGCCATGCGCTGGGCGGTATCGGCGAAATCGGCAATGCCCTCGGTGCCGTCGGGCAGGCCGGGAACGGTCCCCGCCGCCGGCCCCATCTGCAGCCCCACCCAGTCCACCCCCGGAACCGCCAGCAGCGGCGCCAGGGCCTCCGGCGGCAGGGAACGGCGCGGGTCGCCGGTGTCGTCGCCGCTGCGCCACACCAGCCCCACCCGCCGCCGCCCCGGCGGGATGGCCGCCGACCGGGGGACGGGCGGCAAGACCGGCGGCGGCACGGTGTCCGGCGTGGTGCCGAAGAGGCCGGGCAGGCTCATCAGGGGGGCCACGGCGTCGAAATCCGGGGCCTGTTCCAGCGGATACACCGCGTCCACGCCGGGCAGGCGGCGGAACAGCCGCACCAGGGCCGGGGGGCATTCCATCACCACCCGCGCGCCGGACCGGGCGGCGGCCAGGGGGGCGTAACGGCTGAACTGGATGCCGTCGCCGTGCCCCTGTTCGGCATAGAGCAGCAGGGTCCGGCCCGCCATCGCCTCCCCCCGCCACAAAGGCCGGCCGCGGCGGGGCACGGCCACCGCCTCGGCCAGCCGGGCGTCCCAATCCCGCCAGCCCTCGGGCCAGCGCCCGGCCTGGAGCAGCCGGTGGGCGCGGTTGAACCGGGGGCCGGGGCGCGCAGGGTCCAGCGCCACCGCGCGGTCATAGGCCGCGATGGCCTCTTCCCGCCGCCCGTCGTCGCCCAGCGTCACCCCCCGGTTGAACCACACCCCGGCGTCCGCCGGGTCCAGGCACAGGCTGCGTTCATAGATCCGGCAGGCCGTGGCGTAATCCCCGGTGCCCTTCACCGCGTCGGCCAGCCGCCGCCACGCCGCGGCGTTCCCGCCCCTTTCCACGGCGCGGCGGAACCAGCCCACCGCCCCGTGGTAGTCCCGCGCGGCAAAGGCGATGCCGCCCAACTCGTCCGCCGCCGCCGTCAAACCGGGGTCGAGCGCCAGGGCGTGGCGAAAACCCGACACCGCCCCGTCACCGCCGCCGCGGGCCAGCGCGCCGTTGAACCACGCCGCCACGTCGCCGGGCCGCAGCAGGGCCGCCCAGCGGTACAGCGCCGCCGCCGCCGGCCTGTGCCCCCGGTCGAACAGCGCGTCCGCCGCCGCCGACACCGCCACGGCCAGGGCGCCGCCGTCCAGCCGCCGGGCCGCGGCGGCCAGATTGCCGCGGTAGCCGTCCGCCGCCGGATAAAGCGCCGCCGCCTGGGCCATGGCCGTCACCGCCTCGGCGAAGCGGCCCCGCTGGGCCAGCACCACGCCGGACAGGTGCAGCGCATCGCCGTGGCCGGGGTCGCGGGCCAGCACCGCGGCGTACCCCGCCGCCGCCGCCGCCGCCCGCCCGGCGCGGTGACAGGCCACCGCGTCCGCCAGCAGACTGTCAATTGTCAATGGGCTGCTCATGCCATGAGGTTATACGCACAAAGCGGGTGTAGCGAAACCGACACCTAACCCGCCTTGTCGGCTTTGCGACAAAGGTCAAACGGTTCTGAAACTGGGGTGAAACCAAGCGGAATCAAGGTTTTGGGATAAAATCATCCGCTGGCACAGCTATTGCATTTTTCCAGCCAGCCCGATCACCCCCGGATGGGCGTACCCGCCGGGGGACCGCACAAATGCCGTACCCACTTTGCCGGTTCAGGCGCGACGACCCGCGCACGTCCACGGCCGCAGGAGACCGGAATGCACATCGTCGTCTGTATTAAGCAGGTGCCAGACAGCGCGCAGATCCGCATCCACCCTGTCACCAACACCATCATGCGTCAGGGTGTGCCGGCGATCATCAATCCTTACGACCTCTTCTCGCTGGAAGAGGCTCTGCGCATCAAGGACGCGACGGGTGCCCGCGTCACCGTCCTGACCATGGGTCCGCCCATGGCCGAGGCGGCGCTGCGCAAGGCCCTGTCCTTCGGTGCAGACTCCGCGGTGCTGCTGACCGACCGCAAGTTCGCCGGTTCGGACACGCTGGCCACGTCCTACGCGCTGACCTCCGCCATCCGCAAGCTGGAGGAGGAGGAGCCGGTCTCCATCGTGTTCTGCGGCAAGCAGACGGTGGACGGCGACACCGCCCAGGTCGGCCCCGGCATCTGCACCCGCATGGGCCTGCAGCAGCTGACCTACATCACCAAGATCGAAGACGTCGATCAGAAGACGAACCAGATCACGGTGCAGCGCCGCTCCGAAGGGGGCGTGCAGGTGCTGAAGACCACGATGCCCTGCATGATCACCATGCTGGAAGGCACCAACACCATCCGCTTCGGCACCATGGACGACATGTTCCGCGCCGCCCGCACCCCGCTGAAGGTGTGGAGCAAGGACGATTGCGTCGATGACGAGAACAAGGTCGGCCTGAAGGGGTCGCCCACCGTGGTGTCCAAGGTGTTCGTGCCCAAGCCGCGCGCCGAACGCGCCAAGTTCATCGAGGTGGACGGCGGCGATCCCGTGGCGCTGGCCGCTGCCGCGGTCGATACCGTCTTCACGGTCCAGCCCAAGCTGGCCGCCGACCTGCTCGGCGCCGCCGCCGCCGGCCACTGACAACCGCTAGCCCCGACGAGGCGACGACGATGAGCCAACCGAGCAAGCCGCAAGGACGCCGTTTCCAGCTTCCCGAACACCTGAAGGTCTATCAGGGTGTGTGGGTGATCATCGAGCAGGAACGCGGACAGGTCCATTCCGTGTCGTGGGAGCTGGTGGGCGAAGCCCGCAAGCTGGCCGACAAGCTGGGGGTCGAGGTGGCGGCCGTGGTGCTGGGCGCCGAAGGCCCGGACCTGAACCGCATCTGCGGCGAGTCCTTCGGCTTCGGTGCCGACGTGGTCTACAAGGTCACGCACCCGTGCCTGAAGGACTACCGCACCGACCCCTATTCCAAGGTGATGACCGAGGTGGTCAACACCTACAAGCCGGAAATCGTTCTGCTGGGCGCCACCACGCTGGGCCGCGACCTGGCCGGCGCCATCGCCACCACGCTGAACACCGGCCTGACCGCCGACTGTACGGAACTCGACATCTACGCCGAGAACCGCAGCCTGGCGGCCACCCGCCCGACCTTCGGCGGCACGCTGCTGTGCACCATCCAGACGCTGGCCTACCGCCCGCAGATGGCCACCGTGCGGCCCCGCGTGATGGCCATGCCCGACCGTGACGAAACCCGCATCGGCCGCGTGATCGAGGTCACCCCGACCCTGGTCGAGGACGAAATCGTCACCAAGGTGCTGAACTTCATCCCCGACAGCGCCCAGAACGAAGCCCAGCTCGCCTTCGCCGACATCATCGTGTCCGCCGGCAAGGGCCTGGGCAAGCAAGAGAACATGAAGCTGGTGTGGGATCTGGCCAAGGTGCTGGGGGCCGAGGTGGGCGTGTCCCGCCCGCTGGTCCAGGCCGGCTGGGTCGGCAACGACCGTCAGGTGGGCCAGACCGGCAAGACCGTGCGGCCCAAGCTCTACATCGCCGCCGGCATCTCCGGCGCCATCCAGCATCGCGTCGGCATGGAAAAGTCCGACCTGATCCTGGCCATCAACACCGATCCCAACGCCACCATCTTCGAATTCGCCCATTACGGCATCGTGGGCGACGCGCTGAAGATCCTGCCCGCCCTGACCGAAGCCTTCGCCAAGAAGCTGTCGGTCAACCGGCTGGCAAGCTGACCACGGGCCCGAAGGAGGACCAAGAGACATGGTTGAGAAGTTCGACGCCATCGTCATCGGGGCCGGCCCGTCCGGCAACGCGGCGGCCTACACCTTGGCGAAGGCGGGGCTGAACGTCCTGCAGCTTGAGCGCGGGGAATATCCCGGCGCCAAGAACGTCCAGGGCGGCATCATGTATTCGTCGGAACTGGAAAAGATCATTCCGGATTTCCGCGAGGACTGCCCCACCGAGCGCCACATCATCGAACAGCGCATCTGGCTGCTGGGCGACGACAGCTACATCGGCACCAACTACCGGTCCGAAGCGTTCAACAACGACGCCCCCAACCGCTACACCATCATCCGCGCCAACATCGACAAGTGGTGGGGCGAGAAGGTGCGCGGGGCCGGTGCGCTCCAGATCTGCGAAACCACCGTCACCGAGCTGATCCGTGACGAGGCGGGCCGCGTGACCGGCGTGCGCACCGACCGCGTGGGCGGCGAGATCCACGCCGACGTGGTGGTGATGGCCGACGGCGTGAACGCGCTGCTGGCCAAGCGCGCCGGGTTCCAGCAGGAAGCCAAGCCGGAAAACGTGGCGCTGGCGGTCAAGGAGATCATGTTCATCGACCCGCAGCTCATCGAGCAGCGGTTCGGGATCAAGGACGACGAGGGCGTCGTCATCGAGATCATGGGCAAGGTCACCAAGGGCATGGTGGGCACGGCGTTCCTGTACACCAACAAGGAATCGCTGACCATCGGCATCGGCTGCCTGATCTCCGACTTCAAGGCCGGCAACACCGCGCCGTACAAGATGCTGGAGGATCTGAAGAACCACCCGGTCATCAAGCCGCTGGTGGAGAACGCCGAGATGAAGGAATACGCCGCCCACATGATCCCCGAGGGCGGGTACAAGGCGGTGCCGCAGCTCTACGGCGACGGCTGGATGGTGGTGGGCGACGCCGCCCACTTCAACAACGCCGCCCACCGCGAAGGCTCCAACCTCGCCATGGCCTCGGGCCGCATGGCGGCGGAGACCATCATCGAGCTGAAGCGGTCCGGCCGTCCGATGACCACGGCCAATCTGGCCGCCTACAAGGCGAAGCTGGACGGCAGCTTCATCATGAAGGATCTGAAGAAATACCGGAACCTGCCGGGCGTGATGCACGGCAACAAGCAGTTCTTTACCGACTACCCCGACCTCATCAACGGTGCGGCGCACAATCTCTTCACCGTGGACAGCGTGGACAAGCTGACCAAGGAGAAGGAGATCATGAAGTCCTTCGCCAAGAAGCGGTCGGTGATGGGTCTGGTGGGTGATGCGTTCAAGCTGGTGAGGGCGTTCCGATGAGCCACATGATCAAAGTCGAAGAGAAGCTGTACCAGAACCGCTACATCGTCGATGAAAGCCGTCCGCACATCGCGATCAAGAACGAGGAGACCTGCAAGACCTGCGAAACGCAGCCCTGCACGTGGTGCTGCCCCGCGGCCTGCTATTCCAAGAACGAAGCCGGCACCGTGACCCTGGTCACCGACGGCTGCCTGGAATGCGGCACCTGCCGGGTGGTGTGCCAGGACAAGGAAAATGTTCTCTGGGACTACCCGCGCGGCGGTTACGGCATCAGTTATAAGTTCGGCTGAGGCAGGCCGCCCGACCATCCGGCGGCTGGACCCTCTCCTATCCGCCAACTCTGGAGACCCCTCCGTTCTTGTGGACGGAGGGGTTTTTTTGTGCCCGCTCCCCCTTTACTGCGCCGTCCAGCCGCCGTCGATCGACAGGGCCGCCCCGGTGATCTGGTCGGCGCTGGGGGAACAGAGGAAGGTGGTGAAGCCGCCGATCTGTTCGGGCGTCACGAAATCCCCCGACGGCTGCTTGGCGCCCAGCAATTCGGCCCGCGCGGCGTCGGTGGTCAGGCCACGGGCGGCGGCCAGCGCGTCGATCTGCGCCTGCACCAGCGGCGTCAGCACCCAGCCGGGGCAGATGGCGTTGCAGGTGACGCCGGTGCCGGCGGTCTCCAGCCCCACCACCTTGGTCAGCCCCACCACCCCGTGCTTGGCCGCCACATAGGCCGCCTTCTGCGCCGAGGCCACCAGCCCGTGGGCCGACGCGATGTTGACGATGCGGCCCCACCCGCGCTCCTTCATCCCCGGCAGGGCCAGACGGGTGGCGTGGAACACCGCCGACAGGTTCAGCGCGATCACCGCGTCCCAGCGCTCCACGGGGAAATCCTCCACCGGGGCCACATGCTGGATGCCGGCGTTGTTGACCAGGATGTCGATGCGCCCCCAGGCGGCCAGGGTCTCCCCCACCAGCGCTTCCACCCCGTCGGTGCGGGTCAGGTCGGCGCCGTTGTGCCGCACCCGCACCCCGTGTTCCCCGGCGATGTCCCGCACCAGCGAGGCGACCGCATCCGGCGCGCCGAAGCCGTTCAGCATCACGTCGGCCCCGGCACCGGCCAGGGCGCGGGCCGTGCCCAGCCCGATACCGCTGGTGGAGCCGGTGACGATGGCGACCTTACCCTTCAACATGGCGCGTTCCTGCCCGTGGTTTTCGTCGAGACGGCAGGAATGTACGCCATCCCCGGCGTTCGTCCAGGGTGGCGTGCGGGTTACGGCGCTCCCCCCTCCCCGCCCGCGCGGCGGGTCAGGAAGGCATGCACCGGGGCCATGTCCAGGGACCGCGACGGCGCATCCGCCGCACCCGACAGGCGCAGGGTGACCGGCGGCGCGTCGGTTTCGGTGGCGGGGGTCATGGTCACCTGCCCGGTCACGGTGCCGGCCAGCAGGTCGTACGACCCCGCCGCCGCCGCCTGCCCCAGGGGTGCCGTCATGCGGGCGTCGTCGGTGCGCAGGACGCCGTGGTCGGCGGTGACCGTCGCGGTCAGCGTGTCGAACGGCGTCACGCCCCCCTTCATGGCCGCGGTCAGAGCCTCCAGCGCGTCCTGCGGGCGGGCCACGCGGGGAAGCCGGTCGCGCAGGACGGCGAAATCCACCCCGCCCAGCCGCCCGTCCCGCACCGTCACCGTGCCGGTGCCGGCCATGCCCAGGGCCATCGCCTGACGGCTGCCGCCGACGGTGGTCAGGTCGAAGCTGGCATCCACCGCCCCATCGGCGATGCCGAAGGGAAAGCCCGCCGCCCCCGTCCCGTCAGGGCGCGCGCCCACCAGGGTCAGCGACAGCGCCGCCGTGGGCGATTGCCCCGGCGGTGCCGACAGGGTGCCGCTCACCCCCAGCCGCCCGCCCAGAAAGCGGGCATCCATGGGATCGAGCGACAGAACGCCATCGGACAGCGACGCCTTCAGCGCCGCGTCGTCCAGACGCCACCCGCCCATGCGGATGGAGGAGGCGGTCAGCGACAGCCGCCCGTCGGCGGCCCGCAGCCAGCCCAGCGGCAGCGGCTGCACCGTCTCGTGTTCCTTGGCCGGGGACGGGGACGGGGCGGCGGAGGCCGGCGCCGTGCCACCCATCAGCCGCTCCAGGTCAAGCCCGCCGGTCTGCAGCGCCGCCTCCACCCGCGGACGCTCGCCGTCCAGGGCGACCTCCACCCGGCCGGCGACGGCGGTGTCCAGCGCATGGCCCTGGATGTTGTTCAGCGTCACCGCCGCCCCCGCGGCGGTCATGTCGGTGTAGAGATCCAGCGCCCCGCCCAGCGCCACCGCCCCATCGGTCACCAGCGGCGCCAGCGCCGACAGGTCGGGGTGGGTGACCCGGACGGTCAGGGCGGAGTCGGGCATCTGGCCCGGCGGCGTGTGGACGGCGTTGCGCACCACCCCGCCCGCCTGCAGCGTGCCGCCGGCGGCCTTCAGCACCACCTCCACGCCCAAGGCGGCGGCATCGCCGGTCAGCCGCCCGTCCAGCGCCACCGGCCCCAGCCGTTCGGGCGCCGGGACCGCCGCCGGCCACGGCAGCAGACGCGCCGCCGCGGCCAGATTGTCCGCCCGCGCCGTCACCGTCAGATCCGCCCCCTGGAGCGGCAGGATCCCGGCCAGCGTGCCACGGACCCGGCCCGACACACCGGCCACATCGTCCACCCGCGCATCCCGGATGGTCAGGGTGCCCCGGGCGACGGTGGCGTCCAGGGCGGCCCCCCTGACCGGCACGCCGGCCATGGTCAGCTCCCCCGCGGACAGCGCCAGATGGGCGTCGAAACCGTCCAGAAACCGCGCCGGGGCCGGGGTGGGCGCCATGCCGCGGGCGATGCCGCCGCCGTTGCGCGCCGCCGGCCGCGATTCCGCCGCGGGAGACGGGGACGGGGACGGGGACGCCGCCGCGGTCAGGTGATAGGCATCGGCGTCCAGCCGGTCGATGGCCAGTTGCACGCCCAGCGCCGGGCGCGGGCGGTTGCCGCCCGCGGCGGCATAGGTGACGCCGCCGGTGGCGCGGGTGCCGTCCACGGTCAGGTCGAGCCCGCTGACCTCCACCACGCCGGGGCGCAGGCCCACCTGCGCTTGCATGGACGCCTTGGCCAGACGGTCCGCGGACACGGCGGCGGTGTCCACCTTCAGCCAGTCCAGCAGGCCGCGCAGATTGGCCGTGCCGGCCCCCAGCCGCAGGGCCGCCGCCGGCTCGCCGTTCTCCGCGCGCCTGACGGTGCCGGCCAGCCCCACCTCGGTCCCGCCGGGCAGCAGGGCGCCGGCCCGCTCCAGGGTGACGGCATCCTCCCTCACCGTGCCCTCGGCCCGCAGCTTCTGCACCGCGGCCCCGTTCCAGGTCACCGATTCCACCGCCAGATCGACGCGGGTTTCCACCCCTGCGGGGAACGCCGGCCAGTCCGGGGCCGCGGCGGGGTCGCTGCGGTCCGTCCTGCCGGCGGAACCGCCGCCCAGCGCGTTCCCCAGCGACGGCAGCGCGGACAGGGACGGCAGCGCCGAGGCCGGCTTCTGCGCCGCCCGCTGCTGCCAGCCGTCCAGGTCGAGACGGTTGACCGACAGCGACACCTCCGCCTGCGCCGGGACCGGAGCCGGGGCGCCACCGGGCGCGGCGGGGCCGGTGCGGTAGGAGGCCGTGCCGCTGGCGTGGGTGTCGCCCACCACGGTTTCCAGGGCCGACAGGCGCACGGTGCCCGGCGATGCCTCCACCGCCGCCTTCAGGGTGAAGGGCTGGGGCGGCGCCCCGGCGGGGGCGGTGCCGATGACCGGTTGGAGCACCGACAGGGTGCGCGCCAGATCGTCGCCCTCGGCCCGCACCTCGCCCTGCAGCCGCACGCCGGGGGCGGCCTCGCCGCCCATGGCGGCCCCGGTGATGATGCCGGCGAAACGGACGGTGGCGTCGGAGTCCACCAGCGACATCCCGACTCGCAGCGACGCGGCGGTGCCTTCGGACAGGCGCCCGACGTTGACGTCCCCCTTCATGGGCAGGCCGCGCAGGGTGAACGACCCTTGCGCCTGCAGCGGCCCGGTGATGGACGAGGCCACCACCCGCGCGTTGACCCCGCCGATGGTTTCGGTCTGGCCGCGGGCGGCGTCGCGGTAGACGATGGTGCCCTGCTCCACCGTCACCTGATCGAAGCTGATGGCCCCGGCCAGCCCGCTGCCGGCGGGGTTGGGGATGGCGGGGCGGGCGCGGGTGCCGTTGAAATCCCAATTGAAGCGGCCGTCGGCCAGCACCTCGAACACGAAGACCGGCTCGATCAGCGTGACGCTTTCCACCTGGATGCGCCCGCTGAGCAGCGGCCACAGCGCCACCGACACGTCCAGTTCCTTCAGCCGCGCCATCACCGGCTCGGCGGCCCCCGGCGGGCCGGCCAGCCGGGCGTCGCGCACCACCAGCGTCGGCACGGGCAACAGGCTGAGGCGGATCGGCCCGGCCAGTTCCAGCGGGCGCCCCGTCACCTCGCTCACCTGGGCGGCGATCTCGTCCTTGTATGCGGTCCAGTCGATCAGCGCCGGCGCCGCCAGCAGCAGCGCCGCCCCACCCCCCAGGACCGCCCCAACCGTGATCAGGATCTTCTTCACCGGATCTCCACCGCGGTTCTCCACCCGTCGTCTGCGCCCGAACGATGCCCGCCCGGCAGCCTTCGGGCAAGGCTTCTCCGACGTGCCGTGTTCGGGTACTCTTTTGCCCCGGACGGACGGCGGCACAACAGAAGCCAAGGAATTTGGGCATTCCCGCGGCAAAGCTGCCGCCAGCGCCGGATTTTGGCGATTTCCGCAGAGGTGCTCCATGGGCGACATCGTGAACCTGAACCGTTTCCGCAAACAGCAGGAACGCCGCCGCAAAGAGGACGAAGCCGCCGAGAACCGCGTGCGCTTCGGCCGGACCAAGGCCGAACGCGTCCAGGACCGCACCGAGGAGGACCGCCGCAACCGCGATCTCGACGGAAAGAAACGCGGCGATTGACCTTTTCCCTGCGCACGCCCTGCGGCACGGCGCCGCAAGGTCCGGGTTTGCCAAAACCGGCGGCACCCGTCACAACAGACCCGTCCCCTGACCGGCAGGAGATGGCCCGAGGTACCCGGCATGACCCCTCACGATCCCATCGACGGCCTGCTGAAACCGACCGGCGTGTCGGAGGTCGATGAACAGCATACCGCCATCCTGGATTCCCTGGACGGGATCCTGGAACAGGACACGGTGGATCTGGCCGATTTGGCCGCGCTGAAACGGCTGCTGCAGGAGCATTTCGACGAGGAGGAGGCGCTGATGCGCCAGATCCTGTCGCTGGATTACGCGGACCATTGCGAAAAGCACCGCCACTTCATCCAGTACATCGCCACGCTGGAAGCGCGGGCGGGCGAAAGCGGGCCGCTGCCGTCCGGCGACGTGCATCTGCTGCGCGCGTGGTTCGTCAGCCATTCCAACGTCCACGACCTGGACATCGCCGACGACATGAACCGGCTGGGCCGGTCGCAGCAGGTCCGCGACCTGGGCCTGTGGCTGGAGGCGCTGAAGGCCCCGTCGTAAGCCGGTTACGACGGGTCCGGCACCGGCGTGGCCTGGATGGCGGTGCCCTTGATGGGGGCGGCCTGCACCTTGGTGCGCGGGGCGGCTTTCATGGCCGGACCGTCGTTGTCGGCGGGCTTGGGCATGACGGTGGTGGTGCCGCGGGGGCTGCTCTGGTTGGTGCCGCGCAGTTCCAGGAGGTCGAGCCGGACATAGGCCATGCCGCCCGCCGCCTGCAGCGCGAACCAGTCGGTGTTGGGCACCCGGCCCAGCACCTTCACCGGCTGGCCCAGCGACAGGCGCCCGACCACGGCGGCGCTGGTGGTGGGGGCGGAGCGCAGGTTGGCGTTCTTTCCCGCCTCCCACTCGCCCGACACGGGCAGCAGTCCCTTGGGCGCCGTCTCAGCCGCCGGGGGCGGCGGGGCCGAGCCGCCGAACCGCCAGCCGCAGCCCGTCACCGGCAGGCTCAACGCCAGAGCCAGAAGGACCGGAACCGCCCGAGACATCCTCACCATCACCAAACCCTCATATTCTTGCGGCGCAGCAGCGGCGGACTGTACGCCAGCGCGGCTTTGCCGTGAAGCCGGTTAAGCTGTGGTTGTAGCGATGTCACGGCATCCCTGGACATAGGTGGCCGTCACCACCCGCTCGTCGCCCAGCGTCATCAGGGCGAACAGCTCATCCTCCAGCCCGCGGGCGGTCTTCATCCGGTGGGCCAGCGCCGGAATGGCCGACGGGTCCAACACCACCGCGTCGGCCCAGGCGCCGGGCACGAACGTCCCGATGGCATCCCCCATCCCCAGCGCCAGCGCGTTGCCGCGGGTCATGGTGTAGAAGGCGGCCAGGGCCGGCAGGTTCTGCCCCTGAAGCTGGAGCACCTTGTAGAGTTCCGCCGCCGTGCGCAGCATGGAATAGCTGGTGCCGCCGCCCACGTCGGTGGCCAGCCCCGTGCGCACCCCGGCACCCCGCACCCGTGCGGCGTCGAACAGCCCGCTGCCGATGAACAGGTTGGACGTGGGGCACGCCACCGCCACCGCCCCCGACGCGGCCAGCCGCGCCAGCTCGCCGTCGGACAGGTGCAGGCAATGGCCCAACAGCGACCGCGGCCCCAGCAGGCCGAAACGGCCGTACACGTCGGTGTAGTCGCGGGCGGCGGGGAACAGGCGGGCCACCTGCCGGATCTCCTCATGGTTTTCCGACAGGTGGGTTTGCAGGTAGCAGTCCGGGTGTTCCGACAGCAGCGCCCCCGCCGCATCCAACTGTTCGGGCGTGGAGGTGATGGCGAACCGCGGGGTGACGGCGTAGCGCTGCCGCCCCCGCCCGTGCCAGCGCCCGATCAGCGCCTTGGAGTCGTCGTAGCCGCGCTGGGCGGTGTCGCACAGGGGGGCCGGGGCGTGGCGGTCCATCATCACCTTGCCGGCGATCATGGCGGTGCCGCGGCGCTCGGATTCGGCGAAGAACGCCTCCACCGATTCCGGGTGGACCGAGCCGTAGACCACGGCGGTGGTGGTGCCGTTGCGCAGCAATTCGTCGAGGAAGAACCGCGCCTGCCGGGCGGCGAAGGCCGGGTCGCCGTACTTCTGTTCCTCGGCGAAGGTGTAGGTGGTGAGCCAGTCGAGAAGCTGCGCCCCATAGGACGCGATCACCTGGGTCTGGGGAAAATGGATGTGCAGGTCGATGAAGCCCGGCATCACCAGCCGTTCCCCATGATCCTCCACCGGGGTTCCGGGCGGCAGATGGGGTTCCAGCACCGCCGCCGGGCCGACGGCGGCGATGCGCCCGTCCTCCACCCGCAGCATGCCGTCGGGGATCAGGGTGTAGCTGGCGGCATCGCCCGCCCCCGCCGGTTCGGCGGTGAAGCTGAACAGCCGCCCGCGGATGGCGCGTACGACGGCGGTCATCGCACCACCCCCGTCCCAACCGCCTCGGCCCAGGCGGCGAGCGTCCGCCGCTCGTCCGCCGTGATGCCGGTGACGTTGCCGGGGGGCATGGCGTCGGTCAGCACCGCGTGCAGCCGGATCAGCGGCGCGTGGCGGCGGATGGCGGCGGGATCATCCAGCCGCACCCCCTTGGGCGGGGACGCCAGCCCTTCCCACACCGGGGTTTCGGCGTGGCACATGGAGCAGCGGGACAGCACGATCTCCTCCACCGCCGCCACATCCACCGATGCGGGAACGGGCGCAGCGGCCACCGCGTGGCGCGGGCCGGCGGCGGACAGCAGCACGATGGCCGCGAACCCCGCCGCGGCCACGCCCCAGGTCCACCACGGGGTGGGCTTGCCGGCGTGGCGGCTGTTGAAGAAATGGCGGATGGCTGCCCCCATCACCAGCACCACCGCCACGATCACCCAGTTGTAGCGGGTGGCGAAGACCAGCGGGTAATGGTTGCTGAGCATCAGGAACACCACCGGCAGGGTCAGGTAGTTGTTGTGCAGCGACCGCTGCTTGGCCTGCTTCCCCAGCGCCGGGTCGGGGATCCTGCCCGCCAGCATGGCCGCCACCGTCTTGCGCTGGTTGGGAATGATGACGAGGAAGACGTTGGCCGACATCATGGTCGCCATCAGCGCGCCGATGTGCAGCATGGCGCCGCGCCCGGTGAACAGGTGCGTCAGCCCCCACGCCACCGCCACCAGAAACACGAAGCCCGCCAGGGCCAGCGTGGTGTCGTTGCGGCCCAGCGGCGATTTGCACAGCCGGTCATAGACGGTCCAGCCCAGCGCCAGCGCAGCCACACTGATCGCCACCGCCCCCCAATGGGGCAGCGCCAGCACCGCCGGGTCGATCAGGTACAGATCCGCCCCGCGGTAATAGAGCACGCACAGCAAAAAGAACCCGCTGAGCCAGGTGCTGTAGGCTTCCCACAGGAACCACGTCAGCTTTTCCGGCAGCCGGGCGGGGGCGACCAGATACTTGACCATGTGGTAGAAGCCGCCGCCGTGGATCTGCCACGCCTCCCCCGCCGCCCCGGCGGGCAGGCCGTCGGCCCGCCGCAGGCTGGCGTCGAGGTGGATGAAGTAGAACGACGACCCGATCCACGCGATGGCCGTCACCACATGCAGCCAGCGCGCCGCCAGATTGACCCATTCCCAAAGCACCGCGTCCATGAACCGCCCCTTCGCCATGACGATTGGGTCAGTGTAAGGCCGGCGTGTGCGCCGCGGAAAGATGGGCCGTGCGGGGACGGCGGAAAATCAGTGCAGGCCCCGGTCCAGCAGGGTGGCGATGCGTGCGGCGATGCGGTCGTGAATCGCCGCGCGGGACGGCACGCCGCCATCGCGGCACAGGGCGGGGTCTTCCCCCTCGTCCTCCAGGATGGCGGCGGCCTTGGCGGTGCAGACGCCGAACAGGCTGAACGGCGTGGCGGCGGGCAGCGCCTCCGGCTCCACGCCGGGGATCAGGGTTTTCAGCGCCCCCGCCGCCGGTCCCGTGTGCAGCAGATGCACAGGAGCCGCCGGCGGGGACAGGCTGGCGGGGGCGAAGCTGTCGGCCAGTTCGGGATCGACGGCCACGGCCAACGCCACGCGGGGATCGCGGCGGCTGGCCCCCGCCTCCGGCCCCGCGGCATCGGCGTGAAGATCGACGCCCTGGGCGGCGAACCAGCCGCAGTCCGGCCCCCGGCGTGGGGCATCGCAGGAGCCGCGGAACCGTTCCCCGTCCAGACGCCCGCCGGCCACGGCCAGCGCCGACGTGCCGCCCATGAAGAACCCCAGCGCCGCCACCCGGCCCGGCGCCGTATGGGATGCAAGCTCCGGGTCGGCCAGCACGGCGTCGAGAGCCGCCGACAGATCGCCGGGGCGCAGCCACGCCTCCGCCACCGCCCGGCGGGCGTCGGTGGGTTTCAGGGGCGGGGGATGGGCGATGACGGCGACGGTGCCGCGCCGGGCCAGGGCCGCGGCGATCCACCCCGCCGCCCCCGGATTGGCGCGCAGCCCGCCATGGGCGATCAGCACGACGGGAAAGCGTCCGTCCGCCACCGCCGCCCCGCGGCGCCCGGCCACGCCGGTGAAGACCGGCGATGCCCCGAACACCGCCGGATCGCCGCCGTCCTTGGCGGGATACCAGACGGTGGCCCCGATGGCCTGTCCACGGGCGGGGGCCTCCACCGTCAGCGTGCGGAAACCGGGGGCACGGTCCGCCCCCTCGTCGGCTCGCAGGGAGGCGGCGTGCAGCCCCAACCCCAGCGCAACGGCCATGCCGATCCCGTGATTGAGCATTCTTCCCCCCATCCAAGCCGCGAAGACATGGGGAGGCTGCCGCCGGAAACCAACACCCCGGCCTCTACCGGGCGGCATCCCCCTTGCACCGCCCCCGCCGCACCCCATCTGCGGACGGACCAACCAACGGAGGCCACGGTCATGCTGCTGTCCACCACCGATTCCATCGAGGGGCGCCGGGTCGTCCAGTATCTGGGCGTGGTGACCGGGGAAGCGATCATCGGCGTGCACATCTTCCGCGACCTGTTCGCCGGCATCCGCGACATCGTGGGCGGGCGGGCCGGTGGCTATCAGAACGCGCTGAAAGAGGCCCGCGAGGCCGCGTTTGCGGATCTGGAGGCCGCAGCATCCGGGCTGGGCGCCAACGCCGTCGTCGCCATCGACGTGGATTACGAGGTGCTGGGCAAGGAAAACGGCATGCTGATGGTGTCGGTCAACGGCACCGCCGTGCGGCTGGAATGACCCAAGCCATTTGCCCCGGCCCGCGTATGGGAGTATAGACCCGGCCCCACAGGTTCCAACCATGAGAGGCGGGCCCTCCATGCTTTCGATCACCCAGCGCATCGCCGACGAGCTTCAGGTCCGCGAGGCCCAGGTCGCCGCCGCCGTCTCCCTGCTCGACGAAGGGTCAACCGTGCCCTTCGTCGCCCGTTACCGCAAGGAGGCGACCGGCGGCCTGGACGACACCCAGCTTCGCACGCTCGACGAGCGGCTGCGCTACCTGCGCGAGCTTGAGGAACGCCGGGCGGCGATCCTCGCCTCCATCGAGGAACAGGGCAAGCTGACCCCGGAACTGGCCGGGCAGATCCGCAGCGCCGACACCAAGACCCGGCTGGAGGATCTCTATCTCCCCTACAAGACCAAGCGCCGGACCAAGGCGTCCATCGCGCGTGAGGCCGGGCTGGAGCCGCTGGCCGACCGTCTCCTGTCCGACCCCACCCGGTCGCCGGAGGCCGAGGCCGCCGCCTTCCTGAAACCCGACGCCGTGCCCGACGTGAAGGCCGCCCTGGACGGCGCCCGCCACATCCTGGTGGAACGCTTCGGGGAAGACGCCGAGCTGGTGGGCCGCCTGCGCACCACCATGGCCGACCGTGGCCGCGTGTGGTCCAAGGTGATCGAGGAGAAGAAGGCGGAGGGCGCCAAGTTCTCCGACTATTTCGATTTCGACGAGCCGTGGAAGCAGGTGCCGTCCCACCGGGCGCTCGCCCTGTTCCGCGGGCGCGCCCAGGGGGTGCTGGACCTGCGCCTGGACCTTGAGGTCGAAGAGGGCCAGCCCCACCCGGCGGAAAACACCATCGCCGCCCATACCGGCATCCGCGGCAACCAGGGCCGCCCCGCCGACAAGTGGCTGGGCGACGTCTGCCGCTGGACGTGGAAGCTGAAGATCGGCCCGCATATCGAAAACGACCTGATGGGCGAACTGCGCGAACGGGCGGAGGACGAGGCCATCCGCGTCTTCGCCCGCAACCTGCACGATTTGCTGCTGGCCGCCCCGGCCGGGCCGCGGGCCACCATCGGGCTGGACCCCGGCATCCGCACCGGGGTGAAGGTGGCGGTGGTGGACGCCACCGGCAAGCTGGTGGAAACCACCACCATCTATCCCCACCAGCCGCGCAACGACTGGGACGGCTCCATCGCCGTGCTGGCGGCCCTGGCCGTGCGGCACAAGGCCGAACTGGTCGCCATCGGCAATGGCACGGCATCGCGCGAAACCGACAAGCTGGTGCAGGACCTGTTCAAGCGCCACCCCGACCTGACGCTCACCAAGATCATGGTGTCGGAGGCCGGCGCCTCGGTCTATTCCGCGTCGGAAGTGGCGGCGGCGGAATTCCCCGGCCTGGACGTGTCGCTGCGCGGCGCCGTCTCCATCGCCCGGCGCCTGCAGGATCCGCTGGCCGAGCTGGTGAAGATCGAGCCGAAGTCCATCGGTGTGGGCCAGTACCAGCACGACGTGGGTGCCTCCAAGCTGGCCCGCTCGCTGGACGCGGTGGTGGAAGACTGCGTGAACGCCGTGGGGGTGGATCTCAACACCGCCTCCATCCCGCTGTTGACGCGGGTGTCGGGGCTGAACGAGACCATCGCCCGCAACATCGTGGAATTCCGCGACCGCAACGGCGCCTTCCGCACGCGCAAGCAGCTTCTCGACGTTGCTCGCCTGGGGCCGAAGACCTTCGAGCAGGCGGCGGGCTTCCTGCGCATCCGCGGCGGCGACACGCCGCTCGATTCCTCCGCCGTCCACCCCGAAGCCTATCCGGTGGTGGAACGCATCCTGAAGACAACGGGCCGCGAGCTGGGCAGCGTCATCGGCGATGCCCGCTTCCTGCGGTCCCTGAGTGCGGAGGATTACACCGACGCCCGTTTCGGCGTGCCGACGGTGGAAGACATCCTGAAGGAGCTGGAGAAGCCGGGCCGCGACCCACGGCCCGAGTTCAAGACCGCCGAATTCAAGGACGGCGTGAACGAACTGAAGGATCTCCAGCCCGGCATGATGCTGGAAGGGGTGGTGACCAACGTCACCGCCTTCGGCGCCTTCGTTGACGTGGGCGTGCACCAGGACGGTCTGGTCCACATCTCCCAGCTTGCCGACAGCTTCGTCAAGGACCCCCACGCGGTGGTGAAGGCCGGTGACGTGGTGAAGGTCAAGGTGCTGGAGGTGGACCTGCCGCGCAAGCGCGTGGCCCTGACCATGCGCATGAGCGAGGCCCCGGCCCGCAACGCCGGCCCCCGGGGCGGCAACGGCCCGTCGCGTGACGAGCGCAACAACAATCGCGACGACCGCAACAGCCGCCCGTCCGGCGGCAAGCCCGCCGGCGGCAAGGGCGGCCCGGCCCCGGCGCGCAAGCCGGAGCCGGCCCCCGGCAACAGCGCGCTGGCCGAAGCCTTCGCCCGCGCCCGCGCCGGCAAGAAGTAAGCCTCTTTCCCCCTCGATCCCCGTTGTGTGGGGAAGAGGAATTGTCCCCGGTCCCAGGCGGCGTGTTGACCGCACGCCGCCTGGCCCCTTTACCCCTGTCCGCCACAGCGCCTTCAATGCCCTTGCCATCGCCCCGCGCGCTCCGGCGGCCCGTGTTGGGGAAATTGTCAACGAACGCCGCTCCGTCACCGTCGATGCGGTTCTGCGTCCTGCCCGCCACTTCGAACCTCCAGCAGATTACGACCTGTCCATCGCCGCGGCGGAGCGGGGGAAGGAAATCGAACGGGACGCCCACCCGTGGGCCACGGAACGCCGCTCCCCCGTTGACCCCGGCCCCGCGCCGCGCCATTGTCGCGCCATGTCCGAGATTCGTCCTGTTCACGTCATCGGCGGCGGTCTGGCCGGCAGCGAAGCGGCCTGGCAGCTCGCGTCGGCCGGTGTCCCCGTCATCCTTCACGAAATGCGCCCCGTGCGCGGCACCGAGGCCCACCAGACCGACCATCTGGCGGAACTGGTGTGCTCCAACTCCCTGCGCTCCGACGATGCGGACTACAACGCCGTCGGGCTGCTGCACGCGGAGATGCGGCGCACCGGCTCGCTGATCCTGTCGTGCGCCGACACGCACAAGGTGCCCGCCGGCGGTGCGCTGGCGGTGGACCGCGACGGCTTCGCCGCGGCGGTGACCCAGGCGCTGGCCCAGCACCCGCTGGTCACGCTGGTGCGCGAAGAGGTGCCGGCCATCCCGCCCGAGGACTGGGACAGCGTGATCGTCGCCACCGGCCCCCTCACCTCCCCCACCCTGGCCGACGCGGTGCGGGAGCTGACGGGCGAGGAGTCGCTGTCGTTCTTCGACGCCATCGCCCCCATCGTCCATCTGGACAGCGTGGACATGTCGAAGGCGTGGTTCCAGTCCCGCTACGACAAGCCCGGCCCCGGCGGCACCGGCAAGGACTACATCAACTGCGGCTTCGACAAGATCCCCTACAACGACTTCATCGACGCCCTGCTGGCCGCCGAGAAGGTTGACTTCAAGGAATGGGAGAAGAAGACCCCCTATTTCGAAGGCTGCCTGCCGATCGAGGTGATGGCGGAGCGCGGGCGCGATACCCTGCGCTACGGCCCCATGAAGCCGGTGGGCCTGACCAATCCCCATGACGGGCGGCGCCCCTACGCCGTGGTGCAGTTGCGCCAGGACAACGCGCTGGGCACGCTCTACAACCTCGTGGGTTTCCAGACCAAGCTGCGCCACGCCGAGCAGGTCCGGGTGTTCCGCATGATCCCCGGACTGGAAAACGCCGAATTCGCCCGGCTGGGCGGCCTGCACCGCAACACCTTCCTCAACAGCCCGCGGCTGCTGGACGGGGCGCTGCGGCTGAAGGCCATGCCCCGTTTGCGCTTCGCCGGCCAGATCACCGGGTGCGAGGGCTATGTGGAAAGTGCCGCCGTCGGCCTGCTGGCCGGCCGCTTCGCCGCGGCGGAACGGCGGGGCCGCGCCATCACCCCGCCGCCGTCCACCACGGCACTGGGGGCGATCCTGTCGCACATCACCGGCGGGGCCATGGCCGACACCTATCAGCCGATGAACGTGAACTTCGGCCTGTTCCCCCCCATCGACGACGCGATCCGCGGCAAGGAACGCAAACTGGCCTACACCCGCCGCGCCGCCGCCGACCTGACGTCCTGGCTGGAGTCCTGACCGGAAGAACCCTCTCCCCGCCGGGGAGAGGGCTTTTGACCCTCAATACCGCCCGCGGAACGCCGCCCACGCCAGCCGCGCGTGACGGAAGGGGTTGGGCATGTGCAGCCGCGCGGCGAACACGTCGTTCCCTTCCCGTTTCAGCACCCCCAGATGGACCGAGGCCAGCACCGCCGGCAGCAGCGCCGGCAGGGCGTCCCTGGGCACGTCCCGCCGGGCGGCGCGGGCCTGGTCCAGATGGGTTCTGGCGGCGGCGGCGACCTCCGCCACCACCGGGCGCAGGGCGGGGGTGGGCTTGAAGTCCAGCACCTCCCGCGCCTTGGCCCCATGGGCCTCCATCCGGTCGGCGGGCAGCAGGGTGCGGCCCTGGCGGGCGTGGAACGGCACGGCGCGCAGCAGACCGGCCAGCGCATAGCCGGTGGCGGCGTGGCGCCCGGCCTCCTGCGCCGCCGCGTCACGCACGCCCAGCGCCTCCAGCGCCAGCCGGGTCAGCGGCACGGCGGTGCCGGCGGCGTAGCGCTCCAGAGCGGCCAGGGTGGCGGGCGGCTCGTCGTCCAGGTCGGATTCCCGCGCGTCGATCAGGGCGTCGAAGGCATCGCGGCTCAGCCCATGGGCAGCCACCGCCTGCTGCAACGCCTGGACCACGCCGTGGACGGGCGCGGCCCCCTCGCCGTACAGCGCGGCCACGGCGTCGCGCCACCATTGCAGGCGGATCTGGCCCAACAGCGGCTCGCTCACCACCTCGCGGGTCTTGGCGACCTCCACGTTGAAGGCGTAGAGGGCGAACAGGGCTTCCCGGCAGCCGGCGGGGGCGAACAGGGCGGTGAGGAAACGGTCGTTGTCGTATTTCCTCACCTCCTGTCCGCAATAGGACAGGGCGGGGGTATCTTTGACCATCGGCAATCCGGTCGGAAAAAAGGGGGTTCAGACGTGCGGGGGGACGGGAAATCCGCGCGCCGCGCTTATATTAAACTCAACGGGCCGCCGTGCCAGCCCATTGCCGCGACAAAGAGCAGGCTCACCCCCCATGGCCGATTTCAACATCGCCCCGCCGACCGCCGCGAAGCCCGGACCCTTTGCCCGCAAATCGGCGGATGAGGAGAATTTTCCCGTCGCATCCCGGCTGCTGCCGCGGCATCTGCGGCCCCACATCATGGCGTTCTACCGCTTCGTCCGTCTGGCGGACGATATCGCCGACGATCCCGGCCTGGAACCGGAAAACAAGCTGGCCTATCTGGACGCGCTGGAAAAATCCCTGAGCAGCGGACAGGCCAAGCACCCCTATCAGCGCCCGGCCCTGGACCTGCGCCAGAGTCTGGCGGTCACCGGCCTGTCCGACCGCCACGCGCGCCAGGTGCTGCGCGCCTTCCGCCGCGACGCCATGGGGGCGCGGTGCCAGACGTGGAGCGACCTGATCCTCTATTGCCGCTTCTCCGCCAACCCGGTGGGCCGCTACCTGCTGGACCTCCATGGGGAGGGGGCGGAGGCCGGGCCGGCGGCGGACGCCCTGTCGTCGGCGCTGCAGGTGCTGAACCACCTGCAGGACGTGCGCGACGACTGGATGGAGCTTGGCCGCTGCTACATCCCGCTGTCGTGGTTCGACGAGGCGGGCATCAGCATCGAACGGCTGGTGGAAACCCGCAGCGACGCCAAGATGCGCGCCCTGTTCGACCGGGTTCTGGACAATGTGGACCAGTTGCTGGACCGGGCATCCGCCCTGCCCGGCCTGATCCGGCACCGCAACCTGCGGCTGGAGGCGGCGGTGATCCTCAGCCTGGCGCATGCGCTGTCGCGGCGGCTGCGGGTGCGCGATCCGCTGCGGGCACGGGTGGCGCTGCCGCTGCACGTCAAGCTGTTCGCCTCGGCAAGGGGTATCGCCCGCGGGCTGCGCTCGCGCTAAGATGACGGGATCATGGCCTCTCCCCTGATCCCATCCCCCGGCCTGTCCCGTCCCTCCGATGCTCCGGCCTCCGGCGCGTCGGGCAGCACGTTCTATTGGCCCATGCTGCTGCTGCCACGGTCCAAGCGGGCGGCGATGTTCGGCATCTACGCCTATTGCCGGCGTCTGGACGACATCGCCGACGAACCCGGCGATCCCGCCGTCAAGCGGCGGGAACTGGACCAGTGGCGCCGGGACATCCACGGCCTGTACAGGGGCGATGCCCCCACCAGCCCGATCCTGGCGGCGCTGAAGGGCGCCATCGACCGCTATGGGCTGCCGCGGGCGGAATTCGACGCGCTGATCGACGGCATGGCCATGGACATCCCCTCCCCCTCGGGTGACGGGGGGATGCGGGCGCCGCCCTTGTGCACCCTGCGGCTTTATTGCCGGCGGGTGGCGGGGGCGGTGGGGCATCTGGCGATCCGGGTGTTCGACCGCGCCGATTCCGACACCGAGATCTTCGCCACCTCCCTGGGCGAGGCGCTGCAGCTCACCAACATCCTGCGCGACCTGGACGAGGATGCGGCCATGGGCCGTCTCTACCTGCCGCGGGAAATGCTGGACGCCGCCGGCATTGCGGAGTCCGACCCGGCGGCGGTGCTGGCCCATCCGAAGCTGGAGGCCGCCTGCACCGCGCTGGCCCGGCGGGCGGAGGGGTGTTTCGGGGCCGCCGAACGGGCGCTGGACCGCTGCCCCCGCCGCGGGCGGCTGTGGGCGGCGCTGGCGATGATGATCCTCTACCGCCGGCTGCTGGCCCGGCTGATGGTGCGGGGCTGGGCCGGCCACCGCCGCGGTGTGCGCATCGGCAAGCGGGAAGCGGCGTGGGTGACCATCCGCTGCACGCTGGGCCACCCCCCGGCCCGCTGATGGTTCCTCCGGTCATCGTGGCCGGCGCCGGGCTGGCCGGGTTGGCCTGCGCCCTGCGGCTGGCCGAAGCGGGCGTGGCCGTGACGGTGGTGGAGGCCGCCCCGCGGGCGGGCGGGCGCACGCGCTCGTTCCACGATCCCCACCTGGACCGCACCCTCGACAACGGCAGCCATCTGGCGCTGAGCGGCAACGGTGCCCTGGTGGATTACCTGCGGCGGTGCGGGGCGGAGGACCGCATGCGGGCGGTGCGCCCGGCCCGCTTCCCCTTCCTCGACCGGCGGGACGGGACACGGTGGACGCTGCGGCCCGGCGGGCTGTGGTTCCTCGACCCGCAGCGGCGGGTTCCCGGTGCCGGGGCCTGGGCGCATCTGGCCGCCCTGCGGCTGCTGACGGCACCGCCCGGCGCCACCGTCGCCGACGTGCTGCCCCCCGGCGGTCCCCTGTTCACCCGTCTGTGGGAACCGCTGGCGGTGTCGGTGCTGAACGGCGCCCCCCACGCGGTGTCCGCCCGGCTGATGGGCGCGGTCCTGCGCCTGACGCTGCTGCGGGGGGAGCGGGCCTGCCGCCCGCTGCTGCCGGTGCGCAGCCTGTCCCACGCGCTGGTCGAGCCGGCCCTGGCGCGGCTGGCGGCGCTGGGCGTGCCGGTCCGGTGCAACGCGCGGGTGGACGCGCTGGAGCGTGACGGGGACCGGGTGACCGGCGTGCGGGTGAACGGGGCCGTGATGCCCGCCGGCCGGGTGGTGCTGGCGGTGCCGCCGTGGGCGGCGGCACGGCTGGTGCCCGGCCTGACGGTGCCGCCGCCGGGGCCACCCATCGTGAATGTGCATTACCGCCTGCCCCCTGACCTTGGACTGCCTGATGACGCGCCGCTGCTGGGCCTGTGCGGCGGCACGGCGGAATGGCTGTTCCAGCGGGGCGATGTGCTGTCGGCCACCGCCAGCAACGCGGGCGCGCTGGCCGAGGAGCCGGCGGACGCCATCGCCGCCCGCGTCTGGGGAGATGTGCGCGCGGCGCTGGGAACCGCCGCCCCCCAGCCGCTGTTCCGCGTGGTGAAGGAGCGGCGGGCCACTATCGCCCAGACTCCGGGGGCCGAGTCGCTGCGTCCGGGGCCGGACGGACCGTTGGTGGGGCTGACGATGGCCGGGGACTGGACCGCCACGGACCTGCCCGCCACGATGGAAGGTGCCATTGTGTCCGGCAACCGGGCGGCACGGGCCATAATCGATCCTGGCAAGTAGAGAAAACAGCCAAGGTTGCGATTTCCCCCCTTTCCTTCGCCGGGGTCACGACATATCTCACCCACGGGGGCGCATTGCCGCCCGCCCAAGTGTGTCCAAACAGGCAAACCAAACTCGAACAGAGGGATAGGACTGATGGCGTTCGAACTTCCGCCGCTCCCCTACGGCTATGACGCTCTGGAACCCGTGATGTCGGCGCAGACCCTGCATCTGCACCACGACAAGCATCACCAGACCTACGTCACCAACCTGAACAACCTGACGAAGGACACCCCGCTCGCCGACGCGTCGCTGGAAGACATCATCAAGCAGACCGTGGGCGACGCCTCCAAGATCGGCCTGTTCAACAACGCCGGTCAGGTGTGGAACCACACCTTCTACTGGAACTGTATGAAGCAGAACGGCGGCGGGGATCTGCCGGCCGAGCTGCAAAAGCGCATCGTCGCCGATTTCGGCAGCGTGGAGAAGTTCCGGGAAGAGTTCACCCAGGCCGCCCTGACCCAGTTCGGCTCGGGCTGGGCGTGGCTCTATGTGGATGGCGGCAAACTGAAGGTGGGTAAGACCGCCAACGCCGACAGCCCGCTGGCCCACGGCCACACCCCGCTGCTGACCGTTGACGTGTGGGAACACGCCTATTACGTCGATTTCCAGAACCGCCGCCCCGATTTCGTGAAGGCGTTCCTGGACAGCCTGGTCAACTGGGATTTCGTCGCCGAACAGCTCGCCAAGGCGTGAGCCTGACGCCGCACGGCTGACACGCAAAACCCCCGCCGGACGCCCGTCCGGCGGGGGTTTTTGTTTCATGGCCGAGAGTGGATGATTACGCCGCCGGCTTCTTCGGGGTTGGCGGGACCACCGGGGCCATCAGGGCGCTGAAACGCAGATCCATGGATTGCAGCCACTGCAACATGACGCTGAGTTGCCCTTCGCTGCGAAGCTGGCTGGCTTCCACCATCGCCATCCGGTCCTTGGTATCCCGCAGGTCGCGTTCGACGGTCTGCAAACGGACATCAATCCCGTCGATCCGCTTGTCGATCCCGTCAAGGCGCCCATCAATTCCATCAAGGCGCTTGTCCATTCCATCGAGGCGCTTGTCGATCCCGTCAAGGCGCACCTCCTGCCGCTGCTGAATGCCGAGCAGGATATCGAGTTTCGCAAGGATCTCGTCGTCACGGCTGGACATGCGGCACCCCCATGAACATCGCAGCCATCATACGGTACACCCCGCCTCATGCAAGTGTACTTTTTCGCGCATAACGCGAAGCCATCTCCCCAAACGCAGCGGGGGCGCCCGGACCTTCGCCCGGACGCCCCCGTCCGCAACCCATGCCCGTCTGGCTTACGCCGCGGCCTTCTGCTTGCGCAGGATCGACAGGATGTCGGCGGCCGCCTTGGGGATGTTGGTGCCGGGGCCGTAGATGGCGGCGGCACCGGCCTTGTAGAGATAGTCATAGTCCTGGGGCGGGATGACGCCACCGCACACGACGATGATGTCCCCGGCCCCCTGCGCCTTCAGCGCGTCGATGAGCTGCGGCACCAGGGTCTTGTGGCCGGCGGCCTGCGACGACACGCCGACCACGTGGACGTCGTTTTCGATGGCCTGACGGGCGGCTTCGTCCGGGGTCTGGAACAGCGGCCCGATGTCCACGTCGAAGCCGATGTCGGCAAACGAGGTGGCGATCACCTTCGCACCGCGGTCGTGGCCGTCCTGGCCCATCTTCACCACCAGGATGCGCGGGCGGCGGCCCTCTTCCTCGGCAAAGGCTTCGATGTCCTTCTGGATGGCCTTGAAGCCCTCGTCACCCTCGTACGCCGCGCCATAGACGCCCGACACCGAACGGATCTGGGCGACATGGCGGGAGAACACCTTTTCCAGCGCGTCGGAAATTTCGCCGACGGTGGCGCGGGCGCGGGTGGCTTCCACCGCCAGACCCAGCAGGTTGCCGGACTTCTCGGCGGCGGCCTGGGTCAGCGCGTCCAGGGCGGCGCGGCACTTGGCCTCGTCGCGGGTGGCGCGGATCTGCTTCAGGCGGGCAATCTGGGCTTCGCGGACGGCGGTGTTGTCGATGTCCAGCACATCGACCTGCTCCGGCTGCTCGACCTTGTACTTGTTGACGCCGACGATGACTTCCTCGCCGCGGTCGATGGCGGCCTGCCGGCGGGCGGCGGCTTCCTCGATCAACAGCTTGGGCATGCCGGAATCCACGGCCTTGGTCATGCCGCCCAGTTCCTCGACCTTCTTGATGAGGTCCAGCGCCTGGGTGGCCAGGCTGTGGGTCAGGTGTTCGATGTAGTAGGAGCCGCCCAGCGGATCGACCACCTTGGTGATGCCCGACTCTTCGGCGATGATGAGCTGGGTGTTGCGGGCGATGCGGGCGGAAAACGCGGTGGGCAGGCCCAGCGCCTCGTCCAGCGCGTTGGTGTGCAGCGACTGGGTGCCGCCCAGCACCGCGGCCATCGCCTCGATGGTGGTGCGGATGACGTTGTTGTGCGGGTCCTGTTCCGTCAGCGACACGCCCGAGGTCTGGCAGTGGGTGCGCAGGGCCAGCGAGCGCGCGTCCTTGGGCTGGAAGTTCTTTTCCATCAGGCTCGACCACAGCAGGCGCGCGGCGCGCAGCTTGGCGATCTCCATGAAGAAGTTCATGCCGATGGAGAAGAAGAACGACAGGCGCGGCGCGAACTTATCGACCGGCAGCCCCTTGGACAGCGCGGCGCGCACGTATTCCAGGCCGTCGGCGATGGTGAAGGCCAGTTCCTGCACCGCCGTGGCGCCGGCTTCCTGCATGTGGTAGCCGGAAATGGAGATCGAGTTGAACTTCGGCATGTTCAGTGCCGTGTACTCGATGATGTCCGCAATGATCCGCATCGAGGGCTCGGGCGGATAGATGTAGGTGTTGCGGACCATGAACTCCTTCAGAATGTCGTTCTGAATGGTGCCCGACAGCTTGTCCTGCGGCACGCCCTGCTCTTCCGCCGCGACGATGTAGCCGGCCAGGATCGGCAGCACAGCACCGTTCATGGTCATCGACACCGACATCTTGTCCAGCGGGATGCCGTCGAAGAGGATCTTCATGTCCTCAACGCTGTCGATGGCGACACCGGCCTTGCCCACGTCGCCGACCACGCGCGGGTGATCGCTGTCGTAGCCGCGGTGGGTGGCAAGGTCGAAGGCCACCGACAGGCCCATCTGGCCGGCCTTCAGGTTCGCCTTGTAGAAGCGGTTCGACTCTTCCGCCGTGGAGAAGCCGGCGTACTGGCGGATGGTCCAGGGCTTGACCGCGTACATGGTGGCGCGGGGGCCGCGGGTGAACGGCGCAAAGCCCGGCAGCGTGTCAAGCTCCAGGCTTTCCAGGTCGGCGGCGGTGTAGAGCGCCTTGACGTCGATCCCTTCCGGCGTCTGCCAGACCAGATCCTGCAGCGAGCCCTTGGCCCCGATATCCTTGGCCGCGAGGGCTTCCCAGTCCGCGATCGTCTTCTTCGGGAAGTCGGTCATGACACCTCTCCTTGAACGTCCGCCGCCGGCCATGATTGGGCACCGGCGGCCAAGTCTATCGCATGTTTCTTATAATAAAGGTCAGGGGCCGTGGCGGCGCCCCACCCCCCACCACGCGGCCTGCATGATGGCAGCGCCCAGCGCGGTCTTCAAAACCGTGGCGGCCAGGAAGGGCACCAGCCCCACCGCCACCGCCTTTTCCGCGCCGAACAAGGTGGCGAGCCACCCCACCCCGGCACCCAGGATCACGGCATGGCCCACGAACATGGCGGCCAGCGCCTTGACGGCGGAGCGGTCCCAGCCGCGTTCGGCCAGCCAGCCGGTGACGAAGGCCGCGGCCACGAACCCCGCCAGATACCCCGCGGTCGGCCCCGCCATATAGGCCGGGCCGGCGCCGGTTCCGGCGAAGACCGGCAGGCCCGCCAGACCTTCGGCCAGATAAAGGAGAACCGCCGCCGCACCCAGCCGGCTGCCGTAGGCCAGACCCAGCACCAGCACGGCCATGCTCTGCATGGTCATGGGGACGGGCCAGAACGGCACCTGCACCTTGGCCGAGGCGATGAGCAGCAGGCTGCCCAGCACCACGGCCAGACCGGCGGTGACCACGCCGCCCTGCGGGCGGAGCCTGGTCAGCAGCGGCACGGCGGGGGCGGCGGCGGTTTCTTGCACCATAGGAAGCGTCCCAATCCTTTGATGGACCGGCGGCCCTCGTTGAAGGCCGGGGCCGCCTGATCCGTTTGCTTTTTGTTTTTACAGCGTTTCTTGAGGCTTTTTTATCAGACTTACGCGAACTCGATGATCTTCTGGTCCACCGCCAGGCTCGACCCGGCCTGGGCGTGGATCTTGCCGACGGTGCCGTCCTGCACGGCGCGCAGGATGTTTTCCATCTTCATGGCCTCGACCACCGCCAGCACCTCACCGGCCTTCACCTCCTGACCCTCGGTCACGGCGATGGAGACCAGCAGGCCCGGCATGGGCGACAGCAGGAACTTGGACATGTCCGGCGGCGCCTTGAACGGCATCAGCGCGTCAAGCTGGGCCGCCCGCGGGGTCAGCACCTTCACATTGGCCTGGGAGCCTGAGTGGAACAGGCGGTAGCCGATGCCGTGGCGGTCGATCTGCACGCACACCGGGCGGCCATCGACGGTGCCCTGGAACAGCGGCTGGCCGATCTGCCAGTCGCTCCACACCTTGTGAACCTTGCCGGCGATCTCCACGCCGTACCCGATGCGCTGCGGGCTGTCGGCCAGGGGGTGCAGGTGCACCGGGTGGGCGTTGCCTTCCACCACGACAACCCAGTCGTTGCGGACCTTCACCGGGGCCGCCGGGATCTTGCCCGAAATCTGGATGTCGCGGTCGTTGAGCACCCGGTGGGCCACCGCGGCCACCGACACCAGCACCGCGGGATCGTCGGGGGGCAGGTCGGCGGCGTGGAAGCCGTTGGGGTACTCTTCGGCGATGAAATTGGTGGTCAGACGTCCGTCCACGAAGCACTGGTTCGCCATCAGCGAGGCCAGGAACGGGATGTTGTGGCTGACGCCGCGGATGTAATACTGGTCCAGCGCCTCCCGCATCCGCGCGATGGCGGCGTCGCGGGTGGACCCCCAGGTGCACAGCTTGGCGATCATGGGGTCGTAGTACATGGAGATCTCGCCACCGTCGTACACGCCGGTATCGACGCGCACGTGGGGATCTTCCGCCGGCGGCTGGTAGTGGGTCAGACGGCCGGTGGAGGGCAGGAAGTTGCGGTACGGGTCTTCGGCGTACACGCGGGCTTCCAGCGCCCAGCCGTTCAGGCGGACGTCTTCCTGTTTGATGGCCAGCTTTTCGCCGTTGGCGACGCGGATCATCAGCTCCACCAGATCCAGGCCGGTGATCAGCTCGGTGACCGGGTGCTCCACCTGAAGACGGGTGTTCATCTCCAGGAAGTAGAAGTTGCGGTCGGCGTCCACGATGAACTCGACCGTGCCGGCGGACTTGTACTGCACCGCGTTGGCAAGCGCGCACGCCTGCTCGCCCATGGCCTTGCGGGTGGCTTCGTCCAGGAACGGCGACGGCGCTTCCTCGATCACCTTCTGGTGACGGCGCTGGATCGAGCATTCACGCTCGCCCAGGTACAGGGTGTTGCCCTGGCCGTCGGCGATGACCTGGATTTCGATGTGGCGCGGCTGCTGGATGTATTTTTCGACGAACACCCGGTCGTCGGCGAAGCTGCTGCGCGCTTCGTTCTGGGCCGAGATGAAGCCTTCGCGGGCCTCCTCGTCGTTCCAGGCCACGCGCATGCCCTTGCCGCCGCCGCCGGCCGACGCCTTGATCATCACCGGATAGCCGATGTCGCGGGCGATCTTCACCGCCTCGTCACCGTCGGCGATGACGCCGAGGTAGCCGGGCACGGTGGAGACACCGGCTTCCTTGGCCAGCTTCTTGGATTCGATCTTGTCGCCCATGGCCTGGATGGCGTGGGCGTCGGGACCGATGAAGGTGATGCCTTCCTTGGCCAGCGCTTCCTGGAAGTCGCGCTTTTCCGACAGGAAGCCGTAGCCGGGATGGACGGCCTGGGCGCCGGTCTTCTTGCAGGCATCGACGATGCGGTCGATCAGCAGGTAGCTCTGGGCGGACGGGGCGGCACCGATGTGCACGGCCTCGTCGGCCATCTCCACGTGCAGCGCGTTGCGGTCGGCGTCGGAATAGACGGCGACGGTCTTGATGCCCATGCGCCGTGCGGTCTTGATGACGCGGCAGGCGATTTCGCCACGGTTGGCGATCAGGATCTTGGAAAACATGGTACGCCGGCCCTCAGAGCGGGATGTTGTCGTGCTTGCGCCAGGGGTTTTCCAGCGACTTGTTCTTCAGCATCGCCAGCGCCTGGCAGATGCGGCGGCGGGTGCCGTGGGGCATGACCACATCGTCCAGATACCCGCGCGACGCCGCGACGAAGGGGTTGGCGAACTTGCGGCGGTATTCCTCGGTGCGCGCCTCGATGGCGGCGGTGTCGCCGATGTCGGAGCGGAAGATGATCTCCACCGCGCCCTTCGGCCCCATCACCGCGATTTCCGCCGACGGCCACGCATAGTTCATGTCGCCGCGCAGGTGCTTGGACGACATCACGTCGTACGCACCGCCGTAGGCCTTGCGGGTGATCAGCGTCACCTTCGGCACGGTGGCTTCGGCATAGGCGAACAGCAGCTTGGCGCCGTGCTTGATGATCCCGCCGTATTCCTGCGCGGTGCCGGGCATGAAGCCGGGGACGTCCACGAAGGTCACGATCGGAATGTTGTAGCAGTCGCAAAAACGCACGAAGCGCGCGGCCTTGATCGAGCTGTCGATGTCCAGGCAGCCGGCGAGCACCAGCGGCTGGTTGGCGACGAAGCCGACGGTCTGGCCGTTCATGCGGCCGAAGCCGATGATGATGTTCTTCGCGTGCTCGGCCTGAAGCTCGAAGAAGTCCCCCTCGTCCACGACCTTCAGGATCAGTTCCTTCATGTCGTAGGGCTTGTTGGGATTGTCGGGCACCAGGGTGTCGAGGGAGAAGTCCTGACGGTCCCAGGCGTCCACCACCGGGCGCTCCGGCGCCTTCTCGCGGTTGGACGAGGGCAGGAAATCGACGAAGCGGCGGATCTGCAGGATCGCTTCCACGTCGTTTTCAAAGGCGAGATCGGCCACCGACGACTTGGTGGTGTGGGTGATGGCCCCACCCAGTTCTTCCGCCGTCACCACCTCGTGCGTCACCGTCTTCACCACGTCGGGGCCGGTGACGAACATGTAGGAGCTGTCCTTCACCATGAAGATGAAGTCGGTCATGGCCGGCGAATACACCGCACCACCGGCGCACGGCCCCATGATCAGCGAGATCTGCGGCACGACGCCCGAGGCCAGCACGTTGCGCTGGAACACCTCGGCATAGCCGCCCAGCGACGCGACACCTTCCTGGATGCGCGCCCCGCCGGAATCGTTGAGGCCGATGACCGGCGCGCCGACCTTCATCGCCATGTCCATGATCTTGCAGATCTTTTCGGCATGGGATTCCGACAGCGAGCCGCCGAAGACGGTGAAGTCCTGGCTGAAGACGAAGACGAGGCGCCCGTTGATGGTGCCGTGGCCGGTCACCACGCCGTCGCCGGGAACCTTCTGCTCTTCCATACCGAAGTCGATGCAGCGGTGTTCGACGAACATGTCGAATTCTTCGAACGACCCTTCGTCGAGGAGCAGCTCGATGCGCTCGCGCGCGGTCAGCTTGCCCTTCTTGTGCTGGCTGGCGATGCGCTTCTCACCGCCCCCCAGCCGCGCCCCTTTGCGCATCGAATCCAACTTGGCGAGAATCTCTTGCATCAGGCGTATCCCACGATGACCGGCCATCCCACGCCGCGCTGTAAGCCGCAGCGGATGTTACCTTCAGACGGCCCGAATTATTCACAAAGTTAGAATGTGGGCAATTGCGCCGCGGGCGTAGGCCGGCAAAATCGTGCGAACTTGCAAATGCCTTTGCCAACACAGGGGATAATTTGCAACAGTTGCGAACCCATCCGTTCCCCCTGCCCGGCCCCTGTTCCGCGTCCCGATGCAAAAGAAACTCTTTCTCGGTTACAAGCTCCGCCGGCTGCGCGAACAGCGCGGCCTGACCCAGGCGGCCCTGGCCAAGACGCTGGAACTGTCGCCCAGCTACCTCAACCAGTTGGAAAACAACCAGCGTCCGCTGACGCTGGCCGTGCTGCTGAAGGTCAGCGCGGTGTTCGAGGTGGAGCTGACCAACTTCATCGAGGACGACGAGGCCCGGCTGGTCTCGGACCTGCGCGAAGCCCTGGCCGACCCCATGTTCGCGGGGGCGCCGCTGGGCATGGCGGAGCTTCGCGGGGTGGTGGGCGCCTCGCCGGAGCTGGCCCGCCGGGTGCTGGCGCTGCATCAGGCGTACCAGAAGCTGCACGAGCGGGTCCAGTCCCTGGCCGACAGCCTGTCGAGCCAGGAACGCAGCGGCGACCCGGCCAGCGCGCAGTTCCCCTATGAAGAGGTGCGCGACTATTTCCATTACTGCAACAACTACATCGGCCCGCTGGACGAGGCCGCCGAACGGCTGTGGGAGACGGAGGGCTTCCGCTCCGCCGACCTGACCAACGATCTGGCGGCGTACCTGAAACGGCGCCACGACGTGCGGGTGACCCTGGCCACCGACGACGACGAGGGCACCACCGCCATGCGCTCCTACGACGCGCGCACCGGCACGCTCAGGCTGTCGTCCATGCTGTCGGAACCGTCGCGCGCCTTTCACATGGCCCACCAGATCGCGCTGCTGGGGTTCCGCGACGTGATCGAGGCGCTGATCGTGGAGGCGGGGTTCGCCAGCGACAACGCCCGGTCCATCTGCCGGGTGGGGCTGGCGAATTACTTCGCGGGCGCGCTGGTCATGCCCTACCGCCCGTTCCTGCACCAGGCCCGCGCGCTGCGCCACGACGTGGAAAAGCTGCAAAGCCGCTTCAACGCCAATTTCGAGCAGGTGTGCCACCGGCTGTCCACACTCCAGCGGCCCGGCGCCCGCGGGGTGCCGTTTTACTTCGTGCGCGTGGACATGGCCGGCAACATCACCAAGCGCCACTCGGCCACCCGCTTCCACTTCGCCCGCTTCGGCGGCGCGTGCCCGCTGTGGAACGTGCACGAAGCCTTTGCCCAGCCGGGCAAGATCCTGGTGCAGTTCGCCCAGATGCCCGACCGCACCACCTACATCGGCATCGCCCGCACGGTGACCAAGCGCGGCGGCGCCTATATGCGCCCGTCGCGCCAGTTCGCCATCGGGCTGGGGTGCGAGGCCACATACGCCAACGAGCTGGTCTATTCCGCCGGCATCGACATCGCCAGCGAGGAGGCGGCGGTGCCCATCGGCGTCAACTGCCGCATCTGCGAGCGCACGGATTGCCAGCAGCGCGCCTTCCCGCCCATCGGCAGCAAGCTGTCGGTGAACGAGAACCACCGCAGCTTCGTGCCCTACCTGTTCACCCAGGCCGGGCACGCCAGCGACGAGGACGCCTGATGCCCTTGCGTGTGATGGACGTTCGAACAGTCCTGTCTGAACCGATCACACCCTAGCCGAAGGCCGGGACCGGGCGGCGCATGTCCGGCCCCTCGTTCTGCACGGTGATGGTCAGCGTGCCCTGCACATCGCCTTCCATCCCTTCGGGAATGGTGAAGCCGGTGACGGCGATGTGCCGTTCCTCCAGCGCCGTGGTCAGGATGCCCACCTGATCCGCCGGCACCTCGAACGCCGCCATCAGCATCACATTGGAAAAGAGCTGGTGGTTGACGATCCAGCCGCCGGCCGTGCCGATGGCCTCCGCCACCTCCATCAGAACGGCGCTGAACGGGCGGTGGGTCACCGCTTCCAGGCGGATCATGATCCGGTCTCCTCACGGGGATTGGTCCGGGAAGAAGCGTCCTCCATCCCCGGCCGCCGATCAATCAGAAAGCACCGTCCGGCACAGCCAGAAATGGCAGGCGCGGCGTCATCAGCAAACCCGCCAGCCCCACCGCCATGGCATAGGGCACGGGCGCGCCGGGGGCGAACAGCCGCGGCAAGGGTGCCTCGCCCTGCCCCATCACGCGGAACAGCGGCGGCAGCACCAGCCGGGTGCCGAACACCCCGAACGCCAGCAGCGCCCCCAGAATGCCGGCCAGCATGGCAAAGGACAGGATCTGGTCCATCCCCTGCCACCCGGCCACCAGGGCGGCGAGAACGGCGGTCCGGCGGTTCATGGCGCGGGCCAGGATCAGCAGCGCCGCCGCCGCGGCCCCCAGCCCCAGCGCCTCCCCGTGGCCCAGCCATGCCGCCGGGGCCTGGCCCAGCAGGGCCGCCACCGGCAGCCCCGCGGCGAACGCCGCCACCACCACCCACGGGATGCGGGCGAACATCAGGTCGGTTCCCATCGCCAGCAGCAGCGGCAGCGCGTACAGCGCCACGATCACCGGCTCGCCCCATGTCATGGCCGTCGTCCGCGTTCCGTTGTGGTTCCGCCGCCTTTATCGCCCCATCGTCAGCGCAGGGCAATCACCACCGGCAGGGCCTGAAGCACCGGAGGGTACATCAGCAGCAGCGCCAGCAGCGGCACCGCCGCCACCATCAGCGTGATTCCCCGCCGCCACATCCCCACCGCCGCCACGGCGACGGCGACGATGGCCAGCGCCAGCCATTCCACGGGGCGCCGCCCCGGCGCGTCGGGAACCGCCCAATCCAGCGTCAGGGTCAGCAGAACATCCACCAGCCGGGCCGCAACAGCGGTCATATCGCCCATGGCACCCTCCCCGCACGGTCATCCACGGGGGAAACGGATGGAACGGGCACACGGCCCCGCCGAAGCCGTAAAATCAGCGCGGGCGAAATTGGGACAAACCGGCGTATCCGGGTTATACTCTTTCGCATACCGGATTATTCCTGTCCCCGGCGGCCCGGCCGCCGCTCGGGACGGAGAGCGAGGAAGGAGGGGGAACACATGCCGTTCAGCGTGATCGAAATCGCCGTCTACGCCATGGTTCTCAGCGCTTCCCAGCCACGGCCCTTCGAATGCGTGGAGGTGCAGCCCCAGGGGGTGAACTGCACCAACGGCATGGCCGCAGATCCCCTGCCCGACGACGGGCTGCGCTTCAACACCGGGGTGACCATCAGCCGCGGGCGCAACCGCGATCTGATCTTCAGCAACGGGCTGCAGGTCCATCTGGACGCCTCCGCCTGGGCGCAGTTCCAGAAGGACGGGGCCACCATCGTCTCCGTCCGCCGCATGGACGCCCGCGGCAGCCGCTTCGTGTTCAACAACGGCTACGCCTGCCAGTCGGTGGACAAGGGCACCGCCCGCTGTTACCGGCAATAACCCCCGGCCGCCCCCCACCGGGGAGAAGGTGGCGCGAAGCGCCGGGTGAGGGCGGGATGTCGCGCAAACCACCCGGCATCCGGTGCCAAGCAACGTCAAACCTTGAGCTTGAAGAGCCTTGCGGCTCGATTCTTGGGCCAACGCGCGAAGAAACGCCGACCATAGGACGGCAGGATACACCGCTGGCGAGGACCAGCCGAGGCCAACAGCCGCCCAGAGGGCGGACGCCCGCCAGCGAGGCGCCTTGACAGGATGACCCGCGGTTTACGCGCTTTTTATCCTCATCAGGGTTGCCCTCCCCGGTGGGGGAGGGTTCCTGCGTGCATCACCCGCGTTTCCAGGTGGTGCCCTGCGGTCCGTCTTCCAGCACGATGCCGTTGTCGGACAACTCCTTGCGGATGCGGTCGGCCTCGGCGAAGTTGCGGGACTTGCGGGCGGTCTGGCGGTCCTGGATCAACCGCTCGATGGCGGCGTCGGTCAGACCGGCCCCGGCGGCTCCGGCGGGCGCCCAGCGGAACCACGCTTCCGGCTCCTGATACAGCAGGCCCAGCGCCTGCCCCGCGGCCAGCAGCGCGCCCTTGGCCGCCGCCTTGGCCGCATCCCCCTCGGCCTTGTTCACCGCGCCGGCCAACTCGTGCAGGTGGGCGATGGCCAGCGGGGTGTTCAGATCGTCCTCCAGCGCCGCCAGCACCTCGAACGGCAGGTCGGCTTCGGCGGGGGCCGGGGCGCCGCGCAGGGCCTGATACCAGCGGTCCAGCGTGGTCTTCGACACCTTCAGCCCGTCCTTGGTGAAGTCCAGCGGCTGGCGGTAATGGGCCGACATCAAGGTCAGGCGGATCGCCTCCCCCGGATGGTCGTTCAGCAGGTCGTTGACGGTGAAGAAGTTGCCCAGGGACTTGGACATCTTCTCACCCTCGACGGTGACGAAACCGTTGTGGACCCAATAACGGGCCAGGGCGGCACCGTCGTGGGCGCAGCGGCTTTGGGCGATCTCGTTCTCATGGTGGGGGAAGATCAGGTCCAGCCCGCCGCCGTGGATGTCGAAGGTGGCGCCCAGATGCTCCTTGGACATGGCCGAGCATTCGATGTGCCAGCCGGGGCGCCCGCGGCCCCACGGGCTGTCCCAGCCGGGCTGGTCGTCGGATGAGGGCTTCCACAGCACGAAATCCTGCGGGTCGCGCTTGTAGGGCGCCACCTCCACCCGCGCGCCGGCGATCATCTCGTCCGGCGAGCGGCGCGACAGTTGCCCGTACTCGGCCATGGACGGCACGGAGAACAGCACGTGCCCTTCGGCGGCATAGGCGTGGCCGCGCTCGATCAGGGTGGCGATCAGCGCCACCATGTGGGCGATGTGGTGGGTGGCCCGCGGCTCGATATCCGGGCGCAACGCGTTGAGCGCACCCATATCCTCGTGGTACTGCCGGGCGGTGCGCTCGGTCAGCACGTCGATGGGTTCGCCCGACGCGCGGGAGCGGTCGATGATCTTGTCGTCCACGTCGGTGATGTTGCGGACATAGGTGACGTGCGGGTACAGCCGCCTCAGCAGGCGGTAGAGCACGTCGAACACCACCACCGGGCGGGCGTTGCCGATGTGGGCGGTGTCGTACACCGTGGGACCACAGACATACATGCCGACCGTGCCGGGGGTCAGGGGCTCGAACGTCTCCTTGCGGCGGTTCAGCGTGTTGTAGAGTTCCAGGGGCACGGGTCAGGCTCCTTCCGGCAGGTCGGACGGGGTATCAGGCGGTTTCGCCGGCCAGCCGCTTCACGGCGCGCTCCCGGCCGATCAGGGGTAGCAGGTTCTTCAATTCCGGTCCATGGCCGCGGGCGGTCAGCGCCAGACGCAGGGGCAGGAACAGCGCCTTGCCCTTGGCCCCCGTGGCGTTCTTCACCGCGGCGGTCCAGGCCCCCCACGTGCCCTCGTCCCACGGTTCCGGCGGCAGCAGGGCGGCGGCGGCGGCGGTGAAGGCCGCGTCCTCGATCACCGGGGTGACGGGGGCGTGGGTCACCTCCCACCATTCGGCCACACCGTCCAGCCGCGACAGGTTGGGGCGCACCGTCTCCCAGAAGATGCGATCGGCACCGGCAAAGCCCATGGCCTCCAGCCGCCCGGCCACCGCGTCGAACGGGGTCGCGTGCAGCACGCGGGCGTTCAGGCGCACCAGTTCCTCGGGGTCGAACTTGGGCGTGGCGCGGGAGACCTTGGCGAAATCGAACTCGGCGGCCAGCGCCTCCAGGCTCGGGCGCGCCTCGATGGGGTCGGAGGTGCCGAGCTTGGCCAGCAGGCTGGCCAGCGCCAGCGGCTCGATCCCCTCGTCGCGCAGGGAATTCACGCCCACACTGCCCAGCCGCTTGGACAGCCCCTGCCCCCCCGCATCGGTCAGCAGCGGCAGATGGGCGAAGGTGGGCACCGCGGCCCCCAGCGCCTGCCAGATCTGGATCTGCACGGCGGTGTTGGCCACGTGGTCCTCGCCGCGGATCACGTGGCTGATGGCGAAGTCGGCGTCGTCCACCACCGAGGTCAGGGTGTAGAGCGGGCGCCCGTCCTCGCGGATCAGCACCGGGTCGGACAGGGCCGCCCCTTCGAAATGCACGGCCCCGCGGACCAGATCGGTCCATTCCACGGGGGTGTGGTCGAGCTTGAAGCGCCAATGGGGCCGGCGGCCCTGGGCCTCCAGCTTGGCCCGCGCGTCGTCGCTCAGGCGCAGGGCGGCGCGGTCGTAGATGGGCGGGCGGCCCTGGGACATCAGCGACGTGCGCTTGAGCGCCAGTTCCTCCGGCGTCTCGTAGCAGGGGTAGAGGCGCCCGGCGGCCTTCAACTGCGCCGCCACCGCGTCGTACCGGTCATAGCGGTCGCTTTCGCGGGCGAAACGGTCCCAGGTCAGGCCCATCCAGGTCAGGTCCGCCTCGATCGCCGCGGCGTATTCGGGGCGGGAGCGTTCCTCGTCGGTGTCGTCCAGGCGCAGCAGGAAGCTGCCGCCGGTGCGGCGGGCGTAGAGCCAGTTCACCACCGCCAGCCGCAGGTTGCCCACATGCAGCAGGCCGGTGGGGCTGGGGGCGAAACGGACGGCGGCGGGGGCGGTGCTCATGATCGGGCGGGCTTCGCTGACAAGGTACGGGAAAGGGTGTCAGCGATAGCACGGCCCGCCCCCTGGGGGAAGACGCCCGCCGCGGGCGCCCTCCTGCACCGATGCCACCTTATTTCAGCTTGGGATCGTGGGTGTGGTGGCGGTCGCGTTCGCCGCCGCCGCCCGACACGCGGCTGTGGTCGGGGTTGGTGGGTTCGCCCGGCATGGGGCCGGTGCGCTTGGGCGGGGCGGGCTTGTCGGCGTTCTGGTGGCTGCTGCCCGGCCCGCCATGGCTGCGGTCGGTATGATCGGTGTCTCGGGCCATGGGAAAAGCCTTTGCCGTGGTTGGTCCTGCCCCTTCCAACAGGCGGTTTTCCCGGCGGGTTCCCCCTTGCCGCCGTGGCGGGGGGCCGGGGGCTTGGGGTACAGTCCGCACGGCAAAACCCGTGGGAGGAGTCACCAGAACCATGAGCAAGAAGCCTGTGCGCATCGCCGTCATCCTGTCCGGCTGCGGCGTCTATGACGGTGCGGAAATCCACGAAGCGGTGCTGACCCTGCTGGCCATCGACCGGGCGGGGGCCGAGGCGGTGTGCTTCGCCCCCGACGTGCCCCAGGCCCACGTCATCGACCACCGCACCGGCACCGAGACGGGCGAAACCCGCAACGTGCTGACCGAGGCGGCGCGCATCGCCCGCGGCAAGATCGCCGACCTCGCCACCTTCGACGCGGCGGATGTGGATGCGCTGATCCTGCCCGGCGGCTTCGGGGCGGCCAAGAACCTGTCCAGCTTCGCCTTCGACGGCCCCGGCTGTACCGTCAACGCGGATGTGGAAAAGGCCATCGCCGCCATGCGCGCGGCGGACAAGCCCATCGGCGCGCTGTGCATCGCGCCGGCCATCCTTGCCAAGCTGCTGGGCGGCCAGGGGATCACCCTGACCATCGGGTCCGACGCCGGCACGGCGGAAGCGCTGGAATCCCTGGGCGCCCATCACACGGTCACCACCCATGGGGAGATCGTGGTGGATCGGGGGCTGAAGGTCGTCACCTCCCCCTGCTACATGCTGGACGCCGGCATCGCACAGATCGCCGACGGGGCGGCCAACACGGTCAACGCGCTGATCGAGATGGCCGGCTGACGCAAGCGGACGCGGTGGAGAAAACGGGCGGGGGCCATTCCCCGCCCTTTTCTTTTTCCGCGGCCTTCGGCTATAGGTGCGCGGGTTCGGGGCGCCCGTTTTTCCGCGGGGCCTGCCCCTTGTCTGTCATCAGCGCCCGTTTTCCCGCGGGTTGCCTTGGAGGATACCGCCATGCTGTGGGCCGCCGCCTATATGGGCAGCGTCATCGCCATCAATTACGCCTTCAGCCTCGCTCCCCACCTGGACCTCGTGTGGTCCTGCTGGGTCGGGCTGATCTTCATCCTGCGCGATATGGTGCAGGTGCGCTTCGGCCACTGGTCGCTGCTGGCCATGGCCGCCGGCACGGTGGTGTCGTACCTGCTGGCCGACCCCATGGTCGCCACCGCCAGCGTTCTGGCCTTCGCGGTGTCGGAGACCATCGACTGGCTGGTCTTCACCGTCACCCGCCGCCCCTTGCGCGACCGGCTGTGGCTGAGTGCGGCCCTGTCGGTGCCGGCGGACACGGCGATCTTCTTCGGCCTGCTGGACATCTGGGATCCCACGGTGTGGACCGCCAGTGCGGCGTCGAAGCTGGCCGGCGTCACCGTGGTGTGGGTGCTGATGCGCACCCGCGCGGCCCGCGCGCCCCTCCCGGCGTAACCCGCCGCCACCGCCGTTCCGGCCTAAACGCCCCGCCCGTCTTGCCGCCGCCCCGCACGCATCATACATGATGATCAAGGGGCAATGCGGGCAAGAACGAGTGGAGCCGCCGGATGACCGACCTGTTTTTGGCGCTGGCCGCATGGTACGCCTGCGGCGTGGCGGGCTATAGATACTGGTGTTTCGACGGCTGGCGCCCGGAACGGGCGTCGGACTGGGGTGTCGCCCTGGCCCTGGGCGTCCTGGGGCCGGTGGTGCCGCTGGCCGGATGGCTGGTGCGCCTCGTCTCCGGCGACGACACCCCCGACGACCACAACCACCATGACCGTGGCCCCGATGACCGGGACGGCGGGTGGCAGGACGACGGCCGCCGCCTGATCCCCATCCGCATCGATGACCGCCGGCGCCGCCGGCGCCGGTAAGGCTACATCCTCTCCCCCTCCCCCTTCCCCTCCGTTCCCGGTCCCGCCGGGCCATGGAGGGACGGGCGGTGGGGAATGGTGATGGTGAAGACGGCCCCGTGCCCGGACCGCGACAGCAGCCCCAGCCGGTAGCCCAGCAGCCGCGACAGCCGCGACACGATGGACAGCCCCAGCCCCAGCCCCTTGGACCGGTCGCGTTCGGGGTTTCCCACCTGATAGAAATCCTCGAAGATCAGATGCTGACGGTCCGGCGGAATGCCGGGACCGGTGTCCTGCACCTTGATCACCACCCCGCCGCGGGCGGGACGGCAGGCCAGCAGGATCACGCCGGACACGGTGTATTTGACCGCGTTCTGCATCAGGTTGCGGACCACCCGGTCCAGCATGGCCGGATCGGTGCGCACCGACAGGTCGGCAAGCTTCATCCGCACGTCCAGCCCCTTGATGGCCGCCTCCGCCGCGGTGTCGGTGCCGATGCGGGTCAACAGCGGGGCCAGCGCCACCATCTCTTCCTGCGGCTGGGCCACACCCAGTTCCAAGGCCGCGATGTCCATGATGGAATTCAGCATGCGCTGGGCGGTGTCGAACGCCTCGTTCGCCGCGGTCATCAGCGCCGACATGCCGTCCGCCCCCGGCTGGCTGCCCAGCAGGTGCAGATAGATGCCCAGCGTCTGCATGGGCTGGCGCAGGTCGTGGCTGGCCGCGGCCAGGAACCGGGTCTTGGCGGCGTTGGCGTGCAGCGCCTCCGTCCGGGCGCGGGCCAGTGCGTTGTAGCTGCAGCGCAGCGCCGCCGCCCGGCGCCGCTCCGCCAGCAGCGAGCCGGTGATGATGACCATCAGCCCGGTGATGACCAGCCCGGCGGCCAGCACCACCAGGGCGGTGGTGCGGTTGGTTTCCCCCTCGAACGCCGCCGTGGTGGCGATGTCCAGCAGCCAGGAGCGCCCGAACACCGACAGGGCCATCTGCCCGGTGAAATGCCCCTCCGCCTCCTGGGGTGCCCGTTCGGCGCCATCGCTGGCGTAGAGCAGACGGCGGGACGGAGGATCGATCCCGTCATAGAGGGCGACGTCGAGAGCGCCGGCGAACGGCGGCCCCAGGATCGCGCGCATCAGGTCGCCCATGCGGAACGGGCTGTAGACGAAACCGCGGATGGCCCGCCGCCGCTCCGCCGCCGTATCCGCCGGCATGCCATAGGTGTAGACGGGCAGGTAGATCAGGAACCCCGCCTGCACGTCGTGCCCGTCCTCCTGCACCAGCCGCACACGCCCGGTGGCGGCGGGAACGGCGGAGTCGCGCGCCCGTTCCATGGCCGCGCGCCGCTCGGGTTCGGAAAACATGTCGAAGCCGAAGGCCCGCAGGTTCCGCCCGGTGAACGGCTCCAGGAACACAATGGGGTATGCGTCTGGCAGGGTGGAGCGGGGAGAGACGGCATAGGCCGGGAACCCCTCGGCCCGCACCGCGGCTTCGTGAAGGGCGATGCCGTCCCGCGGCACGCGGGGGGAATAGCCGATGCCCAGAATGCCGGGATAATGATCCTCGACCCGCAAACCGGCGACATAGGTGCTCCACGCCTGCCGGTCGGGGGTGGCGCCGCGTTCGGCCTGGGCGTCGATCAGCGCCACGCCGCCGCGCAGGATCTGTTCGTAGCTGGCCAGCCGGACCGTCAGGGTTTCCGCCAGTTCCTGGCCCATCTCGTGGAAGCGCTGACGGGCCTGCCTGTCCGCCTGCCGCTCCAGCAGGGCCCAGGCCAGCAGGGTCAGCACCAGACCGGCCAGCGCCACCACCGCCGGCTGCCAGTACCACAGCCGTCCACGGGCGAGCGGCGCCTGGGGATCCTTCACGGGATCGTCAGGGAAAGCGCCCGCCCCCACCGCGTCACCCCCCCGCCTGCCGCAGCGCCTGGGTCACCATGCTGTGCAGGTAGGGCGGCATCACCGGCTTTTGCAGCACCGGCACGCCACGGGCCCGCGCCTCGTCCAGAGCCTCGGTGCTGGTGTCGCCGGTGATGATGATGCTGGGGATGGGATGGCCGGCGGACTCAAGGATGCGCTGGATCGCCTCCAGCCCCGTGCGCCCCTCGCGCAGGCGGTAATCGGCCAGGATCAGCGACGGCGGTTCGCCCGCGTCGGCGATGCGGTCGATGGCATCGGTCTCGCTTTCCGCCGCCAGCACGCGGAACCCCCACGCCTCCAGCAGGATGTGAAGCGCCTGAAGCACCGAACGCTCGTCGTCGATGACCATGATCAGGTCGTTGGGCATTGCCGTGTCGCCTCGTGGCCTTTCGTCACCATGTCGCCGCTCCCCTGTTTTACGCAGGAATCGGTTGAGAAGCGCAAGCGCTTCCGCCATTCTCCGCCTTTCGGCGGGGGGCTATGCCACCCGGATATAACCCCCGGAAAGTTCCGGGAACAGGTCATGAAGGTCGAGCGATGACGGGCGAGCGGATCTACCTCTACGACACCACCCTGCGCGACGGGGCACAGACCCAGGACGTGGATTTCACGGTCGCCGACAAGATCGCCATCGCCCGCGATCTCGACGCGCTGGGTATTGATTATGTGGAGGGCGGGTGGCCCGGTGCCAACCCGACCGACGACCAGTTCTTCGCCGATCCCCCGGCCTTTTCCCGCGCCATCTTCACCGCCTTCGGCATGACCCGCCGGCCGGGGCGCAGTGCCGCCAACGATCCCGGCCTGGCCGGGCTGTTCAACGCCCGCTGCGCCGCCGTGTGCATGGTGGGCAAGACGTGGGACTTTCACGTCGATGTGGCGCTGGGCATCCCGCGCGACGAGAACCTGGAGCTGATCCGCGACAGCGTTGCCGCCGCCCGCGCGGCCAAGGGAGAGGCGCTGTTCGACGCCGAACACTTTTTCGACGGCTACAAGCGCAACCCCGCCTATGCCGCGTCGTGCATCAAGGCGGCGTACGAGGCCGGCGCCCGCTGGGTCGTGCTGTGCGACACCAACGGCGGCACCCTGCCCCACGAGGTGGAGGCCATCGTCCGCGAGGTGGTCGGGACGCACGGCATCCCCGGCGACCGGCTGGGCATCCATTGCCACAACGACACGGAAAACGCCGTCGCCAATTCGCTGGCCGCCGTGCGGGCGGGGGCGCGGATGATCCAGGGCACGCTGAACGGCCTGGGCGAGCGCTGCGGCAACGCCAACCTCGTCTCCCTCATCCCCACGCTGATCCTGAAGATGGGATTCCAGACGGGGGTGAAGGCCGAAGACCTGCCCCGCCTGACCGAGGTCAGCCGCAACCTGGACCGCATCCTCAACCGCGAATCCAACCGCCACGCCGCCTACGTCGGCGCCAGCGCCTTCGCCCACAAGGGCGGGCTGCACGTCTCGGCCATCGAGAAAGACCCCGACACCTATGAGCATGTCCGCCCCGACGCGGTGGGCAACCGCCGCCGCATCGTGGTGTCGGACCAGGCCGGGCGGTCCAACGTGCTGGCCCGCCTGCGCGATTTCGACATCCAGGACATCGACCCCGCCGACCGCCGCATCGGGTCGCTGGTGGATCTGATCAAGCGCCGCGACACCGAGGGGTATGCGTACGACGCCGCGGAAGCCTCGCTGGAGCTGCTGATCCGCAGCCATTTCGGGTCGGTGCCCAGCTATTTCACCCTGGAACGCTTCTGGGTGACGGACGAGCGGCGCTACCGCCTGAACGGTGCCATGATCACCGAATCGGAAGCGGTGGTGAAGATGACCCTGCCCAACGACGATTCCCGCCTGGAAGCGGCGGAGGGCAACGGGCCGGTCAACGCGCTGGACAACGCGCTGCGCAAGGCGCTGGAGCCGTATTACCCGGCGTTAAAGGCCATCACGCTGACCGATTACCGCGTGCGCATCATCGCCAACGAACGGGGCGAACGGGTGGGCAGCGGCACCCGCCCGCGCGTGCTCATCACCACCCGCGACAGCGCCACCGGCAAGGAATGGGCGACGCTGGGCGTGTCCACCGATATCATCAACGCCTCCGTTGACGCCCTGCTCGACGCCTATGGCTTCAAGTTGCTGAAGGATGGGGTGGAGCCGTGGCGGGGCACCGCCCCCTGACCCCCGTTCCCGCATCTTCCGCTGTCACCCGTATCGGCCTGTCATGACCTCCGGCAAAGATCCCAACCGCCCGTCCATTCTGGGCGGCCCCACCGTCATCCTGGTTCATCCCCAGATGGGGGAGAACATCGGCGCCTGCGCCCGCGCCATGCTGAACTGCGGCCTGACCGACCTGCGTCTGGTCAAGCCGCGCGACGGCTGGCCCAACGAGAAGGCGGTGTCCGCCTCCTCCGGTGCCGACATGGTGCTGGAAAACGCCACGCTCTACGAGACCACCGCCGAGGCGGTGGCGGATCTGGAGGTGGTGTACGCCACCACCGTGCGCACCCGCGGCATGATCCAGGAATTCGTCACCCCCCGCGTGGCCGCCACCGAAATGCGCGGCCATTACGCCGCCGGGCACAAGGTGGGCATCCTGTTCGGGCCGGAACGCACCGGGCTGGTCAACGACGACCTGACGCTGGCCCACCGGCTGATCACCGTGCCGCTCAACCCCTCCTTCTCCTCGCTCAACCTGGGGCAGGCGGTGCTGCTGATGGGGTACGAGTGGTTCCAGACCGGCGAGATCCCGCCCGACCGGGTGCTGCACACCGGCGCCACCCGCCCGGCGACCAAGGCGGAACTGCTGAACTTCTTCGATCATCTGGAAGGCAAGCTGGACACCACCGGCTTCTTCACCACCCCGGAAAAGCGCCCGTCCATGATCCGCACCATCCGCAACGCGTTCGAGCGCATGCAGATGACCGAGCAGGAGGTCCGCACCTTCCACGGCATCCTGACCGCGCTCACCGGGCGGCCCAAGGTGTCGCGCCGTGACGGCGGGGACGGCAACGGCGAGGGCCAGGGCTGAGCGGAGCCCGCCCCCAACGGAAAAGCCCCTTCCCGGCGGGAAGGGGCTTTTTGTTTTACGCAACCACCCGGTTGGCGGCGGCCCGGCTCATGGCGACCCACAGGCCGCCGGCCGGCCGGCTTTCGGTCAGACCGCCTGACGGAACGGGAAACCCGGCGTCAACCGCCTCGGCCCTCCCCACCATGCCGGTGACGCCGGTCAGGGCACCCGGCACCATCTCCAGCCCCAGGAACCGGTCGAGATCCACCGGCCCCGGCAGCGACATCCCCAGCGTCAGGCCGCGGGTGAAGCCGAACCGGTTGTAATAGGGCGCATCCCCGACCAGCAGCACGGCCCGGTGGCCCGCCGCCGCGGCCTTGTTCAGGCTCATGCGGATCAGCTTGCTGCCCAGCCCGCCGCCCTGCCAGTGGGGGGCCACGGCGATGGGGCCCAGCAGCAGGGCCGGCGTGGTCCCGCCGATGGTCACCGGCCAATAGCGGATGGTGCCTTCCAGGGTTTCGTTGCCGTCCTCGTCATGGTCGATGGCGACGAGGCACAGATCCTTCACCGGTTCCACGCCGTCGCGCAGCCGATAGGCGGTCTTGGTGAAACGGCCAGGGCCGAACGCCTTGTCGAGCAGGGCTTCGATGGCGGCAGCGTGCTGCGGCCCTTCGGTCGTGATGATCATCGGTACGGGTCTCCCGGCGTTCGGGGAAGAGGAAGGGGGACGAAGCCGCGCCTTCAGCCGGACGGAGACGGATGGTGAGGGGATCAGCCCTGACCGAAGCTCCCGGCGTCTGCACGCGACCCAAGGACCGCCGCGCCCGCGCTGAGCGCGGCGTGCGTACGTCGTCGGATGCGTATGGAATGCAGACGCAGCATGGACCGATCTTTCGGTCGTTTCGGGGAAGCCTGATATAACAGCTTCGTGACAGCCCTTCAATGGCCTCTATGACGTTCGGCGGCGCGGGGGAGATCTTCGCTTTTTGCCGGGCGGCCCATGACCGGCTGGGCCGGGCGGGCCGCCCAATCCTCCACACCGTAGCGGGCCAGGATCGCCGCCAGCGCCCCGCTGGACCGCAGACGGGCGATGCCGGCGTCCAGCAGCCCCACATAACCGCTGGCCCGTGGATCGACGGGGGAAAAGGCGATGTAGACCGGCACCGCCGCGCCGATCTCCACCACCGCCACATCGCCCTGCAGGCCCATGTCGGTGATGGCCTGAGACAGGACGGCGGCGGAATCCAGCACGGCATCCACCTGCCCCGCCATCAGCCGGCGCAGGTTGGCGGCGATCACATCCTCGCCGCGGGCCGACACCACGCGGCCCGATCCGGCGTTCTCCTCCTCCCGCAGATAGGCGTCCAGGGGGCCATTGTCGTAGGTGTAGCCCATGGCCACCCCCAGCCGCAGCCCGCGCAGGGAGTCCGGCCCGGTGTACCGGAACCCCGCCCCCGCCGCCAGCCGGGCGGCGGGCAGGGCCAGCGCGTTGATCTGCATGCCCACGGGTTCGCGCCCGAAGACCAGATCCCGGCCATCGGTGACCGTCGCCCCGATGGCGCCGCCGAACAGGCCACGGCGCACCCCTTCCAGCGCCCGCGGCCAGGGGAGAAGGCGGTAATCCACCGTGTGCCCGGCCGTGGCGAAGACGGCACGGGCCATTTCGACCACATAGCCGGGCTCCTCGGAATCGGGTTCGCAGGTGTACGGACACCACAGGTCCGAGCGCAGGGACACCACATCGCCCCGCACCGGTGCCGCCGCCAGGATGCCCAGCAGCGCCACCAGCAGCCCGGCCGCCGTCAGCCTCTTCACCGCCCGTGCCCCTGCCGCCATCGACCGAATCCCCATGCCCCTGCCCGCGGCGCTCCCGACGCGCCGCCGATCTTGCGTGGACCGGCTTATGTTGTGCATTAGTAATTGTTATTACGCACCGCTTCCAATTGACACACCCCCGTGCCCACACCACCAAAGGGGGGACCGGCGCATTAGCAGGGCGCGGAAAAAGGCTATGCCCGGCTGGCCGGTCGTGATTCTCTCATTTCGTAGAGAATGAGGCCGGCGAGGGGGCGATGCGGGGTTCGGACGAACGCAGCGAGGGTCTGTTCAGCTACGTGAGCTGTGAGGCTCGGGTTCCGGCCAACCACCCGTTGCGGGCGATCCGGGCCATCGTGGATGAAGCGCTGGAGGTGATGTCGCCAGCCTTCGAGGGTCTGTACTCGAAGATCGGGCGGCCGTCGATCGCACCGGAGAAGCTGCTGCGGGCGCTGCTGCTCCAGGCCTTCTACTCGGTGCGCTCGGAACGCCAGTTGATGGAGCAGCTTGATTACAACCTGCTGTTCCGCTGGTTCGTCGGGCTGTCGATGGACGCCCCGGTGTGGGACGTGACGGTCTTCACCAAGAACCGTGAGCGTTTGCTGGCGGGGGATGTGGCGGCCACGTTCCTGGCCACCGTGCTGGATCAGCCGCGGGTCAAGGCGCTGCTGTCGGACGAGCACTTCTCGGTGGACGGCACGCTGATCGAGGCGTGGGCCAGCGTGAAGAGCTTCCGGCCCAAAGATGGCAGCGGTGAGCCGCCGGGGCCGGGCCGCAACGGCGAGCGCGACTTTCACGGTGAGAAACGGTCCAACGAAACGCATGCCTCCACAACCGATCCCGAGGCGCGTCTCTACCGCAAGGGCAACGGGCAGCCGGCGAAGCTGGCCTTCATGGGCCACGCGCTGATGGAGAACCGCCATGCTCTGGTGGTGGATGTCCGGCTGACGGCGGCTACGGGCTTGGCCGAACGCGAGGCGGCGGTGTCGATGGTCGAGGCCATCTCCGGCTGCCACCGCATCACGCTGGGCGCCGACAAGGCTTACGACACCAAGGATTTCGTGGCGAACATGCGCCGCCTGGGCGCCACCCCGCACGTTGCCCAGAACACCAGCAACCGCCGCTCAGCCATTGATGGCCGGACCACCCGTCACCCCGGCTATGCCGTGTCCTTGCGCATCCGCAAGCGGATCGAGGAGGTCTTCGGCTGGATCAAGGGGGCGGGGCTGCGCAAGACCCGCCACCGCGGCACCGCCCGCGTCGGTTGGATGTTCACGCTGACTGCCGCCGCCTATAACCTGATCCGTCTGCCCAAGCTGCTGACAACGGCATAATCATCCCGGAGTCCGCCTGAATGGCGGCTCCAGGAGCCTGAGGGCGCGGAAAAAGGCGCCATCCAGACCAAAACAGGCCCCGAAAACACCATTTCCAAGCTTCAGCGGAGACAATGCCACCGCATCGGTCCGTTTTTCCGCGCCCTGTTAGGCGGTCCTTAACCGTTCCGGCGGTCCCATGGTTGGAAACGTGCTTTTCCGTCCGGTGCTTCCCGTGATCCACCCTGCCCACCCCTCCCCGTCCACCACGCTCCCGGCCCTGCCGGCGCCATTGGATTCCGTCCCGGCGGATCATGGCCATGAGGACGGCGGCAGCGCAGGGCTGGAACCCGAGGCGCTGGATTACCTGTTCGCCGACGCAGCATCGGCACCGGCATCCCCCGCCGCCCTGCCGGTTCCCGCCGGCCCCATGGCGGCCACCCCGGCGGCGGATGGCAGCGTCCGCGCCGCCCTGGCCCGCAAGCTGTGCCGGCTGCTGCCCGGCCTGCCCGCCGACACCCGCTCCGCCGCCACCCAGGCCGTGTGCCGCACGCTGGAGGCGCTGGCCCGCGACCACATCGTCCATGTGCGCGCGGCGTTGGCCTCCGCCATCAAGGACGTGGCGTGCGCGCCGCCGCCGGTGGTGCGGCAGTTGGCCCAGGATGTGGAGCGGACGGTGGCCGAACCGATCCTGCGCTGCTGCGCCGCCCTGCCCGACCGCGACCTGCTGGACATCATCGCCGCCCATCCGGCGGGGTGGGCGCTGGCCGCCATCGCCGGGCGGGCACGGGTCAACGGGCCGGTGTCCTCGGCCATCGCCGGGGCGGGCGATGCGGCGGCCACCGGCATTCTGCTGGACAACACCGGAGCCATCATCCCCGAACCGGTGCTGGAACGGCTGACGAGCGAGGCCCGCCATCACCCCGATTGGGGGGACAAGCTGGCCCGCCGCCCGGCCTTTCCCCCGCGGCTGGCGGTGAAGCTGGCGGCCTTCGTGGACCGCGCGGTGGTGGAGGCGCTGAAGGCCCGCCCCGATTTCGACGACGCCACGGTGGCTGAAATCGCCGTCACGGTCCGCCGCCGGGTGGACTGGATCGAAAGCCGCGACCCGGCGGAGGGGCCGGAACGGCGCGCGGTGCGGCTGCACCGTCTGGGCCGGCTGGACGAGGCGTCCATCGGCGATGCCCTGTCGTGGGACGAGGCCGGATTCGTCCATGCCGCCCTGGCGCTGGCGTCGGGGGTGGACCCGGCGGTGGTCACCCGCATCCTGGAATCGGGAAATCCGCGGGCGGTCACGGCGCTGGTGTGGCGCTGCGGATTTGGCATGCGCTGCGCCATGATGGTGCAGGCGCGGGTGGCGCGCATCGCCCCGCGGTCGATGCTGAACGCCCGCATGGGGACCGAGTTTCCCCTGTCCCCCGCGGACATGCGCCGGTCACTGGCCCATTACGGGGCCATGTGCTGACCGGAACCGGGCTTACTGGATCGGCGGTGCCATGGCGCGGCGCAGTTCTTCCTCGGACTGCTCGCGCACCGGGGTGACGATTTCCTCGTTGGACCCGGCGGGGCTGAAGACGGCGACCGCCTGATTGCGGGTTTCCAGGCACGCGGCGCGGCGGGCCTCCAGATCGGGATCGTCGGAACCGCCGCCGGGCAGCAGCGACAACAGCCACGGGCGCTTGATCTCCCCGTCCGGCAGGGATGAGGCCGCGTAGTTCAGCAGCGGGCGGCAGGCGCTCTGGGCCTGGAGCAGCGGCACATCCACCACCGGCGCCGCCTTCAGCGCGGCGTGGTAATCGGCCACGGTCTGGGCCTGCGCCGGCAGGGCGGCCAAGAGTCCCAGGCCGAAAAGCGCGGCGCCGGCAGTTGCGAGGCGAGACATCCTCTTTCTCCTTTTTGGTATGACCACGGGTCATATAAAGCGCTACAGCGTAGCATTTTGGAACGATTTATCGGAATTGATACCTCGTTCCTGTTCCGTGCGCCCTTCCGCCCTTGCCCTGAACACGGATTCGCGGTACGAAGCCGGCCTAAATCATCAGGGCGCTGGATCCCCGAAGAACATCCCATCCAATTGGTTGGTCCTCCGCGGAAAGGGGGACGCACATCATCAGGGAATGCTCCATGGCACGCAAGAAGATCGCGCTCATCGGCGCCGGGCAGATCGGCGGCACTCTGGCCCTCCTGGCCGGCCTCAAGGAGATGGGCGACATCGTCCTCTTCGACATCGCCGAAGGGATGCCGGAAGGCAAGGCCCTCGACCTGGCGGAAACCTCCCCGGTCGAAGGCTTCAACGCCAAGCTGTCGGGCGGCAACGACTATTCCGTGATCGAAGGTGCTGACGTCATCATCGTCACCGCCGGCGTGCCGCGCAAGCCGGGCATGAGCCGCGACGACCTGATCGGCATCAACACCGGCGTGATGGTCTCGGTCGGCGAGAACATCAAGAAGTACGCGCCCAACGCCTTCGTCATCGTCATCACCAACCCGCTCGACGTGATGGTGTGGGTGCTCCAGCAGGCCTCCGGTCTGCCGCCGGAAAAGGTCGTCGGCATGGCCGGCGTGCTCGACTCGGCCCGGTTCCGCTACTTCCTGGCCGACGAATTCAACGTGTCGGTGGAAGACATCACCGCCTTCGTGCTGGGCGGCCACGGCGACACCATGGTCCCGCTGACCCGCTACTCCACCGTCGCCGGCATCCCGCTGCCCGACCTGGTGAAGCTGGGCTGGACCACCCAGGAAAAGCTGGACGCCATCGTTCAGCGCACCCGTGACGGCGGTGCGGAAATCGTCAAGCTGCTGAAGACCGGCTCGGCCTTCTACGCTCCGGCGGCCTCGGCCATCGAAATGGCCGAAAGCTACCTGAAGGACAAGAAGCGCGTCCTGCCCTGCGCCGCCTATCTGACCGGCCAGTACGGCCAGAACGACCTGTACGTGGGCGTCCCGGTCATCCTCGGCGCCGGCGGCGTCGAGAAGATCGTCGAGATCGAGCTGAACGCCGAAGAGCGCAAGATGTTCGACCACTCGGTCGATGCTGTGAAGCAGCTCGTCGAGGTCGTCAAGAAGCAGCAGGCGGAAAAGACCGCCTGATAAGGCGCTCCATCCCCTTTTGCCCGTCAGGGGGGATACGTCAAGGGACCATCATGGGTGCGGACGGTTGAACCTCCCGCCCATGGTGGTACACTGGCGCCGGCTCGGCTTGACGAACGGATTAGAACCGTTCGTACAAAGGCTGTGCCGCGCGGCGTAGTCCCCCGCGTCCTGCCATCGTCAGCCGACCTAATAAACAAGATGGACGCCCAATGAACATCCATGAGTATCAGGCCAAAAGCCTGCTGAAGAAGTACGGCGTCGCGGTGCCCCGCGGCGGCGTTGCCTATACCTCCCAGGAAGCCGAGACCGTCGCCCGCGAGCTGGGCGGTCCGGTCTGGGTCGTGAAGTCCCAGATCCACGCCGGCGGCCGCGGTGCGGGCCGTTTCAAGGACAACCCCGAAGGCAAGGGCGGCGTCCGCGTCGTCAAGTCGATCGAGGATGTGGGCAAGAACGCCGGCGAAATGCTGGGCCACGTTCTGGTCACCAAGCAGACCGGGCCGGAAGGCAAGGAAGTCAAGCGGATCTATGTCGAGGAAGGCGCGGACATCAAGCGCGAACTCTACCTCGGCATGCTGGTTGACCGTGGCACCGGCCGCGTCACCATCATCGCCTCGACCGAAGGCGGGATGGAGATCGAAGAGGTCGCCCACAACACGCCCGAAAAGATCATCAAGGTTCCGGTCGATCCCGCGTCCGGCATCTCCGGCTTCCACACCCGCAAGATCGCCTTCGGCCTGGGCCTGGAAGGCAAGCAGGTGGGTGCGGCGTCGAAGTTCCTGACCGCCATGTACCAGGCGTTCATGGATCTCGACTGCTCGATCGTGGAGATCAACCCGCTGATCGTCACCGGCGGCGGCGACATCCTGGCGCTCGACGCCAAGATCAGCTTCGACGACAACGCCCTGTTCCGCCACAAGGACGTGGAAGAACTGCGCGACGAGGCGGAAGAAGATCCGTCGGAAATCGAAGCGGCCAAGCACAGCCTCAACTACGTCAAGCTCGATGGCAACATCGGCTGCATGGTCAACGGCGCCGGTCTGGCGATGGCGACCATGGACATCATCAAGCTGTACGGCGGCGAGCCGGCCAACTTCCTCGACGTCGGCGGCGGTGCGACCAAGGAACGCGTGACCGCGGCCTTCAAGCTGATCCTGTCCGACCCCAACGTCGAAGGCATCCTGGTCAACATCTTCGGCGGCATCATGCGCTGCGACGTGATCGCCGAGGGTGTGGTGGCGGCTGCCCGCGAAGTGCACCTGCACGTTCCGCTGGTCGTCCGCCTGGAAGGCACCAACGTCGATCTGGGCAAGAAGATCCTGTCCGAATCGGGTCTGCCGATCCTGTCGGCCGACAACCTCGCCGATGCCGCTGAAAAGGTGGTCAAGGCCGTGAAGGAGGCCAAGTAAGATGGCTGTTCTCGTTAATTCCAATACGAAGGTCATCTGCCAGGGCTTCACCGGCGCCCAGGGCACCTTCCACTCCGAACAGGCCATCGCCTACGGCACCAAGATGGTCGGCGGCGTGACCCCCGGCAAGGGCGGTTCCAAGCACCTCGACCTGCCGGTGTTCGACACCGTGGCCGACGCGGTGGAAAAGACCGGCGCCAACGCCTCCGTGATCTATGTGCCGCCTCCCTTTGCGGCCGACGCGATCCTGGAAGCCATCGACGCGGAAATCCCGCTGGTGGTCTGCATCACCGAAGGCATCCCGGTGCTGGACATGGTGCGCGTGAAGCGCGCGCTCGCCAACTCCGCCACCCGCCTGATCGGGCCGAACTGCCCCGGCATCATCACGCCGGACGAATGCAAGATCGGCATCATGCCCGGCCACATCCACAAGCGTGGCAAGATCGGCATCGTGTCGCGTTCGGGCACGCTGACCTATGAAGCCGTGGCGCAGACCACCGCGGCCGGCCTGGGTCAGACCACCTGCATCGGCATCGGCGGCGACCCCGTCAACGGCACCAACTTCGTCGATTCCCTCCAGCTCTTCCTGGACGACCCGGAGACCGAGGGCATCATCATGATCGGCGAAATCGGTGGCGACGCCGAGGTCAAGGGCGCCCAGTTCATCAAGGATTCGGGCACCAAGAAGCCGGTGGTCGGCTTCATCGCCGGGCGTACCGCTCCTCCGGGCCGCCGCATGGGCCATGCCGGTGCGGTGGTGTCGGGCGGCAACGACACCGCCGACTTCAAGATCGACTTCATGAAGAGCGTGGGCATCGCCGTGGCGGACAGCCCGGCAAGCCTCGGCTCGACCATGCTGAAGGTCATGAAGGGCTGATGGCGATGGCGCGGAAGACACCCTCTTCCGCGCCGTTCCATTTGCGGGCGCCGCCCTACGCTGGCGGCGCCTGTTTCACGTCAACGGACGCAAAAGGGAACCGGGCGCTTTCGCCCGAGGCAAAACCATGTCGGTGAATCTGGAGAGGTCTTCGTTCCTGTTCGGCACCAATGCCACTTACGTCGCCGAGCTTTATGCCCGCTACCTGCAGGAACCCGCCAAGGTCGATCCGAGCTGGGGCGACTTTTTCAAAGAGCTGGACGACGACTCCCGCGCCGTGCTGGACGAACTCCGCGGTGCCTCCTGGACGCTTCGTGAAGAAGACGCCGCCGGCCTGGACGACGAGGCGCCCGTGGCCGGACGGGGCAACGGCAAGCTGATCGCCCACACCCAGGCCACCTTCGGCGGCATCAGCCCCGAACAGCTTCGTCAGGCCGTGCTGGACAGCATCCGCGCCCTGATGCTGATCCGCGTCTACCGCGTGCGCGGCCACATGAACGCGCATTTCGATCCGCTGGGCCTGGAAAAGCGCAAGCCGCACGCGGAACTGGACCCGGCCACCTATGGCTTTGGTCCGGGCGACTACGACCGCCCCATCTTCCTGAACTACTCGCTGGGCCTGGAAACGGCCACCCTGCGGCAGATCCTGGACATCCTGACCAAGACCTACTGCGGCACCATCGGCGTGGAGTTCATGCATATCCAGGATCCCGAGGAAAAGGCCTGGATCCAGGAACGCATCGAGGGCGGGCGCAACCACACCGATTTCACCGTCAACGGCAAGCGCGCCATCCTGGACCGCCTGACCGCCGCCGAGTGCTTCGAGAAGTTCCTGCAGATCAAGTACACCGGCACCAAGCGCTTCGGCCTTGAGGGCGGTGAATCGCTGATCCCGGCGCTGGAACAGATCCTGAAGCGCGGCGGCCAGCTGGGCCTGCGCGAAGTGGCGCTGGGCATGGCCCACCGCGGCCGTCTGAACGTGCTGACCAACTTCATGGGCAAGCCGTTCCACGCCGTGTTCTCCGAATTCCAGGGCAACCCCTCGGCACCGGAGAACGTGCAGGGTTCGGGCGACGTGAAGTACCACCTGGGCACCTCGTCGGACCGCGACTTCAACGGCACCACCGTCCACCTGTCGCTGACCGCCAACCCGTCGCACCTGGAATGGGTCAACCCCGTGGTGCTGGGCAAGGTCCGCGCCAAGCAGATGCAGCGCAAGGACGACGACCGCGAACAGGTGTGCGGCGTGCTGCTGCACGGCGACGCGGCCTTCGCCGGCCAGGGCATCGTGGCGGAAACGCTCGGCCTGTCGGAGCTGAAGGGCTACCGCACCGGCGGCACGGTCCACGTCATCATCAACAACCAGATCGGTTTCACCACCAACCCGCACTTCTCGCGCTCGGGCATCTATTGCTCGGACATGGCGAAGATGGTGCAGGCGCCGATCTTCCACGTGAACGGCGACGACCCCGAAGCGGTGGTCCACGTCAGCCGCATCGCCATCGAATACCGCCAGCGTTTCAAGAAGGACGTGGTGGTGGACATGGTGTGCTACCGCCGCCACGGGCACAACGAAGGCGACGAGCCGGCGTTCACCCAGCCCATCATGTACAAGGTCATCCGCAGCCACCCGACCACCCGTGAAATCTACGCCAAGCAGCTCGTGGCGGAGAACGTGGTGACCCAGGCGGAAGCCGACCAGATGACCGCCGACTTCATGAAGAAGCTGGAAGGCGAATTCGAAGCCGCCAACGCCTTCAAGCCGAACAAGGCCGACTGGCTGGAAGGCAAGTGGAGCGGGATGGAGGGCGCCAAGGAAGGCGATGACCGTCACGGCAACACCGCCGTCAGCCTGGACGTTCTGAAGGAAGTGGGTCTGAAGCTCTGCGAATACCCCAAGGGCTTCAACATCAACCCCAAGATCGCCCGCCAGCTCGACGCCAAGCGCAAGACGATCGAAACGGGTGAAGGCATTGATTGGGCCACGGCGGAAGCGCTGGCCTATGGCACGCTGGTGGCCGAGGGCAACCCCGTCCGCCTGTCGGGCCAGGATTCGGGCCGCGGCACCTTCTCCCACCGCCACGCCATCATCCACGATCAGGTGGATGAGTCGAAGTACGTCGCCCTGAACCACATCCGCGAGGGGCAGGCGGCGTTCGAGGTGCACGACAGCCCGCTGTCGGAAGCCGCGGTGGTCGGGTTCGAATACGGCTATTCGCTGGCCGAGCCGCACTCGCTGACCCTGTGGGAAGCCCAGTTCGGCGACTTCGCCAACACCGCCCAGACCATCATCGACCAGTTCATCTCGTCGGGTGAGTCGAAGTGGCTGCGCATGTCCGGTCTGGTGATGCTGCTGCCCCACGGCTACGAAGGCCAGGGGCCGGAGCATTCCTCGGCCCGCCCGGAACGCTTCCTCCAGATGTGCGCCGAAGACAACTGGCAGATCTGCAACATCACCACGCCGGCCAACCTGTTCCACGCCTTCCGCCGTCAGGTCCGCCGTCCGTACCGCAAGCCGATGGTGCTGTTCTCGCCGAAGTCGCTGCTGCGTCACAAGCTGTGCATCTCCAACCTGTCGGAGTTCACCGGCGACAGCCACTTCAAGCGGGTTCTGCCGGAAACCGGCACCGATCTGGTGGGCAACGAGCAGATCCGCCGCGTGGTGGTCTGCACCGGCAAGGTCTATTACGACCTGCTGGCCGAGCGCACCGCGCGCGGCATCAAGGACGTCGCCCTGGTCCGTCTGGAACAGATGTACCCGTTCCCCCGCACCTCGCTGACCAACGAGTTCGCCAAGTACCCGAACGCGCAGGTCGTGTGGTGCCAGGAAGAGCCGGAGAACCAGGGCGGCTGGCATTTCGTTGACCGCCGCATCGAGGATTGCCTGACCGCCATCGACCACAAGGCCCGCCGCCCGGTCTACGCTGGCCGCATCGCCAGCGCCGCCCCGGCCACCGGTCTCCTGAAGCGCCACAATCAGGAACAGGCCAAGCTGATCGACGACGCGCTCACCGTCCGTTCGTAACGTCACGCCCAAGTAAAAAAGAAAGCTAAGAGGAACACATGGCTACCGAGATCAAAGTTCCGACTCTGGGTGAATCGGTGTCCGAAGCCACCGTCGCCCGCTGGCTGAAGCAGCCGGGGGCCGCCGTCGCTCTCGACGAGCCGCTGGTGGAGCTGGAAACCGACAAGGTGACGCTGGAAGTCAACGCCCCGGCGGCCGGCACCCTGGCGGAAATCATCGCCGCCGAAGGTGCCAACGTCGAAGTGGGCGCCGTGCTGGGCATTCTGTCCGACGGTGCCGCCAACGCCTCGGAAGTGGCCAAGCCGATCCAGGCCAAGCCGGAACCCACCCCGGCGGCGGCCCCGGCTGCCGCTCCGGCCAAGGGCGGCCACGAGCCGATGCCCGCCGCCAAGAAGCTGATCGCCGAAAAGGGCCTGGACGCCGGCTCCATCGCCGGCACCGGCAAGGACGGGCGCGTGACCAAGGGCGACGTCATCGACGCCGCCAAGAAGCCCGCCCCGGCCCCGGCTGCCGCCGCCCCGGCCCCCGCCAAGTACCAGTGGGCCGCCGGCACCGCCGGTGACCGCCCGCGTGCAGGCCAGGAAGAACGGGTCCGCATGACCCGCCTGCGCCAGCGCGTGGCCGAACGCCTGAAGGAAGCCCAGAACAGCGCGGCCATGCTGACCACCTTCAACGAGGTGGACATGACCAACGTCATGGCGCTGCGCAACGAATACAAGGACTTCTTCGAGAAGCGCCACAAGGTGCGCCTCGGCTTCATGTCCTTCTTCGTGCGCGCCGCCATCCAGGCGCTGAAGGAAATCCCGGCGGTCAACGCCGAGATCGACGGCACCGACATCGTGTACAAGAACTACTATGACATCGGTGTCGCCGTCGGCACGCCGCAGGGTCTGGTGGTTCCCATCGTGCGCGACGCCGACAAGATGAGCTTCGCCCAGATCGAAGGGAAGATCGGCGAGCTGGGTAAGAAGGGCCGCGACGGCAAGCTGTCGATGGAAGACCTGACCGGCGGCACCTTCACCATCTCCAACGGTGGCGTGTACGGCTCGCTGATGTCCACGCCCATCCTGAACCCGCCGCAGTCGGGCATCCTGGGCATGCACAAGACCATGGACCGCGCGGTCGTGGTCAACGGCAAGGTCGAAGTCCGCCCGATGATGTATCTGGCGCTGTCCTACGACCACCGGATCATCGACGGCAAGGAAGCGGTGACCTTCCTCGTCCGCATCAAGGAATGCATCGAAGATCCGCGCCGTCTGCTGCTGGACGTGTAATCGGTCAAGAAGGACGCGGGAGGGCGCTGCCCTCCCGCACCCCTCCCGCCAAAGGCCGGGGGGCCTTTGGAAACCCAAAAGAAAAGGGCCGGAAGCATCAGCCTCCGGCCCTTTTCTTTTGACGGAAAAACCCCTCAGCGCATGACGGCGAAGGACAGATCCTTGCGGATGCCGCCGTCCAGGCGGGCGTTCAGGTCGTCCATCATGCGCGACACCAATTCCTGCAGCGTCGCATCCCGGTTGGCCGGGGTGATGTTCTCCGCCGTGGTGGTGGAGCGGGTCACGAACGCCTTGGTCGAGCCGCGGTGGGTGGCCGCACCCGACACTTCCGCCGAAATCTCCACCTCGATCCGGCCGTCGTAGCGCATGGCCTGATCGTTGGTGAAATAGCCCTTCACACCGCTGGTGGCCTTTTGCAGCGGCACGGCGACCAGGCTGGCATCCTTGATGGTCACGCGGGCCGAACCGCCGGTGCCGGCGGCGCGCAGGCGCTGCTGCGCCCACAACTGCACCGCCTGCGACGGCGACACCGGGGCCGCCGCCTGTCCCGCCGGAATGCGGGCGGCATCGACCACGTTCACCGACGCCACCGACAGCATGATCGGCGCGTAGTTGGAGAAATCCACGGGCCGCGCCGTCACCGGCGGCTGGCTGGTGGAACAGGCGGCCAGGGCCGCCACCATCATCGCCCCCAGAACCGAGCGGCGGAGCACAAAAAGGCGGGTCACGACAAGGATACTCCCGGCTTATAAGACCGCCGGGGGCTTAGGCCCCCGGCGCGGTTCCGTAAAGCTGATCCAGATCGGCGTCGGAAAAGCGGTAGGCGGTGGAGCAGAACTGACAGGTCACTTCCACCTGTCCATCCTCGGTCTTCAGCCCCGCCACCTCGTCCCGCGGCAGCCGACTCAGCATGTCCGTCACCTTCTGTCGCGAACAGCGGCAGCCGAAGCGCAAGGAATGGGGCGCCCACGCCCGCACGCCGTCCTCGTGGAACAGGCGGTACAGCAGATCGCCGGCCTTGAGCGCCGGGTCCAGCATCTCGTCGGCGGTGGCGCTGGCCAGCAGCGCCATGGCCCGGCGCCACCCGTCCTCGTCGCCGTCCGACAGCACCGCCTGCTGCCCCGGCTGGGGTTCGGGCAGGCGCTGGACCATGATGCCGCCGGCACGCCACGGGCCACCCTCCCCGTCCCGGTCCACCGCCACCGTGATGCCGGTGTCGATCTGTTCGGACTGGCGGAAATAGTGCTGGACGCAATCGGTCAGGGTCTTGCCCGACAGCTCCACGATGCCCTGATAGCGGTCGGTGTTCGGCCCCTGATCGACGGTGAAGGCGATGTAGCCCTTGTTCAACAGCGCCGGGGCCGGGGCGATGGCGATATCCTCCGCCGCCGTCTCCACCGCTTGCGCGTCGAACTGGGCATAGGCGCGCACGTCGCCGGTGGAGGTGACGTCGGCCACCACCAGTTTCATCGGCCCGTCGCCCTTGGCCTGAAGGGTGAAAATCCCCTCGTACTTCAGCATGCTGGCCAGCAGCACCGCCAGGGTGGCGGTTTCCGCCAGGAAGCGGGCCACGGTGTCGGGATAGGCGTGCCGGGTCAGGATCTCGTCCAGCGTCGGTCCCAGCCGCACCATGCGCCCGCGCAGGGCGGACGCTTCGATCTGGAACGGCTGGACCAGATCATCCAGCGCCGAGGGGGTGGACACAGAAGAAGGTTCGGTCATCCGTACATCACACGAAGGATAAGGAGATCAGAGGCCCAGGCACCAGGCCAGGACCGCCTTTTGCGCGTGGAGACGGTTTTCCGCCTCGTCCCAGACGGCCGACTGATGGCCATCCATGACCGAATCGGTCACCTCTTCCCCACGGTGCGCGGGCAGGCAATGCTGGAATATGGCGTGCGGCGCGGCCAATGCCATAAGCGCATCGTTCACCTGATAGCGGCCCAGCACTGCGTAGCGCTCGGCCATCTCCTCTTCCGTGTGGTTCATGGACACCCAGGCGTCGGTGACGACGCAATCGGCGCCGCGCACCGCCTCTGCCGGGTCTTCCAGCAGGACGATGTTCCCGCCCTCGCTCTTCGCCCACTGCACCAGACTGTCGGACAGGCACAGGCTGGGCGGACAGGCCAGGCGCAGTTCGAACCCGAACCGCACCGCGGCGTGAACCCAGCTTGCCGCCACGTTGTTGGCGTCGCCCACCCACGCCACCGTGCGCCCGGTGATGGTCCCCAGACGTTCCTCGAACGTCTGGAGATCGGCCATGATCTGGCAGGGGTGGGATTCGTTGGTCAGCGCGTTGATGACCGGCACCGAGGCGTATTTCGCCAGCTCCAGCAGGCGCTGTTCGGCGCCGGTGCGGATCATGATCGCATCCACGAAACGGGACAGCACGCGGGCGGTGTCGGGGATCGTCTCCCCGCGGCCCAACTGCATCTCGTCGCTGCGCAGCACCACGGGCGTGCCGCCGAGCTGGGCCATGCCCACCTCGAACGACACGCGGGTGCGGGTGGACGGCTTTTCGAACAGCATGGCCAGCGTGCGCCCGGATGCCAGCGTGCGATAGGCCGCCGGATCACGCTTCATCGCCACCGCGCGGTCGAGGATGCCGCGCAGCGTGGCCGTGTCGAAATGATGGATGTCGAGAAAATGCCGGGGCGACGTCATGCGGCGAACTCCTGCGCCGTGCGGTCCAGAATGGCGATGGCTTCGTTCACTTCCCCCTCGCCAATGATGAGCGGCGGCAGCAGACGGACAACATTGTCCCCAGCCGGAACCGACAGCATCCCGTTGGCGCGCAGCTTCGCCACCACGTCGCCGTTGGCGGGCACGCACTTCAGGCCCAGCAGCAGCCCCTTGCCGCGCACCTCGCTGAACACGGCCCCGCGGCGGCTCACCAGCTCTTCCAGCTTGGCGTGCATGTACGCACCGACCCGCTCCACGTTTTCCAGGAATCCGGGGGCCAGCAGATGATCGAGAACGGCGTTGCCCACGGCGGTGGCCAGCGGGTTGCCGCCATAGGTCGAACCATGGGTGCCGGCGGTCATGCCCACCGCCGCCTTTTCGGTGGCAAGGCAGGCCCCCAGCGGGAATCCGCCGCCGATGCCCTTGGCCGAGGCCACCACGTCCGGCGTGATGCCGGCCCATTCATAGGCGAACAGCTTGCCGGTGCGGCCCATGCCGGTCTGGATTTCGTCCAGGAACAGCAGCAGGCCGAATTCGTCGCACACCGCGCGCAGGCCCCGGAGGAAGTCCACCGAACCTTCGCGGATGCCGCCCTCGCCCTGGATCGGCTCCAGGCAGATGGCGGCGGTCTCGTCGGAGACGGCGTTGCGCACCTCGTTCAGGTTGCCGAACGCCACCTGATCGAATCCGTCGGGCATGGGGCCGAAGCCCTTGACCAGCTTTTCCTGTTTCGCGGCGGCGATGGCGGTGGTGGTGCGCCCGTGGAACGCCTGTTCAAAGGTGATGACGCGCCACTTCTGCGGATTGCCGGTCTCGTAATGGTACTTGCGGCAGACCTTCAGCCCGCACTCCCACGCTTCCGCACCGGAATTGGTGAAGAACACGGTGTCGGCAAAGGTGTTTTCCACCAGCCGCTTGCCCAGCGACTCCTGCCCCGCCACCCGGAACAGGTTGGAGGTGTGCCAGATCTTCTTCGCCTGCTCGGTCAAGGCGGCGACCAGAGCGGGGTGCGCGTGACCCAGCGCGTTCACGGCCACACCCGCGGCGAAGTCAAGGTATCGTCGGCCCGCCGTGTCGAAGATATACGGACCTTCCCCCCGCTCGAAAACGACGTCCGCACGGGCATAGGTGGGCATGACGACGGGAATCACGGCACAAACTCCCAAAAGCAAAAAGGCCCGGCGGGCACCCTTGCACGCCGGGGACGGGAACTATCGGGGGATTACCCCCTTCTGTCAATCGCACCGCACCGATTTCGGCGGTCAGGCCTTCAATTTGTAGCCGCTGCGCACCATGCGCCACGCCAGCCACCACAGGGCCACGTTGATGCCCAGCATCACCGCCACACCCACACCCAGCGTGCCGTCCGACCGCCCGATGAAGCCGTAGCGGAACCCGTCGATCATGTAGAAGAACGGGTCGAAATGGGCCACCCACCAGAACGGAGTGGGCAGGTTCTCCACCGAATAGAAGGTGCCCGACAGGAACGACAGCGGCGTGACCACGAAATTGGTCACCGCCGCGATGTGGTCGAACTTCTCCGACCACACCCCGCCGATGAAGCCCAGCAGCGCCAGCAGCGAGGCCGCCATCACCGCGTGGTACACCACGAAGAAGGGGTGCGCCACGTGCACCGGCACGAACAGCGCGATGGCGACGGCGGTCACCAGCCCCACCACCAGGCCGCGGGTCACCCCGCCCAGCACGAAGCCGGCCACGAATTCCATGGGCGACAGCGGCGGCATCAGGATATCGACGATGTTCCCCTGCACCTTGGAAATCACCACCGAGGACGAGGTGTTGGCAAAGGCGTTCTGGGCCAGCGCCATCATGATCAGGCCGGGAGCCAGGAATTCCATATAGGGCACGGTGCCCACCGTGCGCACCGCCCCGCCCAGCGCGAGCGCAAAGACGGCGTAGAACAGCAGCGTGGTCACCACCGGCGCCCAGATGGTCTGCTGATGGACCTTGACGAACCGCCAGACCTCGCGGGCATAGAGGGTCCACAGCCCGATCCAGTTGACGGAACCGATGGTGCGCGGCATGGGAGGAAGCGGGTGAGTCATCGCCTGTCGGAACCCAACGCATCGTGTCGAACGGGACGGGAACCTAGGCCGGTCCCCGGTTCGGAGCAACCTTTACCAACGGAAGGGCCGCCATGCCATCCCCCCGCCAGCCCCCCCGCCCGCCCAGACCCGTGACCCCGGACTCGCTGGAACGCTCGGCCCTGCGCTACCTGGAACGCTTCGCCACCTCGGCGGAAAATTTCCGCCGGGTGCTGATGCGCAAGGTGGATGCCGCCGCCCGCGCCCACCCGGGCCTGGACCGGGAGCAGGCCGCGGGATGGGTGGAGGCGCTGATTCGCCGCTACACCGGGGCCGGGCTGCTGAACGACGCCGCCTATGCCGACATGAAGGCCGGCAGCCTGCACCGCCGCGGCACCTCCACCCGCGCCATCCGGGAAAAGCTGGCGGCCAAGGGCGTGGACCGCGGTGCGGTGGACCGGGCACTAGACGGTCTGGACGCCGACACCGACGGGCCGCTGGACCGCGCCGCCGCCCTGGCGCTGGCCCGCCGCCGCCGGCTGGGCCCCTTCCGCGCGCCGGACAAGCGGGCCGCACTGCGCGACAAGGATCTGGCGGCCCTGGGACGCGCCGGCTTCGATTACGCCACCGCCCGCAGCGTCATCGACGGAAACACGGACGGGGAAGAGGAGTGACGCCGAAACGAATACCTATGAATTCCAACGCACCACTCCATTCGATAACAATTCTATTTTGTGGACTTGGGCATTACAGCGGACTTTATTACCGTCCGCCGTGATTGACGTTCGGGATCGTGTCCGATGATTGAAATTCTGGCCGGATTGGGGGCGGCGGCGGGGACCGTCTATGCCGCCGCCTATGTTTTCCTGCCGCGCTATTTGTCCAAGAGCATTCCCACCCCGGAAAAACGGTCGGACAGCGAAGACCGCAACCGCGCCATCATTTCGGCCACCTTCGCCGCCATCGGCGCCGTCGCCGCCTTTCTCTACAACGTCTACGACGACTCGGAGAAAGAGAAGCTGCGGATCGAGAACGAGGCCCGCAAGACCCGCAGCGACTACATCGCGCGGCTGAACGGCTACACCCGCGACATCTTCCACGCCAACCCCGCCGAGGTGGTGTCGATGCTCTATTCCGTCGGCCTGATGGCCGCGGAGGACGAGGACATCCACCGCATCATGACCGAGGTGATGCGCACCTACCTCCATGCCCAGGTTCCCCTGCCCACCGACGTGGATTTCCACAGCGTCACGCCCGTTGCCGGCATCACCATGGGGCCGCAGACCGCCATCAACGTGCTGGGCTGGCGCCATCTGGCCTATGACCCGCCCCATCACACCCCGGACCTGAGCCATCTGATGCTGAAGGGCGCCACGTTCCGCGGCATGAACGGCTACGCCAAGGCGCTGTTCTACGGATCCATGCTGCCGGCCACCGATTTCCGCTACGGCGATTTTTCGGGCACCCGGTTCGACGGCGCCGTCTTCGACGATTGGGTGGCCTATCAGACCAGCGGCACGGGCGGGCCCTGGAACAGCGGCATTCCCCAGCGGCCCGGCTGGACGTGGGAGCGCTATTCCTACGCCGCCAACTTCTTCAGCGCCAATCTGGAACGGGCCCAGTTCAGCGGAGCCCGCCTGTCGGGGGCCATCTTCACCAACGCCCGGCTGGCCGGCGCCCGCTTCGACGGCGCCACCCTGACGCGCGCCGATTTCACCGGCGCCATCGACATCGACAAGGCGGTGTTCGACGGCGCCTGTTCCGATGACATGGCCCATTTCCCCGCAGCCCTGAAGAGCAACCCCGCCATCCGCAACGGGTGCTGAGCCGCATCGCCGAGCCCGCCCTTGGCGGCGGCGGGCCGGGCGGGTATGGTTGGGACACGCCCCTGTTTTTCCATAAGGAAAGGCCCCACGCCCATGAAGGCGATGCTCCTCGGCTTTGCCGCCGCCATCCTGATCGCCGCCGGTGCCGCCGCGGTGCTGACCACGGCGGACCATTCCAGCGCCCAGCGCTACGCCACCCCGTCCGCCCGGCTGTGACCGCGGCCCCGCTTACGGGTCGAGGCTGAACATCAGCAGCAGGGTCCGCTGCAGCGGGCTGAAATTGTCGTCGGAGACGAGGTAGACCAAAAGCCGCCCGTCGGGGCCGGTGCGCACCGACAGCCCTTCGTAATTGTCCAGCGGCAGGGGCGGGCCGATCCGGGCCACCTCCTCCCCCTCCAGCACGGCGCCGGGGCGCACGGCGGCGGCGGGCACCCGCACCAGCCGCGACCCCCAGCCGCCCAGCAGGGAAAAATACCGCTCCAGCACCAGAAGGCCGCCATCCGGCAAGGCCGCCGCCGAGGTCGGACGGTAATGGGGCCGGGCGCGGTAGGTCACCCGTTGCCAGCCGTCCGCCGTGGCCGGCAGCGACGGCGCCAGCCAGCCGCGCCGTTCGGGTACCCCGTCGTCCTCCCCCTCCTCCAGCAGCAGGAAGCGGCCGTCGGGAAACAGGGCCATGGCCTCCAGCCCGCCGTTGGGGGGCGAGGTGGCGGTGTCGGCCGGAACCGGCACCGGAACCGGCAGGGTGCCGGATTCCCCGATCGCCGGGGGATAGCGCCACACCCGCGGGGTGCCTTCGAACGAAACCAGCCAGCCGCCGTCGGGCAGGCGCAGGATGTCTTCGGAATCGCCGGGGCTGATCAGCGTCTTGTCCTGGGTGCCGGGCAGCCGGCGGGCGGTCAGGCTGGACGCGCCTGCCAGCCAGCCGCCGGCGTCATAGGTCAATGCCCCCCGCACCACGAACCCATGGTCGCTGACCGCGGCAAAGCGCTGGCCGCCGTCGAACACCGACAGGCCCGACAGCCCGCCGATGGCCCCCCCATGAATCTCGATGCCGCCCTGATAGGTCAGCCGGCCCAGACGCACCGGCTCCCCGGCCTGGGCCGGGGCCACCCGGTCCGGCACCACCGGACGGACGGAGGATGGCGGCGGGCGGCGGGCCGTGTCGGCGGCACAGGCCACCGACATCCCCAGCGCCACCAGGGTGGTCATCCAGCGCCCCAAACCCCCGCGGTCGTCACGCATCCCCGCTGTTTCCCCCCAGCCACCATAAAAAATCAATAGGCGATAAGGCCGGACCAAGGCTTGCGGAAAGACCGGCCCCCTTCCCTTTACCCCTATGCGAACGGAAGTACACCCTTTGATTTTCCCCGGCGGCGGCCAAAATTCCCTAAATACTCAGGGCTCCGCGGCGCCGCATGCGTCCGCAACCCGCTCCAGCCGGTTCCGTTCCAGAACCCAACGCCGCCCCCATGGTGCCCATGCCGAAGCCTGTACGGATACGCGCCCTGCTCCTTCCTCCCGACCGGCCTCCCGGCGGCGGCGGGACGGCGGGCGATCCTTCCCCCGGCGATCCCCACCTGGCCCGCATCCAGGAGCTGGAAAGCGAACTGCGGGAACTGCAACACCGGGCCAAGAACAGCCTTCAGCTCGTGCTCAGCCTGCTGAAGCTGCAGGCCGGGCGGATCCGCGACCCCGACGCCCGCGCGGCCTATGAGCAGACCCTGGTGCGGATCGAAGCGCTGGCCATCCTCTACCGCCAGCTTCACGAGACGGGATCGGGCACCCACGTGGCGCTGGGCCGCTATGTGGAGGCCCTGTGCGAGACGGTGAAGGCCGGCACCCCCGGCGGCCTGTCCACCATCCCCATCACCGTCACCGCCGAAGCCATGGAGGTAGGGCTGTACGAGGCCATGCCGCTGGGCCTGATCGCGGCCGAGCTGGTGTCCAACAGCCTGCACCACGCCTTTCCCGACCAGGGGTGGATCCAGGTGTCCATCGCCCGCAGCAGCGGCCAGCGCGGCCGGCTGATGGTGGAGGACAACGGCCGCCCCCTGCCCGCCGGGTTCGACACCACCGTGGACGACGGGCTGATGCTGGCCGAGGCGCTGGCCGCCCAGCTCGGCGACACGCTGGTGACCGAAACCGATTCCCGCGGCACCACCGCCGCCGTCAGCTTTCCGCTGTAGCACCGGGCATGGAAAAGGGAGGCCGAAGCCCCCCTTTCCCACCGGCATCGCCTGTGCCGTATGCCTTATTCCAGCCCTTCGAACAGGGCGGTGGACAGGTAGCGTTCGGCGAAGCTGGGCAGGATCACCACGATCAGCTTGCCCTCGTTCTCAGGCCGGGCCCCCACTTCCAGCGCCGCGGCGATGGCCGCACCGGAGGAGATGCCGACCGGGAAGGCGTCCAGGCGGGCGGCCTTGCGGGCGGTCTCGAACGCGCGCTGGTTGGAGATGCGCACCACCTCGTCGATGATGCCGGTGTTCAGGGTTTCGGGCACGAAGCCGGCGCCGATGCCCTGGATCTTGTGCGGTCCCGGCATGCCGCCCGACAGCACGGGGCTGTCTTCCGGTTCCACCGCGATGGCCTTGAACGACGGCTTGCGGGCCTTCAGCACCTCCGACACGCCGGTCAGGGTGCCGCCGGTGCCCACGCCGGAAATGAGGATGTCAACCGCCCCGGCGGTGTCGTTCCAGATTTCCTCCGCCGTGGTCTTGCGGTGGATTTCCGGGTTCGCCTGATTCTTGAACTGCTGAAGCATGTAGGTGTCGGACCCGGACGCGGACAGCTCCTCCGCCTTGCGGATGGCGCCCTTCATGCCCTCCGCCGCCGGGGTCAGCACCAGCTCCGCCCCCAGGAGCTTCAGCATCTTGCGCCGTTCCACCGACATGCTTTCCGGCATGGTCAGGATCAGCTTGTAGCCCTTGGCCGCGGCGACGAAGGCCAGAGCGATGCCGGTGTTGCCCGAGGTCGGCTCCACCAGGGTGGTGCGGCCGGGGGCGATCTTGCCCTCCGCTTCCGCAGCCTCGATCATGGCGCGGCCGATGCGGTCCTTGACGCTGGCCAGCGGGTTGAAGAATTCCAGCTTGCCGACGATCTGGGCCTTCGACCCCGCCTCGTCCGCCAGACGCTTCAGCCGCACCAGCGGGGTGGCGCCGATGGTATCGACGATGCTGTCATAGATCCGTCCGCGAAACTCTGACCCAGCCATTCTTTTTACTCCCACGACACGTGATTTAAGACATTTCACACCTTGGCGCCGAGTTTACCCGGCGTATCAGGGGAATCAAATGCTAAAATCGATGCGTTCCTCGGTTTCGCTTTCCACACCGGCGGCGCGGGCGCGCATGCATAGATCCTCGATGGTGATGGAATCGAGCTTGGCCATGCATTCGGCCTGCAGGTCGGTCCACACCGGGCGCACCACCAGATGGCCCAGCACGGAACCGGCGGGTTCCTCCACGGGATCGGTCGCGGTTTCCATGGCCCGCACCACACGGACGATTTCGCCCAGGTTGATCCGGCGGCGTTCGCGCGCCAGACGGTAGCCGCCACGGGGGCCGCGCACGCCGGCCAGGATGCCTTCACGCACGAGCTGCTGGAGCACCTGTTCCAGATAACGCTTGGGGATGCCCTGGCGGCGGGTGATCTCGCCCGACTGCACCGGCTCGGTGCCGGCGTTGTAGGCGATGTCCAGCACCGCTTCGATGGCGAACATCAGCTTCTTTGAAATACGCAGCATCGTTTTCCGCTTCCCCCCTTAGCGTCCCGTGGACCCGAAGCCGCCCGAGCCGCGGGCGCTGGCGTCCAGGGTATCGGTCTCGGCCCAGACGGCGCGCTCGTAGCGCGCGATGACCATCTGGGCGATGCGCTGGCCCCGTTCGACGGTGACGGGCTGGGCGCCGTGGTTGATCAGGATCACCCCCACCTCGCCGCGGTAATCGGCGTCGATGGTGCCGGGGGCGTTCAGCACCGTGACGCCGTGCTTGAGCGCCAGGCCCGAGCGGGGGCGCACCTGCGCCTCGAACCCCGGCGGCAGGGCGACGGCGATGCCGGTGGGCACCAGCGCGCGGGCACCGGGTTCGATGGTGAGGGGGGCGTCCACCGCCGCCGACAGGTCCAGCCCCGCCGAATCGGGGGTGGCGTATTCGGGCAACGGCAGGTCCGCCCCATGGGGCAGGCGGCGGACCGCCACCGTCACGGCGCTCATCGGGTGTCTCCCTGAGTGGATTCGTTTTGTGTGAAATGATCCGCGATGGCGCGGGCCAGCCGCTCCGCCACCGCGTCCTTGCTCATGGTGGGCCAGGATTCCTCGGCGTCCGCACGGATGACGTGAACCGTGTTGGCATCGCCGCCGAAGGTCTGGGTTCCAAGACCGACGTCATTGGCGACGATCCAGTCGCAGCCCTTGCGCAGCCGCTTGGCACGGGCATAGGCGGCCACGTCGCGGGTTTCGGCGGCGAAGCCCACCACCAGCGCCGGGCGGCTCTCCGCCCTGGACAGGGTGGCCAGGATGTCGGGGTTTTCCTCCAGCTCCAGCACCGGGGGGCCGCCGCCGTCCTTCTTGAGCTTGTGGCCCGCCGCCCCCTTGACCCGCCAGTCGGCGACCGCGGCGGCGCACACCGCCACGTCCGCCGGCAGGGCGGCACGGCAGGCATCCAGCATCTGCTGCGCCGATTCGATGGCGACGGTGGTGCAGCCGGGCGGATCGGGCAGCCGCACCGGCCCGGTGACCAGCGTCACAGCCGCCCCCAGCCGGGCCAGGGCCGCGGCGATGGCGTGCCCCTGCTTGCCCGACGAGCGGTTGGCGATGTAGCGCACGGGGTCGATGGCTTCTACGGTGGGGCCGCTGGTGACCAGCGCCCGGCGCCCGGCCAGGGGCCGCGGCCCCGCCCGCTCCGTGAAGACGCCGATGATGGCGTCAACGATCTCAAGGGGTTCGGCCATGCGGCCGGGGCCGTATTCGCCGCACGCCATGTCGCCGTCGTTGGGGCCGACGCGGCGCACGCCGCGGGCCTCCAGCCGCGCCAGATTGTCCTGGGTCGCCGGGTGCAGCCACATGCGCACGTTCATGGCCGGCGCCATCAGCACCGGCTTGTCGGTGGCCAGCAGGGCGGTGGCGGCCAGATCATTGGCCATGCCGGCGGCCATGCGCGCCATCAGGTCGGCGGTGGCCGGGGCCACCACCACCAGATCGGCGTCGCGGGACAACTGGATGTGCCCCATGGAGGATTCATCGGTCAGCGACCACAGATCCTGGTACACGGTGTCGCCGGTCAGCGCCTGCACCGACAGGGGCGTGACGAACCGCGCGCCGGCCTCGGTCAGGATGGCGCGCACCGACGCCCCCCGCTCCTTCAGGCGGCGGATGAGGTCCAGCGACTTGTAGGCGGCGATGCCGCCGGCGATGACCAGCAAGATCCGCTTGCCGGCCAGCGGAACGGAGTTGGACAAAACGCACCTCGACCGGGGAATGGAACCAACCTGCCCATGGGTTTGACAGTTTTTGGTGTGGAATTCAAATATTCCATCACACGGCGCGCGACAAGAGCGGCGCAAGACACAAGGTGGACTCGCGAAATCAGCCGGCCCGCCCGTCCCGGCCGCCGGCGCCGGCCCGCGCATGGCCGGTGGGCGAGGCATGAGGGAATCATCCCTGGCATATCTCGTGCCGCGGTTGTAGCGTCGGAAATCGGTCGATTTATCTTCAATGCTTCGCTAGTTTGGGTGTCATGGTTGCCGCCACCTCCATCCTGCTCGTCGAAGACACGCCTTCGCTTGCCCGTGTCTACGTCGAATATCTGAAGAAAGAAGCGTTCACGGTCGTTTCGGTCGATACCGGCGCGGCCGCGCTGGCGGCTGTGGACGACGGGGCGCCACGGGTCGTGCTCCTCGACCTCCAGCTTCCCGACATGCACGGAATGGATGTGTTGAAACACATCGCGGCCCAGGGGCTGCCCTGCGCGGTGGTGGTCATCACCGCCCACGGGTCGGTCAGCGTGGCGGTGGAGGCGATGCGCTACGGCGCCTATGATTTCCTGGTCAAGCCGTTCACGGCCGAACGCCTGACCATCACCGTGCGCAACGCCATGGAGCGGTTGCGGCTGGCGCAGATCGTCGATACCTACCAGCGCGACCTGGGCCGCGACCGCTACCACGGCTTCATCGGCTCGTCGCTGACGATGCAGGCGGTGTACCGCATCGTGGACAGCGCTGCGTCCAGCAAGGCCACCGTCTTCATCACCGGCGAATCGGGCACGGGCAAGGAGGTCTGCGCCGAGGCCATCCACCGGCAGAGCCCCCGGCGCGAGCGGCCCTTCGTCGCCATCAATTGCGGCGCCATCCCCAAGGATCTCATGGAAAGCGAGATCTTCGGCCATATGAAGGGCGCCTTCACCGGGGCGGTGTCGGACCGCGAGGGTGCGGCGGCCCGCGCCGACAGCGGCACGCTGTTCCTGGACGAAATCTGCGAGATGGAGCCGAACCTCCAGACCAAGCTGCTGCGGTTCATCCAGACCGGCACCTTCACCCCCGTGGGCGGCAACCGTCTGGAAAAGGTGGATCTGCGCATCATCTGCGCCACCAACCGCGACCCGCTGAAGGAGGTGGAGGAAGGCCGCTTCCGCGAGGATCTCTATTACCGCCTGCACGTCATCCCCATCCACCTGCCGCCGCTGCGGGAGCGGGAGGATGACGTGCTGGAAATCGCCCGCGGCTACCTGCGCGACTATGCCGCCGAAGAGGGCAAGGGCTTCCGCCGCTTCGATGCGGAAGCCGAACACATTCTGCGCACCTATCACTGGCCGGGCAACGTGCGGCAGGTGCAGAACGTGATCCGCAACGTGGTGGTGCTGCACGACGGCGACAGCGTGGTGCCCGAGATGCTGCCCCCGCCCTTGGGCCGGCAGGCGCGCACGCCCCAGCCCCCGCCGGCCGCCGCCGCCGCCGCGCCATCCGGCCCCCGGCCCATCAAGCCGCTGTGGCAGGTGGAAAAGGATACCATCGAGGAAGCGATCGAGGCGTGCGACGGCAACATCCCCCGCGCCGCCGCATTGCTGGAGATCAGCGCCTCCACCATCTACCGCAAGCGCCTGACCTGGCAGGCGGAAGGCAAGCTCTGACCATGAGCGCCCCCGTCACCGTGCGCGCTCTCCGCCGGATGGCGGAGGAGCGGCTGGCCGCCGCCGGGGTGGACACGCCGGGCCTGGACGCCCGGCTGCTGCTGGAACACGCCCTGGGGCTGGACCGCAGCGCGCTGCTGGCCCGTGCCGACGATCCGGTGGCCGAAGACGCCGCCGCCCGGGCGCTCGCGCTGGTGGACCGGCGCGCGGGGCGGGAACCGGTGTCGCGCATCATCGGCGAGCGCGGCTTCTGGACCCTGGATTTCACCCTGGCCCCCGACACGCTGGACCCCCGCCCCGACACCGAAACGGTGGTGGAGGCGGTGCTGAACAGCCTGCCCGACCGGAACGTGCCGCTGCGCATCCTGGATCTGGGCACGGGCAGCGGCTGCATCCTGCTGGCGCTGCTGGCGGAACTGCCGGCGGCCACCGGGCTCGGCATCGACATCAGCGCGGGTGCGGTGGCGGCGGCCACGGCCAACGCTGCCCGCAACGGCCTGTCGGCCCGTGCCCGGTTTCAGACCGGCTGCTGGGCCGAGGGGCTGGCCGAACGGTTCGACCGGGTGGTGTCCAATCCGCCCTACATCCCCACCGCCACCATCGCCGGGCTGGAGCCGGAGGTGCGGCTGCACGACCCCCTGCGCGCGCTGGACGGCGGGGCCGACGGGTTGGATCCCTACCGCATTCTGGCGGGTCAGGTGCCGGGGCTGCTGGTGCCCGGCGGGCTGGCGGCGTTCGAGGTGGGGGCGGGCCAGGACGGCGACGTCGCCGCCCTGATGACCGCCGCCGGGCTGGACCTGGCGGGGATCCACCGCGACCTTGGCGGCGTGGCGCGCTGCGTGTGCGTGCGCAAACGCTGACAAAGAGGGGGATTCCCCAAAAAACGGTTGGATTGGGACGTTCAAGCCGTTAGGGTGCGGAAAGGCGAAGATCCACGGGCGAGCGGGCGGTATGCCTGCCGCGGTGTTTCCAAGGGGGTGGTCCCGTATGGGCACTCCGCCGGAATGGAAACCGGAACACGCCATTTTGACTCCCCGCAACCGACCCGCAGCCCTGGCGCTGCGGCGGGCCAGGTGGCCGATCCTGCCACCCGAGCGCGCGAGGGCGATGCATATCTCTTGCATGGGGCCTCTAGACCCGGATGAGACAAGGACCGAACAACAGGCGTTCGCGCAACCGTGGCGGTGGGAACAACGGCGGTGGCGGCGGCGGTGGCGGCGGCAACGGTGGTGGTGGCGGTGGCGGTGGCGGCGGGAACAACAACGCCGGACGCCGCCAGAACGTCCCGATGCGCCATCAGACGTTCGACAGCAACGGCCCCGACGTGCGCATTCGCGGCAACGCGTGGCAGGTCCACGAAAAGTATCAGGCCCTTGCCCGTGACGCCGCGTCGTCGGGTGATCGGGTGATGGCCGAGAATTACCTGCAGCACGCCGAGCATTATTTCCGCATCATCACCCAGATCCAGGAAGCCGAAAGCCGGCAGCGCGAAAACCGCGGCGGCAATCCTGGCGGCGGTGGCGGCGGCAACCCTGGCTACAACGCGCAGCAGCCCTCCCAGGCCCCGGGCGAGGAGGACGACTCCGGCCCCGAGAGCGAGGACGGCGGCGACGCCGGGTCCGAACGGACGGCGGTCAGCGCCTGAGTCGCGGGTGATTCCGCGCCCTCTCCCTCTCCCTGCCGGAGGGAGGGAGAGGGCAAGACATCACGAGCCCCCCATCGAACGGCCATTATCCGCAGTTTTATGGGCCGGGACCGCTGCCGGGCGTTGACTTGGACGGTGGTCCTCTTTATAGAGCGTGGCTCGTTTTTCCTGTGATCTGATGTTACGGAGTATTGTGTCGTGAAACGCACGTTCCAGCCGAGCAAGCTCGTCCGCAAGCGCCGGCACGGCTTCCGCGCCCGTATGGCCACCGTCGGCGGCCGTAAGATTCTGGCCCGTCGCCGCGCCCAGGGCCGCAAGGTTCTCTGCGCCTGACCGCGATGACGGCGCCCAGCCCACGGGTCGGGCGCCTGAAGCGACGGCCGGAGTTTCTGGCCGTGGCCGGGACGCGCCGCAAACACGTCGCTCCCGGTCTTATCCTGCAGGTGCGCCGACATGATGAACGGCAGGCCCCGCCACCCGGCGGGCCGGTGATTCGTCTCGGCCTCACCGCCAGCCGCAAAGTGGGCAACGCGGTCGTGCGCAACCGGGCACGCCGCCGCCTGCGCGAAGCGGCACGGCTTATTCTTCCTTTCCACGCCCGTCCCGGCCATGATCTGGTGCTGATCGCGCGCCAGGAAACCGCCGTGCGGCCCTGGGCCGACCTGATCGCCGACCTGACGGCGGCGCTGAAGCGGCTGGGCCTGTGGCGTGAGCGTGACGGCGGAGCGGCCATTCCGGTGCGGGAAACCCCCGTCCGCGATACGCCCGATACCCCATCATCACCGGAAAACGCGCCGGCATCGGCCGGCGCTGCGGCGGAGCATGGCCCATGAGTCCCCTGGCTCATGGGCTTCGTGCGTTTGTCCATCTCTATCGCTGGACATTCTCCCCCTTCGTGGGGCATCACTGCCGCTATCTTCCGACCTGCTCCACCTATGCGCTGGAAGCGCTGGCCAAGCACGGCGCGCTGCGCGGAGGCTGGCTGACCATCCGCCGGCTGGGGCGCTGCCACCCATGGGGCGGGGCGGGATATGACCCGGTGCCGGACCCCCAGGGGCAGCCGGAACCAAAGGCGGGCCACGGCAACCGTTCCTGTTGCGGCCCGGCGCATTGCGATCACTAAAGACCGGGGTGGCGGCCACGCCGCCCCGGGCCAACAGGCTGGACGGACACTCTCGGGAAGCCATGACCGAACAACGCAATCTCCTCCTGGCTATCGTGCTGTCGATCGCCATCCTGCTGGGGTTCCAGTATTTCCTTGCCCCGGCGCACAAGCCGCCGCCCGCCGATCCGGCGCAGCAGCAGACGGCGGCGGTGCCCGGCGGCCCGGCGGCCATTCCCGGCGGCCCCGCCGTGCCGGAAGCGCCCAAGGACCGCGCGCAGATCCTGGCCGAACAGGCCGGGGCGCGGGTGCGGATCAACACCCCGTCGCTGCACGGCTCGATCAATCTGGCCGGCGGGCGAATCGACGACCTGACCCTGGCCGCCTACCGCCAGACCACGGACAAGGACAGCCCGGAAATCGTGCTGCTGGCCCCGTCGGCGTCCAACGACGGCTATTACGCCGAATTCGGCTGGGTGCCCGAGGACCGCTCGATCCCGGCCCCCGGCCAGGACACGCCGTGGTCGGCCCCGGCGGGCGCCACCCTGACCCCCGACACCCCGGTCACCCTGACCTGGGACAACGGCCAGGGCCTGGTGTTCGAAAAGACCTTCGCGGTGGACCGGGACTTCATGTTCACCGTGACCCAGAAGGTGCGCAACACGACATCCAAGCCGGTGTCGCTGCTGCCCTATTCGCTGGTGTCGCGCCACGGCACGCCCCACACCTCGGGCTATTACATCCTGCATGAAGGCCCGCTGGGCGTCTTCGACGGCAAGCTGACGGAAGAGAAGTACGACAGCCTGAAGAAGACCCCGACCATCACCAAGACCTCGACCGGCGGCTGGATCGGCATCACCGACAAGTACTGGCTGGTCTCGCTGGTCCCGGACCAGACGGAGCAGGTCACCGCCCGCTTCGTCTACAACCAGCGCAACAACCAGGACCGCTATCAGGTGGACCTGATGGGTGCGGCCAAGACGGTGGAGCCGGGTGCGGTGGCGGAAAACACCGCCCGCCTGTTCGCCGGCGCCAAGCAGGTGAAGCTGCTGGATGCCTATAAGGAAAAGCTGGGCATCTCCAGCTTCGACCTCGCCATCGACTTCGGCTGGTTCTATTTCCTGACCAAGCCGTTCTTCTATGCGCTGGATTTCCTGGGCACCCTGTTCGGCAACTTCGGCATCGCCATCCTGCTGTTCACCGTGGTGGTGAAGGCCGCCTTCTTCCCGCTTGCCAACAAGTCGTATCACGCGATGAGCAAGATGAAGAAGCTGCAGCCCAAGATGCAGGAGCTGCGGCAGAAGTACGCCGACGATCAGGCCCGCATGAACCAGGAACTGATGGGCCTGTACAAGCGGGAAAAGGTCAACCCGGTGTCGGGCTGCCTGCCCATCCTGATCCAGATCCCGGTGTTCTTCGCGCTGTACAAGGTGCTGTTCGTCACCATCGAAATGCGGCATGCGCCGTTCTTCGGCTGGATCCATGACCTGTCCGCCCCCGATCCGACCACCATCTTCAACCTGTTCGGCCTGATCCCGTGGCACCCGCCGGCCATGCTGATGCTGGGCGCGTGGCCGCTGATCATGGGCGTGACCATGTGGCTGCAGCAGAAGCTGAACCCGGCGCCGCCCGATCCGGTGCAGCAGAAGGTGTTCATGTTCCTGCCCGTCGTCTTCACCTTCATGCTGGCCAGCTTCCCCGCCGGTCTGGTGATCTACTGGGCGTGGAACAACCTGCTGTCGGTGGCGCAGCAGTGGTTCATCATGCGCCAGGACGGGGTGAAGGCGCCGCTGGCCTGATCCTGCTGGCCTGATCCCTGGTTTCGTGCTTCTTTCGGGGGGCTCCGCCGCTGACCGCGGCGGGGCCCTTTCGCTGTTCGTGCTGTTTTGTTGTCAGGATGTCCCGTTATGACCGACGCTTCCGCCTCCGGCCCCTCCCTCACCGCCACCTTGTCCGCCGAGGAGATCGAAGCGGGACGGCTTCTGTTCGCGCAGGCGTGCGATTTCGTCTGGGGTGCCGACCGGCTGGACCAGTTGCCCGAAGCGCGGCTGCCGGAAATCGCCTTTGCCGGGCGGTCCAACGTCGGCAAATCCAGCCTGATCAACGCGCTGACCGGGCGCAAGACGCTGGCCCGCACCTCCAACACGCCGGGGCGCACGCAGCAGCTCAACTTCTTCGACCTGGGGCGCCGGCTGCTGCTGGTGGACATGCCGGGCTATGGCTACGCCAAGGAATCCAAGGAGAAGGTGGAGGCGTGGAACGACATGGTCCGCCGCTTCCTCAAGGGCCGGGTCACGCTGCGCCGCGCCTTCGTGCTGGTGGACGCCCGCCACGGGCTGAAGCCCAACGACGACGAGATCATGAAGATGCTGGACCAGGCCGCCGTGATGTATCAGGTGGTGCTGACCAAGGCCGACAAGGTGAAGCCCCCCGCCCTGGTGACGGTGAAGGCCGCCACGGAAAAGGCGCTGAAGAAACACCCCGCCGCCTTCCCCGAGGTTCACGTCACCTCGTCGGAGAACGGCACCGGCATCGCCGAGCTGCGGGCGGTGATGGCGCAGATGGCCGAATCGGCCCCGCTGACGTAAAGAGACCATACCCATGCACCTGTCCCCCGCCTTCGTCTTCCTGATCCAGGCGCTGCTGCTGATCGTCGGGCCGTTCGCCCTGTGGCGGGCGGCGGGCGTGCGGCGGGTGGCGCCGATGGTGGTGGTGCAGATCCTGTTCGGCATCGCCCTCGGCCCCTCCCTGCTGGGCCGCATGGCGCCGGAGGTGTGGGGCACCCTGTTCGGCGGCGCGGTCCTGGCGCCGCTGACGGGCCTGGGCTGGCTGGCGGTGGTGTTCTTCGCCTTCCTCACCGGGCTGCATCTGGACGTGGCCGACATGCGCGGGCGCGGACGGGCGGTGGGGGCGGTGGCGGTGTCCAGCATGGTCATCCCCACCCTGGCCGGGGCCGGCACCGGCCTGTGGGTGGCCGATGCCTTCCCCGCCATGGCCGGGCCGGCGGCCACGCCCGCCCTGTTCGCCGCCGGATTCGGGGTGTGCCTGGGGGTGACGGCGCTGCCGGTGCTGGGAGCGATCCTGCGGGAAATGGGGCTGACCTCCACCCGGCTGGGGGCGCTGGCGCTGGCCTGTGCGGCGGTGAACGACGCGCTGTTGTGGGTGGCGCTGGCGGCCCTGCTGGGGGCGGCCACCGGCGGCGGCGAAGCGGTCCTGCTGACGCTGGCCGGCGGGGCGGCGATTCCGGCGGTGTTGTGGGGCGTGGTGCGGCCCTGGCTGGCCGCCCGCATCGGCAGCCAGCCGCCGATGCTGGACGACGCCCACCTGATCGGCATCTGCGCGCTGCTGCTGCTGACCGCGGCGGTGAGCGAGGCCGTGGGGCTGCATTACATCCTGGGCGCCTTCCTGGCCGGCACCGCCATCCCGAAGCCGCTGGCCGCCGCCGTGCTGGCGCGGGTGGAATCGGTGACGACGCTGGTGCTGCTGCCGTTCTTCTTCACCCTGACCGGGCTCAAGGTGACGGTCACCGCCGATTCGCCCGCGCTGTGGGCGGTGTTCCTGGTGGCCACGGCGGTGACCATCGTCACCAAGCTGCTGGGCAGCGCGGTCCCCGCCCGTCTGGCCGGCATCCCCCCGTACGATGCGTGGCGGCTGGGGGCGCTGATGCCGTGCAAGGGGTTGATGGAGGTGGTGGTTCTGACCGTGCTGCTGGAGGCCGGCATCCTGTCGGGGGCCGGTTTCTCGGCGCTGGTGCTGATGGCGGTGGCGGTCACGGCACTGACGCAGCCCATGACCCGTCTGGCCGCCCGCCTCGCGCACGGTGACACGAAAACTCCGCTAGGCAGGACCGCCGGCTTCCGATAAAGAAGCGGTCCATGTCCACGCTGACGGATGATAGTCCCGTGACGATGACCGAACGCGAAGAGTGGCTGGGCAAGGCCCGCACCCTGTCCGAAGCCCTTCCCTACATGCGCCGCTACGCCGGCCGCACCTTCGTCATCAAGTATGGCGGGCACGCCATGGGTGACGACAGCCTGGCCGAGCTGTTCGCCCGCGACATCGTGCTGCTGAAACAGGTGGGCATCAACCCGGTGGTGGTCCACGGCGGCGGGCCGCAGATCGGCCAGATGCTGGACCGGCTGAAGATCAAGTCGAGCTTCATCGACGGCCTGCGCGTCACCGACAAGGAGACGGTCGAGGTGGTGGAGATGGTGCTCGCCGGCTCCATCAACAAGCAGATCGTCTCGGCCATCAACCGCCAGGGCGGCAAGGCCGTCGGCCTGTCGGGCAAGGACGGCCAGCTTCTGATCGCCCGCAAGCTGCGCCGCACCCAGCGCGACCCCGACAGCGCCATCGAACAGGTGCTGGACCTGGGCTTCGTCGGGGAACCGCATCAGGTCAACCCGCAGATCATCCACGGGCTGACCCAGGCCGACATCATCCCCGTCATCGCCCCCATCGGCGTGGACCGCCAGGGCGAGACCTACAACATCAACGCCGACACCGCCGCCGGGGCCATCGCCGCGGCGCTGGGGGCGACCCGCTTCTTCCTGCTGACCGACGTGGCCGGTGTTCTGGACAAGAACAAGGAACTGATCCCGCGCATGACGCTGGAGGATGCCCGCACCGCCATCGCCGACGGCACCGCCAAGGGCGGCATGATCCCCAAGATCGAAACCTGCATCGACGCGGTGGAACAGGGCGTGGACGCCGCGGTGATTCTGGACGGCCGGGTGCCCCACGCCCTGCTGCTGGAAATCTTTACCGAGGGTGGGGCCGGGACACTGATTGGCCGGGAGTGATCCCGGCCCTATATACCGTCCCATGACCGATCTGCGCCGACAGTTGCTCCGCCAGATGGAGGCGATCCGCCAGCGCCTGGACCCCAAGGTTCTGGACCGCGCCCGGTGGGCCGCCTTCGGCAAGGTTCCCTATGACCGGGACGAGGCCCGGCAGGCCGTCAGCCTGTTCCTCGATTCCCGCGACGACGGCGGCGTCTTCCGCGCCAAGCTGGAGGACGCCCTGCGGAAAGAGGGGGAGACGCTGGACCTTCCGGCCCCCTCCCCCCCATCCGCCGATTCCGGCGGGCCGTCCGGCCCCCACCCGCTGAAACCGCGGCGGACCGGCCGCATCACCTGACCACCCGGAAAAACCCGTTCCCCCGCGGGAGGTGCCGCCGATGCTGCAGGTTTTCATCAACGAGGGCGGGCGGCTGGTGCGGGCGCGCTGGACCGAGGGGGCGGAGCTGCCCAGCGCCACCGTGTGGGTCGATCTGCTCAACCCCACCGCCGACGAGGTGGCCGCCGCCGAGCGCTGCCTGGGCCAGCGCCTGCCCACCCGCGCCCAGATGGCCGAGATCGAGGATTCCAGCCGCCTGCGCCTGGGCACCGCATCGCTGCACATGACCGTTCTGGCCCTGGTGTGGGCCGACACCGATCAGCCCAAGATGGCGCCAGTCAGCCTCGTGCTGTCCGGCGGGCGGCTGGCCACGGTCCACCACATCGACCCCCAGCCCTTCCTGACCTTCCGCCGCAAGGTCACCCATCAGGGCTTCGTGCCGGCGCGGGCGGATGCGGTGATGACCGCCCTGATCGACGCGCTGCTCGAACGCACGGCCAACGTGCTGCGCCGGGTGGGGATCGAATTGGAAGCCATGGGCCAGCGGTCGTTCCACCGCGGCATACCGGGCCGGGCCGCCCCGCCCCGCGACGACGGCCGCACCCTGCGCCGGCTGGGGCAGGCCGGGCAATTGGTGGCCAAGGCCCACGAAAGCCTGTCGAGTCTTCACCGCATTCTCGATTTCCTGGCCCGCGGCAGCGGCGATGCCCTGCTGTCCAAGGACTCGCGGCGCTGGTCGCGGGGTGCGGTGCTGGACGCCAAGGGGCTGACCGAATACGCCCAGTTCCTGGCGTCGAAGGTGCGGCTGCTGCTGGAAACCACGCTGGGCCAGATCAACGTCGAGCAGAACGAGATCGTCAAGATCCTCAGCGTGGCGTCCGTCGGCCTGTTCCCGCCCACGCTGATCGCCAGCCTGTGCGGCATGAATTTCATTGCCGAACCGGGACGCCATTGGGAATTCGGCTATCCCCTGGCGATGCTGGCCATCATCGCATCGGGTCTTATCCCCATGTGGTATTTCCGCCGGAAGAGGTGGATGTAGCCGCCCCGCAGCACCCCCGGACAAAGGGGGCACACCCCTTTTGGACGCAAGCCTTCGCCGCGATTACGGGTTAAATTGAACCCGTTCAACCAAGCGGGTGCCCTCCCATGACCCACACGCTGACCGACCCGGTTCTGCCATCCTCCACCAGGGAAAACCCGGCCGGTGCGCGGGGCGAGCGCTCCACCCCATCCCCTGGCCTTCCCCCCGGCCTGCTGCCTCTGCCCCCCGCCGGCGAACCCAAGATGCGGGGGATGAAGCTGGTGGCGGTGTGGGCCGGGCTGGCGCTGGGAGCATGGGGTGCGGTGGCCGGGCTCGGCTATGGGCTCTATTGGCTGGTTCAGGCCCTGCTCGGCTGAGAACGGCGCCGCCGGGGTAACCCGGATGGTTCGTCCCCCCTGGCCTTCCTGCGGCAAATGGGCCAAAGTGGCGTGCCCGCCCAGGGAGCAGGCGGCAAACATCCGGGGGGATAGATGATCACGCTCTACACCTTCGCCACGCCCAACGGGCACAAGGCGTCGATCCTGTTCGAAGAGCTGGGCATCCCGTACCGGGTCCACGCGCTGGACCTGATGGGGGGAGAAAACAAGTCACCGGCGTACAAGGCCATCAGCCCCATCGGCAAGCTGCCGGCGGTGGTGGAGGAATTGCCGGGCGGCGCCCAGCGGCGGCTGTTCGGGTCGGGGGCCATCCTGCTGCACTATGCCCAGCGCACCGGGCGCCTGCTGCCCGACGGCGACCAGAAGGGCGAGGCGCTGTCGTGGCTGATGCTGGGTGTCAGCGACCTGGGTCCGGCGGCGGTGGACATGTTCCGCTTCTCGGTCCGTGCGCCGGAAAAGATCCCCTATGCCATCGACCTGTTCAAGGGCGAGCTGGTCCGCTGCTACGACGCGCTGGAACAGCGGCTGGGCGCGGTGGAGTATCTGGCCGAAACCTATTCCATCGCCGACATCGCCTGCTACCCCTTCATCGCCGCGGCGGCGGTGGCGGGCAGCGGCCTGCTGGACCGTTACCCCAACATCAAGCGCTGGCACGACACCGTGGGCGAGCGCCCGGCGGTCAAACGGGGGATGGCCGTGCCGGAATAAGCGGCCATGCACACCGGAATCATTCCAGCCTGATGACAAACGCCCTTTGCGGCCTAGATAGCGTCTGGCCGTAGCGGAGTTGCACGATGCCGATCCTACCCCGTCTGTCCGAATTGCACGCCGACATGGTGCTGTGGCGGCGCGACATCCACGCCCACCCCGAACTGGCGTACGAGGAGCACCGCACGTCGGATCTGGTGGCCGGCGTGATGGCCGGCTGCGGGATCGAGGTGCACCGGGGGCTGGGGTCCACCGGGGTGGTGGGGGTGATCCGCGGCCGGGAACCGGGGGATCGCGCCATCGGCCTGCGCGCCGACATGGACGCGCTGCCGATGCCCGAGGCCAACGGCTTCGCCCACGCGTCCTGCAACCACGGCACGATGCACGCCTGCGGCCACGACGGCCACACCACCATGCTGCTGGGAGCGGCGCGGTATCTGGCCGAAACCCGCAATTTCAAGGGCACCGTCTACGCCATCTTCCAGCCCGCGGAAGAGGGCAAGGCCGGCGCCCAGCGCATGATCGACGACGGGCTGTTCACCCGCTTTCCCATGGATCAGGTCTATGGGCTGCACAACTGGCCGGAAATGCCGGCGGGGCGCATCGCGGTGCACCCCGGCCCGGTGATGGCGGCGGCGGATCATTTCACCGTCACCGTGTCGGGGCTGGGCACCCACGCGGCCATGCCCCACCGCGGCGTCGATCCGGTGCTGGTGGGGGCCCACATCATCACCGCCGCCCAAAGCCTGGTCAGCCGCGGCACCGATCCGCTGGATTCCGCCGTGCTGTCGATCACCTGGGTCGAGGCCGGCACCACCTTCAACGTCATCCCGCCCGAAGCCAAGCTGCACGGCACCATCCGCAGCTTCCAGCCCGAAACCCGCGAGCGGCTGCACGCCCAGTTCGCCCGGCTGGTGGAAAACGTGGCCGCCGCCTTCGGCGCCAACGCCGAGTTGGAGCTTGACCCCGGCTATCCCCCCACCGTCAACAGCGTGGCCGAGGCCGAGGCCGCCGCCCGCGCCGCCGCCCTGGTGGTGGGAGAGGACAACGTGGATTGGGCACCATCCCCGTCCATGGCGGCGGAGGATTTCGGCTACATGCTCCAGCAACGGCCCGGCTGCTACATCTGGCTGGGCCAGGGCGAGGCGGTGCCGGGGGCCAAGCTGCACAACCCCCGCTACGACTTCAACGACGCCATGCTGCCGGTGGGGGCCAGCTATTGGGTGACGCTGGCCGAATCGCTGCTGCCGCTGGAATAAGTCACTCCGCCGTCTTGGGCGGGCGGTAGCCGCGGCCCGGAATCGGGAACAGCCCGGCGGTCAGGCTCTTGCCCATGTGCTCGGCCTTGGCATAGGCGCGCTCGGCGTCGGCGGGGGACAGCACCTCGTCGCAGGTCTGGCGGAACAGCGCCAGCCAGCGGGTGAAGTGCGCCGGCTCCAGCCCCAGTCCCACATGGGTCATGAAGGGGCTGCCCTTGTATTTCCGGTTGCCGATCAGATGGGCGGCCCAGAAATCGTCCAACTGGCCGAAATGCGCCTCCCAATTCATGTCCGCCCGCTCGAACACCGGCCCCAGCTCGGCATCGGCGCGCGCCCGCTCATAAAACCGCCGGACCAGCCGGGTCACATCGTCCATGGTCGCCGTGGCCGGGGTGGGAGCGGGATCGTGGGACATGCGGGTGCCTCATAAAACAATGGGGTGGACGGACAGTTTCCGTTGTATCCCGAACACCACAGCGGAACAAGACCGCTCAGGGCAATCGGGTGAAAGGTCTTTTTCGAAATATAGGATTATCGTCATTCCCGCGAAGGCGGTAATGACGATAATCCTAATATAGCTCTGAAGTCCTTCGCCCGATTGCCCTGCAAGACCGCTTGACCGGGGCGGCAGCGTCGGCTACACCTGACAGCATGAACACGATCCTTATCCCCCATCGAATGCGAATTACCCACCCGGCGTGCTGACGCGCCGGGGTGTGTTGCCTTCGCTTGATGTCTGGATAAGGGGTGTGGCCGTGGTGCCGCGCAATCATCGTGACGGGGACCGCTGCCGGTCCTCCCTCCGTTCTCCCTCGCAAAACACCTGTGAAACGGCGGCCGGGTCTGTCCTGGCCTGGGTGCGGCGTGCGCCCGGTTTCCGAATGCGGCGAATTTTTCGCCCGGTCCGCTGAGGCGGGCCGGGTTCGCATCCCTCGTCGCCGCATTCCCCGTATGATCGCAGGTTTTCCATGCTCTCCGCCCGAACCGGCGCGGCGTGTGCCGCCGTTCTGTCCGCTCCCGCCCCGTCCGCCGTCACCCTGCCGTCCTGGCTGCCGCTTCAGGCCATCGAAGACGCCGCCGCCCGCCTGCACGGGCATCTGGTGCGCACCCCGCTGCTGCCGGTGCCGGGGCTGCTGCCCGGCCTGTGGCTGAAGGCGGAAACCTTTCAGGCCACCGGCGCCTTCAAGGAACGCGGGGCGCTGAACCGGCTGCTGCGGCTGACGCCGGAGCAGCGGCGCGCGGGGGTGGCGGCCATGTCGGCGGGCAACCACGCCGCCGGTCTGGCCCGCCACGCCCAGCGGCTGGGGGTGCGGGCGGTGATCGTGATGCCGGCGGGCGCCCCCCAATGCAAGATCGACCGCACCCGCGGTTTCGGGGCCGAGGTGGTGCTGTCGGGCGCCACGGTGGCGGAGGCGCGCGGGCGGGCGGTGGAACTGGCGGCGGAACGGGGCCTGACCTTCGTCCACCCCTATGACGACGCCGACGTGATCGCCGGCCAGGGCACGGTGGGGCTGGAGATCGTGGACGACCTGCCCACGGTGGATACGGTGGTGGTGCCGGTGGGCGGCGGCGGGCTGCTGGCCGGGGTGGCGGCGGCGGTAAAGGCGCGCCGGCCCGGTGTGCGGGTGATCGGCGTGCGCCACGCCCGCTATGTGGGCGGTCCCGCCCCCGACGGCGCCTCGCTGGCCGACGGCATCGCGGTGGAGCATCTGGGTGCCCTGCCGCTCGACGCCATCGAGTCGCTGGGGGTGGAGGTGGTGGGGGTGGACGAAACCGCCATCGCCGACGCCATGGCCACCCTGCACACCCGCGCCGGTCTGGTGGCGGAGGGGGCGGGAGCCGCCGCCGCCGCCGCCCTGCTGACCGGCGCCGTCACCCCCGGCCCCACCACCGTCGCCGTGGTTTCGGGCCGCAACGTGGACACCGGCGCGCTGACGCGCCTGCTGCAATAGGAACCGCACCCATGTCGAACGCGCAAACATGGCAGCCCGACGATTACCGCCGCAACGCCGGCTTCGTCTCCACGCTCGGCCTGCCCGTGGTGGACCTGCTGGCCCCGCAGCCGGGGGAGGCCATCCTGGATCTGGGCTGCGGCGAGGGCACGCTGATGGAGCGGCTGCGGGATCTCGGCTGCCGCGTGACCGGGGTGGATGCCAGCGCCGAGCAGATCGCCGCCGCCTGCGCCCGCGGGCTGGATGCGCGGGTGGCGGATGCCCACGCCCTGCCCTTCACGGCGGCGTTCGACGCGGTGTTCTCCAACGCCGCCCTTCACTGGATGCTTAATCCCGACGCAGTGATCGCCGGGGTGGCCCGCGCGCTGAAGCCCGGCGGGCGGTTCGTCGGTGAAATGGGCGGGGCCGGCAACGTGGCCGCCATCGTGGATGCGCTGGTGGCCGGGCTGGACCGCCGCGGGCTGGACGGGCGGGCGGCGCTGCCGTGGTATTTCCCCACCCCGGCGGAGTACCGCGGCCGGCTGGAACGGGCGGGTTTCACCGTCACCGCCATCGACCTGTTCCCCCGCCCGACCCCACTGCCCACGGGGCTGCGCGGGTGGCTGGCAACCTTCGCCCAGGCCTTTACCGCCCGGCTTCCCGCCGCCGAACACGCCCCCTTCCTGGACGAGGTGGAGGCGGCGGTGCGCCCGGTCCTGCGCGGCGCGGATGGGGGATGGCACGCCGATTACGTGCGGCTGCGCTTCGCCGCCCGGCGGACCGGCTGAGATCCGGGGGCCGGAACCAACGGCCCCGGCGCCCCGTTCTCCTTCCGATTGCGTTGTCCAACGGAAGAAACGAGGAAGCCATGTCCGTGCGCGCTCTGACCCGCGTTCTGCCCGTCGCCGGCCTGTGCCTGCTGGCCGCCGCCTGCGGCAACACCACCGAAGAGAAAGCGGCCAGCGGCGGGCTGGGCGGCGTTGCCGCCGGGGCCGTGGTCGGCGGCCCGGTGGGGGCGGTGGTCGGCGGCGTCGCCGGGGCCGGGGCCGGCACCGCGGCGCAGAAGGTGGAAGAGGACCAGAAGACCAAGGGTACCGGCAGCGGCTACTGACGCGCGCGGCACGCATCCCGGCCCGCATGGGGCGGCGGCTTTCCCCCGGCACGGTCCTGAGCTATAACCGGGCCGGGCCGGGCGATGCCGGCCCCCCTGCCGTCAGCGATGGGATGCCCGTGCCGTGACCTGCGTTTCTGCCCTTTTCCGGCGTGCCGCCCTCGGCGCCGCCACCCTGGCGGCGGCCCTGACCCTTGGGGCCGGCGGCGCGCTGGCCCAGTCCTCGTCCGCCGCCCCGGCATCCTCCGCCATGGTGGACCGCCCGGCGGCCAAGCTGCAGGGGCTGGACAAGGTGACGGCCCGCACCTCCACCTTTTCCCTGAAGGTGGGGCAGACGGCGAATTTCGGCAGCCTGCGCATCACGCTGCGCGCCTGCCGCTCCTCCCCCCCGGTGGAGGTGCCGGAATCCGCCGCCTTTCTGGAGGTGGAGGACGTGAAGCCGGGCGAAACGGCCGAACGGGTGTTCAGCGGCTGGATGTTCGCCTCCAGCCCGGCCCTGTCGGCCATGGAGCACGCCATCTACGACGTCTGGGTTCTGACCTGCGAGGACGGTGGTTCCTGATCCCCGTCCCGCTGACCCTGCTCCTCGGGCCGTCCATAATCCAGGAGGGCGGACACCGCCCGGTCCTGGTCGATGCCGTGGAAATTCCCCTGCACCCGCTGGGCGGCGGCCAGCCGCCGGCGGTACTCGGCGCGGGGGATCTCGACGGCACCGAACCGGCTCAGATGCTCGGTGACGAACTGGGCGTCCAACAGGCTGTACCCCCCCGCCCTGAGCCGCGCCACCAGATGGACCAGCGCGACCTTGCTGGCATCGGTCTCGCGGCTGAACATGCTCTCGCCGAAAAAGGCACCGCCCAGCGACACCCCATAGAGCCCGCCCACCAGCCGCCCATCCCGCCAGCATTCCACCGAATGGGCGTGGCCGCGGGTGTGCAGGTCGGTGTAGAGCTGCAGAATGTCGCGGTTGATCCAGGTGTTGGTGCGGGTGCCGGTGATGGCGGCACACCCCTGCATCACACCGGTGAAATCATGGTCGAACCGCATCTCGAACCGGCCCTGGCGCACGGTGCGGCGCAGCCGGCGGGGCACATGGAACCCATCCAGCGGCATGACCCCACGCTGTTCGGGATCGAACCAGTAGAGACCGGGGGAATCGGCGCTTTCGGCCATGGGAAAGATCCCGGCGGCGTAGGCACGCAACAGCAGCATGGCGTCGAGCGTGAACATGGTCCCCTTGCGGATGGTCGGACGGGACGGTCGGAACAAGACCCCATCCCGTGCTATGACGGGGCCGGGGTTAAACGGCAACTGGGGTGTGCTGAGAATGATGGCAAGGGCATGGAAGCGAAAGGGCGCCATCGCCGCCCTGCTGGCCGGCATGGTTTTGGCCGCGGCACCGGCACCGGCCCAGACGGTGGGGGAACCGGGAAAGTTCGATTACTATGTGCTGAGCCTCTCGTGGTCGCCGGCCTTCTGCGCCGGACGCCCGGCGGACAAGCAGCCGGAGCAATGCCGTGCCACCCCACGGTTCGGCTTCATCGTTCACGGCCTGTGGCCCCAGCACGCCAAGGGCGGCTGGCCCGAACGCTGCTCGGCGGAGCGGCGGATCCCCCAGGCGGTGATCGACAAGACCCTGCCGCTGATGCCGTCCAAGGGCCTGATCCTGCATGAATGGCTGAAGCACGGCACCTGCTCGGGCAAGAATCCCGCCGCTTACTTCGCCGATATGGCGGCGGCCCGCGCCCGCGTGACCCTGCCGCCGGAAGCCGCCAGCGCCACCCCGCCCGCCCCGGTCCCGGCGGAGGTGCTGCGCGACCGGCTGATCGCCGCCAACCCCGGCCTGACGGCGCAATCGCTGGCGCTGGTGTGCAGCGGCCCACGGGTGGCGGAGGTGCGCCTGTGTCTGAACCCGGACCTGAGCTTCCGCGCCTGCTCACCCGACGTCCGCACCACCTGCCGCCGCGGCGCCGTGCTGAGCGGGGAGTGACCCCTCCCCCTGCACCGGCATCACCCGCGGAAAGGTCAGGGTGAAGCGGGTGCCCTTGCCGGGTTCGCTGTGGGCCTGGATGGTGCCGCGCAGGGTGGCGGTGACCAGATTGTAGACGATGTGCAGCCCCAGCCCGCTGCCGCCGCTGCCCCGGCGGGTGGTGAAGAAGGGGTCGAAGATCTTCGGCAGCACATCGGCCGGGATGCCGCGGCCGTCGTCGGCGAAGGTCAGAACCACCCGGCCGCCGGTGGGGCAGCGCACGGTGATGGCGATGCTGCCCCCCGGCCCGGCGTCGAAGGCGTGCAGCAGCGCGTTCATCACCAGATTGGTCAGGATCTGCGACACCGCCCCCGGATAGCCGTCGATCTCCAGATCCTCGCCGCAGTCCACGGTGACGCGGCAGGCGGCGGTGCGCAGGCCGGGGCCCAGGCTGCGCAGCGCCTCCTCGATGTAGGATTTCAGGGGGAAGCGGCGCCGCTCCTCGCTCGACTGGTCGATGGCGACCATCTTGAAGCTCTGGATCAGGTCGGCGGCCCGCTGGCTGTTGGCGAGGATCAGGTCCGACAGATCCCCCGCCATCCCCAGGAACCGCTCGAAATCGCTGCGCTTCATGGTGCGGGCGGCGTGCAGGCCGCGGATGTCCTCCACCTCGATCTGAAGCTGGGAGGCGCCGGTGACGGTGATGCCGATGGGGGTGTTGACCTCGTGCGCCACCCCGGCCACCAATTGGCCGAGGGAGGCCATCTTTTCCGCCTGGATCAGGCTGCGCTGGGCGTCCTTCAGGTCCGACAGCGCCCGTTCGGCGGCATCGCGGGAGCGCTGGAGTTCGCCGCGGATGCGTTCCTGTTCGGTGATGTCGGTGAAGGTCAGCACCGCACCGCCATGATCGGCGGACTGGCCCTGAATCAGCATGGCGCGCCCGTCGGGCAGCGCCCGTTCCACCATCAGGGGCTGCCCCGCCGACAGCACGCCCGTAACGCGCTGGAAGATGCTGTCCGCCGTCTGGCCGGGGGGCAGGCGGCCCGCGGCCTCCTCCTCCCGCAGCATCGCGACGAAGGGGGTGCCGGGGGTCAGCAGGGAGGCGGAATAGCCGGTCACCTCCCCCAGCCGCTCGTTGGCCAGCCGCACCGTCCAATCGGCGTCCAGCATCAGCAGGCCGCTGGGCATGGCCGCCACGGCGGTGGACAGCTCCTCCGACGCACGGGCCAGGGCGGCTTCGGCCTCCATCTCGCGTGTCACGTCCACCACGACCGATTGCGCCGCCGGCTCGCCCATCCAATCGATGCGGCGGTCCCACAGCTCCACCCAATAATCGCCGCCGCCGGGCCGCAGGTTGCGCAGGCGGCGGCGGGGCATCACCTCCCCCGTCGCGATCAGGCGGCGGTAGGTGGCCAGCGCGTCCGCCTGGTTTTCCGGCGGAATGAGCGTCAGCAGGCTGGGCATGGCCAGCACGTCGGCCACCCCGACCCCGACGACGGCGGCATAGGCGTCGTTGGCGTAGAGGGGGCTGAAATTCCGGTGAATGACGATGCCCTGGATCGAGCCTTCGACCAGATCGCGGAACCGCCGTTCCTCCTCGGCCAACGCCTGCTGGCGCCGCCCGATCTCGTCGATGAAGAAACGGATGGATGCGGCGATGTCGGTGATCTCGTCGTTCCCGCCCACCGGGATGGCGACGCCGGCATCCACAACCGCCCCGCGGGTGGCGCGCAGGGCCGACAGCCGGCCCAGCACCGCATGATTGAGCGCCAGAAGACGGGTGGACAGGGACGCGCGGAACAGGAAATAGACCGCCGCCGCCACCATCACCGACAAGGCCGCCAGCATCAGCACCAGCCGGCTTTCGCGGTCGATCATCATGCCCAGCGACAAGGTGCGCTCGCGGGCCTGGGCCTGGATGTCGTCGAACAGGCTGTGGGCGGCGCGGTCCAGGGTTTCCACCAGCACCCGCGACTGGCTGAGCAGCCCCTGCGCCCGGTAGCGGGCCTGAAGCCGGGCGGCGGCGGCGGCGAACACCCCGTCGTCGCCCAGCAGCACCGATTCCAGATCCCGTTCCAGCCGGTCCATGGCCGCGTGCACCGGCGCCGGCAGGCCGGGGCCGCTGACCGGCAGGCGGTGCAGGGCGTCGGCCACCTGCCGCTGTTCGCTGCGCAGACGGTTCAGGTGGTCGAGCTGGATGGCCGCCGCCGTGCGGGTGACCAGCGCCCCCACCCGCACCGCCCACGGCCCCAGCGCCCGCAGCGCCGCGTCCCCCGCCGGGCCGGCGCCGGCCTGATCCCCGGCGGTGCCGGTCACCAGCCGGTCCATGCCATCCGTCAGCCGGTTCAGGGCGCCGATGGCCTGGGCCTGCCGGTCGGCGGCGGCGGCGTGGCGGCCCATTTCGGCGTCGAGATCCGCCACCGTCTGCGCCAGGATCGCCAGGGTGCTGTCGATCTGGTCCAGCACCTGCACCGTCTGGGGGGACGCGCCGGAACCGGCCAGCCCCCGGATGTCCCGCGTCTGCCCGGACAGGAAATCGATCTGGCGCGACGCTGCTTCCATGGCCGCGCGGCGCTGGGGGGAATTGCCGGCCACGGCCAGGGCGGGAAGCTGGGCGATCAGCTTCTGCATCTCGCTCAGCAGATTGGCGCCGGCCACCACATGGGGCACGGTGGCGGACGACAGGTGCGTCACCTCGCCGTCGAACTGGCGGAACGCGGTCAGCGATACGGCACCCATGCCCACCACCACCAGCCCCATCACCGTCAGCCCGACGGAGATGCGCACGGCGATCCCCACCCGCCGCCGTTTCGGCATGGCATGGGGGGGTGGCGGAAACACCGGGGCCACGCTCACTTGCCCTCCTGCCCGGCGGCGGCGGGGGCGGGGGCGGCGGTCAGGGTCAACCGCCCGTCGCGGCGGGGGGCGATGCTGCCCGTGCGGGCCGCGGCGGCGATCACCAGGGTGGACAGGAATTCGGCGTCGCGGTCGTCGGTGATCCGCGGCGCCCGCGCCAGCATGGCATAGCCGTCGCCGCCCCCGGCCAGGAACCCCACCGTCGCCAGCCGGTAGCGGGCATCCGGGTCCACCGGCCGGCCGTTGACGGTCAGGGCGGTGATGCGCGCCCCCGGCGGACGGGCGAGATCGGCGGCCACCCGCACGCCCGACACGTGGGGAAAGCGCCCCTGCCCCTGTTCCACCGTGCTCAGGCCGTGCTCCAGCGCGGCGCGCAGCGCCTGGCCGGTGACGCCGATGACCACCACCGGGTCGGGGTACGGCAGTTCGGCGTGGATGTCGCGGCGGGTCAGTTCGGTTCCGGCGTCGTAATCCCGGTCGCCGCGGATGCCGCCCCCGTTGATCAGCGCCACGTCGGCGTCAAGGGCGGTGCGCATGGCATCGGTGACGGCGTTGGCGAAGGCGTTCTCCTCCTGCCGCACCCGCTCGCGGCGGGTGGTCATCGGCGCCTCCAGCCGCGCCACCCGCAGCCCGAGCTGGGCGCCCAGCCGGGCACGGTAGGACGCCACCCGCGCGGCGATGGCGGGGTCGGGGGTGACGGCGGCGGTGTCGATGACCCGCGGCTCGGCGGTCCAGCTCACCGGGCCCCCGCCGTCGGTGCCCTCCACCGACAGGTCGAGCGCCAGCACCTGCATGGCCTGGGGGGCCATGGTCAGGAACAGGGTCCGCCCCTCCCGCCCCTGGGCGAAGGCGTGGTTGCGGTCCTCGTACAGAACGATGTCGGCGGCCTGGGCGGCGATGGCGGCACGGTGGGTGTCGTCGCTGACCGTGGTCAGCACCACCACGAGATCGGCGCCGTCGGTGCGCAGGGCCGCGGCCTTTTCCGTCAGCGCCGCCCCCGCCGGCAGGAAGCGGGCGCGGGCGTCGGGATACATGGAGCCGTTGCGCACCGGCGTCAGCGCCAGCACGCCCAGACGCACGCTGCCGGCCTTCAGCACCACGGAATCGGCCAGCCCCTCCAGCGGGCGCCCGGTGGCGTTGTCCACGGCGGTGGAGCTGACGATGGGAAAGCCCGCTTCGAACGCGCGGGCCATCAGCGCATCCTCCCCATGATGGAAATCACGGTTCAGCGCCGCCATCACATCGGGTTCGATGTCGTTCAGCAGGTCGATCATATGGGCGCCGCGGTCGTAGAACGACAGCACGCTGGGCGCCAGGGTCTGTCCGCCGTGCAGAAGAAAGACGGTGCGGCCCGTCCGTTCCCGCTCCTGCCGGACCACCGCCGCCAGCCGGGCCAGACCGCCGCCCTGCCCCGGCACCCCATCGATTTCCGTGGTGGTGTGGACATAGAGCAGGGTTACCTTCTCCACCGCACCGGCCACGCCGGGCACGGCGCCGGTGGCGGCCATGCCGCACAGCCACAGCACCCCCAGCCGGCGGATGACAGCCGCACAGCCCACGCGGCGCAGGATGATCCCAAAAGTCACGGTTGCGTCTTATCTCCTCCGGCACCCGGCGGCGGAACCCGCCGGGGCGGAGCGGATTATGGGCCAGCAACTATCCTTGCGGAAGCATCCGCTGCGGACGTAGCGTCGCAACGCACCGGCGTGGGCATCGGACCGGGGCGGTCACTGGCGGTAATGCCCCGGTCCCATATAGAGGCCGCGGTGGTGGTCCATGTATTGCTGCAGAACGCCGGCCAGCTCCGCCATATGGCGGGCAGCCCCATGGGCACGGGCATGGGCGATGTCGTCGCGGATGAAGGCGGCGATCACCCGCTGGCCGGTCGGATCACGCTCCAGGCAGCAGCCCAACTCCGCCGCCACGATGGGCGGCAGGTGTTCGTGCTCGGCAATGGCATCGACTTCCGCTTCGCTCAGACCGCTGAGAGCGATGCAATCCACGATCGTCAGCATGGCACGGTTCCTCCCATCGTTGGAACCGGCCCGTTCCGGCGGCATGGCCGTCCGGCGTGGCGGAGCGATAAGGCACTCCGCCGGGTCAGACACGGAACCATCCGTGCCGCCCGGCGGAAACGCCCGCGCGTCGGGTCAGGTCAATGGGCCATCAGCACCGGCAGGCCGGCATGGCTCAGCATATACCGGGTCACGCCGCCCAGGATCATTTCCCGCATGCGGCTGTGACCGTACCCACCCATGACCAACAGGTCGGCACCGATCTCGGCGGCCCTGTCGTTCAGGGTCTTGCCCACGGGATCGGAGCCGGGCTTGAGAATGGTGAGCTGACTGGCCACCCCGTGCCAAGTCAGATAATCGGCGATGCGGCGACCCGCCGCAGCCGAGGTGACCGAGGTCTCGGCGGTCAGCACATGGACCACCTCGGCCTTTTGCAGGAAGGGCATGGCGCCGGCCACGGCGCGGGCGGATTCGGCACTGCCGTTCCAGGCCACGGCCACGCGGCGCCCGATCTCCGCCGGGGCGCTGCCGGGGACCAGCAGCAGCGGACGGCCGCAGCCCAGCAGGGCGGTTTCGACGGTGACGTAGCCTTGGGCGTCCTTGTCCAGGGCGGGATGGGCGAAGACCATCAGGTCGGCCAGCCGGCCTTCCTGCGGCACCACCTCTTCCCCGCGGCCCACCACGTCGCGCCAGCCGGCGGTCGGCTCGTCGCCGGCCTTGGGGGCTGTGCTCTGGGTGATGCCGGCAGCGGCGACCGCGGTCTGGAAATGACCGCGGGCGACGGTCAGATGGGCGTTCGCCTCCCCTTCGGCGGCGCGCATGATCTCGTCCACCATGGCGCCCGACATGCCTTCGCCCAGCATGGGCACCGCGTCGCGCGGGTCCAGGCGGACGAACAGGGCGTCGGCGTGGGCGCCGAAGCGGCGGGCCACACCCAGGGCGGCGCCCAGCGCCACCGGATCGGTGTCGGACCCGCTGAGCGGCACGAGAATGGTTTTCAGCGACATGATCTAATCCCCCCAAAGAGCGCCCGGACGGGCGGCTCCTGTGCGTCAGCGGAGCGGGGTGCGGGACCGGAACACCGTGGCCGCCCCCCGTTTCCCTCTACCCTGCTCTTTCGCGGCGGGGTGGTCGATGGCTGGGCCGGCATGGCTGGCATGGGCTTGACGCACCCGGCCCGCGGGGCAGGCTCTGGTGGTATTAGGACAGGAATTCCCGTGCCCTGGCAAGCACTTCCGCCGTGTCCCCCCCCGCCGCGACGCGGTGCCACGCCATCACGCCGATCCCGTACCCCTCCTGCGCCGCCGCCACCCCCGCATCGGCGTCGGAGGCATCGCGCGCCCGCGCCGACACCCGGCGGCAGCGCTCGTCCACCCCCGCCTCCAGCCACAGACCGGTGAAGGGAACCCCGGCCAGGGCGGCGGCGCGCGCCAGCCCGTCCCGTTCGTCCGCCCGCGCCGACACGGCGTCCACGATCACCGCGCGGCCCGCCCGCGCCAGCACCTCGGTCCAGCGGACCAGCCGGGCATAGACCGCCGCCGTCACCGCCGGGGCATAGGCCGCGGGCGGCAGCCGGGTTTCCGGGTCCACCCCCCACATCCGCTTGCGCAGGACATCGCTGCGCAGGATCACCGCCCCCGGCGCCGGCCCCAGTCCGGGCGCCAGGGCACGGGCCAGCGTGGTCTTGCCGGTCCCCGACAGCCCCCCCACCGCCACCACCCGCGCCGGCCCCTCCGCCGGTCCCGGCGGGGCCAGCAGCCGGCGGGCGAGGGCCAGATCGTCCAGCGCCGCGTCACCCCGCCCCATGGCCGCCGCCACCTTGGCCCGCACCGCCGCCCGCAGCGACAGGAACAGCGGCAGCGCCCCCAGCCCGCCCCAGTCGCCCGTGCGCTCCAGCCAGCGGTTCAGCACGGCGTGGGCCGCGGCCCGCAGCCCCAGCCGCTCCAGATCCATCACCAGGAAGGCCAGATCGTAGAGCACGTCGATGGTGGCGAAGCTCTCGTCGAATTCGATGGCGTCGAAGGGGGTGGGCCGCCCGCCCCACATCACGATGTTGCCCAGATGCAGATCCCCGTGACAGCGGCGCACCCGGCCCGCCACCCCGCGCGCTTCCAGCAGCGGCCCCCAGCGCCGCAGCGCCGCGGCGGTGGACCGGGCCAGATCCTCCACGGCGTCGGCGGGGAACGAGGTGGTGCGGGCGCGCATCTCCGCCGCGTTGCCGTCGGCCACGGCGGCGAGGGCGGCGGCGGCCCCCTCCCCCGCCCGCACCGGCGCCTGGGCGTGAAGGTCCGCCACCGCATCGCCCAGGTCGTGGGCCAGCGCCGGGGTGATGGTGCCCGCCGCCGCCATGCGGTCCAGGGCTGCATCGGCGGGGAAGCGGCGCATCAGCAGCACCGGCTCCGCCGCCGCCTCATCGGCCACATCGTCGGCGGGAAGCAGGACGGGGGCACCGTCCCGCCACGCCACCGCCCACAGGCCGAGATACAGGCCGGGAGCGGTGGAGGCGTTCAGCGCCAGCTCCGTCCGCAGCGCCGCCCAGCGGCGGGCGCGGGTGGAGAAATCGAGATAGGGAAGCCGGACCGGGCGCTTGATCTTCCACGCCCGGTCCCCGGCCAGGAAGACCGACGCGGCGTGGGTGTCGATGCGCTCCACCGCCGCCCCGCCGTGGGTGCGGGGGTCGCCGAGGAAAGCCGGGACATCCGCCGTCCCGCCGGGGCCGTGGGGATACGCGGTCATGATGGGAAGCACTTTAGCACACCCCGGCGCTTCCCGCCGGCTCACTCCGCCAGGGTGCGGCGGAAGAACGCGGTCACCTCTTCGTTCAGGCGGGCCAGGAAGGCGGGGCGGTCGAAACCGGGCGGGTCGTGCGCCGGCGGCCCCACCTCGGCGGCGATGAAAGCGGGGAACGGCGCCATGAAGGCATAGTGCCCGGCCCCCTCCACCGTTTCGTAATCGGGCGGCGGGGTCAGCAGCGCGCGCACCCGCTCCACCTGCACCGGCCCGACCACGTCGTCTTTCCCCGCGCGGTAGAGGCGCACGGGGATGTGGAGGTCCGCCAGTTCCGACGGCCCGAACAACGCCCCCACCGGGGCGGCCAGCACGGCGGCACGGATGCGGGTGTCGGGCGGGCGGCTGATGCGGCCCACCGCCCCCTCGCCCACGGCGCGCTGGTCGGGGGAATGGCCGCAGAAGCCCCAATCCTCCGGCACCGTCTCGCAGTAGCGGCGCACGCCCGACAGGTCGGCCCGCCCGCTGGCCGCCGCCAGCACCGTGTACCCCCCGGCGGAAAAGCCGAAGGCGCCGACGCGGCCGGGGTTCACCATGGCCCCCAGCACCGGGTCGGCCAGCACCGCGTCGAGAGCGGCGGAGAACTGCGCCGGACGGTTGCGCCACAGGGCGCCGGTGCCGGCGGGGTTCAGCCCGGCGGTGGAATCGTCGCCCGCCGTGTTGCCGGCATGGACCGGCGCCACCGCCACGAATCCGTGACGGGCCAGATACCGGGCCAGCCCCCGGTGCGCCAGCGCCGTGCCCCCCGATCCATGGGAAATCATCACCAGCGCAAAGCGCCCCGCCGCCGGTTCCGCCCGTTCCGCCACATCCATGGCAAAGGGGCCGCGGCGGACCGTGCGCTCCTCGGCCGCCGTGGGATACCAGACCAGCATGCCGGCCCGCCCCCCGCGGGCGGGATCGGCGTAGGAGGCTTCGCGCAGACCCGCGTTGAACGGCGCCTCCTCCGCCCGCACGGCGGTCCCCGCCGCCACCAGCCATGCCAGCCCCGCCGCCAGCCCCACCAGCATCCGCGCCGCCGCCATCGTCCCCCCTTGTCCGCCTGCCATGACCGAGGTCAGCACATAGGGGTTAGGCCAGTCATTGCAACCCTTTCGGGGGCTGTGACAAAATCGGTCCCATCCGCATGAGCCAGGGATTTTATTGACAGTCATTCTCATTTTCACTATCACCAAAGGGCAATCGCAACCGGAGGCCACGTCGCATGTACGTCTGCATCTGCAACCCGATGACTGAAAAGCAGGTCAAACAGGTTCTGGGCCTCGGCGTGGATACGGCAGCGGGCGTCTTCCGCCATTTCGGCCACAAGGTCCGGTGCGGCAAATGCGTTCCCTACCTTCGGGAAATGGTTGACGATCACAAGCAGCAGCAGGCGGGCTGCAACGGGTGCGGCAAATGCCACGGCGGCGAACACGCCAACGAGGATGCCCCCGAAACCGTGGCCTACGGCGTGGCCGCGGAATAACGCCCGCCGCCTCCGGCTTCCGCAGCAGGCCGCCCCCTGGGCGGCCTGCCGTCTTTTGGCCCCATCATCCGCCCGGCGAATGGTCTATGCCCTTGGTCGGATTGACGATACCCGGCATTTCAGGCAAAAGACGACGCAACAGGCTTAAGTAAAGTTGCTACAGTCAAGAACGGCAACAAAAAAGCCACGCAACGGCCAACCCGTTGCAGAGGAAACGCCACCACAAAAAAATGATCGACTCCGAATAAACCGGATTGGTTTGCCACCGTTGGAGCAAGCCTTCCGGCTGTTTTTCGTGTCATCCGTGGAATGATGCGGGAGAGAGGCTGTGCACACACCGCCTTTATGCTGTTTCATGGGGGATCGGGATGACCGGGCGGACACCCGGCACCGGATGCCCCCGCCGGCAGCGTGCCCCCGGTGACGGAACGAACCCCCGTCACCACATACCCGCGGACCGGCAACGGTCATGGTCCAACAAGAACGAGGTGAATGGGATGAGCGTGCAGCGACGCGGCACCCACGACGCTCACAGCCGGGACCGGCTGGAATCGGCCACCCGGCGTCTGGACGATCTGCGCAGCATCGTCGAACGCCTGCGCAGCAGCGAGGACCGGGGCGATTTCGAACGCACCCTGGACAGCCTGCGCGGCCAGCACAACCGTGCCCTGGCCCGGCTGGAGGCGGCCCGGCTGGCCCTTCCCGACTCCTGGCCCCTGGCCCGCGCCCAGGCGGATCAGGCGCTGGACGACCTGACCCGCGGCCTGGACGAGGTGGAACGCCGTCTCCAGCAGAAGCAGGCGGCCTGACCTTTTTCCATTTCCCGCCGGCGGGTCAGGGGGCCGACACCAGCAGACGGGCCAGTTCCACCGCCGTCTTGACCCCCATCTTCTCGAACACGTGCGCACGGTGGACCTCCACCGTGCGCATGCTGATTCCCAGATCGTCGGCGATGACCTTGTTCAGCTTGCCGGCCACCACCAGCTCCATCACCTGCCGTTCGCGCTGGGTCAGGGTGGCAAGCCGGGCGGCCAGGGTCGCCTGCCCCGCGGTGCGGGCGCGCCGTTCGGCATCCTGGGTCAGCGCTTCGATCACCCGGTCCACCAGGGCGTTGTCGTCGCACGGCTTTTCCATGAAATCCAGGGCACCCTTCTTCAGCGCCGCCACCGCCGCCGGCACGTCGCCGTGGCCGGTCAGGAAGATCACCGGCAGCCGGCAGCCGCGGGCCAGCAGGGTGTCGAACAGCTCCGGCCCGGTCATGCCGTCCATGCGGATGTCCAGCAGCAGGCAGCCGGCCATGCCGGGGTGATAGGCGTCCAGAAACGCCTCCCCCGAGGGCCAGGCATGGGCGGCGACGCTGCGCGACTGGAACAGCCACAGCAGCGAATCGCGGATGGCCTCGTCGTCATCGACGATGTGGACGGCTCCCCGCTCCTGGCCGCCGGCAAGGCCGGTCATGGCGTATCCTCTGCCGCGGGAAGCGTGAAGACGAACACGGCACCGCCGTCGTCCGGCGTCTCGTGCCACAGGCGCCCGCGGTGATGCTCGACGATGGAACGGCAGATGTTGAGGCCCATGCCCATGCCTTCCGTCTTGGTGGTGAAGAAGGGTGAAAACAGGGTCTTTTCGACCTCCGGCCCGATGCCGGAGCCGGAATCCCGGACCCGCACCAGCACGCCCCCATTCTGGACCGCCACCGAAACGTGAAGCAACCGCCGATCGCGGGGGGTGTGGGCCATGGCCTCCATGCCGTTGCGCATCAGGTTCAGGATCACCTGCTGGATCAGGATGCGGTCGGCGCGCACCGGGGGGGTGCCGCCGGGGGCCTCCACCTCGATCTGCACCCCGTGCTTGCGGGCGTCGGGGCTGAGAAGCGCCACGCTGTCCTCCATCACCTCGATGATGTCGCAGGGCGCCACGTTGGGCTCGCGCTTGCGCACGAAATCATGGACGCGGCGGATGATCTGGCCGGCGCGGCGTGCCTGCTGCGCCAGCTTTTCCAGGGCCACGATCACCTCGTCCCGGCTGGACGCGTCGGAGCGCAGCCGGTTCAGGCAGCCGGTGGAATAGCTGGCGATGGCCGCCAGCGGCTGGTTCAGCTCGTGGGCCAGGGTGGAGGCCATCTCGCCCATGGTGATCAGGCGGGCGGTCTGCTGCAGCCGCTCCTGCTGGTGGCGGGCCAGCTCCGCCTCGCGCTTCCTTTCGGTGATGTCGAGGATGGAGGCCATCCAGCCGGTCTGCCGCCCGTCGGCGTCGATCAGCGGCGCCTCGTACACCAGCGCGTCGAACCGTTCGCCGTTGCGGCGCATGAAGCGGATCTCGAACCCGTCGGGCGGGGCCTGTCCCGCCATCACGGTGTCGAAGGCGGCCTTCACCTTGTCCATATCCTCCGGCGGCCAATAGGGCATGACCGGGCCGTGGCCGATCAGCTCGTCCGGCCCCCACCCGAACATGCGGCAGAAGGCGGGGTTCACATAGGTCACCCGCCCCGCCAGATCGCGGGCACGCATGCCCACGGTCAGCGAATCCTCCATGGCCTTGCGGAAGGCGTGCTCGTCGCGCAGCGCCTGTTCGGCCCGCAGCCGCCGCCCGATGTGGCGGCGCACGGTCCACAGGCTGAACAGCGCCAGCGCCGTCAGCGCGAAGATGGCCACCAGCAGCGCGTTGCGGACGGCGTTGCTGGGGATCTGATGAATGGTCGCCACCAGCGCCAGCCCGCCGCCGGGCGGGTCGAAGGGGATGGCGTGGCTGCGCCGCGGTTCCGGCACCGTCACCCGCGATTTCGCCGCCAGCACGGTGCCCAGCGCGTCCACCACCTCAACCTGATAGCGCCCGGCGATCCACCACGGGACGTGATGGGCCAGAAAGGCATCCAGCGACACCACCGCCACCAGGATGCCCGACATGCCCGTGCCGTCGAACACCGGCACCACCGCGTCGAAGGCCCAGCCGCCCCCCATCTGCCGGTACGCCGCACTGTAGGCCGGGCGCCCCAGGGACCGGGCCATCATCACCGCGTCCACCCGCGGGTTGGGGCCGAAGGCGTCGTCCACCACCCGTCCTTCCGGTCCCGGCGGCACCGACAGCACCACGGTCCCGCCCGAGTCGAGCCACAGGAGCTGCTCCAGCGCCGGATTCGTCGCCACCACATGGCGCAGGGCCGGCAGGTGGACCGCCGGATCCCCATCCCCCCGCCCCAGGGTGTCGGCCAGACCCTGGAGTTTTTCCACATCGGAATTGAGCTGGAAATGCAGGGTCTGTTCGACCCACAGCACATCCTTTATAAGAGTAAGCTGTTCTTCTTCGCGCTCACTGCGGTTCAGCACCGCCATGAACACGCCCAGCAGCACGACCACCAGGGCCATCGCCACCACCGGCATGAACTGCACCGCCGTGCGCGGCTCGAACAACCTGACCACTCTCCCCGTCCCTTGTGAGGTTTTCTGCCGCCGTTTACCGATGCGGATTTCCACAATAGCTCACAAAGTGAAATTATCGAACTATTGCGCCTCGCCGTCGAACGACAAAAACCGGAGGAATGTCCCCATGAAACTGTCCAAGCTGCTGGGCGCCGTGATCGCCGCCGGCTGCCTGATGACCAGTGCCGTGGCTCTCGCACAAGACCCCATCGTCATCAAGTTCAGCCACGTCGTCGCCCCCGACACGCCCAAGGGCAAGGGTGCGGAGAAGTTCAAGGAACTGGCTGAAGCCAAGACCGGTGGCAAGGTCAAGGTCGAGGTGTACCCCAACAGCCAGCTCTACAAGGACAAGGAAGAGCTGGAAGCGCTCCAGTTGGGCGCCGTTCAGATGCTGGCCCCGTCGCTGGCCAAGTTCGGCCCGCTGGGTGCGAAGGAATTCGAGGTCTTCGACCTTCCCTACATCTTCCCGTCCAAGGACGTGCTGGTCCGCGTGACCACCGGCCCCGTGGGCAAGAAGCTGTTCCAGAAGCTGGAGTCCAAGGGCATCACCGGGCTCGCGTACTGGGACAACGGCTTCAAGATCCTGAGCGCCAACAAGCCGCTGCTGAAGCCCGAGGACGTCAAGGGCCTGAAGATGCGCATCCAGTCGTCGAAGGTGCTGGACGCCCAGATGCGCGCGCTGAACGCGCTGCCGCAGGTGATGGCCTTCTCTGAAGTGTATCAGGCGCTGCAGACCGGCGTCGTTGACGGCACCGAAAACCCGCCGTCCAACATGTACACCCAGAAGATGCACGAGGTGCAGAAGCACGGCACGCTGACCAACCACGGCTATCTGGGCTATGCGGTCATCGTGAACAAGAAGTTCTGGGACGGGCTGCCCGCCGACGTCCGCGGCCAGCTCGAAGCCGCGATGCAGGAAGCGACCGTCTACGCCAACGACATCGCCCAGACCGAGAACGACACCGCCCTGGCCCAGATGGCCGCTTCGGGCAAGACCCAGTTCCACACCCCCACCAAGGAAGAGCTGGAAGCGTGGCGCAAGGCCCTGCTGCCGGTCCACAAGGAAGTGGAATCCCGCGTGGGCAAGGACATCATCGAAGCGGTCTACAAGGAAGCCGAGGCCGCCGGCTTCAAGATGCAGTGACGTGCTGACAGCCTGAACCGTCCGGGGCGGCGCTTTCCCGCCGCCCCCATGGCTTCCGGCCACGGATCCCGCGGCACGCCCGCGGGATCATCCCCGTGCTTCCCCCGCCCGGAGCACCGCCGGAAAGCCCCCCGTTCCCCGGAGACACCATGTTCCTGAAACTCCTCGACCGGCTGGAGGAGATGATCATCGCAACGCTGATGGCGGCGGCGACGATCATCATCTTCGTCGCGGTGGTGCACCGCTACGCCTCCGGCATCCCGGTGATCCAAGACTACATCCTGCACTGGAACTTCGCCTGGGCGCAGGAGCTGTGCATCTTCATGTTCATCTGGATGGCGAAGTTCGGCGCCGCGTACGGCGTGCGCACCGGCATCCACGTGGGCGTGGACGTGCTCATCAACCGGATGGAAACCCGTCTGCGCAACAAGTTCATCGTGTTCGGCCTGCTGGCCGGCGCGGTGTTCACCGGCGTGGTCGGCACGCTGGGCGCCAATTTCGTCTGGCACCTGTCGGAATTCGAGCAGACCACCCCCGACCTGGAATGGCCGAGCTGGATCGTCTATCTGGCCATCCCGCTGGGGTCGTACCTGATGTGCTTCCGCTTCCTTCAGGTGTGCTGGACCTTCATCCGCACCGGCCATCTGCCGTCCCATGACCATGCCCATGTGGACGGGATCGAGCCGGTGGACGGCATCGACCCGATCCAGGCCGCCAAGGAAGGAGGCCCGTCGTGAGCGCCGCCATCATCTTCGGGCTTCTGCTGGCCCTGATGCTGACCGGGATGCCGATCTCCATTTCGCTCGGCCTCACGGTTCTGACCTTCCTGTTCACCATGACCCAGGTGCCCATCGAATCGGTGGCCCTGAAGCTGTTCACCGGCATCGAGAAGTTCGAGATCATGGCGATCCCGTTCTTCATCCTGGCCGGCAACTTCCTGACCCACGGCGGCGTGGCGCGGCGGATGATCAACTTCGCCTCGAGCATGGTCGGGCATTGGTACGGCGGGCTGGGGCTGGCCGGCGTCATGGCCTGCGCCCTGTTCGCGGCGGTGTCGGGGTCCAGCCCGGCGACGGTGGTCGCCATCGGCTCGATCATCCTGCCGGCCATGGTGGCGCAGGGCTTCCCCAGCCGATTCGGCGCGGGCGTCATCACCACCTCGGGCGCGCTGGGCATCCTGATCCCGCCGTCCATCGTGATGGTGATGTATTCGGTGTCCACCAACACCTCGGTGGGCCAGCTCTTCATGGCGGGCGTCATCCCCGGCCTGATGCTGGCGGCCCTGCTGGGGCTGACCACCTGGTACCGCGCGTGGAAGAACAACTATCCCCGCATGGAAAAGGCCAGCCTGGCCCGGCGGCTGAGCGCGCTGCGCGAGAGCATCTGGGGGCTGATGCTGATCGTCATCGTGATCGGCGGCATCTACACCGGCGTGTTCACGCCGACGGAAGCGGCGGCCATGAGTGCGGTCTACGCCTTCATCGTCGCGGTGTTCATCTACAAGGACATGCCCCTGAGCCGCGTGCCCAAGGTGCTGCTGGACAGCGCCAGCATGTCGGCGATGCTGCTGTACATCATCACCAACGCGGTCCTGTTCTCGTTCCTGATGACGTCGGAGAACATCCCGCAGGCGATGGCGAGCTGGATTTTGGGCCAGCACCTCAGCCCGTGGGTGTTCCTGCTGGTGGTCAACGTCCTGCTGCTGCTGGCCGGCAACGTGATGGAGCCGTCGTCGATCGTGCTGATCATGGCGCCCATCCTGTTCCCGGTCGCCATGTCGCTGGGCATCGACCCCGTGCATTTCGGCATCCTGATCGTGGTGAACATGGAGGTGGGCATGTGCCACCCGCCGGTGGGCCTCAATCTCTATGTCGCCAGCGGCATCACCAAGATGGGCATCACCGAACTGACCATTGCGGTGTGGCCGTGGCTGCTGACCATGCTGGTGTTCCTGGTGATGGTGACCTACATCCCGGCCATCTCGCTGTGGCTGCCGCGCATGCTGGGCATGATGTAACGGCACTCTTGTTTCCGGGTTGCGGGACGGAATGGACGGCGGGGAGACAACTCCCCGCCGTTTTCCGTTTGGTTTCCGTTCAACGGCGGGCCGCCTGGGTCCGGCCGTCGTAGCCCCAGCTATCGGCGGCAATCTCGCGCACCACGCCATAGGTGGCCAGCGGCAGACCGGGGCCGGCCTCCTCCTTCAGCAGTTCCATGGCTTGGGCGATGAAGCGGGCCTTGTCCGCCGCGCTGTTGGTGCCGGCGGTCACCGTCGCCTCCAGGTGTGCCGCGGGGGACACGGGTGTCCCGCCGACGGTCCACAGGCCGGTTTCCGCCGTTTCCACCCGCACGGCGGTCAGGGCCGGGTCTTTGCCCAGCACTTCGGCCATCAGCCGGGTCAGGCCGGCGGCAAGGCGGCGGCGGGCCGCGTCGGTGGGGGCGGGACCGGCAATGGTCAGGTGGACATAGGGCATGGTGGTCTCTCTCTGCGGGTGTGGGATGAGCGAAGCCTAGGCCCGGACAATTCTTTTGAAAATTTTGAAGTTCCGAACCTATGATTTGGAAAAACGGAACGATGGCCCGATGCTCCGCAATCTCGACATGGATGTGCTGCGCACCTTCGTCCTCGGCATGGATGGGGGCAGTTTCGCCCAGGCCGCCCAGCGCGTGGGCCGGTCGCAGGCGGCGGTCAGCCTCCAGCTCCGCAAGCTGGAGGAGCAGACCGGCCACACCTTGTTCCGCCGCCAGGGCCGCGGGCTGGCCCTGACCCCGGCGGGGGAAACACTGCTGTCCTATGCCCGCCGCATCCTGGCGCTGAACGACGACGCGCTGGCCGCCCTGGACGGGGCGGCGGTGGCGGGGACGGTGCGGCTGGGGCTGGTGCAGGATTTCGCCGAGCGCCGGCTGCCCGCGGTCCTGGGCCGTTTCGCCCGCACCCACCCCGCCGTGCGCATCGAGGTCGCCATCGACCGCGGCCCGGCCCTGGTGCGCGGCCTGGAGAGCGGCACCCTGGATCTGGCGCTGCTGTGGGGGGAGGCCGCCGCCCTGCCCCATGCCCAGCCGCTGGGCCGCCCGCCGGTGGCGTGGCTGGCCGCCGACGGGTGGGTGCCGCCGGACGGGCCGCTGCCGCTGCTGGTGATCGAGCAGCCCTGTGCCTTCCGCGCCGCGGCGGTGGCGGCGCTGGACCGGGCCGGCATTCCCTGGCGCGTGGCAGTGACCAGCCCCAGCCTGTCGGGGCTGTGGGCGGCGGCCCAGGCCGGGCTGGGCGTGACGCCGCGGGCGGCAGACGGGGCACCCGCCGGGGTGGCCCCGGTGGCGGCCGGGCTGCCGCCGTTGCCGCCCATGCCGCTGGCCCTGGCCGCGGCGGCAGACGGCGACACGCCCGCCGCCGCCCGGCTGCGCGTCCTCCTGTGCGAGGCGGTGACGGGGGAAGACAGTCTGTATGGAGCGGTGCATGGCACCCCCTCTTCCGCCCGCTCTCCCCGCGGGGATGGGAACTGAGGTAGGCTGCGGTCCCCCTCCCTACCCCGTGAGCGCACCCGGTGAGCACCTACGTTTCGACCGTCTGTCCCCACGATTGTCCGTCCACCTGCGCGCTGGAGGTGGAACGGCTGGCCCCGGACCGCATCGGCAAGGTGCGCGGGGCCGCCGACAACAGCTACACCGCCGGCGTGATCTGCGCCAAGGTCAGCCGCTATGCCGAGCGGCTGCACAACCCCAACCGCATCACCCGCCCCCTGCTGCGCACCGGCCCCAAAGGCAGCGGCCAGTGGACCCCCATCGCGTGGGACGAGGCGCTGGACCGCATCGCCGACGCCTTCAACACGGCGGAACGGCGGTACGGGGCCGAAGCGGTGTGGCCCTATTACTACGCCGGCACCATGGGGCTGGTGCAGCGGGGGGCGATCCAGCGGCTGCGCCACGCCAAGGGCTATTCCCGCCAGATCAGCACCGTCTGCGACACGCCGGCCAACATGGGCTGGATGGCCGGGTACGGCGACATCCGCGGTGCCGACCCGCGCGAGATGGCCGACAGCGACCTGATCGTCAACTGGGGCGGCAACCCGGTGGCGACCCAGGTCAACGTGATGACCCACGTGGCCCGCGCCCGCAAGGCCCGCGGGGCCAAACTGGTCACCATCGACCCCTACCGCAACGGCACCGCCGAGGTGTCGGACCGGCACCTGATGCTGCGGCCCGGCACCGACGGGGCGCTGGCCTGTGCGGTCATGCATGTGCTGTTCAAGGAGGGGATGGCCGACCGCGCCTACCTCGCCCGCTACGCCCAGGACACCACGGCACTGGAAGCCCATCTGGAAAGCCGCACACCGGAATGGGCCGCCGCCATCACCGGCCTGAGCGTCGATGAGATCGTCGGCTTCGCCCGGCTCTACGGCACCACCCCGCGCAGCTATCTGCGGCTGGGCTACGGCTTCACCCGCACCCACAACGGGGCGGCGCAGATGCACGCGGTGTCGTGCCTGCCGGTGATCACCGGCGCGTGGCAGCAGCGGGGCGGCGGCGCACTCTATTGCTCCAGCGGCATCTTCACCCTCGACCGCACCCTGGCCGAGGGGCTGGACCGGCTGGACCGCAGCATCCGCGGCATGGACCAGGCCCTCATCGGGCGGGTGCTGACCGGCGACCCCGCCGCCCTGGCCGGCGGCCCGCCGGTCATGGCCATGCTGGTGCAGAACACCAACCCCGCCGCCATCTGCCCGGAACAGGCGCTGGTGCGCCGCGGGCTGATGCGCGATGACCTGTTCGTCGCCGTGCATGAACAGGTGATGACCGAAACTGCGCAGTTGGCCGATCTGGTCCTGCCAGCCACCATGTTCCTGGAGCACGACGACATCTACCGCGGCGGCGGGCAGATGCACATCCAGATCGGGCGGAAGGTGGTGGACGCCCCCGGCGCGGCGCGGGAGAACCTGTGGGTCATCCACGAACTGGCTCGGCGGGTGGGGGCTGAGCACCCCGGCTTCGCCATGAGCGCGTGGGAAATCATCGACGCCATGCTGCGTGTCTCCAACCTGCCGGATGCGGAAACGCTGCACGCCGCCCGCTGGTACGACGCCCAGCCGGACTTCGAGACCTCCCACTTCCTCAAGGGGTTCCCGTGGCCCGACGGGCGGTTCCGCTTCGCCCCCGACTGGGCGGCGCTGGGACCGCTGGGCGGGCTGCCGCCCCTGCCCGACCATATGGAACCGGGACGCCCGGCAGACACCGACCATCCGTTCCGGCTGGTCACCGCCCCGGCGCGGCAGTTCCTCAACACCAGCTTCAACGAAACCCCCACCTCGCAAAAGCGCGAGGGGCGTCCCACCGCCCTGCTCCACCCCGACGACTGTGCCGGCCTGGGCATCGCCGACGGCACGCTGGTGCGGCTGGGCAACGGCCAGGGGGTGGTGTCGGTACACGCCCGGCCCTTTGCCGGGGTTCAGCGGGGCGTGGTGATCGTGGAAGGGCTGTGGCCCGACGCGGCCTTTGTTGACGGGGTAGGCATCAACACCCTGACCTCCGCCGTTTCGGTGCCGCCCGCGGGCGGTGTCGGGTTCCACGACACGGCGGTGTGGGTGCGGGCGGCCTGACGCCACCCGGCAGGGATGAAAGGCCCGGCGGCCCCGTTCAGGCCGCCGGCTTCCCGGCGATCAGCCGGTCCACCCGCTCGTCCACCTGGGAAATGCGGCCCATCACCTTGAAGTGATTGGCGCCGGTCACCCGCCGCAACTCATCCTGCCCGTACTGCAAGGCGGCGACATCGGCACGAAGCTCATCCTGGCCGCGTTTGAGGGCCTCGACATCGGTGCGAAGCTCGTCCTGGCCGCGTTTGAGGGCCTCGACATCCGTCTTGAGAACGGCAACATCGGCCTTCAATTCAGCCACGTCAGCTTTCAGCCCGGCAACGTCGGTCTTAAGCACCGCCACGTCAGTCTTGAGAATCGCGACGTCAGCCTTAAGAATTGCGACGTCAGCCTTAAGCTCAGCGACGTCAGCCTTCACCTCCGCCATATCCGTGCGGAGGTCGTCGATCTTACCGACCAGAAGGGTCAGAACGTTTTTCAACTCGGCGTCCATGCGGCCTCGTCCCTCGTCCGATGAGGGAAAGATGAACCCACTGCACACACTTGTCAACAAGACCGGCACTACCGGGAGCCGATGAATATCCTGGCATGCACAACTTTCATCACGCCTGTTCCTGGGCGGCAATCAGGGTCGCCATCCAACGGAAATCGGCGTTGGGGGCCAAGGTCACGGTGTCGCTGCCGGTGGTTCCCGCAGCGGTCGCGGCACCGAATCCGGCCGCCGTCTGATCGTCGCCACCCTGCCCGCCGGTCAGGCTGTCCAGCCCGCCCTGAGCGATGAGGGAGGCCATGCCCGCCGACACCGGGCGATCCACCGGCTGGGAAGCCGAAGCCGCGTCCAAGGAATCTTGCGCATTGGATGAGCCGCCGGTGCTGCTGCTCACCATCTGCAACAGCGCGCCGAAGCTTTCCGCCGCGGCGACCCGCTCCTGTGCTCCGGCTGCGTTTTTCCGGTCCTGAACACCGTCAAGGCGCAGGTTGGAAACGCGGGAGATCTCGGCATTGGTCAGGGCGGACACGGCCACACCCCATCGGTTATGGAACGCACCAAAGCCTTACGCAAGAAACATGCCGCCGATAAAGATGAATGATTTCAAGGCCCACCTCAGCAGGGCCGGTCAATCCTGCCCGCAGCACCCGGCAAGAATTGCCGGATCCCGCAGGCAGTTTCTGCCGCCGTCAGTCGCGGAAGTTCATATACTGCAAGGGCTGCTCCAGTTTCATCCCCCGCACGTGCGCGATGGCGGCCTGCAGGTCGTCGCGCTTCTTGCCCGACACGCGCAGTTCGTCGCCCTGGATGGCGACCTGCACCTTCATCTTGGCATCCTTGATCGACTTGACGATCTGCTTGGCGAGATCCTGGGCGATGCCCTCGCGCACGGTCACCGCGTGGCGGACCATGTCGCCGCCGGCCCGCTCCGGCTTCGCGGAGAAGTCGAAGAAGCCGATCTCCAGCTTGCGGCGGGTGACGTAGGTGCGCAGCAGGTCGTGCATCTGGCCCAGGCGCGGCTCGTCGTCGGCCAGGATGGTGATGGTGTTGCCGTCGCGCTCCACCGTGCCCTTGGTGCCCTTGAAGTCGAAGCGCTGCTCCATCTCCCGCCGCATGCCGGCCAGGGCGTTGTCCACCTCGTGGATGTCGGTCTTGGAAACAATGTCGAAGGACGGCATGGCGGCGGCTCCCGAAGCTTGGGCGGTTCTTGAATGCGCAAAAAGACGGATCGGCCCGGACGTTAAACCACCGCCGCCCCCGCCGTCCAGGGGCAGAGCCGCATGGCGGGGATCTAGATCTTCTGGCAGGCAGAAACCGCCGCGTTTCCGTGGCAGAGTTAATCATCAGCGTTGCCACCCTTTCGCATAAGGAACCGGCGGAATGCAGTATCAGACATTGGGCAACACCGGCCTTGCCGTGTCGCGGCTTGCCTTCGGCGCCATGACCTTCACCAACGGCAATCAGGATCTGGGCACGGTCTACAAGGTGGGGGCGGAGCTGGCCGACGAGCTGGTGGGCCGCGCGCTGGAGGCGGGAATCAACTTCTTCGACACCGCCGACGCCTATGCCGGGGGCGAGTCCGAAACGCTGCTGGGCCGCGCGCTGAAGGGCCGGCGGGACGAGGTGGTCATCGCCACCAAGGTGGGGTTCCGCACCGGCCCGGCGCTGGCCCAGGCCGGGCTGTCGCGCCGCCACATCCTGTGGTCGGTGGACCAGAGCCTGAAACGGCTGGGCACCGGCTGGATCGACGTCTACATCGCCCACAAGGAAGACCCCTTCACGCCGCTGGACGAAACGCTGGAGGCGCTGGACGCCGTGGTCCGGGCGGGAAAGGTGCGTTACCTGGGTTTTTCCAACTGGCCGGCGTGGAAGGTATCCGCCGCCCTGGAGATCCAGAAGGCCCGCGGCCTGGCCCCCTTCACCCACGGGCAGATGCATTATTCCCTGCTGGGCCGCGACGTGGAGCGGGACGTGGTGCCGATGATGCGCCGCTACGGGCTGGGGCTGACGGTGTGGAGCCCGCTGGCCTCCGGCTTCCTCAGCGGCAAGTACACGCGCAAGACGCTGGACGACCCGGCCAACCGCATCTCCGGCTTCGACATCCTGCCCTTCGACAAGGAGCACGGTTTCCGCGTGCTGGAAAAGCTGCGCACCATCGCAGCGTTGCGCGACATCACGGTGGCCCAGGCGGCACTGGGATGGCTGCTGGCCAAGCCGGCGGTCACCAGCATTCTGGTCGGGGCCAGCAAGCTGCACCAGCTGGAAGACAACCTCGCCGCCGTGGACGTGGCGCTGAGCGAGGAGGAGGTGGCCGACCTGGACGCCGCGACCGCCCTGCCCCCGGTCTACCCCAACTGGTTCTGCGACCGGCTGATCGACCAGCCCATGGCCCAGGCGCTGGCCCCGCCCCCGGGACGGTAAGGTGGGGATGGGAGGGAGAAACCGCAGACGGATGCGGGCTGTTGTCGGACGGGGGTGATCCGTGATAGCCACTCGCACCGGAATCCCTATCGTCCAACCACGGCCGCACCCGCGGCCAGGAGTCATCCCATGTCCGATCAGGCGGCCAACGGCCAGGATCAGCAGGGCGGCGCCAACGCCCTGCCCATCAACGTTCTCGTCCAGTACGTGAAGGACTTCTCGTTCGAGAACCCGAACGCCCCCCAGAGCCTGCTCCCCAGCGAGGTGCAGCCGCAGGTGGGCATCGGCGTTGACGTGGGCGTGCGCGCCGTCGGCGAAGAGGTGTTCGAGGTCATGCTGAACCTGCGGGCCGAGGCCAAGGCGGGCGAGAACACCCAGTTCCTGGTGGATCTCAGCTACGGCGGCCTGTTCCAGCTCGTCGGCGTGCCCGAGGAACACCAGCACGCGGTGCTGTTCATCGAAGGCTCGCGGCTGCTGTTCCCGTTCGCGCGCTCCATCGTGGCCGACGCCACCCGCGACGGCGGCTATCCGCCGCTGATGATCAACCCCATCGACTTCACCGACCTCTACCGCCGCAAGCTGGCCGAGGCCCAGACCCCGCAGGGCGAACAGCCCCAGCAGCCGCCGTTCTGATCCGGCGCGCCATCCGGTTCCTTTGCGGAAACGGCGGCCCCGACCGGGCCGCCGTTTTTGTTGCCGGCCGTGGGTTCCCCGGATGGGGATCACATGACCGGATGGGGATCACATGACCGGATGGGGATCACATGAACAGCACGGCCACGAACCATCCGCCGATGGCCAGGATGCCCAGTGCGATGACCGCGGCCAGGATCACGCGGTTGGTGGCGCGGATGGACCGGCAGCGCGGGCACTCCGGTTCATCGGCGGGGATGCGGGCGCCGCAGCGGTCACAGGCGGTCTTGGCGTCGCTCACGGTACTTTTCCTCCACAAACACGGCGCGGCAGCCGAACAAAGCGTGCCTCCCATGTGCGGTATGGGACACATGCTGTTCTTGTCGGGACCATGACACATGGGTATTGTGCCCGCCATCGGGCTAACACCCCTGTCATTTCCTGCATTGGGTACCGGACCCGGCCCGCCGCCCGCAAGAGAGATCACCATGTCCAAGCCGCGCACGCTCTTCGACAAGATTTGGGACAGCCACGTCGTCCACCGCCAGGAAGACGGCACCTGCATCCTTTACATCGACCGCCACCTCGTCCACGAAGTGACGAGCCCCCAGGCGTTCGAGGGCCTGCGCATGGCCGGCCGTTCCGTCCGCCGCCCCGAAGCCACCCTGGCGGTGCCGGACCACAACGTCCCCACCACCGACCGCTCCAAGGGCATCGAGAACGAGGAAAGCCGCATCCAGGTCGAAACCCTGGACAAGAACGCCCGCGATTTCGGCGTGCGCTATTTCCCCATGGATGACATCCGCCAGGGTGTGGTGCACATCGTCGGGCCGGAACAGGGCTTCACCCTGCCCGGCGCCACCATCGTGTGCGGCGACAGCCACACCGCCACCCACGGCGCCTTCGGCGCGCTGGCCTTCGGCATCGGCACGTCGGAGGTGGAGCACGTGCTCGCCACCCAGACCCTGCTGCAGAAGCCGGCCAAGAACATGCTGGTCCGCGTGGACGGCGAGCTGTCCCCCGGCGTGACCGCCAAGGACATCGTGCTGGCCATCATCGGCAAGATCGGCACCGCCGGCGGCACCGGCCACGTGATCGAATTCGCCGGCGACGCCATCCGCGGCCTGACCATGGAAGGCCGCATGACCGTCTGCAACATGGCGATCGAGGGCGGTGCGCGCGCCGGCCTGATCGCGCCCGACGAAAAGACCTTCGCGTATGTCAAGGGCCGCCCGCTGGCGCCCAAGGCCGGTGCCTGGGAACAGGCCGTGGCCTATTGGAAGACGCTGCCGTCGGACGAGGGTGCGGTCTATGACACCACCGTGGTCCTGAACGCCGCCGACATCGTGCCGCAGGTCACCTGGGGCACCAGCCCCGAAGACGTGCTGCCCATCACCGCCGTGGTGCCGAACCCCGCCGACGTGGCCGATGCCGGCAAGCGCGCCGCCGTCGCCCGTTCGCTGGACTACATGGGCCTGACCCCCGGCCAACCGCTGAACAGCATCAAGATCGACACGGTGTTCATCGGTTCCTGCACCAACGGCCGCATCGAAGACCTGCGCGCCGCCGCCGACGTCGCCAAGGGCCGCAAGGTGGCCGCGGGCGTGCGCGCCCTGGTCGTCCCCGGCTCGGGCCTGGTGAAGGAACAGGCGGAGGAAGAGGGTCTGGACAAGGTCTTCCTCGAAGCCGGCTTCGAATGGCGCGAACCGGGCTGTTCCATGTGCCTGGCCATGAACGCCGACCAGCTCGCCCCCGGCGAGCGCAGCGCCAGCACCTCGAACCGCAACTTCGAAGGCCGCCAGGGCCGCGGCGGGCGCACCCATCTGGTCAGCCCGGCCATGGCCGCCGCCGCCGCCATCACCGGCCACCTGACCGACGTGCGCGACCTGCACTGACGTTGCGGAACGGCCCCTACCCGGCGGTGGGGGCCGTTTCGGCCAGACGAACGGCGTCGCCCACCGTGGCGGCGCCGTTTTTCATGGCGGCCTGCAGCAGCAACGACGCCGCCTCTCCCACCGGCTGGGCCAGATGGCCGTCCGGCGGGGCGGCGTCCAGCCCCAGGGCCGCCGCCAGATGGCCCAGGTCCAGCCGGGCCAGCGGCTCCAGCGGCGGCAGGCCGGCGCGGGCCAGTTCGGCGGCCAGGACGCCCAGCGCCTCCTCCACCCCATAGCCGGCCACCACCGCGTGGTGCAGGCTGTCGTGGATCACCGGCCACGCCAGGGGGAACAGCCGTTCGCCCGCCACCATGGCGGGGGTCACCCCAGCCACCGCCGCGGCCGGCGCCACGCCCGGATTGACCAGCACGTCCAGCGACAGGGTGCGGAACAGCCGCGCCCCCGACAGCCGCACCGTGCCCATGGCCAGCACCCGCCCGCCGTCGGGGTCCGTCACCACCCGCAGCGCCGCCATGGGCGCGGTGGCCAGCGCCTCGTCCAGCATGGCGCGCACGGGGAACGGCGGCAGCACCGGCGGCGCGTCTTCCCCGTCCGCCACCGGGGGCGGCACGGGGAAGACCAGCGCCACCCCGGCCCCCAGCCCCTGATCGGCCACCCGCACCGGCTGTTCGCCGCCCCCCGCCGTCGGCAGGGTGGTGGTGATCATGCCACCGGCCCCGCGGGCGCGCTCGACGGCGCGCAGCAGCGCCGCCCGGTCCAGCACCCCGCCCACGGGACGCCCCGGCGCCGCCCCCTCCCCCAGGAGCCGCAGGGCGGCGGGGTTGGCATCGGCCACCCGCCCACCCTCGCTCACCACCAGCACCGGCTGGTCGAGCGCAGCGGCAATCGCCGGCCAGCGCCCTTCGCCGCCGCGGTGGGACTCGGACGGGCGGGAGGACTCCGCGGCGTCGGCCAGGGCGCGGAAATGACGGTTCAGGCGGCTGAAGGCCAGCCACAGGGCGCCCAGCCCCACGGCCACCGCCGCCAGCGGCACCACCCCTTCCACCGTGCCCATCCGCGACAGCAGACCGTTGGCGACGAACACCAGCGCCGCCGCCGCCGCCACCAGACAGGCCAGCGCCAGACGGCGCGTGCGGGAAAGGTCCGGGGAGGTCATGGCATTCTCCTAACGCGGGACTCTAAACGCTGGCCTGATCGGCGGTGAAGCCGGGGTCTTCGGCGCGGTGCAGGCGGGCCGCCGCGGTCAGCGCCACCCGCAGCACCAGCGCCTTGCGCCGGGCGGCGGCCAGCCGCTCCTCCGGTGCCTCCCGCACCACGGCGGCACCGAAAGCATCCGCCACCATCAAACCACAGTCGGCGGGGATAAGATCCACGGGAAACGCCTCGTCCACCGCAAAGAAGAAACGGTCGCACCAGGGACGGTAATCCGGCCACTTGCGGTCGCTGCGGAAATCGGCCACCGAGCTTTTCACCTCGACGATCACCACCGCACCATCGGCGTCCACCGCCATCACATCGGCCCGCCGCCCGCCGTTCAGGCGGAATTCCGTGACGCTGGCGTACCCCCGCTGGGCCAGCGCCCGCCGCACTCCGCGGGTGATCGCCGCCGCCCCCGACGCCATCCCGCCGTCCGGGCAGGATATCCCCTCGTCCTGCGTATCAGGGACAGGCGGAACGGGATCGGGGGAACCGGGCATGGCGGCGGCAACCATTGGAACAGACGACGAACATATTATCACGCCCACCCACCGTTCCGTCCATTGCGGAATCCGGCGCGCTGCGTGCTTGGCGGTTGGGGCATCGGTGCGTTGGGGCTAAACTGCCGGGTGGGTTCTCAGCCGGGCCGGAGGGAGCATGGAGACGACAGGGAACGGGATGGGGTTGCTGGTGTTCGACGCCGGCCAGCGCCTGACAGCGTGGAACGAGGCGGCGTCCGCCCTGCCCGCCCTGACGGGCGTTCTGGCGCCCGGCCTGTTCCGCGCCACGCTCGACCCGCTGCTGGCCGGGATCCCCGCCATGGACCGCCCCCTGGCCGACGGCGGGCTGGTGCGCATGCTGGGGCCCGGCGCCAGCATGACGGGCACCGCCGGCAGCCGGCTGTTCGCCGCGGCCAGCCACGACCTGCGCCAGCCGCTGGCGGCGCTGTCGCTGCTGATGGGCGCGCTTGACGGCCGCATCGGCGACCCCGCCGCGCGGGAGGTGATGCGCGCCATGGGGCTGGCCGTCGATTCCATGAAGACCATGGTGGACGGGCATCTGGATCTGGCACGGCTGGAAGCGGGGCTGATCGACCCCGACATCGGCCCGCACCCGGTCAATGGCATCCTGACCCGGCTGGCTCTGGAGTTCGCCCCGCGGTTCGAGGAGCGGCGCGCCCGCTTCTCGGTCATGCCCTGCTCGGTCATGGTGGAAACCGATCCCGTGCTGCTGGAACGGCTGCTGCACGCGTTGCTGTCCAACGCACTGGCCCATGCCGGCTCCATCGTCGGGACGGAGGGCGGGCGGAGCCGGGTGTTGCTGGGCTGCCGCCGCCGGGGGGGCATGCTGTCCATCGGCGTGTGGGACACCGGGCGCGGGCTGGCCCCCGGTCCGCTGTCCAGCCTGCGCCAGGCGCTGGAGCAGCCCGCCGCCGACGAGGGCGCGCGGGTTCTGGGCCTGGGGCTGACGCTGGCCCGCGGGCTGGCCCGGCGCATGGGCCACCGGCTGACGCTGGAGTCCCGCGCCGGATCCGGCACCGTGTTCAGCGTTCTGGTCCGCCGCGTTCCCGACAGCGAGGAGGCCGCACCCCTTCGCCCCCCGCCCGCCACCCCCGCCCCCGACATCAGCCACACCCATGTTCTGATCATCGAGGACGACACCCTGGTGCGCGAGGCGTTGCAGGTGCTGCTGGGCGAATGGGGCTGCACCGTGACGGGCGCTGAGTCGTTCGACGATGCCATGACCCGCATCGCCCCCGATGGCCCGCCCCCCGAACTGATCATCGCCGACCTGCGGCTGAAGGGGGCCGCCAACGGCATCGTCGCCATCCGCCAGATCGCCAAGAGCCTGGACCGCACGGTTCCGGGCCTGATCCTGACCGGCGACACCGATCCCGTGCGGCTAAAGGAAGCACGCCTGTCGGGCTACCCCCTGTTGCACAAGCCGGTGTCACCTTTGGCGCTGCGCACCGCACTGGGCAATCTTCTGGGCCGGCGGACGGAACGTGAAGCAACCTAAGCTGGTTCAGGTTTGGGGGAAAATTATATAAAACAAAAAAGCAGACACCTCCCCCACTCCAAAGGAGCCTTTTATATTTATCCAAAAAAACTTTGAGCTTCTTTGTCCCCACGGGAGAACCTATGCCGTTTGGACAGTTATCATGCCACAGCGACTCACCACTCAACGCACTTTTGCTATTTTTCCCTTTCAAACGAAAGATTATCCCTTGATATATTAGAAATAAGTGAGGGGGAAAACAGGACGGGAACCGCCATGGCCGCGCGTGATCGTAGGGAGAGAGACCCGCACCGGACGATTCCCCTGCCCGCCTTGGTGCTCACCGGCACCATCCTGTCGGTTCTGACCTTTCTGGTGGTTCAGCACATCATCGCCACCGGTCTGGAAACCCAATTCAACCGCGCCGCCGCACAATACCATCAGGCATTGAAAGAGCGGGTCCATGGGCAAAGCCTGTTCCTGCAGGCCATGGACGGGCGGTTCACCGGGGTCGAGGCGGTGACGGAGGCGGATTTCGCCGCCGCCGCCACCCGGCTCCGCCCGTTCTTTCCGGCGCTGGAAACGGTGGGATGGTTACGAATCACCGGGCCGTCCGAAACCGGTGCGCCTCCCCCGGCGGTCGTCTTTCTCGACCCGGACCGATCCGGGGCCTCGGGGCTGGACGGGCTGCACCCCGGCGGCGGGCTCGGCGCCTATCCCGCCCTGTCCGACGCCGCCGTGCGGGCGTGTCTCGAACAGCGGCAGGTGACGGTCAGCGCCGGGTCGCTGCCGGCGCCGTCCTATTTCGTGATCATGATGCCGGTGCCCCAAACCACCGCCCCCGGCATCGGCAACGCGGCGAATCCGTGCGCCGGGTACGATGGGGTGCTGATGGCGGTCTTCAGCATCGAACGGCTGCTGAGCGACGTTCTGGACACGTTGCCGCTGATCCACGCCGACCTTTATCTGGTGGAACGCCGGATCGATGGGGCACTGCTGCGGCTGGCCGAGCGCCCGGGGGTTCCACGGCCCACCCCTTTCGCGCCCGCCACCGACGCGGTTCTGGCCGCGGCCTTGCCCACCGCCCTGCCTCTGGCCGCCGGTTCGGTCACGTGGCAGATGGTGCTGATCCCGCTGCCGCCGTCGGCGTTCGGCGGCGGCATGGCGGTGGCGTGGGGGTTCCTGGCCGGCGGGCTGCTGCTGACGGGGATCATGGCCGTTCATGTCCACCGCGAAGCCCGCGCCCGCGCCATGCTCCAGACCGAGGCCCGCGCCCGCGCCGCCATGGCCCGCATGCTGCGGGAAAGCGAGGAGCGGTTCCGGCTGGCGCTGCGCCATTCCAAGGTGTCGGTGTTCAGCCAGAGCCGGCAGCTCCGCTATGTCTGGATCTACAACCCGCAAATTCCGGTCCCCCCCGACCGTTTCCTGGGCCGGGGGGACGCCGACCTGTTCACCCCCGCCTCCGCTCAGGTCATGGGGCGCCTGAAGCAGGGGGTCATCGACACCGGCATCGGCGTCCGCCAGGAGGTGACGGCCATCCCCTGCGACCCCGACACCGGAGAGCCGGGCAGCGAGCACGTGTTCGATCTGGTGGTGGAACCGTTGCGCGATTCGGACGGCACCGTCGCCGGCGTCATCTGCGCCGCCGTGGACGTGACCGAAGCGGCCCTGCTGCGCGACGCGCTGGCCGACGCCCACGCCGAAGCCCAGCAGGCCAATCAGGCCAAGACCCGGTTCCTGGCCGCGGCCAGCCACGACCTGCGCCAGCCGTTCCAGGCAATGAACCTGTTCCACCACATCCTGATGGCCCGGCTGGAGGACCCCGCCCAGCGCGATGCCGCCGCCAAGCTGGGGGAGGCCATGAACGCCGGCAGCACGCTGCTGAACACGCTGCTCGACACCACCGCGCTGGAGGCCGGCACCATCAAGCCGCGGCTGGAGGACTTCGCCTTCCAATCCCTGGCCGAGCGGCTGGCGACCGAAATCGCCGGTCAGGCGGTGGACAAGGGGCTCATCCTGCGCATGGTTCCCACCTCCGCCCTGGTGCACAGCGATCCCGTCCTTCTGGAGCGGCTGCTGCGCAACCTGCTGGTCAACGCGCTGCGCTACACCCAGGCCGGGCGGATCCTGCTGGGCTGCCGCCGTCAGGGCGGGCGGCTGGTGGTGCAGGTGTGCGACACCGGCCCCGGCATCCCCGCCGACCAGCTCGAACGCATCTTCGAGGATTTCTTCCGCGGCGGAGCCGGGGGGGAAGACGAGGGGCCGCGCGGGCTGGGGCTGGGGCTGGCGACCGTGCGGCGCATGTCGCTGCTGCTGGACCACCCGGTGACGGTGCGCTCGGTGGTGGGGCGCGGCACGGTGTTTTCCGTCTCCCTTCCCCTGGCCGCCGCCTCCTTTCGCAACTGCGTTGCTGCAATGCACTGAACGCATGGCCGTGCCGGCGGGGGGAGCCGCGGGGGTGATGCCTCCCGTTTGGGCACGATCGCCCCGGCGCAATCGAATGGTAATGTCCAGAAGAACAGCCGGCAGCACACCAAAACCCCATCCAGGTCGTGGTTTTGGCCATTTCTGGAAATACAGGCGAACAACGGGCGGCTTTTTCGGCCTGTCCGCGAACGTTGACAATTGGTAAAGCGGTTGAGGTGGCATAACGCCGCCACCGGCACCGCTTGACGATTGCGTCCGCCCTTCCTCATATATCCGTGCAACGGCGGCCATACCCGCTGGGATGGGCCATGATCCGGCCCCGCCCATGGTCATTTCCGCCGCTGCGGTGCGATATTGCGCCGCACCATCGGGTTCGAAAAGCCGGGCGCCGGTGGCTGTCACACCGGCTTCATGTTGGTAGGGTATGTACCGGCCTCATGGCCGGCCGGTCGCCGCCGCCCGCCCCCTTCCGCCCGTGGCCGTGACAGGCGCGGAAGGACGGCGGCAAGGGTTCGGAAACCGGCCACCAAGCAGCCCCGCCCCGCTGGACGGGGGCGCCCATTTCCTTGAGGAGCATCGTGTAATGGACTCCGCTATCGACGTCGGCAAGACCGGCTCTGCCGCGATGATCGAAAACGTCACCTTCGATGAGATCGAAATCGGCCAGTCGGCCAGCACGGCGCGCCGCCTGACCGTTTCCGACATCGAGCTGTTCGCCACGGTCTCCGGTGACATCAACCCCGCCCATCTGGACGAGGAATATGCCGCCGATAGCCTGTTCCACAAGGTGATCGGCCACGGCATGTGGTCGGGCGGCCTGATCTCCGCCGTGCTGGGCACCAAACTGCCCGGCCCCGGCACCATCTATCTGGGCCAGGATCTGCGGTTCAAGCGCCCGGTGGGCATCGGCGACACCATCACCGTCACCGTCACCGCCCGCGAAAAGCGCGCCGACAAGAACATCGTGGTGTTCGACTGCTCCTGCACCAACCAGGACGGCAAGGAGGTGGTGTCCGGCACCGCCGAGGTGATCGCGCCCTCGCAGAAGGTGCGCCGCCAGGCCACCGAACTGCCCCAGGTGCAGGTGATCCGCCACGACAAGCACGAAACCCTGCTGAAGAAGTGCGAGGGGCTGACCCCGGTGCCCACCGCCGTGGTGCATCCGTGCGACGAAAGCTCGCTGAAGGGCGCGGTGGAAGCGGCGGAAGCCAACCTGATCGCCCCCATCCTGGTGGGGCCGGAATCCAAGATCCGCTCGCTGGCCGACGGCTTCGGCCTCGATCTGTCCCGCTGCCGCATCGTCAACGTGCCCCATTCCCACGCCGCGGCCGAAACCGGCGTCCGGCTGGCCCGCACGGGCGAGGCGGAAGCGGTGATGAAGGGGTCGCTGCACACCGACGAGCTGATGTCGGAGGTGGTGCGCAAGGAAACCGGCCTGCGCACGTCCAGCCGCCTGTCGCACGTCTTCGTCATGAACGTGCCGACGTACCCGCGCTCGCTGCTGATCACCGACGCCGCGATCAACATCTACCCCACCCTGGAAGACAAGGTGTTCATCGTCCAGAACGCCATCGACCTCGCCAAGGTGCTGGGGGTGGAGACGCCGCGCGTCGCCATCCTGTCGGCGGTGGAGACCATCAACCCCAAGATCGCGTCCACCATCGAAGCGGCGGCCCTGTGCAAAATGGCCGACCGCGGCCAGATCAAGGGCGGCATCCTCGACGGCCCGCTGGCCTTCGACAACGCCATCAGCGCCGAAGCGGCCCGCACCAAGGGCATCGTGTCGGACGTGGCCGGTCAGGCCGACATCTTCCTGGTCCCGGATCTGGAGGCCGGCAACATGCTGGCCAAGCAGCTCTCGTTCCTGGCCAACGCGGACGCCGCCGGCATCGTGCTGGGCGCGCGGGTTCCGATCATCCTGACCAGCCGTGCGGACAATGTGCGCACCCGTCTGGCGTCGTGCGCCGTGGCCTCGCTGGTCGCCGCCGCCCGCCGCCGCGGGGCCGCCGCCGCCGCCGCCGAATAAGGGGGGTGTGGCATGGACATGCTTTCCCCCACCCCGTCCGCCGGCGGCGATGCGCTGCTGGTCATCAACGCCGGGTCGTCGAGCCTGAAGTTCTCGGTGTTCCGCACCCGTGACGACGGCGGGGTTACCGCCGTCATCAACGGCCAGATCAGCGGCATCGGCACCGAACCCACGTTCGAGGCCAAGGACACCCACAAGACCCCCATCGGCGCCAAGACCTGGACCGCCGGGGAGAAGGCCGACCGCACCGCACTCCTGAGCTTCCTGCTCGACTGGATCGAGGAGCATCTGGACGGCGCCCGCCTGCTGGCCGCCGGCCACCGGGTGGTGCACGGCGGATCGGGCTTCGCGCAGCCGGTGCTGATCACCGACGCGGTGCTGGACGAGCTGGAGGCTCTGGTGCCGCTGGCTCCGCTGCACCAGCCGCACAATCTGGCCGCCATCCGCGCCCTGGCCGAGGCGCACCCGGAGCTGCCGCAGATCGCGTGTTTCGACACCGCGTTCCACCGCGGCCAGCCGTGGCAGGCGCAGACCTTCGCCCTGCCGCGGGAGATGACCGAGTCGGGCATCCGCCGCTACGGCTTCCACGGGCTGTCGTACGAGTACATCGCCCGCCGCCTGCCGGAAATCGCCCCCGAGCTGGCCGACGCCCGCGTGGTGGTCTGCCACCTGGGCAGCGGGGCCAGCATGTGCGCCATCCACGCGGGAAAGAGCGTGGACAGCACCATGGGCTTCACCGCCGTGGACGGGCTGCCCATGGGCACCCGCACGGGGTGCATCGACCCCGGCGTGCTCATCTATCTGATGCGCAGCCGCGGCATGGACGCCGACGCCCTGGAAAAGCTGCTCTACAACAAGTCGGGGCTGCTGGGCGTGTCGGGGGTGTCGAACGACATGCGCGTCCTGCTGGACTCCGCCGATCCCCATGCGGCGGAAGCGGTGGAGCTGTTCTGCTTCCGCGTCGCCAAGGAAGCGGGGGCGCTGGCCTCGTCCATGGGCGGGATTGACGCCATCGTCTTCACCGCCGGCATCGGCGAACGCTCCGCCCCCGTCCGGGCGCGGGTGGGCGAGAAGCTGGCGTGGCTGGGGGTGTCCATCGACGCCGAACGCAACGGCGCCAACGCCACCCGCATCAGTGCCGACGGCAGCCGCCTGCCGGTGTGGGTCATCCCCACCGACGAGGAACAGATGATCGCGCTGCACACCCGCAAGGTGCTGGCCCTGGCCGGCGTCTGACCGGCGGCTCCGCCGTCTCCCGTGTTTCCGCCGCCCCGGTGCTCCCCTGTGCCGGGGCGGCGGTGTTTCGGGAAACGGCGCCGCCCCCGGTGGAAAGACCGCTTTTCCCGTGGTGCCCGGCCGCGGCTTTCCCTACCTTGGCGTTTATGGATTCCCTGACGTCCCCCGCCCCCGCCCCCTTGCGGCCGCCGGTTCCGGCGGCGCGGCGGTTCGCGCGTTCGCTGCTGCTGCTGGCGCTGGCCGGAGCCGGCGGGGTGTCGGTGGGGCTGGGGGTGCAGGCCCTGAACGGCCCGGTGCTGGAGCGGCTGGCCCAGGTGCCGGCTCAGGCGGCCATCACCCGCACGCTCGCCGAACTGACCGACACGCTGGCCCGCGCGTCCACCGCCGCCGCTTATCTGGAACGGGCGGAGCGGGAGGACCGGCGCCTCACCCTGTCGTCCACCCTGCGGCAGCAGGCGCAGACCATCGGCATTCTGGTCGGCGAGGTGTCGGTGGCGGGGCTGCCGCCGGACCAGACCGCCCCGCTTCAGCGCATGGCCGTGCGCCTGGCCAGCGATGCCGACGAGCTGACCCACATCACCGGCGCCCGGCTGGCGGGGGAAACCGCGTTGCGCCAGTCGCAGGAACGGCTGATGGAGCGGCACACCGCCTTCCGCGGCACCCTGTCCGGCCTGATCCACGAGGGGATCCACATGCTCCAACAGCCCGGCGGCGAGGAGGCCGGCGCCCGGCTGCTCACCAGCCGCGACGAGCTGGAGGTGCTGGATCAGTCGCTGATGGCAGCATTGGCCACCGCGTCCGCCCTGCCCCTGACCCCGGCGCAGCTCGACGAGCAGGAAGCCATCTTCCAGCGCGATGCGCGGGCGATGATGGAGCGGATCAACAGCCTGCCCATCAGCAGCGCCTCCACCCGCCGCAGCGAAACCACCCGCTTCATGCTGGCGCTGGGGCTCGACACGGGCAACATCTTCGACATCCAGCGGGACTTGTCCCGGCTGCGCACCGCCGCCCAGGCCCAGGCCCAGAGCATCCGCGACCGCATCGACGAATCGTCGCGCATCATCCTGCACCTGATCCGCCGCACCAACGACGGGCTGGCCCGCCAGACCCAGCAGGCCCGAAGCCGGCTGGCGCTGCTGCCGCCGTTCGCCGGGGGGGCGGCGGCGCTGGCGCTGCTGGTGCTGCTGACCCGCCCGCGCCACGCCGGCCCCGTCGCGGCCCCGCCTCCCGCCCCGGCCCCGGCGGAGGAACGGCCCCTGCGCATCCTTCTGGCCGAGGACGAACCCATCAACCAGATGGTCTGTTCCGCCATGCTGCGCCGGGGCGGGCACACGGTGACCGTGACCGGCGACGGGGCGGAAGCGCTGGACGCCATCCGCCACGCCCCGCCGGACGCCCGGTTCGATCTGGCCATCCTGGACCTGCGCATGCCGGTGATGGACGGTCTGGGCGCCCTGCGTGCCATCCGCGCCCTGGACGATCCCGCCCTGGCCCGGCTGCCGGTGGCGATCCTCACCGCCTCCATCATTCCCGAAGACGCGGATTCCTGCCGCGCCGCCGGGGCCGACATGGTGCTGCCCAAGCCGCTGCGGCCCGAGACGATCCAGCCGCTGCTGGCCCGCCTGCTCAACCGCGCGCCGGCCTCGCCCGCCGGCACCGGGAAACCGGAACCGCCCGCGGCGGCCGGGCCGGCGGACAACGGGGGCTTCAACGATCTGGCCATCCGGCAGATGTGCGACGCCCTGCCCCCCGGCCGCGTGGCGACGCTGATCAACGGCACGCTGACCGCGCTCAGCGATTACGGCGACACCCTGCGCGATGCGTGGGGGACCGGCGACCTGCCGCGGGTCAGCGCCATGGCCCACAAGATCGCCGGGGTGGCCGGGGTCTATGGCTGCCTGTCCCTGCGGGCGGCGGCCCAGAGCCTGGAAATGGCGGTGGAGCGGCGCGACGCCGACCCCGCCCCGCTGTTGGCCGCGCTGGAAACCGCGCTGCCGGCCGCCCTGGCCCGTCTGGGGACCGAACGCGACCGGCTGGCGGCGGACGCCCCCTGACGGGGACGCCGTGTGCGGGGCCGGGGTTACCTGGCCTTGACCGCGGTCACCTCGATCTCCACGAGATAGCCGGGGTTGGCCAGCGCCGACACGCCAAAGGCCGACCGGGCCGGCAGGCTGGGCTGGCTGCCGCCGTAGAACTGGGTGTAGCCGGCCATGAAACCCTTGAAGTCCATGGCGTTGCCGTTCTGCGGGTCGGTGACCAGATAGACCTGCATCTTCACCACGTCGCCCATGGTCATGCCCTGCCCTTCCAGGATCTCCTTGATGCGGTTCAGGACATTCACGGTCTGGGTGGTCATGTCGCCATAGGCTTCGCGGCTGGTGGGCGGCGCGTTCTTGTCCACCACCGGCGGCACCTGCCCGCTGACGTAATAGGTGGTCACGTCGCCCGACACCGCCACCGCCTGGGCGATGGGAAAGGTCGAGTTGGGGATCGGCAGGCGCACCACGTCGGCCTGGGCGGCCCCCATGCCGAGGACCAGGGCGCCGGCGGCCAGAAGGGCGGTTTTGAGCGTCATTACGAAAATCCTTAATGTTTTCAGGGAACGAGCGGCGGACGGACGGGTCAGGGCCGGGCGCCGGCCACGTCCCGGGCGGTCACCGCGTCGGTGTAGCCGTTGCCGAAGTGGGTGCGGACGTAGTTGACGATGGTGGCGACCTGCTCGTCGCTCATCATCTTGCCGACCGGCGGCATCCCGCGGTGGCCGGCCACCACCATCATGACCGGGTAGCCGGGCGCCGCGAGGTTGGGGTTGCTGGCCAGGGGCGGGTAGGTGCCGGCCCCGGTGGCACCGGCGCCGTTCTTCATGTGGCAGGCCTGGCAGACGTTGGCGTAGAGAGCCTCGCCGGTCTCTTCCGCGAATTTGGAGGTGGGGCTGAGCACGGGGGCGGCGGCATCCTGGGCCACGGCGGTGGCCGCCGGGGCGGCCAGGGTGCTCAGCGCGGCCAGGGCGAACAGGGCCACGGGCCGGAGGGACGGGGTGGTCATGGGCGGTCCTTGCGGAAATCGTTGCTGTCGGGGGCGGTGCTGCGGATAGGGGTGAGCGGCGTCACGCCGCCTTCACCACCCGCTGGTGCAGGCGTTCGATGGCGTCGAGCGCCGACAGGATGGCGCCTTCCTGCCACGCCGGGATGTAGGAGGCGTGCTCGCCGGCCAGCACGATGCGGCCGTCGATCTGGCACAGGTCGTTGTAGTGCTGGTGGCGCTTTTCCTCGGTCCAGTCTCCGGCGCAGCCCAGGGTGAAGGGCACCCGGTGCCAGGCGACGGACACGCCGGTCTCGAACTCCGCCTTGTACTGGGGGTGGATCTGGGCGCCGAACTCGACCGCCCGCTTCACCCGCTCCGCCGGGCCCATGGCGGCAAACTCATAGGAGTTGGGGCCGTTCCAGGTATAGCCGCCCAGCAGCACGCCCTTGCCCCCGGCGTTGTAGCCGGTGCTGGGGTAGGAGATCTGGCGGATCGGCAGGTCGGTGTAGCTGATGCCGCCGTAGATCGCCTCGTCCTCTTCCCAGAAGCGGCGCTTGAACTGCAGGCCCATCTTGACCGACGAGGCATAGGGCACGGCGTCGATGGCGGCTTTCATCCTGGCGCCCACGTCGATCGGCATCTGGCTCAGGATGGTCAGCGGGATGGTGCAGACGCACCAGTCGGCGGTGGCCTGCTGGGCGGCGCCGGGCTTCTTGGCGTCCTGATAGGTGACGGTGACGCCGCGTTCGGACTGCTGGATGCGGGTGACCTTGGCATTGTAGCGGATGATGTCGCCCACCTGCCTGGCGAATGCCCGGCCGATCATGTCCATGCCGCCCACCGGCTGGAACATGGTGGTCTGGAATTCATAGAGCGCGAAGCTCTGCAGGCTGCGCCACAGGCGCGACGTCAGAATGTCGGACAGGCCGATCGGCTCGCTGGGCACCGGCTCGGCGCCGATGCCGCCGCCGGGATCCTTGGCGAAGCCGCGGAACTCCGAGGAGAGTTCGCCGGCCTTGTAGGCATAATCCTTGTCCAGAGCACCCCAGGATTTCAGCGCCTGCAGCAGGATCTCCTGATCCTCCTTGCTCACCGCGTCGTCCAGCTTGCCCTGCTGCGCGGCCTTGGCCAGCAGTTCGGAGGTGTGGCCCTGGAAATCGGTCTTGATGCCGCGGATGCGCTGGGGCTTGCCGCCGAACGCCTTGGACGAATGCAGATAGGCGTTGTGGTTGAGCTGGACGAACGGCTCCAGCGTCACGCCCAGGCGCCGGCAGTAATCCAGGACCGCGTGGTGATGGTACGGGATCCGCCAGGGGCCGGGGTTGATGTAGAGCCCGGAATCGAACCCGCAGGTCTGGGTGGTCCCGTCCAGTTCGGCGAAACTGTCGCCGCCGCGCAGGGTCCAGTTGCGCCCGCCGGGGCGGTCGTTGAACTCCAGAACCTGAACCTTGTACCCGGCCTGCTGCAGCTCCAGCGCCGCCGTCAGACCGGCGAGACCGGCGCCCAGCACCAGGACGGAGGCCCCCTTCGGGTTGCCGTCCAGACGGATACGGCCCTTGTACCCCGATTCCGCCGCGTGGCCGAGGCTGGTCATGGCCTGATACAGGGCCGCACTGCCGGCCGCCGCACCAATCAGGGACAGGAGGCTGCGCCGGCTCAGGCCGGTCACGTGTTGTTCGAGCATTCTACCCTCTCGTCATGTACCGGATCCGCGGAAAGCCCAAGCTTCCGCTGGATCAGCCATCACCAGCAAAGGGTGTGCCACAGCACGAAATGATTGCTCTTCTTAGTTTTAACGCCCGTATTGCGGAGAGAAATCGCTACCTCCACAGGCAATTTGCCCAGAATTTTCGCCTATATTTTGGGCTATTATGCAAAATGGCGTAAATTTAGCCACACCCTTGGGTGGTTCCACAGATCATGGGATCTTGAGGAAAAACAGGTTTGAGTCCAACAGCAGATAACGGTGAGTCAAACCCTGAACAAGTGAAATTTATCCGTCTTTTCTTCGCATTTTCTTTGCTAACAAAGAAAACAGACCGCCGGGAAAATTCTGAACCGATCTCCGGTTAATACGCATTCATAGTGCGGAAATGCCCTTGAAAGGGAATTCGCAGGGTATTTCGAGACAATGTTCTTTGGGGAAATTTCCCACAACCCATAAAGGGTCTTCGGCACAAAAAAAGGCCGCGGCCCGGCGCAAGCCGGACCGCGGCGGCGGAAAGGCGGCGGCGGACGGTCAGGCGGCGGGCCGCGCCACCGTTTCCAGCCACGCCATCAGATCCTGAACCACCACGTCGATGTGGTCACCGGTGCCGATGGCGGCCCGGTCGGGGTGGGACCATTCGGAATCGCTGCTGACCCAGACGGTCGCCATGCCCAGCGCGTGGGCCGGCACCAGATTGCGGGCGATGTCTTCCACCATGCAGGCGCGGCCGGGGGCGATGGCGAAGCGTTGGACCATCTGGTCATAGGGGCGCGGGTCGGGCTTGGGCACATAGCCGGCGGCCACGATGTCGAACACTCCGTCGAAGCAGTGGGTGATGCCCAGCCGGTCGGTCACGTTGCGGGCATGCAGTTCCGACCCGTTGGTGTAGATCAGCCGTCGTCCCGGAAGCCGCAACAATGCATCGGCCAGTTCCGGCGACGGCGACACCGGTGTCACGTCGATGGCGTGGACGTACTCCAGAAAGGGAACCGGGTCGATGTCGTGCTCCACCATCAGCCCGCGCAGCGTGGTGCCATGGTCGCGGAAGTAGCGCTTTTGCAGCGCCCGCGCCTCGTCCTGCGCAATATTGAAATGACCGGCGATGAACGAGGTGATGCGCTGATCCACCTGGGCAAACAAATTGCACGACGCGGGATAAAGAGTGTTGTCGAGATCAAAGATCCAACAGTCGATCTGTTCCAATGTCCGTTCAGGCATCGTCGGCATGATCCGTGTGGGTGGTTCGCATACGTTAGCAAGGATGGGGGGCTTTCACGCGGGGTGCAAAGGAAAAACGGCGGGGCAGCCGTCTGGCTACCCCGCCGTTTTCCGTTTGATCTGGGCTTTTTGCCCGGCACCCGCCAGCGGTTTGTCCGCCGGCTTTTGGTAACGTTCCTCCCTAACCTCGGGCCAAACGGCACGCAGGTCATGAATGTCTGCTATGTGTCAGATGATGGGGTCCGAGCGCAAGCAAAATTTATCGCGGGCGCCATTTTTGTCGAAATGGCAACGATCGGACACCCTCATACGAATGAAGGTGATCCGCCACCCCCTCCGTTTCCGCCCTCCCTCCCCATCTGTTGACAAGGGGTGGACACCCGGACCATCCTTCGCGGCCCCGGTGATTCCTGACGTCTGGTTTCGCCCGATTTCTATTGCCCGATACGGACACGCCATGAGCCACGCCACCCTGCAATCGACCGTCGAAGCCGCTTGGGAAAGCCGCGACACCCTGTCCACCGACACCCAGGGCGCCGTGCGCGCCGCCGTGGACGAGGCGCTGGCCGGTCTGGATTCCGGCGACCTGCGCGTTGCGGAAAAGGTGGACGGTGCCTGGACCGTCAATCAGTGGCTGAAAAAGGCGGTGCTGCTGTCGTTCCGCCTGAACGGCAACGAGACCATCCCCGGCGGCCCCGGCGCCTCCTCGTGGTATGATAAGGTGCCGGCGAAGTTCGAGGGCTGGACCGACGCCACCTTCCAGGCCGCAGGCTTCCGCGCCGTGCCCGGCTCCTTCATCCGCCGTGGCGCCTATGTGGCGCCCAGCGTGGTGCTGATGCCCAGCTTCGTGAACATCGGCGCCTATGTGGACAAGGGCACCATGGTGGACACCTGGGTCACCGTCGGCTCCTGCGCCCAGATCGGGAAGAACGTCCACCTGTCGGGCGGTGTCGGCATCGGCGGCGTGCTGGAGCCGCTGCAGGCCAACCCGGTGGTGATCGAGGACGACTGCTTCATCGGCGCCCGGTCGGAAGTGGTCGAGGGCGTGATCGTCGAGCGCGGGTCGGTCCTGTCCATGGGCTGCTACATCAGCGCGTCCACCAAGATCATCGACCGCACCACGGGCGAGGTGTTCGTGGGCCGCGTGCCGTCCTATTCGGTGGTGGTGCCCGGCAGCATCCCCGGCAAGCCGATGCCCGACGGCACCCCCGGCCCCAGCCTGTACTGCTGCGTCATCGTCAAGCGCGTGGACGAGAAGACCCGCGCCAAGACCTCCATCAACGACCTGCTGCGCGACTGATCGCCATGACCATCGACGCCCTGCCGCTCGCCCAGGCGCTGATCCGCTGCCCCAGCGTCACGCCCCAGGATGCGGGCGCGCTGGGCGTCCTGGAAGACGCGCTGAAGCCGCTGGGGTTCGTGTGCCACCGCCTGACTTTCCAGGCGCCGGGCACCGCCCCCATCGAGAACCTCTATGCCCGTCTGGGGGATGCCGGCCCCAACCTCTGCTTTGCCGGGCACACCGACGTGGTGCCGCCGGGTGAGAGCAAGGCGTGGTCGGTCGATCCCTTCGCCGCCGAGGTCCACAACGGCAAGCTCTATGGCCGCGGTGCGGTGGACATGAAGGGGGCGATTGCCGCCTTCGTCGCCGCCGTGTCCCGCCGGCTGTCCAATGGCAAGCCGCTGGACGGCTCCATCAGCCTGCTCATCACCGGCGATGAGGAGGGGGACGCGGTCAACGGCACCCGCCCGGTGCTGGAATGGCTGGCCGAACGGGGCGAGCGGCTGGACGCCTGCATCGTCGGCGAACCGACCAACCCCACCGAGATGGGCGGGATGATGAAGATCGGCCGCCGCGGCAGCGTCACCGGCCGCCTGACCGTCTATGGGGCGCAGGGGCATGTGGCCTATCCCCATCTGGCCGACAACCCCCTGCCCCGGCTGGTGCGGATGCTGGACGCCATCGCGTCCGAACCGCTGGACCCGGGGACCGAGCATTTCCAGCCCTCCACCCTGGCGCTGACCACCATCGACGTGGGCAACACCGCCGGCAACGTGATCCCCGCGGCGGGCCGGGCCGCCTTCAACATCCGCTTCAACGACGCCCACACCGCCGCCGGGCTGGAGGCGTGGGTGCGCCGGACATTCGACGCCGTGTGCGCCGGGCAGAGCGGGGCCTATGACCTGACCATGACCTGCAGCGGCGATTCCTTCGTCACCGCGCCGGGGCCGCTGACCGACCTGGTGTCCGATTCGGTGGCGGCGGTGCTGGGACGGCGGCCCGAGCCGTCCACCACGGGCGGCACGTCGGACGCCCGCTTCATCAAGAACTATTGCCCGGTGGTGGAATTCGGGCTGGTGGGCCAGACCATGCACAAGGTGGACGAGCACGTCGCCCTGGCCGACCTGGACGCCCTGACCGGCATCTATGCCGCCGTGCTGGACGGGTTCGCCCGCCTGCCCCTCAACACCCGGCCCATAAACGGCCGGACAGCCTGAGCCGGCGCCGGGCGGGAAGGATGCAACCGATGGCCATCACCGCAGGCGAGATCATCCGTTCGGTCCATGCCGCCTACCGGCTGGCACGGTTCGATCCCGGCGGCATGGCCGAGCTGGACCGCAGCCGGGCCGGGGCCCTGCGGTCGTTCTGGGGGCCGGTGCTGATCCTGCCCTTCTACGCCATCCTGATGGCCCTGCGCCTGCCGGAATCCGCCGACGACCTGCCCCTGTGGCAGATCGTGACGGTGGAGGGGATCGGCTACACCATCAGCGTGGTTCTGTACCCGCTGCTGATGCACCATGTGTGCGGATCCTTGAAACGGGACGCGCTCTACCCCGGATTCGTCAGCGCCTATAACTGGTCGGCGGTGATCCAGATCGCGGTCTATCTGCCGGTCAGCCTGGTGTCGCTGGCGGGGGATCTGCCCGACGGGGTGGCCGGGGCGCTGGTGTTCGGCGTGACCATGGCCATGCTGACCTATCAGTGGTTCGTGGCCCGCACCGCCCTTCAGGTGGGCGGATTCGCCGCGGCGGCCATGGTCCTGCTGGACCTGTTCCTCGCCGCCCTGGTCGGCGACATGACCGACAGCCTGCTGAACTGAGCGCACACGAAAAGGGGGCCGTGGTGCGGCCCCCTCGTTCGGCGGTGCGGCGGTTATTCCGCCATCACCTGCTGGTGGGCGGTTTCCAGGATGTCCCCCAGTTCCTTGTCCACCCGGTGGTCGGAGATGTCCACGCCCTTGGCGCGGAAATCGTCGATCAGGCGGGTGCGGATGTGGTGCGGACCGGCGGTGCCGATATCCGTATCCAGGATCTGGCGGGTATAGGCGTCGGCGTCGGCTCCGGTCAGGCCCAGGAGTCCGGCCGCCCACTGGCCGGCCAGCTTGTCGCGGCGGGCGCGGATGCGGAACATAAGATCCTGGTCATGCTGGAACTTGTTCTCAAACGCCCTTTCACGCTCGTCGAAGGTGGTCATGGGCACGCAGTCTCCTCGGCTGGGTTTTCTCGTTATACCGGAGAGGGCTTATATAACCATTTGGCCCGGAAAGAAAAACCGCTGAGTGGCAAAGCGTGCGCCAAGCACCCCCCGCTCGTTCCGGTCCGGTCCGATTTCCTCCCCGTTCCTTTACGATTGATATGGGTAGGGCCGCAAACGAAAACACCGGCGGATGGCCCCTCTGGCCGTCCGCCGGTGTCGGAAAAACGCCGCAGGGTGGGCGAAGTTTACAGCGACGGGGCCAGGGGCATGCAATGGCCGCCGGCCTTCTTCAGCTTGGCACAGGCGTTGCGCGCCTCCTTCTCGTCCAGGCCGATCAGACGGGCGCGGTAGACCTTCTTGCCCTTGGTGGTGGAGGACACCACCGACGGCTTGGTGTTGGCCAGAAGCTGGGGATGCTTGCGCATCACCTCCTTGGCCGCCTTCTCGCCGGCGGCGGCGGAGCCGAAGGCGCCGACCTGGATACCCCAGGCGTTGGCGGCACGGGCCGCCTTGGCCGCGGCCTTGGGCGCCGCCGTGGCGGCGGCGGCCACCGGCACGGCGCGGGCCGGGGCGTCGTCGGCATCCGCCCGCGCCAGCACCGGGGCGTCACCACCCCCGCGGCGCAGCTTGGAGAAGGACGCGTCGAGAAGCTCGGCCATGCGGTTGTCGCGGGCCACGGGCGACTTGCCGCCCATCACCACCGCCACCAGCCGGCGCCCGTCGCGCACGGCCGACGCCGCCAGATTGAAACCCGACGCCTTGATATAGCCGGTCTTGATGCCGTCCATGCCGTCGTAACGCGACATCAGACGGTTGTGGTTGGGGACGGAACGGCCGCCGTAGACGAAGCTGCGGCGGCTGAAATAAGGGTAGTATTTCGGGTAATCGGCCAGCAGCGCGCGGGAGAGCATGGCGAAATCGCGGGCCGTGGTCACCTGCTGGTCGTCGGGCAGGCCCGACGCGTTGCGGAACACGGTGCTGCGCATGCCGAGCTGGCGCGCCTTGCGGGTCATGATCTCGGCAAAGCGGGGCTCGCTGCCGCCGATGGCCTCGCCCAGCACGACGGCGGCGTCGTTGGCCGACTTGGTGACCAGACCCAGGATGGCGGTTTCCACCTTGATCGACGATCCGGCGCGCAGGCCCAGCTTGGTGGGCGACATGCTCTGGGCGTGTTCCGAAACGGGGAGCGTCTGCTCCAGGTTCAGGCGCCCCGCCTCCAGCGCTTCGAAGGTCAGGTACAGGGTCATCATCTTGGTCAGGGACGCCGGGTGGGTGATGACGTCGGCGTTTTCCTGGTGCAGCACCTCGCCGGTGCGGGCGTCCATGACGATGGCCTCGTACTTCACCGCCAAGGCCGGTGCCGCGGTCAGCAGGCCGGCGGCGACGGCCAGAACCCCGGCCATACCCCGGCGGAGCCGGATCGGAAGGCTTACACCTGACGGAGCAACATCCCGGTCCATGGTGGTGCCCTGTCCGGCACGGATCATGGCTGCGTCGGCGGCAGACGCGGCGCGCTGCGATTCGGTCATGGTGCCCCCGGTAATCCTGTCCCCTACCATTGCCTGGAATGGTAAAGTCGTGCTTTTTCAGTGTCTAGCGAGAATTCGTTAATTTCCTGCTTCCGCCTTCGCTGTGTTCTTTTCGGCACGGGCGGGCCGGTGGCAGGATGCGTCACGCGGGAGATGCCGGAAAGCCATGCACCTTTCGCACCTCTCCCGCGACCGCGCGGGTGCGCTATATCACATGGGACGGGCGGACGGCCTGATTCTTTTTTGCGCCCGGCAATAAGGGGCACCGGACCGGGCTGGGGGAGACACGGGATGAGGACACGGCGCAACGGGCCGCGCTGGCTGGCGGCGGTGCGGCTGGGGGGGGTGGCCCTGGTGGGGCTTCTGGCGGGATGTGCGGCATCGGGACCGTCCACCATGCCGGTGGAGCGGGGGCTGAGCTGGTTTTCGTACCTGAACGGCGACGACCTGCGACGGTCCTGCGGCCAGGACCGCGCCGACCGCTTCCGGCTGGTGTTCAACGCCGACTACAACCAGCACATCCGCACCTACGACATCACCGCCGACCCGGACAAGGGCGGGGCCGTGGTGGTGGCCCGCGTGATCCAGGCGGCGGACCTGCGCAAGGTCAACCCCACCGACTCCGCGGGTCTCGACCTGATGGGGCCGTGGCGGGGGGAACGGGCGGAAACCCGGCTGACGCCGCGGCAATTCGCCCAGTTCGTGCTGCGCCTGTCCGACAGCGGGGCGTTCGAACCGCTGCCCGGCACCGTGCGCCTGCCGTCCAACGCCATCTATTGGCTGGTCAACGGCTGCCGCAGCGGGGCGTGGTTCTTCAACGTCTACCCCTATCCCATGGACCGTTTCGCCGACATCCGCTTCGACGCGCCGGTGAAGGGAATGGACGGGACGGGGGTGCCCTTCCCCCCGCTGCCCGCCCCGGACGATGCCCCGCGCATGCTGCCGCCGGCGGGTGCGCGCGGCGACTCCGGCGGTGTGTTCTTCGAGCTGGAGGTGGACCGCGGCGGGCTGGTGGGGCCGACCCATCTGTTCGGCCCCTGGAACCTGCTGGGGTGAGCGCCGGAGCCGGCGGCCCGGCTCCTGGCGGGTCTTACGGCTCCCCCTTGCGGCGCTGGGCGTCGGGCACCAGGGTTTCCACCCACGGGCCGTCGGGCATGCGGCGGGCCAGATCGGTGATGTTGCGGTTCCACCACTGGCGCTGCTCCATCAGGTCGTCATAGTCGAAGTTCGACTGACGCCACGTGCGCTCATGGGACTGATAGGTCACCATGTCGATGGGGAAGCCCACGTCGCTGGTGGAAACCCGCGTGGAATCAAAGGACAAGTAGGCGATCTTGAGAGCCGTCTGAAGATCGGTGTCGTATTTGAGCGCCCGGTCCAGGATCGGCTTGCCGTAGGCGGTGGCCCCGATGGACAGATAGGGGGTGCGCTCGTCCACCTCGATCCAGTTCCCTTCCGGGTAGACCAGATACATGGTGGGCTCGGTGTCCTCGGCCAGCTGGCCGCCGATGATGGCGTGCAGGTTGAAATGCAGCTTGGAGGCTTCCAGCGACACCTTGTCCTCCTCCGCCACCTGACGCAGGCACTGGGTGAAGGCACCCACCGCATCCAGCATGGTGGCATAGGATTCGCCGCGGCGGCGCTGCATGTCGCGGCGCAGATAGGCCAGCGTCTTGTCGCGCACGCTGCGCAGGCCGGAATTCATAATGAAGAAGCGGTCCCCGCCGCTGCCCATCATGGTCACCTTGCGGGCCGATGAGAGCTGGGTTCCGCTGGTGATCCGCCCGTCCGACAGGCCGATCAGGCCGCCCGCGATCTTGATCCCCACGCAATAGGTCATAACGAATGATCCTGTTATGAAGACAGCGTTGGCGAAGGCCGCTCATCCCGCCCCCCGGCGCACCGCCGCGGAAGCGCCGGCGGGCCGCCCTCCCCCTCATCCCGTACCGGCGGGGCTTTGAGTAGCACAAGACGGCGCCGTTTGCGGCACGCTTCTTCACATCCCCGCCGCGCCGGTCTTGGCGGAGCCGGGAGGGGCGGACCTGCAGGACCGGCGCCTTCCGCTTATTGTGCACCGCACAATAAGCCCTTGACGCCCTCCGCCCCACCGGACTAGGGTCGCTTTGCTGCATTGCAGCAAAATGGCTCGGCCACGCTTTTCCCAGGACCGGAGCCCACGCGCGATACGGAAGGAAGGCGCACCATGACCACCATCGCCGACACGACGCCGGATACCGCCCCCATTCCCGCCCCCGCCCCTCTGCCGGCTATCGGGCCCGCCAGCGCCCGGCCGCCGCTGGACGCCATCGTCCAGGCCAGCCAGGACCAGGTGGAAAAGGCCGCGGCCCAGATCCTGAAGGGCTACGAGGACATCGCCGCCTTCCACCGCGACACGGTGGACGCGCTGGTCCTGTCGAGCACCATCGCCGCCAAGGGCATCGAGGATCTGAGCCGTCAGGCCGCGGCCTATGCCCGCACCGCCTTCGACGACTCCATCGCGCTGGGGAACGCCCTGCTGTCGGTGAAGACGCCCAAGGAGGCGGTCAGCCTGCACACCGCCTTCGTCAGGGCGTCCTTCGAAACCGCCGCCGCCGAATCGGCCCGGTTCCAGGAACAGGCGGGAAAACTGGTGGCCGCCACGCTGGCCCCCATCAATGCCCGCGTCAAGGCCGCCGCCGAACAGGTCACCAGGACGCTGGCCGCGTGACGGTGCGGATGTTGCGCTGAAGCTTTGCACCAGTTGCCACGACGGCCCGGCGGGACGACCGCCGGGCCGTTTTGTTTGCCGGCGCAACATTTGCTTTGCAAAGGATCCGCTTTCTCTTGCCCCACGGTGCCGTATCGGCGATTTTTCTTATTGTGCAACGCACAAAATCCGTTGACTCCGCCCTTCAGCCGCGTATAGTGGGCCTTACGCTGCAATGCAGCACAACATCCACCCTCCGGTGCAGCCGATCCGGCCGGTTGGGCGGCTGACAATCACGCGACACGTTTCAACCATACACGCGAACGCGAGGACGCCTCTCATGACCGACAAGTTCATCGCCGCCACCAAGGCTATCGAAGACGTGGTTACCCAGGCCAAGACCAACCTGGAAGGCTATGTGAAGACCCAGCAGGAACAATTCGAAAAGGCTTCCAGCCAGTTCCTGAAGAGCTATGAAGAACTGACCGTCCTGTCGAAGGAAAACGTGGACGCCATCGTCGCGTCCGGCACCATCGTCGCCAAGGGCGCGGAGACCGCCGGCAAGCAGGTCGCCGCCTTCACCCAGGCGTCGCTGGAAAAGAACGTCGCCGCCGGCAAGGCCGTGCTGGCCGTCAAGTCGATCCGCGAGCTGATCGACCTGCAGAACAGCTACTTCAAGTCCTCGCTCGATGCGCTGGTTGCCGAAGGCACCAAGCTGCAGGAGCTGTCGGTGAAGGTGACCAACGAAGCCCTGGCCCCCATCAGCGCCCGCGTCAACGTCGCGGTGGGAAAGCTGACCAAGCCGGCGGTCGCCGCCTGAGCCCACGGGGTCCGGCGCAGCACGCGTTCTCCCTCTCTGACGATCGGCGGCGGGTGACCCCACCCGCCGGCCCGGTTCCGGCAACAGCCCGGCGGCCCGTCCGCCGGGCTGTTGCCGTTTGGGCGCCGCCTGTTCCTTATGGGGATGGCCTTGACATTGCTTTCGGCATGGCGAACCCTTGATGCCATGCGGCGTTTCCGCAGCCCTTCGGCGGCTTCGCCTATCCTGCCCTTTATTTCGGGCTAAATCCCGTGACCTTGTGCGGGCGGGCCCTGGCAAAAAGACCGATTTCGCGTCTGCCCCCTTCCATCCGGCCCACAAGTGCTCATATCATTCCCGGAGGCAAACATCGCGATGACCAACTGTTGACTCCATGGCTGACAACGACAAGCAAGGGGACGAGGGAAGCACGACGGGCATCGTCGTCAAGACCAAGCCCAAGACGAAAAAGCCCTCGATGTACAAAGTTCTGATGCTGAACGACGACTACACACCGATGGAGTTCGTCGTTCATGTCCTCGAACGTTTCTTCCACAAGTCGCGCGAAGAAGCGACGCGCATCATGATGCATGTGCACCGCCGCGGCGTGGGGATTTGTGGCGTTTTCACTTACGAGGTTGCGGAGACGAAGGTGACCCAGGTGATGGACTTCGCGCGCCAGAACCAGCACCCTCTGCAATGCACGCTAGAGAAGGATTAGATCCGAACCATGCTGTCGCGTAATCTCGAACAGACCCTTCACCGCGCCCTGGCCTACGCTAACGAGCGCCGGCACGAATACGCGACGCTCGAACATCTGCTGCTGTCATTGATCGACGACGCCGATGCAGCCGCCGTGTTCCGTGCCTGTGGCCTGGACCTTCAGCGGCTGCGCAGCGAAATCTCGGATTACCTCGACAACGAGTTGACGAATCTGGTCACCAACAGACCGGATGATGCCAAGCCGACGGCTGGATTCCAGCGGGTTTTGCAACGCGCTGCCATCCACGTCCAGTCCTCGGGCCGGGAAGAGGTGACGGGAGCAAACGTGCTCGTCGCCTTGTTCTCCGAACGCGAGAGCCACGCGGTCTATTTCCTGCAGGAGCAGGAGATGACCCGGTTCGATGCGGTCAACTTTATCTCTCACGGGATCGCGAAGGCCCCCGGCCGCTCGGAGACGAAGCGGGTTGCCGGTGCCGACGACGACGCTGCGGCGGAGAAGGTCGTGAAAAAAGGCGGCGAGGCCCTGGAGGCCTATTGCATCAACCTGAACAAGAAGGCGGCCAGCGGGAAGATCGACCCGCTGATCGGACGGGAGCAGGAGGTCGAACGGACCATCCAGATCCTGTGCCGCCGGTCCAAGAACAACCCGCTCTACGTGGGTGACCCCGGCGTCGGCAAGACCGCCATCGCCGAGGGGCTGGCCCGCCGCATCACCCAGGGCGAGGTGCCCGAGGTGCTGCGCTCCGCCACCATCTTCGCGCTCGACATGGGTGCGCTGCTGGCCGGCACCCGCTACCGCGGCGATTTCGAGGAGCGGCTGAAGGCGGTTCTGTCGGAACTCGAACAACACGACAACGCCGTGCTGTTCATCGACGAGATCCACACCGTCATCGGCGCCGGCGCCACCTCGGGCGGGGCCATGGACGCGTCCAACCTGCTGAAGCCGGCGCTGGCCTCGGGGTCGCTGCGCTGCATCGGTTCCACCACCTACAAGGAATACCGCAGCTATTTCGAAAAGGACCGGGCGCTGGTGCGGCGGTTCCAGAAGATCGACGTCAACGAGCCGTCGGTCGAGGACGCCATCAAGATCCTCCAGGGCCTGAAGCCCTATTACGAAAAGCATCACCACGTCCGCTACACCAACGACGCGGTGCGGGCGGCGGTGGAACTGTCGGCGCGCTACATCGGTGACCGCAAGCTCCCCGACAAGGCCATCGACATCATCGACGAGGTGGGGGCGGCGCAGATGCTGCTGCCCGAATCCAAGCGGAAGAAGACCATTTCCGTGAAGGACGTGGAAGCGGTGGTCGCCAAGATCGCCCGCATCCCGCCGAAGTCGGTCAGCCGCGACGATCGGGAAACGCTCCAGAATCTGGAACGCGACCTGAAGACCATGGTCTTCGGCCAGGACAAGGCCATCGACGCGCTGGTCTCGGCCATCAAGCTGGCCCGTGCGGGTCTGCGCGAACCGGAAAAGCCCATCGGCAACTACCTGTTCACCGGCCCCACCGGCGTGGGCAAGACCGAGGTGGCCCGCCAGCTCGCCCACACGCTGGGCATTGAGCTGACCCGGTTCGACATGTCGGAATATATGGAGCGCCACACGGTGTCGCGGCTGATCGGCGCCCCTCCGGGCTATGTCGGCTTCGACCAGGGCGGGCTTCTGACCGACGCCATTGACCAGCACCCCCACTGCGTGCTGCTGCTGGACGAGATCGAGAAGGCGCACCCCGACCTGTTCAACATCCTGCTGCAGGTGATGGACCACGGGAAGCTGACCGACCACAACGGCAAGAACGTCGATTTCCGCAACGTCATCCTGATCATGACGTCCAACGCCGGGGCGGCGGACATGGCCAAGCCGGCCATCGGGTTCGAGCGGGAACGCCGGGTGGGTGAGGATATGGAGGCGGTGGAGCGCACCTTCACGCCCGAATTCCGCAACCGCCTGGACGCCATCATCCCCTTCGCGCCGCTGTCGCCGGAGGTCATCCAGCGGGTGGTGGACAAGTTCGTCATGCAGCTGGAGGCGCAGTTGGAAGACCGCGGGGTCAGCATCGTCCTGTCCGACGGTGCCCGCGACTGGCTGGGCCGCAAGGGCTACGACCCGCTCTACGGCGCCCGCCCGCTGGGCCGCGTGATCCAGGAGCACCTGAAGAAGCCGCTGGCCGAGGAGCTGTTGTTCGGCCGGCTGTCCAAGGGCGGCATGGTGCGGGTGGATCTGGACGGCGACAAGCTGTCGTTCACCTACCCCGACGCGCCCAAGAGCAAGGGCCGCTCGGACGAGGACGATCTGATCCACGAGATGGCGGAATAACCCGACACGCGGGTTTGTTCCGACCCTGACAAAGCTGACAAAAGGGCGGCGGCCTCCGGGCCGCCGCCTTTTTTCATGGGCTCGGCCAGCGGTGCCGTCCTTTCGGCCCCCTGGCCGATGGTCGTATCCGGGCCTTGTCACAGACTCCGACAAACGGTGTTTCAGTCCCGACAAAAAGCCGGGTTTTGTCGGGTATGTCACAGACGAAAAACAGGGGCACGGAATCCGACACAAGCAATTAACATATTGAAAAACAACGATTTATATTCCGATCGCAGAGTTGGCACGCTCCTTGCTTTTATACAGTCGATCGCGGCGGCGATCCTGACCGCCGCAACGAGATACCAGACACCAACGATCCTCTTGGGACCAGCAAAGGAGCGACCCCTATGAGCAAGCCCGGTCTTCGCCAGATCGCCTTCTACGGCAAGGGTGGTATCGGCAAGTCCACTACGTCGCAGAACACCCTGGCGGCGCTTGTCGAACTGAACCAGAAGATCCTGATCGTCGGCTGCGATCCCAAGGCTGACTCGACCCGCCTGATCCTGCACGCCAAGGCCCAGGACACCGTGCTGCACCTGGCCGCCGAAGCCGGTTCCGTGGAAGACCTGGAACTGGAAGACGTTGTGAAGCTCGGCTACGCCGGCATCAAGTGCGTCGAGTCCGGCGGTCCGGA